>NZ_CP045422.1:0-600000 GCF_014926585.1 Devosia beringensis | reverse complement strand
CGGTCTTGAGTTCCTGCAGGTTGGGCATGGTCTCGCCGAAGACCGGATCGGCCAAAGCCTCGCGCAGGTCGGCCAAGAGGCGATCCGAGCCATCGGTCATCAGACTCGTCAGATCGAGATTGAAGCCATCGGCCAAGGCCAGCATCACCGAGGCGGTCAGCGGGCGCTGGTTGGATTCGATCTGGTTGACATAGGAGGCCGAGATATCGAGCCGCGCCGCCAGCTCGCCCTGTGTGAGCTTGTGTTGCGCCCGAAGCGCCCGCAACCGGGCGCCGGCAAAGACTTTGCGGTTGGCCATTCACACAACTCCACAACATTGCAACGATGGGGTTGTGCGATTGTAACAGCCGCGCGCTTTGCTGTCTTGGGAGAAGCGAACTGACGCGCTAGGGTGGCGCCAGCAGGGGAGATGCGCGCATGCAGGAAATCATTGCCCAACTGGAAGCCAAGCGCGGCGAGGCGCGGCTGGGCGGCGGCCAGCGCCGCATCGATACCCAGCACGGCAAGGGCAAACTGACGGCGCGCGAGCGGCTGAGCGTGCTGCTCGATCCGGGCAGTTTCGAAGAATACGACATGTTCGTCACCCATCGGGCGACCGATTTCGACATGGCCGACACCATCATTCCCGGCGACGGCGTGGTCACTGGCTGGGGCACGATCGACGGGCGCCTGGTCTATGTCTTCAGCCAGGACTTTACCGTCTTCGGCGGCTCGCTGAGCGAGACCCATGCCAAGAAGATCTGCAAGATCATGGACCTGGCCATGCAGAATGGCGCGCCGGTGATCGGCCTGAACGATAGCGGTGGTGCCCGCATCCAGGAGGGTGTGGCGAGCCTCGGCGGCTATGCCGACGTCTTCTGGCGCAATGTCCAGGCCTCGGGCGCCGTGCCGCAGATCTCGGTCATCATGGGCCCCTGCGCCGGCGGCGCCGTCTATTCGCCGGCCATGACCGACTTCATCTATATGGTCAAAGACACCAGCTACATGTTCGTCACCGGCCCCGATGTGGTCAAGACGGTGACCAATGAGAGCGTGACCCAGGAAGAGCTGGGCGGCGCGTCGACCCATACCAAGATTTCCTCGGTGGCCGATGCGGCCTTCGACAACGATATCGAGACCCTGGCCGAGGTGCGCCGGCTCTATGGATTTTTGCCGCTCATGGCGGGGCAGAAGCCGCCGCATCGGGTGACGGCGGACCCCGCCAATCGCGACGATGCCAGCCTCGACACCATCATCCCCGCCAGCGCCAACCAGCCCTATGACATGCGCGAGGTGATCGAAAAGATCGCCGACGAGGGCGATTTCCTGGAGCTGCAGAAGGACCATGCCGGCAATATATTGATCGGCTTCATCCGCATGGACGGCCACCCGGTGGGCGTCGTGGCCAACCAGCCGCTGGTGCTGGCCGGGTGCCTCGATATCAATGCCTCCAAGAAAGCCGCCCGCTTCATCCGCTTCTGCGACAGCTTTGAAATCCCCATCCTGACCCTGGTCGACGTGCCCGGCTTCCTGCCCGGCGTGGCCCAGGAATATGGCGGCATCATCAAGCATGGCGCCAAGCTGCTCTTCGCCTATGCCGAGGCCTCTGTGCCGCTGGTCACCGTCATCACGCGAAAGGCCTATGGCGGCGCCTATGACGTGATGGCCAGTAAGCACATCAAGGCCGACGTCAACTATGCCTGGCCCTCGGCCGAGATCGCCGTCATGGGCGCCAAAGGCGCCACCGAAATCCTCTATCGCTCCGAACTCGGCGACAAGGAAAAGATCGCCCAGCGCACGGCGGACTATGAAGCGCGCTTCGCCAACCCGTTCGTGGCGGCGGAGCGGGGCTTCATCGACGACGTGATCATGCCGCATGGCACGAGACGGCGGGTGATCCGGGCGCTGTCGACCCTGCGCACGAAAAACGTGCAGGGACCGATGAAGAAGCACGGGAATATCCCACTGTGAGGAGCGACAGCATGATCACCAAACTCCTCATCGCCAATCGGGGCGAGATTGCCTGTCGGGTCATCAAGACGGCCAAGAAGATGGGCATTGCCACCGTCGCCGTCTATTCGGACGCCGACAGGGAAGCGCTGCATGTGCGCATGGCCGACGAGGCGGTGCATATCGGGCCGTCGCCGGCCAAGGATTCTTACCTGCGGATCGACAAGATCATCGCGGCCTGTCAGGCGACGGGAGCGCAGGCGGTGCATCCCGGCTATGGTTTTCTGAGCGAAAATCCAAAGTTTACCGAGGCGCTGGAGGCGGCGGGGATTATCTTTGTCGGTCCGCCGGTCAAGGCGATCGAGGCCATGGGCGACAAGATTACCAGCAAGAAGCTCGCCGCGGCGGCGGGGGTCTCGACCGTGCCCGGCCATATGGGGCTGATCGACGACGCCGAACATGCCGTGATCATCTCCCGCTCCATCGGCTATCCGGTGATGATCAAGGCTTCGGCCGGCGGCGGCGGCAAGGGCATGCGCATTGCCCATGACGACGAAGAGGCGCGCGAGGGCTTTGCCCGCTCCAAGTCGGAGGCCGCGGCGAGCTTTGGCGACGATCGTATTTTCATCGAGAAATTCGTCACCGAGCCGCGCCATATCGAGATCCAGCTGATCGGCGATAGTCATGGCAATGTGCTCTATCTCAACGAGCGCGAATGCTCGATCCAGCGGCGCAACCAGAAGGTCATCGAGGAGGCGCCATCACCCTTTCTCGACGAGGCGACGCGCAAGGCCATGGGCGAGCAGTCGGTGGCTTTGGCCAAGGCCGTCGGCTACCAAAGCGCCGGCACGGTGGAGTTCATCGTCGACAAGGATAGAAAATTCTACTTCCTCGAAATGAACACCCGCCTGCAGGTGGAGCATCCGGTCACCGAACTGATCACCGGACTGGATCTGGTCGAGCTGATGCTGCGCGCTGCCAATGGTGAAAAACTACCGCTGACGCAGGACCAGGTACAGCGCAAGGGCTGGGCCATTGAAAGCCGCCTCTATGCCGAAGATCCCTATCGCAACTTCCTGCCCTCCACCGGTCGTCTCACCAAATATCGGCCACCGGCCGAAAGCGCGTCCGAGACGCTGCATGTGCGCAATGATACCGGGGTTTTCGAGGGCGGGGATATCTCGACCTTTTACGACCCGATGATCGCCAAGCTCTGCACCTGGGCGCCGACCCGGATCGAAGCCATCGACGCCATGGCTGTGGCGCTGGACAGTTTTGAGGTCGAGGGCGTGGGCAATAATCTGCCCTTCCTCGCCACGGTAATGGAGCAGGAGCGGTTCCGCGAAGGCCGGCTGACCACCGGCTATATTGCCGAGGAATTCCCTGAAGGGTTTAGCGGCGCCACACTGAGCGAACAGCACCAGCTCGATGTGGCCGCCGCGGCGGCGCTGCTGATGAGCCGGCGCGAGGCGCGGCACGGCTTTGCCGCGAGCGAGTGGCACTGGCATGTGCAGATCGGTGAGCAGGCACTGCCGGTGACGGTGGGCGAGACGGCCGATGGCTATACGGTGGGCGCCGACTGGCGGAGTATCGCGGCGCGGCTCGACTGGGTGCCCGGGGCCGGCCTAGCCCGGGTCGAGTGGTCCGATGGCCGCCAGTCGGTGTTCAAGGTCAAGGCGACGACGACGGGTTTCCGTATCCGCTATCGCGGCGCCGACCTCAAGGTGCAGGTGCTGGCCCCGCATGTGGCGAGCCTGCTCAAGCATATGCCGGTCAAGGTGCCGCCCGACATGAGCAAATATCTGCTCTGCCCCATGCCGGGGCAGGTGGTGCGGATCGATGTGGCCGAGGGAGACATTGTCGAGGACGGCCAGACGCTGGCGGTGGTCGAGGCCATGAAGATGGAAAACGTGCTCAAGGCGGAAAAGCGCGCCCGCGTCAGCAAGGTCCATGCCGTCGCTGGGTCGGTACTGGCGGTCGATCAGGTGATCCTCGAATTTGAGGCGGTGGCATGAGCGACAAGACCAATTTCGCCCGCTGGGCCGAGCTCGCCCAGAAGGAATTGCGGGACACCCCGCTATCGTCGCTTGATCGCGATTATGGTGGCGTGGCCGTCAAGCCGGTCTATTTCGGCGACGGCGGCGAGGTGCCGGGGGCCGAGCCGTTTACCCGCGGTGTGCGGGCGACCATGTACGCCAACCGGCCCTGGACCATCAGGCAATATGCCGGCTTCTCGACGGCCAAGGAGAGCAATGCCTTCTACCGCCAGGCGCTGGAAAAGGGGCAGAAGGGGCTCTCGGTCGCCTTCGACCTGGCCACCCATCGCGGCTATGACAGCGACCATCCGCGCGTGGTCGGCGATGTCGGCAAGGCGGGCGTCGCCATCGATAGCGTCGAGGATATGAAGATTCTCTTTGACGGCATTCCGCTCGACCAGATGAGCGTCTCCATGACCATGAATGGCGCGGTGATCCCAGTGCTGGCCATGTTCATCGTCGCCGCCGAAGAGCAGGGCGTCAGCCAGGCCAAGCTCGAGGGCACCATCCAGAACGATGTGCTCAAGGAGTTCATGGTCCGCAATACCTATATCTATCCGCCCGAACCCAGCATGCGCATCGTCGGCGATATCATCGCCTATACCGCCCAGCACATGCCCAAGTTCAACTCGATCTCGATTTCGGGCTATCACATGCACGAGGCCGGGGCGACGGCGGTGCAGGAGCTGGCCTTTACCCTGGCCGACGGCATGGACTATGTCCGCGCCGCCCAGGCCCGCGGGCTCGATATCGACGCCTTTGCCGGGCGACTGAGCTTCTTTTTCGGCATCGGCATGAACTTCTTTCTCGAAGTCAGCAAGCTGCGCGCCGCGCGCCAGCTCTGGAGCGGGATCATGACCGGGCTGGGGGCCAAGGACCCGCGGTCCAAGATGCTGCGCACCCATTGCCAGACCTCGGGCGTGTCGCTGACCGAGCAGGACCCGCACAACAATATCGTGCGCACCACTATCGAGGCGTTGGCCGCGACTTTGGGCGGCACGCAGAGCCTCCATACCAACAGCTTTGACGAAGCCATCGCGCTGCCGACGGAGTTTTCCAGCCGCATCGCCCGCAATACCCAGCTGATCCTGCAGCATGAAAGCCGCATCACCGACGTGGTCGACCCTCTAGGAGGGTCTTACTATGTGGAAGCGCTGACCGCAGAGCTGGTTGAGGGGGCGAAAAAACTGATCGCCCAGGCCGAGGCCGAAGGTGGCATGACCAAGGCGGTGCAGAGCGGCGGGCCAAAGCTGGCCATCGAAACCGCTGCGGCCTTGCGCCAGGCCCGGGTGGACCGGGGCGAGGATGTCATTGTCGGCGTCAACCGCTACCGGCTCGATGTCGAGGACGCCCTTGAGGTGCGCGACATCGACAATGCCAAGGTGCGCCTCGAACAGATCGCGCTGCTGGCCCGCGTCCGCGCCGGCCGCGACGAGGAGAAATGCCAATCCATGCTCGATGCGCTGCGCGAATATGCGGCCATGGACGAGGGCAACCTGCTCGAAGCGGCCGTGGCCGCGGCGCGGGCCCGGGCGACATTGGGCGAGATCAGCCTGGCGCTCGAAGACGTGTTTGGCCGCCACCATGCCGTCACGCGCGTGATCTCTGGCGTCTATGCCAAGGGCTATGGCGACGACCCCGAATTTGCCGCCATTGCCGGCCGCATCGCCGCCTTTAAGGCGGCACGGGGCCGGGCGCCCTCGATCTTTATCGCCAAGATGGGCCAGGATGGCCATGATCGCGGCGCCAAGGTGATTGCCAGCGCCTTCGCCGATCTGGGGTTCCTCGTCCATATGGGGGACCTGTTCGAAACCGCCGGCGAAGTGGCCGCCCATGCCGACGATCTCAAGGTCGATGCGGTGGGCGTCTCCTCGCTGGCGGCGGGGCACAAGACGCTGGTGCCCGAACTGATCGCGGCGCTCAGG
Organism: Devosia beringensis; assembly: GCF_014926585.1. NCBI lineage: Bacteria > Pseudomonadati > Pseudomonadota > Alphaproteobacteria > Hyphomicrobiales > Devosiaceae > Devosia > Devosia beringensis. Next base: position 594,110 of record NZ_CP045422.1, on the reverse strand, counting down.
GATCGCGAACTCGAACATGTCACCGTCATCGTCGGCGGCGTCATCCCCGAGCAGGATTACGACTTCCTGCTCGATTGCGGCGTTGCGGCGATTTTCGGGCCGGGGACCAATGTGCTGAGCGCGGCCTTTTCGGTGCTCAGCCAGATCGAGGGAAGGCTGAGCAATCGATGATCGGCCGGCTCAACCATATCGCCATCGCCGTGCCGGACCTGGCAGCGGCCTCGGCCAAATATCGCGACCTGCTGGGCGCCCATGTCGGCCAGCCCCAGGCACTGCCCGAGCATGGCGTCACTGTGGTGTTCATCGATACCGGCAATACCAAGGTGGAACTGCTCGAGCCGCTGGGCGCCACCTCACCAATTGCGGCGTTTCTCGCCAAGAACCCGAGCGGCGGCATGCACCATATCTGCTTTGAGGTGGCCGACATCGCCGTGGCGGCGGCGGCGCTCACCGCCGGCGGGGCGCGGGTGCTGGGCGATGGAAAAGCCAAGACCGGGGCACACGGCAATCCGGTGCTGTTCCTGCATCCCAAGGATTTCGACGGCACGCTGATCGAGCTGGAAGAGGTTCCAACCCCCACCTGACCGGCCATTCGAGCGCAGCTCTCATGGCCTTGATCGCTCAAATCGCTCCACCGGAGCGATTTGCCTTCGGTCGCTCTCAAGCCCCTGAAGGGGCCCCCACCTAGCCTCCCCCTGAGGGGGAGGGACAGATCGGGGGTGGAGGCAAGATCTCGCCAAATCCACTGTGCGGTTCCTCCCCCTTGTATGTTTGCTTGGAGGCCGTGATTGGCGATGATCGGCCTGGGAGCTTTGGGTTTACCGGGCTCCCGGGCTGGATAGCGTGTGTCCCCCAAGAGCCAGCAAGCTCGCCCCTGAGCAGACGCGTCCGGCCCATCTTGACTGTCTCGAACGGTTGGTTGGGCGACATGCCCGCATACAAGGCAGAGCGATCATGATTTTTTCCCCAGACTATGTTGGTGTCGACGTCTCCAAGAAGCACCTGGATCTGGCCATCACCGGCTCGAGCAGGTTGCGCGTGTCCAATAATCCGGCTGGCATGGCTCGGTTGGTGCAAAAGATCTCCAGCCTGACCCGGCCCCATCTGGTCTGTGAGGCCACCGGCAGCTATACGCGGCTGATGGCCCGCTCGCTCAGCCAGCATGGCATCGCGCTGAGCACGATTAACCCGCGCCGGGTGCGCGATCTGGCTCGGGCCGACGGGCTGCTGGCCAAGACCGATGCGATTGACGCCGCGGCGATCCTGCGCTTCGCTCACCTGATGCACCCAGATCCCGACCCCCTCTACGATCCAAATGCCGTGGAAATGGCCGATCTGGTGCGCCGGCGCCGCCAGATGGTGGATATGCTGGCCATGGAAAAGCAGCGTCGCGAGCACCCTGAAGCTGCGCTGGCGCAAGCCAGCATCGATGCTCATATAGGCTTCTTGAGCAGCCAGATCGGCGAGATGGATCGGGCCATTACCCGCCAGATCGATAGCGATGCGACGCTACGGCGCCGGGCCGAACTACTCACCACCATCCCCGGCATCGGCCAGACTACGGCCGCCGTGCTGCTGGCCGAAATGCCCGAGCTGGGCGGCATCGGCAACAAGCAGGCGGCCGCCTTGGCCGGAGTCGCCCCCTTCAACCGCGATAGTGGTGAGATGCGCGGCCAGGCCCATATCGCCGGCGGACGCCTCTCGGTGCGCTGCGCTCTCTATATGGCCACCCTGTCGGCCATCCGTGCTAACCCGCCCATCCGCGACTTCTACAAAAGGCTGCGCGCCCAGGGCAAACCGGGAAAGCTCGCCATCGTCGCCGCCATGCGCAAACTCATCACGACAGCCAATGCCGTCCTTGCCAACAACACCCCCTGGCACACCAACACAGCTTGACCGCAAACACGGTTGCTCAGGGGGAGGCTAGGTGGGGGCCTTTGGGCCTTACTGTGCCGCGACAGACTGCGGCTGATCCAGCCCGGCGAGCTGGCGGGCGCGGCGCAGGCTTTCGGGCTGTTCGCTGCGGTGACGGTGGCCGATTTCCATCATCATCACGGTCTCGGGCAGGAACTGCAGGCCGCCGAAAATGCGGTCCCAGTCGATATCGCCCCAGCCCAGCGGCATGTGCAGGTCGCCAATACCCATGGCTGTGTTTTCCTGCGGGAAGAACGGCTTGTAGAAGCCCTGCGGGCGGCCGAAGCTGTCATGCACGTGCAGATGGCCGGTGACCGGCGCCATGGCGGCGATCTCTTCGTAAAAGCTCAGGCCCTTATAGGTGCTCTCGATATAGGCGTGGCTGAAGTCGATCAGCGCCACGACATGGGGGTGGTTGACGGCCTTGACCGTCGCGGCCACTTCGCTGGGGGTCTGGCGATACTGACCCAGCTCGGTGGTGAAGATGTTTTCCAGCGCAATGCGCACACCATAGGGGCGGGCAAAATCGGCCAGCTCGGTCAGGGCTTCGCGCTCGCGCTGGTCGGCGCCGGCACGCTCATGGATCTGGTCGGCGCGCAGGCACCCGCCATGCTGCACGAGGATACGGGAGTCAAGGCGGTCGCAGACTTCCACTAGCGCCTTGGCGGCGGCCAACTGGTACTTCTGCGTGTCCGGGTCCATGAAGTTGGACGAGACCAGGCCATGCACGGTGTAGCGGAAATCGAACTGGCTGGTGATGGCGAGCAGGCGCTCGAGCCGCTCGGGCAGGATGCGGCCGCCGGTGATGAGGTCAATGCTGGTCAAGCCCAGCTCGACCGTGTCGACGCCGATATCGGCCAGACGGCGCAGGTCAGCCTCGAGGCTGAACAGTTCGCCGTCATCCGAACCGGCATTGAAACCCGTTGCAATGATATTGCTCATGAAAAATCTCCAGATCAGGCGTTGATGCGGGCATTGGTGGCAGACGTATTGGCGGCGCCCAGATCGACGCGGCGGCCGGTATCGTGGCTGAAGACATGCGTGTCGACGGCTTCGAAGCTCAGGTGGATCGGCAGGCCGGTGCCCAGCGCGTCATTGCCGGTATCGATGGCGATGATGCGGCTGCCATCGGCATTGGCATAGACCAGCCGGGCAGCGCCCAGCTCTTCGGTATAATCGACCACGGCGGCGATGGCGCCCTTGGTGCCGGCGGGGACGCGGCGCACCAGCTCGGGCCGCACGCCCAGCGACACTTCCTGGCTGGCCAGGCCCGACGAGAGGCTGGGCAGATGGATCATGCCGCCCTGGCCATGGCGGAAATAGCCGTCATCGCTGAAAAAGCCGCGGATCAGGTTCATGGCGGGGGAGCCGATGAAATCGGCGACAAAGAGGCTGGCGGGGCGGTGATAGACCTCGCTGGGCCGGCCCACCTGCTCGACCACGCCCTGGTTCATGATGATCAGCCGGTCGGCCAGGGTCATGGCTTCGGTCTGGTCATGGGTGACGAACACCGAGGTGACGCCAAGGCTGCGATGCAGGCCCCGCACCTCGGCGCGCATGGCCACGCGCAGCTTGGCATCGAGGTTGGAAAAGGGCTCGTCGAACAGGAACACCTTGGGCTCGCGCACCATGGCGCGGGCCATGGCGACGCGCTGGCGCTGGCCGCCCGACAGTTCGCCCGGCTTGCGGTCGAGATAGGGTTCAAGGCCCACCGAGGTGGCGACCTTCATCACCTTGATCTCGCGCTCGGGCTTTTTCATGCCGGCCACCTTGAGGGCATAGCCGACATTCTGACGCACCGTCATATGCGGATAGAGCGCATAGTTCTGGAACACCATGGCGCAGCCACGCTCGCGCGGCTCGAGCTTGTTGACCACGGTGCCGCCGATGGCGATCTCGCCTTCGCTGATCTCTTCAAGCCCGGCAATCATGCGCAGCAAAGTGGACTTGCCGCAGCCCGATGGCCCCAGGATGACGACGAATTCGCCGGCTTCGATCTCGACATCCACGCCATGGATGACATGGGCCTTGCTCTTGGCATAGCGCTTCTTGACGCCGGAAATGCTGATGGCTGACATGGATTGTCTCACTTGTCGTTGGAGATGAGGCCGCGCACGAACCAGCGCTGCATGAAGGCTACGACCAGCAAAGGCGGCAGCATGATGATGAGGGCGCCCGCCATGGTGACGTTCCAGTCGGGCGTGCCATTGGGATCGGGGATCAGGGCCTTGAGCTGCATCACCACGGTGCCGAAATTGGCCCGGTCGGTGGTGATCAGCAGCGGCCACAGATACTGGTTCCAGCTCGAGACGAACATGATCGTGGCCAGCGCCAGCATATTGGTGCGGCTGAGCGGGATCAGCACTTCGAAGAAGAAGCGCATCGGCCCGGCGCCATCCATCTTGGAGGCTTCCACCAGCTCGTCGGGAATGGTCATGAAGAACTGGCGGTAGAGAAAGGTGCCGGTGGCGGTGGCCACCAGCGGCAGGATCAGCCCGGGATAGGAGTTGAGCAGGTTCCATTCCAGCCCTATGCGGATCCCCGAAAGCGTCTCGACCAGCCCGGTCAGCCCCAGCGTGTCGAGGATGAACTGGAAGGGCTGCAGCGCATTGGCGGCGATGGCATAGGTCGGCACGATGCGCACTTCGAGCGGCAGCATCAGCGTGGCAAAGATCAGCCAGAAGCAGATCATCCGGCCGCGGAAGTTGAAGAACACGATGGCAAAGGCCGACAGGGCCGCCAGGATGATCTTGCCGGTGGTGACCCCGACCGCCACGATGAAACTGTTGAGCATTTTCGGGCCGAGATCGGCCCGCGCCCAGGCGGCCTGCAGGTTGTCGAGCAGATGGCTCGAGGGCAGCAGCGAAATCGGCACCTGGCTGACTTCCTGCAGCGACTGCGAGCCGGCCACGAAGGTGATCCAGAACGGCACCAGCACGAAGAACATGCCGAACACCATCACCGCATAGGTAACGAAGTCGAAGAAAGGCGAACGTTCGATCATGACCGGACCTCAGGTATAGTGGATGCGCTTTTCGACCCATTTGAACTGGACGAAGGTGAGCGAGATGACGAGCAGCATGAGCACGATCGACTGGGCGGCGGCGCCCGAATAGTCGAGCCCCTTGAAGCCGTCGAAATAGATCTTGTAGACCATCACCTCGGTGCTCCCGAACGGGCCGCCTTCGGTCATGGTGTCGATCAGGCCGAAGCTGTCGGTGAAGCTCGAAATCAGGTTGATGATGAGCAGGAAGAAGGCGGTCGGTGCGATCAGCGGCAGCTGCAGGTCGATCATGCGGGTAAAGGGCCGCGCGCCGTCCATGGCCCCGGCCTCGGAAATCGAGCGCGGGATCATCTGCAGGGCGGCGAGGAAGAAGATGAAATTGTAGCCGATGCCCAGCCAGGAATGGCAGACGATGATCATGGCCAGCGCCTGGAAGCCATTGATGGCCGGGTTCCAGATGCCGGGAAAGACGTCGTTGATGGCGCCGACGAGACCGGCCTCGGGGGCAAAGATGAAGCGGAAGGCCACCCCGGCAGCGGGGGCGGCAATGGCATAGGGCCAGACAAAGACCGACTGGAACAGCCGTGTGCCCTTGAGCGAGCGATCGACGAACACCGCCAGGGTCAGCGCCATGGCCATGGACAGCACGGTGGTGCAGCTGGCGTAAAAGGCGCTGCGGATCACGGTGCTCCAGTAGTCACTGTCGCGGAAGATGTTGAGGAAATTCTCCCAGCCGACCCAGCTATTGCCGCCGCCCCAGGGCTGCTCGAGCGTGAACGCCCAATAGAGCGCCTGCGTCGTGGGCCAGTAGAAAAATACCATGACCAGCAGCAATTGCGGCCCGATCAGCAGCCAGGGCAGGGAGCCATTGTTGAAAAATGCGCGACGTTCCATGGGGCACCCGCTTTGAAAACAACAAGAAAAGGTGCGGGCGACCTCGTCGCCCGCACCTGTGGTGAACCGATCAGGGGAGAACGGCGTCCTTGTAGGTGGCCTGGAAGCGGCGCAGGATGTCGTTGCCCTTGGCATCGAAGCTTTCCAGCGCGGCCTGGACCGGTGCATTGTTGAACATCACGTCCTGCATGGTCTTGACCATCTCGGCGCGGATCGAGGCGTAATTGCCCAGGCGGATGCCGCGGGTATTTTCGGTCGGTGGGGTGAAGGTCAGGCTTTCAATGGCCTTTTCGCGGCCCTTATAGGGAGCTTCGGTGTAGAAGCCCTTTTCGGTCATGGCTTCAAAGCCGGTATTGGTGACGGGGATATAGCCGGTCACGGTCGACCACCATTCGGTCTGCTCAGGGGTGGCCAGGAAGTTGTAGAACGCGGCAGCGCCCTTGTATTCTTCTTCCGACTTGCCCTTGAGGGTCCACAGCGAAGCGCCGCCCACGAGGCTGTTGGTGCGCTCATGACCTTCGAGCATGGGCAGCATGGCAACGTCCCAGTTCAGGCCGTCGATGGCCTTGGCAGTGACGCTGCCATGGCTGGCGATCGAACCCGAAAAGATCTGGCAATTGCCATTGGCGAACGAGTCGAGGTCACCCTCGCCGACATCCTTGCCCTTATGGACAAACAGGCCTTCGTCATACATGGCCTTGAACCAGGTCAGCTGGTCCACGAAGAGGCCCTTGCTGACGACCATTTCGGCGTCGAGGCCGCCAAAGCCATTGCCCTTGGTGGCGATGGGCTGGTTGTGGATGGCCGAGAACTGCTCGAACCACTGCCAGGCGCCAGCCGGGTCAAACGCGACGGGGCACTCGTAGCCAGCTGCCTTCATCTTGCGGGCAATGTCTTCGACTTCGGTCCAGGTGGTGGGCAGGCCGTCAAAGCCGACCTTGGCCAGCGCGTCGGTATTGTAATAGATCATCGCCGTCGAGGAGTTGAACGGCATCGACAGCAGTTCGCCCTTCGAGGTCGAATAATAGGAGGCGATGCCGGAGAAATAGTTCGACCAGTCGATGTCGAAGCCATTGTCGGTCATCAGCTGGCCGATCGGCAGATAGGCCTCGCTCAGCATCAGGTCGAGCGTGCCGGCGTCGAAAATCTGGGTGACGGTGGGCTGCTTGTTGGCGCGGAAGGCGGCAATCGTGTTCTGCAGATTGGTGTCGTAGTCGTTCTGGCTGATGCAGACGATCTCGTAGTCGGCCTGCGACTCGTTGAAGGTCTTGCACATGTCCTGAATGCGATCGCTCAGGTCACCCGACAAGCCATACCAGAACTCGAACTTGGTCTGAGCCATGACGGGGGACGCGGTCAGCGCGATTACGGCGAGGGTTGAGGCTGCACCGAGCAGCGTGTTGCGTGTCATTTGTGGAACGTCTCCGGGAAAGCTTGTGCCAAGGGTTGGCGGGCGGACTCCTAGAACCCCTGTTTGACAGTTCCCTTGCGGATTAGTGACTGTTCACCGACAGTTGCATGACGAGTCGATGAACGTGCCTCAGTCGCCAAACTGTCATCATCTTGCGCTAGCGCAGGGGCGCCCATGCCCGTCAAAAGAACGCAGAAATGATCCGCCCATGAACAGTGTCGCCCTCGGAGAACTCGTCCTCACCAATGCCCGCATCGTGCTGGCCAATGAGGTATTGGAGGGCTCCGTGCGCGTGGACGGCGGCGTCATCACCGATATCGGCACGCCCAGCCGCACCGGCACTGACCTCGACGGGGATTATTTGATTCCCGGTCTCGTGGAGCTGCATACCGACCACCTCGAGACCCATTATGCGCCGCGCCCCAAGGTGCGCTGGAACCCCGTCGCCGCGGTGCAGGCGCATGACGCCCAGATCGCCGCCTCGGGCATTACCACCGTGCTCGACGCCATCCGCATCGGGCTGGACGAGCAGACCGATATCGGCGCCGAGGACATGCGCACCCTGGCTGGCGCCATCCGCGCCGGCAACGAAGCCGGTCGGCTGCGGGCGGAACACTTCATCCACCTGCGCTGCGAGGTCTCGGCCCCCGATTGCCTCGACAGTTTCCTCGCCATCATCGACGATCCGCAGGTGCGCCTGGCCTCGCTGATGGACCACGCCCCCGGCCAGCGCCAGTTCGCCAGCCTCGACGCCTACAAGGCCTATTACCAGGGCAAGACCAAGATGAGCGACGCCCAGCTCGACGAGTTTTCCGAGCGCCGCAACCGCCAGTCCCAGACCCATGCCGGCCCGTTCCGCCGCGCCATCGCCGACATCTGCCATGACAAGGGCATCGTACTGGCCAGCCATGACGACGCCACCCGCGCCCATGTCGAGGAAGCCGTCGATCTGGGCCTGCACATTGCCGAATTCCCCACCACGCTGGAAGCGGCCCGGGCCTCGCGCCAGGCCGGCATGTCCATCCTGATGGGCGGCCCCAATGTGGTGCGTGGCGGATCGCATTCCGGCAATGTCTCGGCGCGGGTTCTGGCCGAGGCCGACCTGCTCGATATTCTGTCGTCCGACTACATTCCCTTCTCCATGCTGCAGTCGGCATTTTCGCTCGCCGAGAACGTGGAGGGGATAAGTTTGCCCAAGGCGGTGCAGCTGGTGACCAAGCGCCCGGCCGAGGCCGGTGGTTTCAGTGATCGCGGCGAGATCGAAGTGGGCAAGCGCGCCGATTTCGTGCATCTGCGCATCGAGGACGGTATTCCCATCGTCCTTACCGTCTATCGGGAAGGTCGCCGCGTCATATGAAGGGCAATTTTGTCGCCGTGGTCGGGCCCAGCGGCGCCGGCAAGGACAGCCTGATCGGCTTTGCCCGCGAGCGGCTTGAGCCCACCGGGCTGATCCATGTCGTGCGTCGCGTGGTGACGCGGCTGGCCGATGGCGGCAGCGAAGATCATGACAGCATGGACGAGGCCAGCTTTGCCCAGGCCGAGCAGGACGGCGCCTTTGCCCTGACCTGGGAGGCGCACGGCCTGCGCTATGGCCTGCCCATTTCGCTGGAAGACGATCTGCGCGCGGGCAGGGTGGTGGTGGCCAACCTGTCACGCGCCATGATCCCGGCGCTGGTCGCACGCTATCCCGATACGGTGGTCGTGGCGGTATCGGCCGACCGCGATGTCATCGCGCGGCGGCTGGCCGGACGGGGCCGTGAAACGGCGGAATCGATCCAGCAGCGTATCGCGCGCCAGGTTGCCGACCGCCTGCCGGCCAGCACGGTGCGCATCGACAATTCCGGCGCGCTGGAAACGGCGGGCGAGCAGTTCGTGCAGCTGCTGCAAGATGTTGCGGGGCTGCCGCGGGCTGATGAGCGGAGAAATGCCCCCTCTAGCCTCCCCCGAGCAACCCCCACCTAACCGGCCATTCGAGCGCAGCTCTCATGGCCTTGTTCGCTCAAATCGCTCCACTGGAGCGATTTGTCCCTTCGGGTCGCTCTCAAGCCCCTTCAGGGGGAGGTCAGGTGGGGGAACTACACCACCAGCTCCATCCGTTCGGCCGGAAAGCGGCTGAGGGCGTAGGAGATGGGATTGCCCGCGCCATCCTCGTCAATGGCTTCCGAGACCAAGAGGATCGCTCCGGCCGAGAGGCCCAGCAGCTGGGTTTCCTCGACATCGGCGTGCCGGGCGGAGATGCGGGTGGTGGCCCGCGCGTAATCGGCAATGCCATAGCTGGCAAAGACCACCGTGAACGAGTGGCTCTCGATCAGCCGCTGCGCCACATCGGGAAATTGCCGGTAGGCCAGCCAGGTGGTGGCGCGCGACAGCGGTATCCCGTCGGCCGATGACAGGCCGTCGATGCGGACCACCTTGGCGCCCGGTTTGATGCCCAGCGCCGCCGCTACCGTAGCGCTGGCATTTTCGATCTTGTCGCCCAGATGCTGCGTGCTGATGCTGCGGGCCTGGCCGGCCAGGCCTTCGGAGAATCGGGTGCGCCGGCCGATCGGATAGCTCAGCCGCCTGGCGCTGCGCACAAAGGTGCCGCGCCCCTGTTCGGCCCCCACCACCCCCTCTTCGGCCAGCACGGCCAAGGCCCGCCGCACGGTGTGACGATTGGCGGAAAAGCGTGCTGCCAGAACGGCTTCGGTGGGAAGCCTGTCACCACTGGCGAGCTTGCCGCCAATGATATCGAGGCGAATGGCGTCAGCGATGCGGCGCCACAGCGCGACCCCGCCCAGTTCATCCCTGGTTTTTGTCATTGCAAAGTCACATGGAAAGCCTAAGACGGAAATCAGGACATTAGTTGTCTAATCCATTAGACAAATAGAGGCAAGCATGTTGCACACTGACCCCAAGGATATCGGCCGTCGCAAGGCGGCGCTGGACGTGCTGGCTGCCGCGCCGGCGCGCGAACTGGCCGCCGTCTGGGACGCCTGGGCCGACAAGCCCGACTTTACCCGCATCCGCGGCCCCGAAACGGGCCTGGTCATGGTGCGCGGCCGGGCCGGCGGCGGTGGTGCGCCTTTCAATATGGGTGAAGCCTCGGTCAGCCGCGCCAGCGTGCGTATTGTAACCGGGCAGGTGGGGCATGGGTATTGCCTGGGTCGTGACCTCGCCAAGGCAGAAGTCATCGCGGTGATCGATGCGCTGTTCCAGCGCGCGCCCGAGGCGGTCGAGGCCGAGATTGTCGCGCCTTTGGCGGCTTTGGCGCAGCGCGGCGACCAGCACAAGCGCGACGAGACGGCGGCCACGCGGGTCGATTTCTTCACCATGGTGCGCGGGGATAACTGAGATGGATAGCCTACTTCAGGGCGGTTTCGCCGATCCGGTGCTGAACAGCCAGACCAGTTTCCGCGCCATCATGGACGCGCTGGCCAATCCCGGCACGCCGCAAGACCTCGTCACACCGCAGTCGATTTCGCACAGCCTGTCCCCCGAATTGGTTAGCACACTGTTAACCTTGAGCGACCATGACACCCCCGTCTGGCTGGATGCGCGCCTGCGCGCCGATGGTACTATCGGAACATGGCTGGGCTTTCACAGCGGCGCGCCGCTGGTGGATGCGCCGGAAAAGGCGACTTTTGCCGCGGCCAGCGGGGCAGGGCAGTTGCCGGCGCTCGACCAGTTCAACCTCGGGACCCAGGAATATCCCGATCGCTCGACCACAGTGGTGCTGGCCGTGCCTTCACTGAGTGGCGGCGAGATGCTGGTGCTGCGCGGACCCGGCATCAAGGATCACCTCCATATTAGCCCACAGGGGCTGCCCGCGGATTTCATCGCGCAGTGGAGCGCCAACCGCGAATTATTTCCGCGCGGCGTCGACCTGCTGCTGGTGGCTGATGGCCAAGTCATGGGCCTACCGCGCTCGACGCGCATTGCGGAAGGACACTAAGATGTATGTAGCCGTAAAGGGCGGTGAAGCCGCCATTGCCAATGCCCATGCCTTGCTGGCCGACCGCCGTCGCGGCGACCGCTCGGTGCCCGGCTTGCGGCTCGACCAGATCGTCGAGCAGCTCGGCCTCGCCGTCGACCGCACCATGGGCGAGGGCTCGCTCTACGATACCGAATTGGCAGCCCTGGCGCTGCTGCAGGCGCGCGGCGACCTGATCGAGGCGATCTTCCTGGTGCGCGCCTATCGCACCACTTTGCCGCGCTTTGGCTATAGCCAGCCAATCGATACCGGGGCCATGCTGATCGAGCGCCGCATCTCGGCCACCTTCAAGGACCTGCCCGGCGGCCAGCTGCTGGGCCCGACCTTCGACTATACCCACCGCCTGCTCGACGCTTCGCTGGTGGGCGGCACCGTGCCGGCGCCGGTGACCCGCCCGGCCGAGGTCGAAGCCGCACCCCGGGTCACCGACCTGCTGGGCCGCCAGGGGCTGATGGAGCCCGATGGCGACACCGACCCCGATGCCGAAGTGGGCGACCTGACGCGCGAACCCCTGGACTTTCCGCTCAACCGCGACCTGCGGCTGCAGGCTCTGGCCCGCGGCGACGAGGGGTTCCTGCTGGCTCTGGCCTATTCCACCCAGCGCGGCTATGGCCGCAGCCATCCTTTCGTCGGCGAAATCCGCATCGGCGAAGTCGATGTGGAATTCGACGTGCCCGAGCTCGGCTTTGCCGTCAATCTGGGGCGCATCCGCGTCACCGAATGCCAGATGGTCAACCAGTTCAAGGGCTCGGCCAAGCTGGCGCCGCAGTTCACCCGCGGCTATGGCCTGGTCTTCGGCCAGGCCGAGCGCAAGGCCATGGCCATGTCATTGGTCGACCGGGCGCTGCGGGCGCGGGAATTTGGCGAGGACCTGGTGGCCCCCGCCCAGGACGAGGAATTCGTCATTGCCCATTGCGACAATGTGCAGGCGACCGGCTTCGTCGAACATCTCAAACTCCCCCATTACGTGGATTTCCAGGCCGAGCTCGACATGATCCGCCGCATGCGCGCGGAGCATGAAGCTGCCGAACTCAAGGAGGCCGCGGAATGAACGCCGTCGCCCAGTACAACTTTGCCTATCTCGACGAGCAGACCAAAAGGATGATCCGCAGGGCCATTCTCAAGGCCATTGCCATTCCCGGCTATCAGGTGCCATTCAGCTCCCGCGAAATGCCCATGCCCTATGGCTGGGGCACCGGCGGCGTGCAGGTGACGGCCTCGATCATCGGACCCGATGACGTGCTCAAGGTCATCGACCAGGGCGCCGACGACACCACCAATGCGGTCTCGATCCGCGCCTTCTTCGCCAAGGTGGCGCAGGTGGCCACCACCACCCATACGGCCGAGGCGACCATCATCCAGACCCGCCACCGCATTCCCGAAAAGAAGCTCGGGGCCGGGCAGATCCTGGTCTACCAGGTGCCTATCCCCGAGCCTTTGCGCTTCCTCGAACCGCGCGAAACCGAAACGCGGAAAATGCACGCGCTCGAGGAATATGGGCTGATGCACGTCAAGCTCTATGAGGACATTGCCCGGCACGGCCGCATCGCCACCACCTATGCCTATCCGGTCAAGGTCGAGGGGCGTTACGTCATGGACCCCAGTCCGACGCCGAAATTCGACAATCCCAAGATGCACATGTCAGAGGCGCTGCAGTTGTTCGGCGCCGGGCGCGAGCACCGGATTTATGCCGTGCCGCCGCATACGCAAGTGGTGAGCCTCGACTTCGAGGACCATCCCTTCGCCATCCAGCATTTCGAGCAGCCCTGCGCCCTCTGCGGCGCCGAGCAGGTCTATCTCGACGAGGTCATTCTCGATGACCAGGGCGGGCATATGTATGTGTGCTCCGATACCGACAATTGCGAGGAACGGCGCGCGGCGGGACATGTGGGCACGCTGGGCGTGGCCCAGGAGGCAGCGGAATGATGCTGTATCTTTCACACCCACCGCGCGTCACCCTCGGGCTTGACCCGAGGGCACTTCACTTCGCCAGCGCACCGCAAGTGCAGAGCCCTCGGGTCAAGCCCGAGGGTGACGATCGGGGATGGGGCAACACTTTGCGTCGACTGGCAGCGGTACTGAAGGAGCAACGCCATGAGCACTGAACCCCTCCTCAAGGTCGACAACCTGACCAAATATTACGGCTCGCGCCTCGGCTGCGCCGATGTCAGCTTCGAGCTCTGGCCCGGCGAAGTGCTGGCCATTGTCGGGGAATCCGGCTCGGGCAAGACCACCTTGCTCAATTCGCTGTCGGCGACGCTCGAGCCGACGTCGGGCCAGACGCATTACCGCATGCGGGACGGGGAATGGCGCAATATCTATGACCTCAGCGAAGCCGAGCGGCGCTTTCTCGTGCGGACGGACTGGGGCTTCGTGCACCAGAACCCGGCCGACGGGCTGCGCATGACCGTTTCGGCCGGCGCCAATGTCGGCGAGCGGCTGATGGCGGTGGGCGACCGCCACTATGGTCATATCCGCGACACGGCGCTCGACTGGCTGGGTCGCGTGGAAATCGCCGCCGACCGTATCGACGACCAGCCGCGATCCTTCTCGGGCGGCATGCGGCAGCGCCTGCAGATCGCCCGTAACCTCGTGACCGGGCCACGGCTGGTCTTCATGGACGAGCCGACCGGCGGGCTCGACGTGTCGGTGCAGGCGCGCCTGCTCGATCTGCTGCGTGGCCTGGTGGGCGAACTGGGGCTGGCGGCCATCGTCGTCACCCATGACCTGGCCGTGGCGCGCCTTTTGAGCCACCGCATGATGGTGATGAAGGACGGCTATGTCATCGAGGCGGGCCTGACCGACCGCGTGCTCGACGATCCGCGCGAACCCTATACCCAGCTGCTCGTTTCCTCGATCCTGCAGGTGTGATGATGACCGCCCTTACCGTCAAAAATCTCTCAAAGACCTTTACCATGCATCTGCGCGACGGGGTCGTGCTGCCGGTGGTGGAGAATGTGAACTTTCACGTCCAGCCCGGCGAATGCGTCGTGCTGGGCGGGCCGTCAGGGGCCGGCAAGAGCTCGATCCTCAAAATGGTATATGGCAATTATGGCGTCGATGCCGGCGCCATCGTCATCCAGCATCATGGCGAGGCCGTGGATCTGGCCACGGCCGATCCGCGCACCGTGCTGACGCTGCGGCGGGACTCCATCGGCTATGTCAGCCAGTTCCTGCGCACCGTGCCGCGCGTTTCGGCGCTCGACGTCGTGGCCGAGCCGCTGGTGATCCGCGGGGTGGACAAGGGCGAGGCGCAGGGCAGGGCGCGCGCTTTGCTGGCCCGGCTCAACCTGCCCGAACGGCTCTGGAGCCTGCCGCCGGCGACCTTTTCGGGCGGCGAACAGCAGCGCGTCAACATTGCCCGCGGCTTCATCACCGATCATCCGGTGCTGCTGCTCGACGAGCCGACCGCCTCGCTCGACGCCACCAATCGCGCTGTCGTCGTCGCCATGATCGGCGAGAAGAAGGCGGCCGGCGTGGCGCTGCTGGGGATTTTCCACGACGAGGAAGTGCGCGAGGCAGTCGCCGACCGCATTCTCGACGTCACCGCCTTTGCCCCGAGGATGGCAGCATGAAAAAGCTTGGTCTCGAACCCTCCATTAATCCGACCGCCCATGTCATGGAGTCGACCCTTGGCCGCTATACCGAAGTGGGCGCCGGCTGCACCGTCGCCTATTCTAGCCTGGGCGACTATTCCTACTGCGTCAGCAATACCCAGATCGCCTATTCCAGCATCGGCAAGTTCGCCAATATCGCCGCCCATGTGCGCATCTATGCCAGCATGCACCCGATGGAACGCGCCTCGCTGCACCATTTCACCTATCGCTCGGCGCAGTATTTCGAGGGCGAGGAGGATGATCAGAGCTTTTTCGACTGGCGCGAGAGCACGCCCATCAGCATCGGCCACGACACCTGGATCGGCCATGGCGCGGTGATCATGCCCGGCATCACCATCGGCAATGGCGCCATTATCGGCTCCAATGCGGTGGTGACCAAGGACGTCGCCGATTTCGCCATTGCCGTGGGTGTTCCCGCCCGGACCATCAAGCAGCGCTTTTCCGACGACGTGGCATCACGGCTCGATGCGATGAAGTGGTGGGACTGGAGCCACGACAAGCTGCACCAGGCGCTGCCCGATTTCCGCAAGCTGGGGATCGAGGCGTTTCTGGAGAAGTATGAGGGGTAGGGCGACCGTCCGCGATCGTCACCCTCGGGCCTGACCCGAGGGCACTGCACTTGACCCGCGCGCCGCCAGTATAGAGCCCTCGGGTCAAGCCCGAGGGTGACGGCCGGTGGCTGCATTGCATCACGTGCTTCCGGGCACTCGGCAAACCCACCACACCCCCCTGTTCACAGTCATCGAACCGTCACCAAATCTACATGCGCACGTAATCTGGCCGCCCTAGGTCTGCCACACTCGAGAAGTGGGGCGTCCTGATGCTGAAGATCTCCAATGTTTCGCGACGATTTGGTGACAAGCTCGCTGTCGACAGCGTCAGCCTCGAAATCCCGCAGGGCCAGATGGTCGGCGTCATCGGCCGCTCCGGCGCCGGCAAGTCGACCCTGCTGCGCATGATCAACCGCCTCGCCGACGTCTCGTCGGGCTATATCGAATATGACGGCGTGCGCACCTCCGAGCTGCGCGGCCAGGCCCTGCGCAACTGGCAGCGCGACTGCGCCATGATCTTCCAGCAGTTCAACCTGGTGCCCCGCCTCGACGTCATCACCAATGTCATGCTCGGCCGCCTCAATGGCCGCCATCCCCTGCTCAACCTGCTGCAGATCTTTTCCGCCGATGAGCAGCTCGAGGCGCTCAAGGCGCTCGAGCGCCTCGACATCGCCCCGACCGCCTTGCAGTGGGCGCAGACCCTGTCGGGCGGCCAGCAGCAGCGCGTCGCCATCGCCCGGGCGCTGATGCAGGGGCCCAAGATGATCCTGGCCGACGAGCCGATCGCCAGCCTCGACCCGCGCAATGCCCAGATCGTCATGGACAGCCTGCGCGACATCAATGCCGAGGGCATTACCGTCATCACCAACCTGCACACGCTCGACACCGCCCGCGCCTATTGCGAGCGCATCATCGGCATGGCGCAGGGCAAGGTGGTGTTCGACGGCACGCCCGACGAGCTGACCACCGATGTCGCCCGCACGCTCTACGGCGCCGATGGGCTCAAGGAGGCTTTCTCGGAAGCCATGACCTCGACATCGCTGGCGCCGCTGGCGCCGCCCGTCATCCATCCCGCAAGCGCCAATCCCGCTTCGTAACCCCGTTCCGCGGCCCTTTTCGGGCCCGCCGACCAACCCGCGTCACCAAAGGAAGATATCCATGACCGCGATCCGCAAAATCCTGCTGGCCTCCGTGGCCCTCACCATGACCACTGCAGCCTTCGCCCAGGACGCCACCGTCCTGCGCATCGGCCTCGATGGCGGCGAGAACGAGAGCGACCAGCTGCGTCGCTCCGAATGCGTTGCCGAGCCGCTCAAGGCCGCAACCGGCGCCACCGAAGTCCAGTTCTTCCCATCGCCCGACTATAATGGCGTGATCCAGGGCCTGCTCGGCGGCACCATCGACATCGCCATCATGGGCGCCTCGTCCTATGCCTCGATCTACCTGTCGGACCCAGAGGCCGTTGATCCGGTCCTGACCACCCAGCAGGAAGACGGCTCGACCGGCTACCACTCGATCATGGTTGCCCGCAAGGACAGCGGCATCACCGACCTGGCCTCGACCAAGGGCAAGAAGCTCGGCTTTGCCGATCCTGACTCGACCTCGGGCTACCTGGTTCCCAACGTCGCCCTGCCAGCCGAGCTCGGCGCCCCCATCGCTGAATTCTACAGCGAAACCGGCTTCGGCGGCGGTCACGAAAACCTGGTTCTCGGCGTGCTCGACGGCACCTGGGATGCCGGCACCACCTTCGGCTCGGGCCAGGGTGAATTCTCCGAAGGCTATACCTCGGGCAACCTCAAGATCATGGTCGACAAGGGCCTGCTCGACATGGACGACCTGGTGGAAGTCTGGCAGTCGCCAATCATCCCGAACGGCCCGCTCATGGTCTCCAACAAGCTCAGCGCCGACATGAAGGAAAAGGTCACCGCCTTCTTCAAGGGCCTGCCCGAAGCCGACTTCGAGTGCTTCGACGCCTTCACCGCCGGCGGTTACACCAACTTCGTCGACGCCGACCAGACCATGTACCAGACCATCATCGACGCCCGTAAGTCGGTCATCGGCGGCTGATTTCTGAACGTCCAACAAGCAAGAGACGGGCTTCCCTCCCCCTTGTGGGGAGGGAATGAGGGTGGGGGAGCCGTGCACCGGATGCGCGGACAGATACCCCCACCCTTTATCCCTCCCCACAAGGGGGAGGGAGACGACTGAAACCTCAGCGAGCAGTTTGCCCATGACCGATATCGCCCCGACATCCGGCCTCAGCGCCGCCAGCCAGACCCTGCTGCGCCACTATCGCAGCCAGGTGCTGACGCGGCGGGTCTATTCGATCATCGGGGTCGTGCTGGTACTGGTCGCGCTGGGCGCGGCGATGAACTACGCCAATGCCGCCAATTCGGGCAAGTTCTTCGACCGTATTCCGTACATGTTCGATTTTCTCAAGAACTTCGTGCCCGAGGATCCCTTCGAGATCGTGCGCGCCATGTTCGATATCGAGTCACCCTATTATGATGGCTCGCTCAAGTTCGACTATACCTCGGACCGGGTCTATGTGACCGAGAGCCTCTATATTCCCAACTTCATTTACCAGCTCATCGTCACGGTCAATATTGCCATTGTCTCGACCATTATCGGCGGCGGCCTGGCCTTCATCCTTTGCTTTTTCGCCGCCACCAACCTGGTCGGCGCCGGGCCGCTGCGCTTCGTGGTGCGGCGCATCATGGAAATCATGCGCGCCTTTCCCGAGATCGTCATTGCCGGCCTGCTGACTGCCGTGCTCTCGATCGGTCCGATTGCCGCCATCGCCGCCATCTCGTTTCACACCATCGGCGCGCTGGGCAAACTGTTCTTCGAAGTGGTCGAGAATGCCGACATGAAGCCCGAGGAAGGGCTGCGCTCGGTGGGCGCCACCTGGCTGGAGCGGGTGCGCTTTGGCATCGTGCCCCAGGTCATGCCCAATTTCGTCTCCTATGCGCTGCTGCGCACCGAGATCAATGTGCGCGCCTCCACCATTATCGGCGCGGTCGGCGGCGGCGGCATCGGCGAGGTCTTCCGCCTCTCCATTGGCCGCGACCATGCCGCCAAGACCTATGCCATCGTCATCCTGCTGCTGATTACCATTGTCTGCATCGACCAGTTCTCGGGCTGGCTGCGCTACAAGCTGGTGGGCAAGCAGAGCTTCGAACTGGGAAGGGGAGCGGCATGATGAGCACGATCAGCCTCAGCGAACGTCACCGCCTCGAAAAGAAATATCCCGACGTCTTCCGCCCCAACCTGCTGCAGCGCTGGGGCCTGCTGATCGGCCTGGGCGCCGCGCTGCTCTACCTGACCTTCTGCTGGTTCTTCTTCAGCGTCGGCCCCGCCTTGCAAAACGGCAAATGGGACCGCGCCGCCATCTATGTCCAGGATTGGTATTCCTGGCGCGCCCAGCCACGCCTGCGCTTCGAGGGCGGCGCCGTGGTGCCGCAATGGTCGAGCCGCGGCCAATATGCCGATGGCGCCACCATCGACTGGCTCACCCCGCATGCCGATGGCAGCATGACCGCCACCTTCGGCAATGAAGCCGACCGGCTCGAGATCGCCACCACGGCGGTCGATGTCTATGTCGACGGCGTGGTCTGGCCCATCGCCATCACCGCAAATGCCGCCCTGGCGCCGGCAGGCGCACCGCCGGCGATCGAGCAGGATGGCGCCAAGGTGCTGGTCGACTATGGCTTTGCCGGGCAGGCGGAAATCCGCAACAACCAGGTCGTGGTGCAGCGCCGTTTCCTGGGCTGGGCCAATTTCCTCTACGATCCGGCTTCCCCGCTCTGGGGCAATGACCTGTTGAGCAGCATCGGCCTGGCCTTTAGCGGCGACCGCGTCGATCCGGCCCGGGCCAATGCGCATCTGATCCTTGACGAGTGGCTGGGCAACCGCGCCTGGCAGCATGCCGACATCCTCGCCAAACTGATGCAGACCCTGGTCATGGCCTTTGTCGGCACGCTGCTGGCAACCCTGGTGGCCTTCCCGTTGGCCTTCATCGCCGCGCGCAGCATTACCCCAAACCGCACGGCCAACTGGATGATGAAGCGCAGCTTTGACTTCCTGCGCTCCATCGACATGCTGATCTGGGCGCTGTTCTTTACCCGTGGCTTCGGGCCGGGTCCGATTCCGGGCATTGCGGCGATTTTCTTCACCGATACCGGCGCCCTGGGCAAGGTCTATGCCGAGGCGCTGGAAAATGTCGATGACAAGCAGCGCGAGGGTATCCAGTCGGTCGGCGCCAGCCCGGCCGCGGTCAACCGCTTCGGGGTCGTGCCGCAGGTACTGCCGGTCTTTGTCTCGCAGTCGCTCTATTTCTGGGAGAGCAATACCCGCTCGGCCACCGTCATCGGTGCCGTGGGCGCCGGCGGCATCGGCCTCAAGCTGCTCGAAGCCATGGGCACCAATTCGGACTGGGACAAGGTGGCCTATATGGTGCTGCTGATCCTGGGCGTGGTCTTCCTGTTCGACAACCTCTCCAACGCCATCCGCTCGCGGCTGATCGGCCCGGCCGCGCATTGAGCGCGCCGGGGGCATTGCCGATACCTGCAGATTTGCACTGTACGTTAACGTACAGGAAACCCTGATCCGCAACGCTGGCTTAAGCGGCGGGCGCTATGCTGGCACATCGTCCACCGGATCAATGCCGTGGTATATCTGTTCGATTTTCTTCTGCGGCAGCACGATTGGCGCTATGTCGGCCTTGCCGCCCTGGTATGCCTGATGGCCGCCTATGCCTGCATGAGCCTGCTGCGCCATGCCCGGCACGCGACGAGCCGGCTGCGGCTGGTCTGGGTCGGGGTAGCCGCCGTGGCGGTCGGGCTGGGCATCTGGTCGACCCATTTCATCGGCATGCTGGCGCTGCGGCCGGGCTTCACCCTGAGCTACGATCTGGCACTGACGGCTGTCTCGCTGCTGATCGCCATTGCCATCTGCGGCCTGGGCATTGCGCTGGCGGCGCGCGGCCGCACCGCTGCCGATCATCTGCTGGGCGGCGCCGTCGTCGGCATCGCCATTGCCGGCATGCACTTTACCGGCATCGCCGCCTTGGTCATGGGCGGCGCGATCGGCTGGAACATGAGCCTGGTGGCGCTGTCGGTCCTGGCCGGCATGGGCCTGGGGGCGCTCTCGTTCTGGGCGGCGCATCGCGACCGCCTGCTGCTCGGCGCCGTGCTGCTGACCCTGGCCATTTGCGGCATGCATTTCACCGCCATGGGCGCGGCCGACCTGTCGCGCTGCTTCCCGCTCAACGGGGCCGGCGGCGTCGACAATGGCTTGCTTTCGGTGGGTGTTGCGCTGGTTTCGTTGCTGGTGCTGGGCGCCGCCACCGGCAGTGCCCTGCTCGACCAGGCCGACCGGCGGCGGGTGCATACGGCCGAGCGGCTGGCCGAGGTCAGCGTCATCCTCGAACTGGCCACCACCCATATGGCGCAGGGCCTGTGCCTGTTCAGCCCGGCCGGCATCATGCAGTTCCACAATGTCCGTGTCGGCGAGCTCATCGGCCCATCCATGGGCCGCCGCTCGATGGTGGGCTGGCATTTCCGCGACCTGTCACGGGCGCTGCAGACCACCGCCGGCGACCTGCACCTGGCCGAAGCTGCCGCGGCGCAGCGCATCGAGGGCATGATTGCCAAGATCGAGAGCGGCGAGAGCCTCGACTATCTGCGGACCCTCAATGACGGCCGCATCATCCGCTTCCTGCACATCCCCATTGCCGCCGGCGGCTGGGTGACCACGCTGGACGATGTGACCGATCAGCAGCGCGCCCAGGCCGAGATTTCCCGGCTCGCCTATCGCGACTCGCTGACCAATATCCTCAATCGTGCCGCCTTCAACGACGAGCTGGACCTGGCGCTCGAAGAGGCCGATGCCAATGACCTCAACTTTGCCGTGGTCGCCATCGATCTCGACCGTTTCAAGGACATCAACGACACCTATGGCCATGCCGTCGGCGACCAGGTGCTACAGGCCCTGGGGACACGGCTGAGTGCCGGCCTCAAGGAGGGCGAAGTGGTGGCGCGCATGGGCGGCGATGAATTCGCCGCGCTCAAGCGCTTCAGCTCCATGGACAGCCTGCGCGAGTTCCTCGCGCGTATCGAAGCGGCCCTGTTTGCCCGCATTCCCGCCGGCCAGGTGGTGATCTCCACCGCGGCCAGCATCGGGGTATCCATCTTTCCCGATGATGGCGGCGACCGCTCACGCCTGCTCAACAATGCCGACCTGGCCATGTATCGCGCCAAGGCCGATGTCGAGCGGCACCTTTGCTACTATGAAGAGGACATGGACGAGCATGCTCGCCAGCGCCGCGCCATGGCGCGCGATCTCTGGGTGGCGCTGGAGGAGCAGGGCTTTCACCTCGTCTACCAGGTGCAGAAATCGGTCGAGACCAGCCAGATCACCGGCTATGAGGTGCTGCTGCGCTGGGAGCGCCCCGGTCATGGCTTGGTGTCACCTGGCGATTTCATCCCGATCGCCGAGGAGAGCGGCGCCATCGGCGCCATCGGCGCCTGGGTGCTCAACACCGCCTGCCAGCACGCGGCGAGCTGGCCGGAGCCCTACAAGATCGCCGTAAATATTTCGGGCGTCCAGCTCGGCCAGCCCGAGCTGATCGAGACCGTGCGCGACGCTTTGCTGCTCAGTGGCCTGGCGCCGTCGCGGCTGGAACTGGAAGTGACCGAGACCTCGATCATCGCCGACAAGCAGCGTGCCCTCCATATCCTGCGCCAGATCAAGGCCATGGGCGTCTCCATCGCCATCGACGATTTCGGCACCGGCTATTCCTCGCTCGACACGCTGCGCAGCTTCCCCTTCGACAAGATCAAGATCGACCGCTCCTTCATGACCTCGGTCGACCACAACGACCAGTCGCGCGCCATCGTGCGGGCCATTCTGGCGCTGGGGAACAGCCTCTCCATGCCGGTGCTGGCCGAGGGCGTCGAGACGGCTGCCCAGCTCGCCGTGCTGCGGGCCGAGGGCTGCACCGAGGCCCAGGGCTTCCTGCTCGGGCGGCCGGGCGCCATGACCTGGAGCAGCGCCGAAATCGCCGGCCTGCCCAGCGCTCAGATCACGCCCTTGCGGTCCCTGAATCGGCGCTGATAATCCGGATCGTAGAGCGCGCTGTCGCGGAAATCGGCGGCGCTGAGGGTACGGCCGACAAAGATGATCGCCGTGCGCTCCACCGGATCGGCGGCAAACAGCGCCACGATAGTGCCCAGCGTGCCGCGGATGATTTTTTCGTCCGGCCAGGAGGCATGGAAAACGATCGCCACCGGGCAGTCGGCGCCGTAATGCGGCGTGAGCTCCCCAACCACCCGATCGAGCGCATGAATGGCGAGGTGAATGGCCAGTGTCGCCCCGGTAGCGCCGAAACCGGCCAGTGTCTCGCCCGCCGGCATGGCGGAGGCGCGGCCGGAAATGCGGGTCAGCACCAGGCTCTGCGCGGTGGCGGGCAGGGTCAGTTCGCGCCCCAAAGCGGCGGCGGCAGCGGCAAAGGCGGGCACGCCGGGCGTCAGCGTATAGGGGATGGCGAGGGCATCGAGCCGGCGCATCTGCTCGGCCACGGCGCTCCACATGGAGAGATCGCCCGAATGCAGCCGCGCCACGTCCTGGCCGGCCGCCTGGGCAGCGACATATTCAGCCTCGATTTCGTCGAGCGACATTGGCGCCGTATCGACCAGGCGCGTGCCCGGACCGCACCAGGCCAGCATGTCCGGCGGCACGATGGAGCCGGCATAAAGGCAGACCGGGCAGCTTTGCAGCAGCTTCATGCCGCGCACGGTGATGAGGTCGGCCGCGCCCGGACCGGCGCCGATGAAATGGACCGTCATGGCTTGCTCCAGACCCATTGGGTGATCGGCATGGACGGGCGCCAGCCGGTCATGCTGCCCACAGCATCGGCGCGGGCAATGGCAATGCGGCTGAGGCTACCGCCGAGATCGGCGTGACACGCCAGAAGCAGGGCTTCGAGTTCGAGTGTCACCGCATTGGCCACCAGCCGTCCGCCCGGCCGCAAGGCGGCGATGGCGGCGTCCAGCACGCCGGGATCGGAGCCGCCGCCGCCGATGAAGATGGCGTGGGGCGGGGCGAGGCCCACCAAGGCTTCGGGCGCTTTGCCCACGGTGATCGCTAGATCCGGCACGCCGAAGGCGCTGGCATTGCGGGCGATACGGGCGGCGCGCTCGGGATCGGCTTCCACGGCCACGGCAGAAAGGCTCGGATCGGCCAGCATCCACTCGATGGCGACCGAACCCGAACCGGCGCCGATATCCCAGAGGGTTTCGCCGCGGCGGGGGGCGAGGGCGGCGAGGGTCAGCGCGCGGACCTCGCGCTTGGTAATCTGCCCGTCATGCTCGAAGAGGCTGTCGGCCAGGCCCGGCGTCAGCGGCAGCACGCGGGCATGGGGCAGGGCGACGACGCTGATGGCGCAGATATTGAGCGGGTTGATATCATCGAGCCCAAAGCTCATCGCCACCTGGCTGCGCACCCGCTCATCGGGCCCACCCAAAGCCTCGAGCACGCTGATGATGGAAATGCCGAACCCGGTTTGGGTGAGCAGGGTCGCCAAGAGCGTCGGGCCATGCTCGTCCGAGGTCAGCGCCAGGATGCGCGCCCCGGCATGCAGATGCGGGCGGATCAGCTCGAGCGGGCGGCCATGCAGCGACAGCGTCACGACCTCCTGCAGCGGCCAGCCGAGGCGGGCGGCGGCGAGGCTGAAGGAGGAGGGATGCGGATAAACCGCCATCTGGCTGGCATCGATATGGCGGGCCAGGGTGGCGCCGACGCCGAAATGGAACGGATCGCCCGAGGCCAGCACGCAGACTTTTCGCCCGCGTGCCGCGAGGACGGCGTCGATGGAGGCCGAGAACGGTGACAGCCAGGGCTGGCTGTGGCCCGTGATGAGCGGCGCGGCGAGCTCGAGATGGCGCACGCCGCCAAACACCAGTTCGGCCTCGGCAATGGCCGCCTTGGCGGCATGGCCGAGACCATCGAGGCCATCCTCGCCAATGCCCACGACCGACAGCCAGCTCATTTGGCTTCACCAGTGGAGCGCGGCGAATAGACCAGCGGGGCCAAGCCTGGCCGCTCGATGACCCGGGTTTCGGGCGAGCCGATGATCACGCAGGTGGCCATGTCCGCCTTGGCGGGATCGGCATCGGCCAGGGTGACGACGCTGATCGCCTCGTCGGGCCGGCCGGCGGCGCGGCCGAAGATCACCGGCGTGGTCCAGGGCAGCACCTCGCGCAGGATGGAAAAGGCACTGCCCAGCTGCCAGGGGCGCGCCTTGGAAATGGGGTTATAGAGCGCGATGACGAGGCCCGCCCCGGCCACGGCGCGCAGCCGGGCCTCGATGACGGTCCAGGGCTTGAGATTGTCCGACAGCGAAATGGCGCAAAAATCATGGCCCAGGGGCGCGCCGGCGCGGGCGGCAACGGCCAGCATGGCGGTGACGCCGGGCACGATGACCACGTCCAGCGCCCGCCAGGCCGGCGGGCCGGCCTCGATGGCTTCGCAGATCGCCGCCGCCATGGCAAAGACGCCGGGATCGCCGCCCGAGACGACGCAGACCTGCTCGCCGGAGGCGGCGGTCATCAGCGCATCCTTGGCGCGGGCGAGTTCCTCGCGATTGTCCGAGGCGACGCGGCGCTGGTCATCGCGCAGGGTCAGGCGATCGAGATAGGGGCCATAGCCGAAGAAGACATGGCTGGCGGCAATGGCGGCCAGCGCTTCGGGCGTGGCCTGATCGGGATTGCCGGGACCGGTGCCGACGACGGTGAGTTTACCCGTCATGCTGCACCCTCGGCCAGGGGCTTGGTGCGCCAGCCGGGCAGCAGGATCAGCGCGAAATAGGGGGCGACATCGTCCGGCTTGTCGGCCAGCAGCATGGAAAGGCCATTGGCCATGGTGCCGCGCTCGACATAGACGGCGGTGTCGAGCCGACCGGCGGCGGCAATGGCGCGGCGGATCTTGGCCATGTTGCGGCCGACCTTCATGATGACGGCACCATCGGTATTGTCGAGGCGGGCGGTGAGATCGGCTTCTTCCAGCGTGCCGGGCAGGACGGCGAGGATATCGTCGCCCTGCACCAGTGGCAGGCCAGCCTGCGACCAGCAGCCCGACATGGCGGTGATCCCGGCCACCACCTCGGTGGGGTAGAGATGGGCCAGCCGGACATGGATATGCATATAGCTGCCGTAAAACAGCGGATCGCCCTCGCTGAGCACGGCCACTGTCCGCCCGGCATCGAGATGGGCGGCGACGCGGGCGGCGGCCTCGGCATAAAAGCCGGCAGTGGCGCTCTTGTAGTCATCGTGGCGCCGGTCGATCTCGGTGGTCACCGGATAGCCGAGCTGTTCCTCGATCTGGGTGGTGATGAGATCGGCGACAATGGCGCGGGCATTGCTGGAATTGCCCTTTTTGGCGAAATAGGCCACCACATCGGCGGTCTGAATCGCCCGCACCGCCTTGAGCGTGAGCAGTTCGGGATCGCCCGGGCCGGTGCCGACGCCGATCAGCCTGCCGGTCATATGCCGCTCCTCGCCAAGGCATTGAGCGCGGCGGCCGTCATGGCGGAGCCGCCAAGGCGACCACGGACGATGGCATAGGGCACGCCATAGGAATGGCTGGCCAGGGCCGCCTTGGATTCGGCGGCGCCGACAAAGCCCACGGGCATGCCGATGATGGCGGCCGGCTTGGGCGCGCCGTCGCGCAGCAGTTCGAGCAGGTAGAACAGGGCGGTGGGCGCATTGCCGATGGCCACCACGGCGCCCTCAAGACGGGGCAGCCAGAGGCGGAGCGCGGCGGCCGATCTTGTATTGCCGATCTCGGCGGCGATGACCGGGGTCTGCGGATCGCGCAGCGTACAGAGCACTTCATTGTTGGCGGGCAGGCGGGCGGCGGTGACGCCGCGCGCGACCATTTCGGCATCGCAGAAGATCGGCGCGCCGGCAGCCAGAGCCGCCTGGGCGGCGGCGACAAAGCCGCGACCGAATTCGAAATGCTGCGCCGCCTCGACCGCGCCGGCAGCGTGGATCATGCGGATGGCGAGTTCCGCCTCGGCCGGCGCAAAGGCCGACAGATCCGCTTCGGCGCGGATAATGGCGAAGGACTGCCGGTAAATGGCGTCGCCGTCCTTGATATAGTCGTAGTCGATCATCGTCATCCTTGCCGGATGGCTGCGGCCAGAACGGACTCGCTGGCGTCCGGGCGCAACACTGACTGTGGCGTATCGCCTGCCGTGCCATCGATGACAAGACCGTAACCGTCGTCCCGCCCGACCAGCGTCAATGCGGCACGCCGCGGATGGGCGCAGCCCTTGGCACAGCCCGAGACATGCAGCTGCCGGTCGGCGGGCAAAGCGGGCGCCAGCTTTTCGGCCAGGAGGCGCGCCGGGATGTGGCCGGAGGCGCAGCCCATGCTGCCGATGCAGGCGCTGATGCGCAGGCGCGGATCGGCCCGGTCGGTGACAAAGCCAAGCGCCGCGGCGTCGATCGCGAAAGCCGGTGGCGCGTCCAAAGCGAGCAGCGCATGCTGCGGCGCGAGCCGGAAGGCCCCGATACCGTGGCGGGACGCCAAGGCGGCGAGAGCGATCAGCGCCGTGCTGTCGCTGGCGCCAAAGGGCAGGGCAATGCCGCTAGCGGTGCCGCTGCGGCGGGTGAAGCTGCCAATGGGCGGCCGGGTGATTTGCGTCGCGGCGGGAGTGGCCGGCACCAGGTCGCTGGCCCGGGCCGTCGGGCCGCGCGCGGCCAGTTCGGAGAGGATGGCAAAGACCGCTGCGGCGGCCTCGTCCGTGCTCAGGCTGGCCTGTTTCTGGTCGGCCAGTGCCAACGCCCAGCTGTCGGCGGCGCTGGCGGTAAGGCGGATATCGGCCTTGAGCGCGGCGCGGCTGAGCTGGCCCATGCCATCAACCACCACGGTGACCTTGGGGCCGAGCCGCTCGCCCAGCGGCGCGGCCAGAGCGCGGATCGTCGCGGCAAGGGGGCGCGGGTCGGCCAGTTCGGTCGGGTCATCGCCGGCCAAAGGCGGGGTTTCGACCACAAGGCCGGTCTCGATCTCGACCACGGCGCGCACCGCATTGGCAAAGGGGGACGTGCTGGCTTCGGTAAGGCCGCGCACCTGGAGATTACCGCGCGCGGTGACTTCCACGAGGCCATTGCCATGCAGGGCGGCGAGACGGGCGATCTCGCCCAGCTGCGCCGGGGTCAGCATGCCATCGACGACGCGCAGCCGGGCCAGGAGGCCATCGCCGGTCTGCATGGGCGCCTCCAGCGTCGGACAGGCGCCGCGCCGGCTGGGGGCAAGGGGGAGAGCGTGGGACATGTTCAGTGGTTTAGCCCATTGAGGCGGGCGGGGGAATATCCGGTTTGTCCGCTATTCCGCCTGCCGCAGCAGATAGGTGTCCATGATCCAGCCATGGCGGGCGCGGGCGGCTTTTCGCGTGGCGACGATCTCGTCGCGCACATCGCCCAGGCGACCGGCAATGGTGATCTGGTCGGGCGTGCCCAGATAGGCGCCCCAGAAGATAAAGAGGTCGGGATCGGCGTCCATGAACGCCGTCTGGCCGTCGAGCATGACCACGGTGTCGTCCGTGACCGGGCCGAGCCGCCGCCCGGTGGTGATCAGCACCGGCTCGCCGATGCGGTTAAGCGCGATGCCATGCGCGGCGGTCAGCGCCTGCACCGACGTGATGCCGGGGATGACTTCCATGACAAAATCCCGGCTGGCGCGCAGCCGCTCGAGAATGCGGATGGTGGAATCGTAGAGGCTGGGATCGCCCCAGACGAGGAAGGCGCCATGGCCATGCTCGGGAACAGCGTCGAGCAGGGTGCCGAAGCGCTGCGCCAGCGCCGCGTGCCAGGCATCGACGCCGGCGGCGTAATCGGGATGGGCGGCATCGCGCTGCGGCACGGCATAGGAGAGGCTGCGGCTGGCCGGATTGGTGACATAGCGCGCGATGATGTCGCGGCGCAGGTCGGCGAGGTCCGCCTTGCTCGCCCCCTTGTCGGGGATGAACAGCACATCGGCGCGGTTGAGCGCATTGATGGCCTGCATGGTGATGTGCTCGGGATGGCCGGCGCCGATGCCCACGACGAGAACTGTCTTCATGGCTGGCGTTCTGCCCCAGGGCAGGACCGTTGACAAGCGGCGCATCTCTCTGTATTAAACCAATTAGTATTATACAAAATGGTAGAATACAAATGTCCGACTCGCTGAGCGCCACCCTGACCGCCCTGGCCGACCCGACAAGACGCGCCATCCTGGCCCGTCTCGCGCTGGGCGAAGCCAGCGTCAACGAACTGGCCGAACCCTTCGACATGACGCTGGCGGCTGTGTCCAAGCATATCAAGGTGCTCGAAACCGCCGGGCTGGTGAGCCGCAGCAAGCGGGCGCAATGGCGCCCCTGCCGGCTGGAGGCCGCGCCGATGCGCGATGTCGCCGCGTTGATCCAGTCCTACCGGCAGTTCTGGGAACAGAACCTCGACCAGCTCGATGGCTATCTCAAGACCCTGCAGACCCCCAAATCGGACAGCAAGAACTGAACCCCAGCAGAGGAGACGACCCATGCATGACGCCCTGAAACCGAACCTGTTGAAGACCGAACTGCCAGCCGACGAACCGCTGATCATCATGACGCGCACCTTCGACGCGCCGCTCGACCTGCTGTGGACGGTGTGGACGCAGCCTGAACACGTCGCCTATTGGTGGGGGCCGCGCGAGGACAATCGCGTGGTTGAGCTCGACGTCCGCACCGGCGGCAAATGGCGCATCGTCTCCTCCATGGGGGATGGCACCGAGGTCGTGTTCTTCGGCACCTATCTGGCCGTCACGCCCAAGACGATGATCCGCAATACCTTTGTGGTCGAGGGCATGTTCGAGGAGGACGATCGCTTCTACGAGGAGCACAATTTCGAGGAACGCGACGGCAAGGTGTTCTACCGCTCGGTGTCCAAGCTTGACAGCTTCGAGGCCCGCCAGGGCGTCATCGACAGCGGCATGGAACAGGGCGCCAATGCCTCCATGGCCAAGGTCGACGAACTGCTGCGGCGACTGGGCGGCCGCTAGGCGCGGCCTTCGATCACGGTTGCGCGCGCGGCGCGGCAGCGGCTTGACCTTCCCAGATGGCAAGCCGCCAAGCTGGTTCCGTCTCCAAGCGAACGGATCCCACGATGAAACTGCTTCTTGCCGCCGCCACGATTGCCCTGACCCTGTCGCTGCCCGCAATCGGGCAGGATCACGCCGCCATGGCGGGCATGGCGCCTTCCGACAACCCGGCGACCATGGCCTATGAGGAGGCCAATATGCAGATGCATGCGGACATGGCGATCGAGTTTTCCGGCGACGCGGACGTCGACTTCATCAAGTCGATGATCCCGCACCACCAGGGGGCGGTGGCCATGGCCAAGATCGTGCTCGAGCATGGCGCCGATCCCGAGGTCAAAGCCCTGGCCGAAGCAGTGATCGCCGCGCAGGAAAGCGAGATCGCCTGGATGCAGGCCTGGCTGGCCAAGAAGGGGCTCTGATCCAGCCGGACCCTAGGTCCGGCGCGGACCGCTGACCGAGTTGCGCACGATCAGTTCGGCGCGCAGCAGCACCTCGGTCCGGGCCGGCGTGTCGCCGGCCAGCAAAGCCAGCAGCAGGTCCATCGCCTCTTCGCCGATCTTGAGGCGCGGCTGCTTCATCGTGGTCAGCGAGGGGGTGACGAAGCTGGCAAAGGAAATGTCGTCAAAGCCCATTACCGAGAAGTCGCGCGGCAGATCATATTTCCGCGCACTCAGCGAGATGATGACACCCAGGGCCGTGGCGTCGTTGACGCAGAGGAAGGCGGTCGGCAGCACATCGCGCACAAACATATGCTCGGTGGCGGCGCGGCCGCTTTCGGTGGTGCCGTCGCCATCGAGCACCAGGCGCGGATCGAGCGCCAGCCCGGCGCCGGCCAGCGCTGCCCGGTAGCCCGCTTCGCGCAGCTGGTTGACGGCCTTGGCGGTAGAGTGCCCGATAAAGGCGATGCGGCGATGACCCTGGGCAATCAGGTGCTCGGCGGCCAGGCGCGCCCCCTCGAAATTGTCGACGCCGACAAAGGGCACCTCGCTATTGGCCACCGGCTCGTTGACCGCCACCATGGGCGGCAGGCGCAGCTCGCTGCCGGCGGCGGCAATGCCATAGGGCAGGTGGCCGGTGAACAGGATCAGCCCGTCGGCCTGGTTGGAATTGATGAAGCGCAGATAGTCGGTCTCGCGCGCCGGATCGTTCTGGGTATTGCCGATCAGCACGCCATAGCCGCGCTTGCTCGCCTCGGTCTCAAGGCCCACCAGGATATTGGAAAAGTTCGGGTCGCCCACATCGGGCGCCAGAATCAGGATCATGTTGGAGCGACGCATGCGCAGCGAGCGCGCCATGGCATTGGTAGTATAGCCGGTGCGGGCCACCGCCTCGGTCACCCTCCGGCGGGTTTCGACGGCGACCTTGGTGGGCTCATTGATGGCGCGGCTGACCGTGGCGATGGATACGCCGGCGATCGCCGCGACGTCTTCTATGGTGGCCAGTTTCCGGTGCTGCAATCTGTGCCTCGCACGCCCCCTGGCGCCCGCCTGTGCTGCCTGTAGCAGATGGCGCGGGCAGCGCCAGACCCCTCCGCACGGCTTGTGCCGTTTCCATCCTTGTAAACCTTTACATGATCCATGAAAACCTTTACATCATGGAGCAGTGAACGAAGAGATGGGGTCAACCCCGCCGCGTTCGAGGGAGGGGTTCGAGATGTCCATCGCTGACGGCGCAACCACGCCCGCCATTCTGACGGCGCACCGCATTTCCAAGTCCTTTGGCGAAATCCCGGTGCTGTTCAGCGTGGATTTCGACATCAAGCCGGGCGAAGTGCACGCCATTATCGGCGAGAACGGCGCCGGCAAATCCACCCTCATCAAGGTGCTGTCCGGCCTCGAACAGCCCACATCGGGCTCGATTGCCTATGACGGCAAGACCGTGGTGCTGCCGCCCAATGGCCAGGCCGAATCCATGGGCATCGTCGTCATTCACCAGGAACTGCTGCTGGCCGAACACCTGACGGTGGCCGATTCGATCTTTCTCGGCCGCGAACTGACCAAGCACGGCTTTTTGCAGCTCAAGGAGATGCGCGAACAGGCCGCGGCGATCCTTGAGACGCTGCATGTCCATGTCGATCCGGACGCGCGCATCCATACGCTCTCGGTCGCCGACAAGCAGATGGTGGAAATCGCCAAGGCCATCAGCCGCGACGCGCGGGTGCTGATCATGGACGAACCGACGGCGGTGCTGTCGGCGGGCGAGACGGCGACCCTGTTCGACCAGATCCGTCGCCTGACGGCGCGTGGCGTGGCGGTGGTCTTTATTTCCCACAAGCTGGGCGAGATCATGGAACTGGCCGACCGGGTTACGGTGCTGCGCGACGGCCAGCTGATCGCCACCGTCGGCACCGAGGCGCTGACCGCCGATTCCATCGCCCAGATGATGGTGGGGCGCGAGCTCTCCAACCTCTATCCGCCCAAGCACGAGCCCGATGTCGATGCTGATGTCGTGCTTTCGGTGCGCAACCTGGTGGCGCCCGGGGTCAAGGAGTTCTCCTTTGACCTGCGCCGCGGCGAAATTCTCGGCTTTGCCGGCCTGATCGGCTCGGGCCGCACGGCGGTGGCCGAAGCGGTGGTGGGCCTCGTCCAGCGCGTGGCCGGCGAGATCAGCGTCAACGGCGTGGCGCAGGACTTTACCGAAGTGGCCCAGTCGGTCGATGCGGGCCTGGCCTATATGACCAAGGACCGCAAGGGACGGGGCCTGCTGCTCAATGTGGGCCTTGAACCCAACCTGACGCTGCTGACGCTCAGCAAGCACCTCAAGCATGGCTTTCTCGACGGCAAGAGCGAGGCAGCGGCGCTGGAGCGCGCCACGCGCCGCTTCGACATCCGGGCGCGCGACGCCTCGGTGCGGGTCGGCCAGCTCTCGGGCGGCAACCAGCAGAAGCTGATGCTGGGCAAGACCATGGAAAGCGAACCCGACATCATCATCATGGATGAGCCGACGCGTGGCATCGATGTGGGCACCAAGCAGCAGATCTATCACATCATCGCGGCGCTGGCGGCCGAGGGCAAATCGATCATCCTCATCTCCTCGGAGATGCAGGAGGTGATCGGGCTCAGCCACCGCGTGCTGGTCATGCGCGAAGGCCGTCTGGCCGGCATGCTCGAGGGCGCCGAAATCGGCGAAGCACAAATCATGCGGTACGCCGCAGGCATCAAGCAGGATGGGGACGATGAGCGTATCAGCGCATGAAGCAGCCAAGCCGGGCAAGGGCTTCAGGATCGACCTCAAGACGGCGGGGCCGCTGCTGGCGCTGATCCTGCTGGTCATCCTGGGCTATAGTCTCAACCCGCTGTTTCTGGGGGAGGGCAATGTCACCAATATCCTGACCCGCTCGGCCTTTATCGGCATCATCGCGGTGGGCGCCACTTTCGTTATCACCGCCGGCGGCATCGACCTGTCGGTGGGCTCCATGGCCGCCTTCATTGCCGGCGTGATGATCATCATCATGAACAGCGCCGTCGACGCCATGGGCGCCTCGATCTGGACCGTGCTGCTGGGCATCGGCTGTTCGCTGATCCTGGGCGTGGGCGCCGGCTTCATCAACGGCTTTCTCACCACCAAAGGCAAGATCGAGGCCTTTATCGTCACGCTGGGCACGATGGGCATCTACCGCTCGCTGGTGACCTATTTCGCCGATGGCGGCACGCTGTCGCTCAACAATGGCGCGCGCGATTTCTATCGCCCGGTCTATTACGACAGCTTCCTGCGCATTCCCTATCCGGTCTGGGTGTTCATCGCCGTGGCCATAGTCGGCTGGGTGCTGATGAACCGCACCGCCTTTGGCCGCTATTGCATGGCCATTGGCAGCAATGAGCATGTGGCGCGCTATTCGGCCATCAAGGTCGACCAGGTCAAGACCGCCACCTATATCCTGCAGGGGCTGTGCGTTTCGCTGGCCACCATCATCTATGTGCCGCGCCTCGGCTCGGCCTCCTCGGCCACCGGCGTGCTCTGGGAGCTCGAGGCCATTGCCGCGGTGATCATCGGCGGCACCATGCTCAAGGGCGGCTTCGGCCGGGTCGGCGGCACCGTGATCGGCGCCCTGATCCTGACGGCGATCGGCAATATTCTCAATCTCACCGAGATCATCTCCAACTACCTCAACGGGGCAGTGCAGGGCGTGATCATCGTGGCGGCGGTCTATCTGCAGCGCGGCTCGTTCCGCGCCCGGCGCAAGAAAGCGGCGGAGTAGAGCGCCTAACTGAATTCCACGCCCCGAACGGGCGGGATCACCGGCATTCCAACGGGATGCCCCAATGGTAGGGAGGACTACAATATGTCTCTTAAGGCAATCGTGCTGGGCCTGATGGCCACCAGCGCCCTGGGCGGCGTCGCCGTCGCGCAGGATGAAAAGATCGTCATCGGCGTATCGATTCCGGCCGCAACGCATGGCTTCATGGGCGGCCTCAACTGGCACGCCGCCGAGGCCGAAAAGCGCCTCGAAGCGGCCCATCCCAATATCGACCTGATCATCGTCACCGCCGATGGTCCGGAAGACCAGGCCTCCGATCTCGAGGACCTGGTCTCGGTGCAGCAGATCGACGCCTTGGTGGTGCTGCCGTTTGAATCCGAGCCGCTGACCGAACCGGTCCGCGCCGTTGCCGATACCGGCGCCTTCATCACCGTGGTTGATCGCGGTCTCACCGACCCGACCATCCAGGATGTCTATGTGTCGGGCAACAACACTGAAATGGGCGTGAACTCGGCCGAGTACATGAAGACCCGTCTCGGCGATGGCGACAATATCGTTATCCTGCGCGGCATTCCCACCGTGCTCGACACCGAGCGCTTCGACGCCTTCATGGGCGCCATGGAAGGCACCGGCATCAATGTGCTGGATGATGAATTCGCCAACTGGAACCGCGATGACGGCTTTGAAGTGATGCAGGATTTCCTCTCGCGCTTCCCCGATATCGATGGCGTCTGGGCCCAGGATGACGACATCACGCTGGGCGTGGTCGAGGCCATCAAGCAGGCTGGCCGCGAAAGCGAGATGTTCGTGGTCGGGGGCGCCGGCATGAAGGAAATCATCAAGGGCGTGATGGATGGCGATCCGCTGGTGCCCGTCGACGTGCTCTATCCGCCGGCACAGATCGCCACGGCCATGGACGTGACCGTCGCGCACTTCACTTCCAACGGCCCGGTCACCGGCTCCTATATCCTGGGCTCGCCGCTGATCACCCAGGAAAACGCCGCCCAGTTCTACTTCCCCGACAGCCCGTTCTAGGCCTCCCAAAGAACGGACCGGCAAAGGGCGTCCCTCGGGGCGCCCTTTGTTTTTGCTGCTTAGCCAGCCTCAGGCGTGTAGCCGGCTTCGCGGATGGCCGCTTCGCCCGTGGCGCGGTCGCCGGTGAATTCCACGCGGTGGGTGGCCAGGTCGACCGTGATATCGGCGCCGGGCAGCGCCTGTTCCAGCGCCTGGCGGACTGTGCCGACGCAGTGGTTGCAGGTCATGTCGTTGACGGCGAAAGTGGTCTTGTCGGTCATGTCAGTGTCCTTTGGAACGGGGTGGGGTACCGGCCAGGTCGTCGAGGATCGGGCAGTCGGGGCGGTGGTCGCCGCCGCAGCAATGGGTCAGGTGCTGCAGGGTTCGGACCATTGATTGCAGCGCATCGATCTTGCCCTGCAGCGCCGCGATATGGCTGACGGCGATGTCCTTGACCTCGGCGCTGGCGCGGCTCTTGTCCTGCCAGAGGCCGAGCAGGGTGGCGGTTTCATCCACCGAAAAACCGAGGTCGCGGGCGCGGCGGATAAAGGCCAGCACGTGCACCTCGTCCTGGCCATAGATGCGGTAATTGCTGTCGGTGCGATGCGGCGGGCGGATCAGGCCGATGGATTCGTAATAGCGGATCATCTTGGCCGAAACGCCCGAGGCGCTGGCGGCTTCCCCGATATTCATAGCGTGACCCCCTTCACCGCGCGCAGGCGCTGGGCATTGGAAACCACCATGATTGAGGACAGGGCCATGGCGCCGGCCCCGATCATCGGCGAGAGCAGGATGCCGTAACCCGGATAGAGCGCGCCGGCCGCGACCGGGATCAGCAGCACATTGTAGCCAAAGGCCCAGAACAGGTTCTGCCAGATATTGCGCATGGTCGCCCGGCTGAGGCGCAGCGCATCGAGTACGCCCTTGAGGTCGCCACCCAGCAGCACCACGTCGGCGCTTTCAATGGCCGCATCGGTGCCGGTGCCCACGGCAATGCCGACATCGGCCTCGGCCAAAGCCGGGGCGTCATTGATGCCGTCGCCGACAAAGGCCACCTTG
The DNA here is from genome assembly GCF_014926585.1 of Devosia beringensis. Taxonomy (NCBI): domain Bacteria; kingdom Pseudomonadati; phylum Pseudomonadota; class Alphaproteobacteria; order Hyphomicrobiales; family Devosiaceae; genus Devosia; species Devosia beringensis. Next base: position 558,357 of record NZ_CP045422.1, on the reverse strand, counting down.
CCCAGCGACCGCAGCGACTTGATTGCGGCGACCTTGTCGGCCGGCAGCACCTCGGCGCGTACCTCGTCAATGCCCAGCTGGCGGGCAATCGCCTCGGCAGTGCGCCGATTGTCGCCCGAAATCATCGCGACCTTCAGACCCATGGCGTGCAGCGCTGATATCACCGCCACGCTGGTCGGCTTGATGGTATCGGCAACGACGATGGCGGCGGCGAGCTTGTCGTCAATGGCGACAAAGACCGGCGTCTTGCCCTGGTCGGCGAGCTTTTCGATGGCGTCCTTGAAGTCGCTGAAATCGAGATGGCCGAGATGACGCTGCGAGCCGACGCTGACCAGCCGCCCATCGACGCGGGCGGTGACGCCGCCGCCGGGATCGGAAGCGAACTCAGTAACGGCGCCAAGGGCGAGGCCGGCCTTCTCGGCTGCGGCGACGATGGCCGTGGCAATGGGATGCTCGGATTTTGCTTCGACGGCGGCAACCAAGGCCAGCACCTCGTCATGCTCGAAGTCATCGTCCAGGATCAGATCGGTCAAGGTGGGCTTGCCCTCGGTCAGCGTGCCCGTCTTGTCCAGCGCCACCACGGCGACGTCGCGCAATTGCTGCAGCGCTTCGCTCTTGCGGAACAGCACGCCCAGTTCGGCCGCGCGGCCGGTGCCCACCATGATCGAGGTGGGGGTGGCCAGGCCCATGGCGCAGGGGCAGGCGATGATCAGCACGGCCACGGCATTGACCAGCGCAAAGACATAGGCGGGCGAGGGCCCCCAGAGCATCCAGATGCCGAAGGTCAAAACCGAAAGGGCAATGACGGCCGGCACGAACCAGGCGGTGATCTGATCGACCACGCCCTGGATCGGCAGCTTGCCACCCTGGGCTTCCTCGACCATGCGGATGATCTGCGCCAGCATGGTATCGCCGCCCACCTTGGTGGCGCGGAAGCTGAAGCTGCCCGAGGTATTGAGCGTGCCGCCAATGACGCCGGCGCCGACACTCTTGGAGACCGGCAGGGATTCGCCCGAGATCATAGATTCGTCGATATGGCTGGCGCCTTCGGTGATCTCGCCATCGACGGCGATCTTCTCGCCCGGCCGCACCAGGATGATGTCGCCGGCTTTGACCTGCTCGATGGCGATCTCGCTGACCACGCCATCGCGCTGCACCCGGGCCGTCTTGGCCTGCTCGCGCACCAGGCGCTGGATGGCGTCGCCGGTACGGCCCTTGGCAATGGCCTCGAGCCAGCGGCCGACCAGGATCAGCGTGACGATGACGGCGGCGGCTTCGTAATAGACATATTGCGCCTGGGCCGGAAGCACCTGCGGCGCAAAGGTCGCCACCACCGAATAGAGCCAGGCCGCGCCGGCGCCGAGCGCCACCAGCGAATTCATCTCCGGCGCGCCGCGCAGCAAGGCGGGAATGCCGACCTTGAAGAAGCGCCAGCCGGGCCCGAACAGCACATAGCTGGCCAGCACGAAATAGACGATATGCAGGATCTGGGTCGGGACCAGGGCGGTCAGGCCCATATGGAAGGGCATGTAAAGATGGCTGCCCATTTCCAGCACGAAGAGCGGCAGGGTCGGCACGGCGGCGCGGATCACGTCGCGGCGCAGCAGCGCGGCGTCCTCGTCATGATGCTGGTGGCCGGAATGGGCGCTGGCCATGGGCGTCTGGTGGGCGCCATAGCCGGCCTTCTCGACGGCGGCCAGCAGGGCGGCGACATTGCCGCTATCGGCCAGCGTCACGCTGGCGCGTTCAGTGGCAAAGTTCACCGCCGCGCGCTCTACGCCCGGCACCTTGCTCAGGGCCTTCTCCACACGCGCCACGCAGGAGGCGCAGGTCATGCCGTCGATATCGATGCTGATGGACTTCGGATGGACGTGTTCGTTCATTTCAATCACCTCGTCCAGCAACATATAGACCTTCCCATCATGGTAAGGTCAAGGCGTTTCCTGTATTGACGTCAATGTGTATGGGTTGAGGGGCGCAGGTCGGCATGCAACTGCCCGTCGCGCAGGCTGAGCACCCGCTGCACCGTGCCCTCGGGGAGGCCGGCATGGGTGACCAGAATGACGCTGCGCCCGACCGCGGCGCTGCGCAGGATCTCGAAAAAGGCCAGCTCGGCCGGCCGGTCGAGGCCGGTGGTCGGCTCGTCAAGCAGCAGGATCGGCGCCTGGCTGAGCAGGGCACGGGCGAGGCACAGCCGGCGCGCCTGGCCAGCCGACACCGTCCGCCCGCCTTCGCCCACCAGCGTATCGAGCCCGCGGGGCAAGGCGTTGACGAAGCCCTCAATGCCGGCGGCGGCCATGGCGGTCCACAAAGCCGGCTCGTCGGCATCGGGCCGGCCGATCAGCAGATTGGCGCGGATGGTGTCGTTGAACAGCGGACTGTCCTGGCTGAGCAGGGCCATGCTGGCATGCACATCGGCCAGCGCCAGCTGGTCCAGGTTCACGCCGCCCAGGGTGATCTGGCCGGCTTGCGGTTCGGCGAGGCGCAGCAGCAGGTTGAGCAGGCTCGACTTGCCGATGCCGCTGGCGCCGACAATGGCGATATGCTCGCCCGGCGCGACGCTCAGATCGAGGTCGCACAGCACCGGCGGACCGCCGTCATAGGCAAAACTGACCTGCGACAGGCCGATCGGCAGGCTGGCGGGCAGGGCGACGGGATGGACCGGGTCGGCAATGCTGATCGGGGCCTCGGCAATGGCCATCAGTCGCTCGGCTGCGGCCATGGCGGTGGTCAGCTTGGCGACGCTGCGCACGATGACGCTGCTGGCCTCAAAGCTGGCCAGGATCGCCAGCAGCAGGCCGACCAGCACCGGACCATCGACCGCGCCGGCAGCATAGGCCTGCAAGCCCAGCCAGAGCGAGCCGGTCAGCGCCAGGGCGGCCAGAGCCTGGACGGCAAAGCCGGCCACACCCGTTAGGGTGGCCAGACGCGAGCGGGCGGCGGCCAGCCGGTCGGCCGTGCCCACAAAGCGGGCCTGGATATCGCCCAGGGCGCCGAACAGGACGAGATCGGCATGGCCCTCGATGCCGTCCAGCACGGCGGTGCGGGCGGCAGCAGCCCGGACCACGACGGCCGTGCCAGCCTGGCGGCTGACCAGGACCAGCAAAGCCGGTACGGCGATGACGGCCAGCGCAAAGCTGACGCCATAGACCCAGGCGGCGGCGGGCAGCAGGAAGGCCAGCACGGCGGTCAGGCCGCCGCCAATGACCACGGCAGCGGCAATCGGCCCGATGGCGACAAGGAAAGCCGTGTCGAGCGCATCGACATCGGCGGTGAGCCGGCTGACCAGATCGCCATGGCGCAGGCTGCGATCATTGAAGGGCAGGCGGGGGAACAGCCGGCCGAACAGCCAGCCGCGAATATCGGCGAGCAGGCGGAGCGTCGCGTCATGGCCGCTGAGGCGTTCGCCATAGCGGGCGAGAATGCGGATGAAAGAGAAGGCCCGCACGCCGGCCGAGGGCACGAAGAGGTTGAACGCGAGGCCCGCCGTGGTCAGCGCCGTGGCGGTGATGAACCAGCCCGAGGTGCCCAGCAGGGCCACGCCGGCGGCGAGGGTTATCAGCGAGAGCACGAGGGCAATGATGAAGCCCTTGGCCTGTTTGGCAAAGAGGCCCCGGAAGGCGAGCAAGGCGGTCATGCGACACTCCTGTCGGCTTTGCCCGCAACGGGCGTGACGAGGAGGCTCTCGCCCACGATGCGGTAGGCGCGGGTCATGCGGGCGGCGACAGCCAGCGAATGGGTCGCGATGACGAGGGTACGGCCTCGGGCGAAATCGAGCAGCTCATCGAGCACGCTCTGTTCAAGTTCTGCATCAAGATGAGCCGTCGGCTCGTCGAGCAGGATGAGGCCCGGATTGCGCAGATAGATGCGCGCCAGCGCAATGCGCTGCGCCTGGCCGCCGGAAATGCCCAGCCCGCCTTCGCCCAGCACGGTATCAAGACCCTCGGGAAGGGCATCGGCAAAGCCCATGACATGGGCGCGCTCGGCGGCGCTGCAGATCGCCGCGCGCGTGGCGTCGGGTCGGGCCAAGGCGATATTGTCGGCCATGGAGCCGGCAAAGATGCGCGGCTTCTGGCCCAGCATGGTGACGCGATGCCGCAGATCGGCTTCCGACCAGTCGGCCAGTTCGGTGCCGCCCAGCGCGATCGAGCCCTCATGCACCCGCAGCCGGGCAATGGCTTCGAGCAGGGTCGACTTGCCGATGCCGCTCTGGCCGACAATGGCAATATGCTCGCCCGGCGCGATGGCCAGCGCGGCCGATTGCAGGATGAGGCGCGACTGGTTGGGCGTGCGCAGGGTCAGGTCGGCCAACGCCAGACCGAGCGGGCCCGCGCCGATACCGGCCGCGGCAAAGCCGAGCGGCTGCACGCTGTCGGGGATGCTGCCCAGCTGGGCCTCGATCTCGCCAATGGCGGCCTTGGCCGAGGCCCGGTCATGATAGTGGGCGGCCAGCAGGCGCAGCGGATTGTAGATTTCCGGCGCCATCAGCAGCAGGAAGAGGCCGAGCTCGAGGCTCAGCGGCGTGCTGCGCAGATGCAGGAAATCGATGAAGGTCAGCCCGACATAAAGCGCAATGCCGGCGACGCCGAGCGCGGCAAAGAATTCGAGCACCGCCGAGGACAGGAAGGCGATGCGCAGCACGCGCAGGGTGCGCCGGCGCAATTCGTCGCTGGCCGCCACGATGCCGGCGGTTTCCGCCTCGGCCTGGCCGAACAGCTTGAGCGTGGTGAGGCCGCGCAGCCGGTCGGCAAAGCGGCCATTGAGCAAAGAGAGGGCCCGGGCCTGCCGCGTGGTAGCGGCCTGGGCGCCCCAGCCGACCAGGGCCATGAAGAGCGGGATCAGCGGCGCCGTGACCAGGAACAGCATTCCCGCGACCCAGTCGAGCGGCAGGATGAAGACGGCAAAGGCCAGCGGCAGCAGGCTCGCCTGCACCATGGCCGGGACATAGCGGGCAAAGAACCCGTCCAGCGCCTCGACCTGGTCGATAATGGCCGATGAGGCGGCGCCCGATGGCGGCTGGTCGTCGGCGCGGGGCGAGCGGGCCAGCAACTGGGCGAACAGCGCCTGGCGCAGCTGCGCCTTGATGGCCTCGCTCGCCGCCGTGCCGGCGCGATCGCCGAGCACCGCCAGACCGGCGCGGGCCAGCAGCAGCAGGGCGACGAGGATAATGGAGGGCGTCAGCGTGTCGATGGCGGCGCCGCCCTCGATCACCGGACCGACAATGGCGGCCAGGGTCCAGGCCTGGAGAACCAGCAGCCCGCCGCCGAGCAGCGGCGCAACCACCGCCAGCCCCAGCCATGGGCCGCTCCAGCGGCGCAGGCCGGACAGCGACCTGCCGGTCTCGCGCGCCGTCTGCGCGGCGGCCTGTTCGGGCTGGGAGAGTGTTGGGGTGATGGTGGGGGCGGGAATCTTGGACATGGCCGCACTCTAGGTTTTGTCCCCCGGACCGCATTGATCTGAGTCAATGCGCAAGGGGCACTTGCGGCGCAAACAAGGCCCAACGCCTGACTCGGCGTGCCCACCAGCGCAAAGGCAATAATCGCTATGATCGACATGACTGTCGTCGAACTCTCGCGGTGGCAGTTTGCCGCCACCGCCATGTATCACTTCATTTTTGTGCCCCTGACCCTGGGCCTCTCCTTCCTGATGGCGATCATGGAGAGCGTCTATGTGATGACCGGGCGCGACATCTGGCGCAAGGCGACCCTGTTCTGGGGCACGCTGTTCGGCGTCAACTTTGCCATGGGCGTTGCCACCGGCATCGTCATGGAATTCCAGTTCGGCATGAACTGGAGCTATTACAGCCATTATGTGGGCGACGTGTTCGGCGCGCCGCTCGCCATCGAAGGGCTGATGGCCTTCTTCCTGGAAGCCACCTTTGTCGGCCTGTTCTTCTTCGGCTGGGACCGCATGACCAAGGTCGGCCATCTCACCGTGACCTGGCTGACCGCCCTGGGCGCCAACCTCTCGGCGCTGTGGATTCTGGTGGCCAATGGCTGGATGCAGAACCCGGTCGGCTCCAAGTTCAACCCCGACACGATGCGCATGGAAGTCACCGACTTCATGGCGGTGATCTTCAACCCGGTGGCGCAGGCCAAGTTCGTGCACACCGTCAGCGCCGGCTATGTGGCGGGCGCCGTCTTCATCTTCGCCATTTCCTGCCTGTTTCTGCTCAGCGGCAAGCATGTCGAGCTGGCCAAGCGCTCGATGGTCGTGGCGGCCAGCTTTGGCCTGGCGTCGGCGCTGTCGGTTGTCGTGCTGGGTGACGAAAGCGGCTATGTCGCCACAGAACACCAGCAGATGAAGATCGCGGCCATGGAGGCCATGTATCACACTGAGCCGGCGCCGGCGGCGCTGACCCTGTTCGCCATCCCCGGCGACACGCCCGGTGAACCGGCCTTCCAGGTGCAATTGCCCTGGTTGCTCGGCATCATCACCACGCGCTCGATCGACCGCGATCTGCCCGGCATTACCGAGCTGACCGAACACGCCGCCATCCGCATCCAGTCCGGCATGATTGCCTATATGGCGCTGCAGGAAATCCGGGCCGACGGCACCAATATGGCTGCCCGCGCCACCTTTGACGAACACTGGGCCGATCTGGGCTATGGCCTGCTGCTGAAGAAGTATCGTGACGATGTCGACAACGCCACCGGCGAAGAAATCGCCCTGGCAGCGCTCGATACCGTGCCCGATGTCTGGCCGCTGTTCTGGAGCTTCCGCCTGATGGTGGGGATCGGCTTCTTCTTCATCGCCTTCTTCGCCGTCTGGTTCTATCGGGCGTCCAAGGGGTGGCTGGGGACCAACCGGACCATGCTGTGGATCGGCGTGGCCGTGTTGCCGCTGCCCTGGCTGGCCATCGAAGGCGGCTGGTTCATCGCCGAATATGGCCGGCAGCCCTGGGTGGTCGAAGGCGTGCTGCCAACCTTCTACGCCGCCTCGAGCCTCAACTTCTGGGACCTGGTCATCTCGCTGACCTTCTTTGTGGCGCTCTACACCGTGCTGCTGATCATCATGGTCATGCTGATGGTCAAGATCATCAAGGCCGGGCCGCAGGACAAGCTGTTCTCCGCCCTTGATGAAGGCGACGACAATGACTTTGTCATCGCCGCCCTGCCTGCCACCCCAGCCAACAAGGATCTGGTATCATGAGCACGCTACCGCTCGACTACGAAACGCTCCGCCTGATCTGGTGGGCACTGCTGGGCATCCTGCTGATCGGCTTTGCCGTGATGGGTGGCCGCGACCTGGGCGTGGGGGCCTTGCTGCCCTTCGTCGCCCGCACCGACGCCGAACGGCGCGTGGTGATCAACGTGATCGGCCCGACCTGGGAAGGCAACCAGGTCTGGCTCGTGCTGGGCGGCGGCGCCATCTTTGCCGCCTTCCCGCCGCTCTATGCCGTCAGCTTTTCCGGCTTCTACCTGGCCATGATCGTGATCCTGCTGGCGCTGATCCTGCGGCCGGTGGGGTTCAAGTTCCGCAACAAGATCACCGACCCGCGCTGGCGCTCGACCTGGGACTGGGCGCTGTTTGTCGGCGGCTTCGTGCCGGCGCTGATCTTCGGCGTGGCGGTGGGCAATGTCCTGCTCGGCGCGCCCTTCCACCTCGATGACACGCTGCGCTCCTTCTATACCGGCAACTTCTTCCAGCTGCTGATGCCCTTCGCTCTGGTGGGCGGCCTCGTCAGCCTGGGCATGATCGTCACCCAGGGCGCTGCCGTCATTGCCGGCCGCACCGATGGCGCGATCGCCGAGCGGGCCCGCACCTTCGGCACCTGGGCGGCTTTGGCCACCATCGTGCTGTTCGCGCTGGGTGGCCTCTGGGTGACCTTCTTCATGCAGGGCTACGCCATTACCAGCACCGTCGACCCCAATGGGGCGATCAACCCGCTGGGCAAGACGGTGGAACTGGTGCAGGGCGGCTGGGTCAGCAATTACGGCCTCTATCCCTGGATGATCGCGGCGCCCGTGCTGGGCTTCCTCGGTCTGGTCGGGGCCGTTTTGGGCCTGCAGGCGCGGGCCGGCGTGCCCACGCTGGTGGCGTCAAGCATTGCCATTTTCGGCATCATCGCCACGGCCGGCCTGTCGCTGTTCCCCTTCCTGCTGCCCTCATCGACAGTGCCCAATGCCAGCCTGACGCTGTGGGATGCTTCGTCCAGCCACCTGACGCTGTTCATCATGCTGCTGGCGACGCTGGTCTTCCTGCCCATCGTGCTGGCCTACACCGCCTTCGTCTTCCGCGTGATGCGCGGGCCGGTGACGACGCAGTCGCTCAACAAGAACCCCAACGCCTATTAGGAGGCATGCTATGTGGTATTTCGCCTGGATTCTCGGCCTCGGACTGGCCTGCAGCTTCGCCATCCTCAACGCCATGTGGTTTGAAATGCGCGAAGACCGGCGGCTGGCCCGGGAAGCGGGGCAGCCCGCAAAGCGCTAGATGCATGGCTCTTGTCCAGATGGTCAAGAAAGCATGAACGGGGTCGCGCAAAGGCGCGGCCCCATTTTTGTTATGGACTGTCAGTATGTTACGGCCCAGATATTGCGCGAAACGCCCGCTGCGGCTGTTAACCCCTGCGGCGGGATCGTGACAGAACTGCCTGTTTTGTTTGCACGCAGTGCATAACGGATGTGCACAAAGACCATCTTCTAATCACGACCCCCTGACTATAGATATTGGACATCGAAAACGAAGGGGAACCGAAAATGAACATCCGCCAGAAAATCGCACAGTTTGCCCAGTACCAGCGCACCGTCCGCGAGCTCAACGCTCTCGACACCCGCCAGCTCAATGACCTGGGCATCACCAAGGGCGACATCAAGAACATCGCCAGCGGCAACTACGCTCGTTAATCGAGCCTGTCGCAAAAACTAGACTTGAGATGAAGGCGTCCACTTGGGCGCCTTTTGTCTGTCCGGCGGGTGCATCGATCTTCGGGCGATGATGGGCTGCAAATGCCGGTGGCCTGCGCTTCCGGTTCTCACGTACCTGAACGTACGCTCCGCTCCGGTTCTCGCCCCCCGGCATTTTCGCCTCATCATCATCCTCACCCGAAGCTCAATACACCCGTGGTGCCCGACAGGGCGCCGGCCAGGTCGGGGTTGTGGGCCTACCGGATCAGGTCCGCCGCCTTGCCACCCAGGGCCGCCAGGAGATCGTCCGGCTTCATGCGGATCTGCAGGCCGCGCTGCCCGCCATTGAGGAAGACTTCGTCTTCCAGCGTCGCCAGTTCCTCGATCGCCGTCGGCACGAGCTTTTTCTGCCCGAAGGGGCTGATCCCCCCCACCTTGTAGCCGGTCAGGCGTTCGGCATCCGCCGGCTTCATCATATGCGCCGACTTGCCGCCAAAGGCCGCGGCGAGCTTTTTCATGTTCACCTCCTCGTCGGAGGGCACCACCACGCAGACCGGCTTGCCATCGACCTCGGCCATCAGCGTCTTGAGCACGATGGACGGCGGCACGCCCATGGCCTCGGCCGCCTGCAGCCCGACACGGTCGGCATCGGGATCATAGTCATAGGTGGCGGTGGCAAAGGCAAAGCCGGCTTTGCTCAGGGCGATCGTGGCGGGCGTGGTCTTGGACATGGCTGCAGTTTTAGGGCAGGCGTCGGCGAAGGCAAGATGTGGCGCCGAACCGACAGTGGGAATCCTCTCCCGTGAACGGGAGAGGAAGTCGGCCCGTCCATCCGTGCCAGCCTAGCGGCCCCGCACCGAAAAGTGCTCCTCCACCAATCCGATGTCCCGGCGCAGATGTGGCGAGGTATGGATCAGGTCGATGGTGGTCTGGCGGCGGCGTCGCGAAGTGACATGCCGGCCCAACTGGTCAAGCAGGATAGAGAGGGCGGCAAGCAGGCGCGAACGGCGGGCATGGACAGGCTTTGTCAGTGTGATCATGGCCATGAACATCCTTATGCGGATGCCTCCTGTTGGCTTATGGTCATTGCAAAATGGCTGGAAAAGCGGGGATTTTCCAACTAAAGCTCAAGGGGTGGGCATAAGGAGATTTGATCCATGAGCGCACTGCCGCCGCTGACCGCGATACGCGCCTTCGAGGCCGTGGCCCGACACCTGAGCTTCACCAGGGCGGCCGCCGAGCTGGGCATGACCCAGGCCGCGGTGAGCTATCAGATCAAGATACTGGAGGAGCGTGTGGGGACGCCGCTCTTCCTGCGCCGCCCGCGCCAGATCGCTTTGAGCGAGACCGGCGCAAGGCTGGCGCCCGAGGTCAGCCGGGCCTTTGACCTGCTGCGCGCCAGCTTTGCCGAGACCGGCGAGCGGGCCGAGGGCATGCTGTCGCTGACGGTGACCAATACCTTTGCCACCGGCTGGCTGGCCAGCCAGATCGGCCAGTTCCAGCTCGGCCACCCCGATATCGCGGTCAAGATCGATACCAGCAATGTGCTGGTCGACTTCACCCAGGAGGAGTTCGACGCCGGCATAAGGGCCACGGGCCATATCCCGCCCGGGCTCATCGGCCATCCGCTGGCCAAGGTCGAATTCGCCCCCATGCTCAAGCCCAGCCTGATCGAGCGCTACGACATAAGAGAGCCGGCCGATCTGCTGCGCGTGCCGCAGATCTCGCCCGACGACCCCTGGCTGCCCGCCTGGCTGGAAATGGCCGGCGTGCCGGCCGCAGCGGCGGTGCAGAAGCCCTTTATCGGCCTCGGCTCGCAATATCTGGAATCGCGCGCCACCATTGCCGGCAGCGGCGTGGCCATGCTGACGCCGCTGTTCTACGCCGATGAAGTGGCGGCGGGGCTGCTGGCCCAGCCCTTCGACCGGGTCGGCTGGGTCGGGCATCACTACTATTTCGTCTATCCCGAAAGCCGCCGCAACTGGACCAAGATCAAGGCCTTCCGCGACTGGATCATTGACGCCACGGCGCCATTGCGGGCTTTGGAGCAGAGCTAGAAGATGGCCCGCTCGCGGTCCACGATCTCGGCGAGAAACTCGGCCACCAGCGCCACCCGGCGGACGGCGCGTAGATCCTCGTGCACCACCGTCCAGTAGCTGCGGGTCAGGCTATGGGCCGGCAGTACCGGCACCAGGTCGGGATCGCGCTGTGCCATGAAGGCATGCAGGATGCCGATGCCGGCCCCGGCGCGCACGGCCTCGGTCTGGCCCATGGCCGAAGAAATCGCCAGGCTTGAGCGCCAGCCGCGGAGGAATTCGCCGGTATAGTCGAGCGAGGCGGTAAACAGCAGGTCATCGACATAGCCGACCAGGGCATGATCGGCCAACGCCGCCAGTTCGGCGGGCATGCCCTGCGCGTCGAGATAGCTCTGCGCGGCATAGAGGCCGAGGCGGTAATCGGTGAGCTTGCGCGCCACCAGCCGGCCTTCGCGCGGGCGCTCCAGCGTGACGGCGATATCGGCCTCGCGGCGGGAGAGCGAAAAGGCGCGCGGCACCGGCACCAGTTCGACCCGCAGGCCCTTGTGGCGTGCGGTCAGTTCCCCGAGGCGCGGGGCGAGAAAGGCGACGCCGAAGCCGTCCGGCGCGCCGACCCGCACCGTACCCTCGATGCGGCTATCGGCCCCCGCCGACGCGCTCGCCGCCAGCATGGCGCTTTCCATCGCCTCGGCATGGACGAGAAAGCGCTCGCCGGCACCCGAGAGATCTGAGCCATTGGTCTTGCGGGTGAATAGCGTGCTGCCCAGCGCGGCTTCGAGCGCGCTGAGGCGCCTGGCGACAGTGGCATGGTTGAGGTTGAGCGCCTTGGCGGCGCCCAGGATCTGGCCATTGCGGGCCACGGCCAGAAAGATGCGGACGTCGTCCCAGTTCATCGAGCTATAATTCCTGCACAACCGATGCAAAATCTATCGCGTTGCGATGCGCAAAGTGTAGCGCCTAGTCTCCCCGGCAACAAGGGAGACCCGCATGCGCACCATTGGCCACTTCATCGACGGCACTGAGACCACCGGCAACAGCGCCGAATTCCAAGACGTGTTCAACCCGGCTACGGGCGAGGTGCAGGCGCGCGTGGCGCTGGCGACCAAGGCTGATCTCGATGCCGCCGTGGCCTCGGCCGCTGCAGCGCAGCCGAAATGGGCCGCCACCAATCCGCAGCGCCGCGCCCGGGTCTTCTTCAACTTCGTGGCGCTGATCAACCGCGACATGCACAAACTGGCCGAAATGCTCAGCGCCGAGCACGGCAAGACGGTGGAAGACGCCAAGGGCGATATCCTGCGCGGCCTCGAGGTTGCCGAATTCGCCGCCGGGGCGCCGCACCTGCTCAAGGGCGAGTTCACCGACGGGGCCGGGCCGGGCATCGACATGTATTCCATGCGCCAGCCGGTCGGCATCGGCGCCGGCATTACCCCGTTCAATTTCCCGGCCATGATCCCGCTCTGGATGCTCTCGCCCGCCATCGCCGCCGGCAATGCCTTCATCCTCAAACCATCCGAACGCGACCCCTCGGTGCCGGTCATGCTGGCCGAACTGGCCATCGAGGCCGGGCTGCCCAAGGGCATCCTCAATGTCGTGCATGGCGGCAAGGCCGTGGTCGATGGCATTCTCCACCACGACCAGATCGGCGCGGTCACTTTTGTCGGCTCCACCCCCATTGCCCGCTATGTCTATGCAACGGCGGCAGGCGAGGGCAAGCGCGTGCAGGCCTTTGGTGGCGCCAAGAACCACATGATCATCATGCCCGATGCCGACATGGACAAGGCCGCCGACGCGCTGATGGGCGCCGGCTATGGCTCGGCCGGCGAGCGCTGCATGGCGGTATCGGTGGCGGTCCCGGTGGGTGATGCCACGGCGGACCGACTGATCGCCGCGCTCAAGCCGCGCATCGACGCGCTCAAGGTAGGCCCGGCCACAGATCCGGCCAGCGAAATGGGCCCGGTGATCACCAAGGCCAGCCAGGAGCGCATCGCCGCCCTCGTCGAGAGTGGCCTGGCCCAGGGCGCGACGCTGGCGGTCGATGGTCGCGGCTTTACCCTCCAGGGCTATGAGAACGGCTATTTTGTCGGGCCATCGCTGTTCGACAATGTCACCGCCGAGATGGATATCTACAAGGAAGAAATCTTCGGGCCAGTGCTGAGCGTGGTGCGTGCCCAGACCTATGAAGCCGCGCTCAAGCTGACCATGGACAACCCCTATGGCAATGGCACGGCGATCTTCACCCGCGACGGCGACGCGGCGCGCGATTTCGCGGCGCGGGTCAATGTCGGCATGGTGGGCATCAATGTGCCGGTGCCGGTGCCGCTGGCCTATCACAGCTTCGGCGGCTGGAAGGCCAGCGCCTTCGGCGATCTCAACCAGCACGGCACCGACGCCATCCGCTTCTGGACCCGCACCAAGACGGTGACCGCCCGCTGGCCCAGCGGCATCAAGGACGGGGCGGAATTCCAGATGCCCACGATGAAGTAGGGGCTCTGGCCTGCTGACACAGCTTGACAGCGGCGCAGGCTAGATCGCCTCCAGCAACAGGCTGGGGGCGAAAATGACTATCGAGGAACTGACATCGATCATCGTAGCGGCCAAGGCGGCCACCTATATGGGGGGCGGCGCCAAGGCGGCGTCCTCGCGCCCGGGATCGCATGATCTGGGCTGGAGCCAGGGTCGCTGGCGCTATCTCGACAGCTATTTCGGCGGCACCGACTTCCTGGGGCAGGAAACCATCTGGCTGGACGACGCGCCGGTCTGGGCCATGAACTACTACGGCCATATCCTGCGGCCCGACCTGATCGACGGCCAGCGCGCTGGCGAGACCATCAAGGGCGCACTGTCGGCACTGTATGGCGAGGGGCGCTTCCTCGGCGGCTTCGACTGGACCGGGCCACATGGGCACTATGTGGACACCAGCACCGGCGACGCGCGCCACTTCCATGGCCGCGAAACCATCTCTGTGCAGGGCGAACAGGCCTATGCCCTCGACTATTTCGGCGGCCTGATCCGGCCATGACAAAGGCCCGGTGATTGCGCACCGGGCCTTTCGCTCTGGGAGGAGCGTTGGAAGCTAGACGATGCCGCCGGAGCCGCCTTCAACGGCGGGACGCACGGCGGCGACCTTGGCGCGATAGCCCGATGCGCGATAGCTGCCGAGCAGGTCGATGGCGCCGCCATGGTCATAGCGGGCCATGGCCAGGATCGGCTCGACATCGGTGCGATAGGCGAGGCGCAAAGCCTGGGTGGCGGCGAGGGCATCATTGCCCTGCTGCGCCGCAGCCAGTTCCTTGCGATCGACCAGCAGGGCCTGGGCATAGGCGCGCTGCACGTCCGAGGCCGACAGCATCAGCGACTCGATGGGGTCGGTGACGTTGTGCGACTGGTCGAGCATGTGGGCGGGATGGAAATTGGCATCCTTGCCCTCGATATCGACCAGTTCGTTGAACACCAGGAACAGGCGATAGGGGTCGATGGCGCCGGCATCGAGATCGTCGTCGCCATATTTGCTGTCGTTGAAGTGGAAGCCGCCCAGCTTGCCGAACTGGGCCAGCCGGCTGACGATCATCTCGATATTGACGTTGGGCGCGTGGTGGCCGAGATCGACCAGGCAGAATGCCTTGTCGCCCAGTTCCTTGGCGATGAGGTAATTGGTGCCCCAGTCCTGCACGACGGTGGAATAGAAGGCCGGCTCGTACATCTTGTGTTCAGTATAGATGCGCCAGTCATCGGGCAGGGCGGCATAGACCGCCTTCATCGAGTCGAGATAGTGGCCGAACTGGTCGGCGAAATTGACCTGGCCGGGGAAGTTCGAGCCATCGCCGATCCAGACGGTGAGGGCCTTCGAACCCAGCGTCTGGCCGATCTCGATACATTCGATATTGTGCTCGATGGCTTGGCTGCGGGTGCCGGCATCGGCATGGCTGAGCGAGCCGAACTTGTAGCTCTGCAACTGGCCGCGCGCGTCCGAAAAGGTGTTGGAATTCATCGCGTCAAAGCCGAGGCTGAACCGGCTGGCCGCCTGCTTGAGGCGGTTGGGATCGGCTTTGTCCCAGGGGATATGCAGCGAGACCGTATTGGTCGCCTGCGTCAACTGGGCGATGACGGCGCAGTCCTCGATCTTGTCGAAAATGTCGCGCGGCTCGCCCAGGCCCGGAAAGCGGGCAAAGCGGGTGCCGCCGGTGCCGACGCCCCAGGAGGGAACGGCGACGTTGAAGCCGGCCACCTTGGCCTTGATGGCGTCGATGTCGACGCCGCGCCGGTCGAGGCGTTCGCCCAGCGTGTCGTAATCGACATTGAGATCGGCAATGCGCTTGGCATTTTCCGCCTCGACGACGGACGCGTCGATGATGTGTTCGGTCATCGCTTGATCCTTACCGCGTGAACGACTGGGCATTGCCCGCGTCGACATTGATGATATTGCCGGTCGACTTGGCCGAGGCGTCCGAGGCGAAGAAGTAGATGGCTTCGGCGATATCCTCGGGGAAGACGCTGCGCTTGAGCAGCGAGCGCTCGCGATACATTTCCTCAAGGCCATCCTTGTCGGTCTTGTAGGTCGAGGCGCGCTGCTCGAGCCATTCGCCGGCCCAGATCTTGGAGCCGCGCAGCACGGCGTCCGGATTGACCACGTTGACGCGGATCTGCTCGCCGGCGCCTTCGAGGGCGAGGCATCGAGCGAGATGGATCTCGGCGGCCTTGGCGGTGCAATAGGCCGAGGCATTGGGCGAAGCGGCCAGACCGTTCTTGGAGGCGACGAAGACGACATTGCCGCCGATTTTCTGGCTGCGGAACAGGCGGAAGGCTTCGCGGGACACAAGGAAATACCCGGTGCTGAGGATGTCCATGTTCTTGTTCCACAGCTCGAGCGTCGTCTCCTCGATCGGCGCCGAAGAGGCGAGACCGGCATTGGAGACGAGGATATCGAGGCCGCCGAATTCGACCACGGCATGGGCAAAGCCGGCAATAACGGCCTCTTCCCTGGTGACATTGACGATGACGGGGCGGACGAAGTCCTTGCCGAAGGCGCCGGCGAGCTCGTCATTGGCCGCGGCCAGAGCCGTCTCGTCGATATCGGCCAGCACGACGCAGGCACCTTCACGCAAGAGGCGCACGGCCGTGGCCTTGCCGATGCCGCCGGCGCCGCCGGTGACGAGAGCAATCTTGCCGGCCAGCGATTTGGGCTTGGGCATGCGGCTCAGCTTGGCCTCTTCGAGCAGCCAGTATTCGATGTCGAAGGCTTCCTGCTCGGGCAGGCCGACATAGGTGGAAACGGTCGAGGCGCCGCGCATCACATTGATGGCGTTGACATAGAACTCGCCCGAAATGCGGGCGGTGGCCTTGTCCTTGGCGAAGGTGAACATGCCGACGCCCGGCATCAGATAGACCACGGCATTGGGATCGCGCACGGCGGGCGAATTGTCATGCTTGCAGCGGTCGTAATAGGCCTGGTAGTCGGCGCGATAGCCGGCGATGTCGGCGGGAATTTTGGCGAGAACGGCGTCGATATCGGGATTGGCCGGATCGAAGTCGATCACCAGCGGGCGGATCTTGGTGCGCAGGAAGTGGTCGGGGCAGGAGGTGCCCAGAGCGGCCAGCGGGCGCAGATCATTGGAATTGACGAATTCCAGCACGGCAGCCGAGTCATCGAAATGGCCCAGCTTGTGGCTGTCTTCGGAAATCAGGCCGCGGATTTTCGGCATCAGCTTGGCGGCGATGGCACGGCGCTGCTCGGCGGGCAGGGCCTTGACGGCCTCGCCACCAAAGATGGTCTTGCCTTCCGTCTGGCCTTCAAACCATTCGATGGCCTGGTTGATGATGGCAAGCGTGGTTTCGTAGCACTCCTTGGGCGTATCGCCCCAGGTGAAGAGGCCATGGCTTTCGAGGATCAGGCCCTTGGCATTGGGGTTCTCTTCGCAATACTTGCCCAGCCACAGGCCCAGCTCGAAGCCGGGCTTCTTCCAGGGCAGCCAGCCAATGCTGTCGCCGAAGATCTGCTGGGTAAGTTCTTTCGAATTGACCGATGCAGCGATGGCGATGATCGCGTCGGGATGCATGTGGTCCACATAGGCGTGGTTCACATATGCATGCAGCGGCGTGTCGATCGAGGCGGCGCGCGGATTGAGGTTGAACGTGGCGTGCGGCAGGTAGCCGACCATCTCGTCTTCGAATTCGACGCCGCGATAGAGGCCCTTCAGGGCGCGCAGCTTGTCCATATAGAGGGTGGAAAAGCCATCGAGCTTGATCGAGGCGCTGTCGCCGCCCGAACCCTTGACCCACAGCACTTCCACGGTTTCGCCGGTCAGCGGGTCCTTCTGCATGATCTTGGAGGAGGTATTGCCGCCACCGTAATTGGTGACGCGCTTGTCTGATCCCAGCAGGTTTGAGCGATAGACGAGACGTTCCGGCTCGCTCATGGCGGCGGCCGTGGCGTCGTCCCAGAGGTTGGCGAGGCGCTTGGGCGCGGAAGTGGACATGAGACTCCTCCCAGAGGGTAGCGGTTATGAATATTGCCCGGACATGGCCACGATCGCGCCAAGCTGTCAATCAGAAACGATCATAAGCAAGCATGAGCGACTGACATGTTTCGAAGTTGACGGTTTGATGATTGACACTGATTGAAATGGATGAGTAGTAATGCGCCAGGAGGATGGCTGCCTTGCACGAAACCGAACGCCACAGAGTGATCATTGCAGCCGTCCAGACGCGTCCCGTCGTGACGGTGGCGGACATCTGCGAGGTCACGGGCTCGTCCGAGGCGACCATCAGGCGTGACATTGCCGCGCTCGACCTGCGCGGCGAAGTGCGGCGGGTGCGCGGCGGCGCCGAAGCCATCAACCCGCCCGAGCAGTCGGCACTAATGGGGCGGCCGTTCTCGGTCAACGAGACCATCAATATCGAGCAGAAGCGCGCCATTGCCCGGGCCGCGGCCGAGCTCTGCGCCGATGGCGAGCCGATCATCATCAATGGCGGCACGACCACCTACCAGATGGTGCATTTCCTGACCTCGCGGCGCTTGTCGGTCTTCACCAACAGCTTCGCCATCGCCGAATATCTCATTCACAATTCGCGCAATTCGGTCGTCATTCCGGGCGGCACGGTCTATCGCGAGCAGAATGTCATCCTCTCGCCCTTTGGCGGCGTGGTGGCATCGCATTTTTATGCCAAGCGCATGTTCATCGGCTGCCAGGGCATCGGCGCGCACGGACTGATGGAGGCCGACCCAATGGTCGTCCAGTCTGAGCTCGGCCTGATCGGCCAGGCCGACGAGCTGATCGTGCTGGCGGACTCATCCAAGTTTTCGGGCAGATCGAGCCTCATTCTGTGTGGCCTCGACCGAATAGCCGCCGTCGTCACCGACGCCGGCATCCGCGACGAAGACCGACAAATGCTGGAAACGGCAGGCGTGCGGCTCATCGTGGCGGAGACGACTGCTCAGGCCGACCGACAAGCCTTCGTGGCCTGAGACAACAAGACGAAAAACCATCCCAGGGAGGGACTACCTTATGAAACTCTTGAAAATCCTGGCGGCAAGCACCGCCATCGCCGCTCTGCTGGCCAGCCCGGCCTTCGCCCAGACCCGCATCGCGCTGGTCGTCAAGTCGCTCGGCAACGGCTTCTTCGACGCCGCCAACAAGGGCGCCCAGGAAGCGGCCGCCGAACTGGGTGACGTCGAAGTCATCTATACCGGCCCGACCGCCGCCACGGCTGAAGCCCAGATCGAAGTGATCAATGCGCTGATCGCCCAGCAGGTCGACGCCATTGCCATTTCGGCAAATGATCCGGACGCCCTGGTGCCCGCTTTGCAGAAGGCCATGGAACGCGGCATCAAGGTGATCAGCTGGGATTCGGGCGTTGCGCCTGAAGGCCGTCAGCTGCACCTCAACCCGTCGGAAACCAACCTGATCGGCGAGACCATCATCAAGCTGGCTGCCGATTACCTGCCAGACGGCGGCGATGTCGCCATCCTGTCGGCTGCCTCCACCGCGACCAACCAGAATGCCTGGATCGAAGCCGCCAAGGCCGCACTGCCCGAGAAGTTCGCCAATATCAACCTCGTCGCCGTGGTCTATGGCGACGATGACTCGGTCAAGTCGACCGACGAAGCCAAGGGCCTGATCGCCTCCTATCCCGACCTCAAGGCCATCATTGCCCCGACCACCGTCGGCGTCGTGGCGGCAGCCCAGGTCGTGACCGACCAGAACCTGATCGGCAAGATCAACGTGACCGGCCTGGCTTTGCCAAGCGAGTTCAAGCAGTTCATCGACAATGGCGCAAGCCAGGCCGTGGCGCTGTGGAACCCGATCGATCTGGGCTACTCGGCCGTGATGCTGGCCAATGACCTGGTCGAGGGCGCCGAAGCCGGTCCCGGCGCAACCCTCTCGATGGGTCGCATGGGCGATCTGACCCTTGACGACACCAGCTCGGGCGCCATGGCGGCACCCTTCACCTTCGACAAGTCCAACATCGAAGAGTTCTCCAAGATCTACTAGGCGCTCGCCCTATTCTTCTCCCCATCGGGGAGAAGGTGGCGCGCAGCGCCGGATGAGGGGGAGGGGTGGCTCACCCAGGTTATTGGGCAAGCCAGACCTCCCCCTCACCCGTCTCGGCCTGCGGCCGATCCACCCTCTCCCCGATGGGGAGAGGAACAAGGCCACCTCCACCCTCAATGCTGGCTTTGGGGGTATTGCGAGACCAAACTTATGACCGACCCCATCCTGACGCTGACCGGCATCACCAAGAGTTTCCCCGGCGTCAAAGCCCTCAATGACGTGTCGCTGGAGCTCTATGCCGGGCAGGTCACCGCGCTGATCGGCGAGAACGGGGCGGGCAAGTCGACTTTGGTCAAGACGCTGACCGGCATCTACCAGCCCGACGCCGGCGAAATCCGCGTGGCTGGCGAGCTCGTGACCCTGCCGACTGCCCATTCGGCTTCCGCCGTCGGCATTACCGCCATCCATCAGGAAACCGTGCTGTTCGACGAGATGACGGTCGCCGAAAACATCTATCTCGGCCACGCGCCGCGCAATCGCTTCGGCCTGATCGACTGGCGCAAGATCCGGGCCGAGGCGCGCGAGACGCTCGACGCCATGGGTGCCGGCATCGGCCCCGATATCAAGCTCAAGGAACTGGGCATTGCCAAAAAGCACCTGGTGGCCGTGGCCAGGGCGCTCTCCATCGATGCCCGCGTGGTCATCATGGATGAGCCGACCGCCGCGCTCAGCCAGAAGGAAATCGAGGAGCTCTATGTGCTCATCGAACTGCTCAAGGAAGACGGCAAGGCGATCCTGTTCATCAGCCACAAGTTCGACGAGATCTACCGCATCGCCGACCGCTTCACCGTGTTCCGCGATGGCGAACAGGTCGGCAAGGGCATGATCAAGAACACCAGCCAGTCCGAGATCGTCCAGCTCATGGTCGGCCGCCCGGTCGAAGGCATTTTCCCGGCCCGCCAGGCGCAGATCGGCGACGTCGTGCTGGAGGCCAGGGGCCTGAGCCATCCGACTGAATTCGACGACATCTCCTTTGCCGTGCGCAAGGGCGAGATCCTGGGCTTTTATGGCCTGGTCGGGGCCGGGCGCAGCGAGGTCATGCAGGCCGTGTTCGGCCTGACCCAGCCCAGTGCGGGCAGCCTGGTGCTCGATGGCCAGACCATCACCCCGCGCTCGCCGGCCGATGCGGTCGAGGCCGGCATCGTCTATGTGCCCGAAGAGCGCGGCAAGCAGGGCGTCATTACCGGCGAACCCATCTTCAAGAATGTCTCGCTGCCCTCGCTGGGCAAGACCTCCAAATCGGGTTTCCTGCGGATGGCCGAGGAATTCGCGCTCGCCCGCACCTACACCGAGCGGCTCGACCTGCGCGCCTCCTCGCTGAGCCAGAATGTCTCGACCCTGTCGGGTGGCAACCAGCAGAAGGTGGTGATCGCCAAATGGCTGGCAACGCTGCCCAAGGTGATCATTCTCGACGAACCCACCAAGGGCATCGATATCGGCTCCAAGGCGGCGGTGCATGAATTCATGGCCGAGCTGGTGGCCCAGGGCCTTTCCGTCATCATGGTCTCCTCCGAACTGCCGGAGGTACTGGGCATGAGCGACCGCATCGTCGTCATGCGTGAGGGCCGCATGGTCGACACCATCGACAATAAAGGGCTCAAGCCCGAAACGCTGGTGCGCCTGGCTGCCGGTATCCTCGAGGAGCAGGCGGCATGAAAAACCTGATCAAGCAGCGCGAAACCTGGCTGGCTTTGGCGATCCTGCTGGTCATCGTGCTGGTCACGCTGCGCTTTTCTCGCTTTTCCCAGCCCGCCAACCTGCTGACCATTTTCAATGACACCTCGATCCTGATGATGCTGGCGCTGGGGCAGATGGCGGTGATCCTCACCCGCTCGATCGACCTCTCCATGGCGTCCAACCTGGCGCTGACCGGCATGATCGTGGCCATGCTCAACGCCGCCTTTCCCGGCGTGCCGATCCCGCTGCTGCTCGGCCTCAGTGTTGTCATCGGCGCGGGTCTGGGCGCCTTCAACGGCGTGCTGGTGTGGAAGCTCAATATTCCGCCCATCGTCGTGACCCTGGGCACGCTGACCATTTTCCGCGGCCTGGTCTTTGTCATTTCCGGCGGCGCCTGGGTCAATGCGGCCCAGATGAGCCCCGATTTCATCGCCTTGCAGCGCGGCGTGTTTCTCGGCCTGCCGGTGCTGAGCTGGTTTGCCATCGTGGTGGCGGCTTTGTTCTATGTGCTGATGACGCGCACGCCGCTGGGGCGCTCGCTCTACGCCATCGGCGTCAACCCGACAGCCTCGGTCTATACCGGCATCGATGTCGGCAAGACCAAGTTCTATGCCTTTGTCATTGCCGGCGCGGTGGCCGGCCTCTGCGGTTATCTCTGGATTTCGCGCTATGTCATCGCCTCGACCGAAGTGGCCGGCGGCTATGAGCTGACCATCATCGCGGCCTGCGTCATCGGCGGCGTCTCGATTGCCGGCGGCATTGGCAGCGTGGCCGGTGTGCTGCTCGGCGCGCTCTTCCTCGGCGTCATCAACAACGCTTTGCCGGTGATCAATATCAGCCCGTTCTGGCAGATGGCGATCTCCGGCTCGGCCATCCTGCTGGCCGTGGTGCTCAATGCGCGCGGCGAAGCCAGCAAGGGGCGGATCATTCTCAAGAAGGCGGAAGCTGCATGACCGATAGTTCCTCGACCGGCCGCCAGCTGCCCGATCGCCTCGACAATCCGCTCAAGTCAGCCGTGCTGAGCTGGGAGAGCCTGCTTGTCCTCGTGGCGGTGGCGATCTTTATCGCCAATTCCTTTGCCTCGCCCTATTTCCTCAATGCCTGGAGCCTCTCTGATCTCACCTTCAACTTCACCGAAAAGGCGCTGATCGCGCTGGCCATGGCGCTGCTGATCATTTCGGGCGAAATCGACCTGTCGGTCGCCGCGATCATCTCGCTGGCCTCCACCCTGATGGGCCTGGCGCTGCAATATGGCGCCGATACGCCCGTGCTGGTGGCCATCGGCGTCGGTGCCGGCCTGCTGTGCGGCGCCTTCAATGGCCTGCTGGTCACCAGGCTCAAGCTGCCCTCGATCGTGGTCACCATCGGCACGATGAGCCTGTTCCGTGGCATCAGCTTCATCATCCTGGGCGACCAGAGCTTCAAGGGCTATCCGCCGAGCTTTGCCTGGTTCGGCCAGGGCTATGTGTTCTGGGTGATCTCGTTCGAACTGGTGCTGTTTGCCTTTTTTGCCGTGCTCTACTGGGTGCTGCTGCACCGTACCAATTTCGGCCGGCGGGTCTTTGCCATCGGCAATAATGATGTCGCCGCGCAGTTTTCCGGCGTGCGGGTCGACAATATCAAGTTCATCCTGTTCTGCCTCACCGGCCTGATGAGCGGCATTGCCGCCGTGCTGCTGACGGCGCGGCTGGGCTCGACCCGGCCGTCCATTGCCGAGGGCTGGGAACTCGAGGCCATCACCATGGTGGTGCTGGGCGGCGTCTCCATCCTGGGCGGCGCCGGCTCGATCATCGGCGTGGTACTGGCAGCGCTGATCATGGGGCTGGTGACCTTTGGCCTGGGCCTGCTCAATGTGCCCGGCATCGTCATGTCGATCTTTATCGGGGGCCTGCTGATCGTGGTGATCGCGCTGCCCATCCTGTTCCGCATGTGGAGGCAGCGCACGTGATCATTTCCGATGGTGGCTACGAAAAGCATGCCTTCAAGATGCAGCTCAATCCGGGCATGGCGGACGAGTATCGCAGGCGCCATGACGCGATCTTTCCTGAACTCGTCGACCTGCTGCATGAAGCCGGGGTGAAGGACTATTCCATCCACCTCGACGAGGCGACCAATATCCTCTTCGGCGTGCTCTGGCGCCGCAAGGACCACACCATGGCGGACCTGCCCGCCACGGCGGTAATGCAGCGCTGGTGGGCGCATATGGCCGATGTCATGGCGACCAATGACAAGAGCGAGCCGATCGCGACCGATCTCACGCCCATGTTCTGGATGAAATAGGCCGGTCTACCGGCTGATCCAGTCGTTCCCGCTTTCCGTAACAAACCTTGAACCCGACCGCTGGTGCGGGCATGCTGACATGGGCTGTCAGCAGCTGCCGCTACATGCACACGGCTGCGGGAACCTTTGCTGCAGCTGGACACTTTTGCTGGACCAGCATTCGCTTGCGTCCAGCGCATTTGAATAGACCCGTCTCGCGGGCCTTTTGCTGATTGCGACCTATCCTGTCCCCGCTCGGACAGATCAAATTTGCTGGCCCCGGCCAGTCATGGACAAATCGGAGAAACCAATGCGCCTCACAACCACGCTATTGAGCGCCGTCGCCGCGCTCGCTTTGTCCGTCACCGGCGCCAGCGCGCAGGTGGTGGTGTCGTCCAAGATCGATACCGAAGGCGGTGTGCTGGGCAACATCATCAAGCAGGTGCTCGAGGCCAATGATATCGCCGTCGAGGACCGCATCCAGCTTGGCGGTACGCCGATCGTGCGCCAGGCCATCACTGCCGGCGAAATCGACATCTATCCCGAATATACCGGCAATGCCGCCTTCTTCTTTGAAAAGGCCGATGACCCGCTGTGGAACGACGCGGCCCTGGCCTATGCCGAGGCCGCCAAGCTCGACTTCGAGGCCAACAATATCGTCTGGCTGACGCCGTCGCCCGCCAACAATACCTGGGCCGTGGCCGTGCGCGATGACGTGGCCGAAGCCAACAACCTGAATACGTTCAGCGAGTTCGGCGCCTGGGTCGCCGGTGGCGGCGAGGTCAAGCTTGCTGCATCAGCCGAGTTCGTCAATTCGCCCGGCGCCCTGCCCAAGTTCCAGGAAGTCTATGGCTTCACCCTGACGCCCGACCAGCTGATCACCCTGTCGGGTGGTGACACGGCCGCAACCATTGCCGCTGCCGCCCAGCAGACCAATGGCGTCAACGCTGCCATGGTCTATGGCACCGATGGCGGCATTGCCCCGTCCGGCCTCAAGGTGCTTGAGGACGACAAGGGCGTGCAGCCGGTCTATCAGCCGACCCCGATCATCCGCAGCGATGTGCTGGTTCAGTACCCGCAGATCGAAGAGCTGCTCAAGCCCGTCTTTGAAGGCCTGACGCTCGAAGTGCTGCAGGAACTCAATGGCCGCGTCCAGGTGGGCGGCGAAGCCTCTGACACCGTGGCGACCGACTACCTGACCCAGGGCGGTTTTCTGGACTAGGGCGATCGCCTCTCCCCGTTGGGGAGGGGCTCGCCTGACCGCTGAGCGACACCGGAGGCTGCATGTCCATTGCTGAACTTGCCCCGGTGTCGTCGCGTCCCGCCTGGCTCGCCCTCGACAAGCTCGGGGTGCTGATTGCCTTGATTGCGGCAGCTGGCGCCGCGCTGCCCTTTGCCCTGTTCCGCGCCAATCGAATCGTGCCGGGCGATACCGTGGCCCTGGCCCTGGCGCTGCCGGGCAGTCTCGCCATGGCTTTGGCCCTTAGCCTGCTGGCAGGCTTTGCCGTGGCGCTGCTGCGCTTTCCGGCACTGACCAAGCTGCTGGTCGGCTTTGTAGTTCTGGGTGTGTTGTTCGTGCTGATGGGGCAATCGGCCGCCTTTCTCACGCCGCCCGATGACACTTTTGCCCGCGTCTCGCCCGGCGCCGGCTTTTGGCTGCTGGCCTTTGCTTTCGCCCTATTGGTGACCGATGCGCTAACAAGGCTGCGGCTGGCGCCGCTGTGGCGCCTCGCTATTCTCGCAGCTGTGCTGGCGGCGATGGCGCTGCTGCTCTGGAGTGGCGGCTGGAACCAGCTCTCCCTGCTCAAGGAATATGCCAACCGCGCGCCCGCCTTCTGGGCTGAGGCGCGGGCGCATCTGGTGCTGGCCTTTGGTTCGGTGGCCATTGCCACGTTGGTCGGCGTGCCGCTGGGCCTGCTCTGCTACAAGGTCAGACCGCTGCGGGCCGGCGTGCTCAACGTGCTCAATATCGTCCAGACCATTCCCTCCATCGCCTTGTTTGGCCTGCTGATCGCGCCCCTGGCCTGGATCGCCGCCAATGTGCCGGGCGCTTCGGCGATCGGTATTTCCGGCATCGGCACGGCGCCGGCTCTGGTCGCTTTGTTCGCCTATTCGTTGCTGCCCATCGTTTCCAATACGGTGGTGGGGCTCAACAATGTCTCGCCTGCTGCCATTGATGCTGCCCGCGGCATGGGCATGACGGTGTGGCAGCGGCTGATCGCCGTGGAACTGCCGCTGGGCTTTCCGGTCATCCTCACCGGCATCCGCATCGTGCTGGTGCAGAATATCGGGCTGACCACCATTGCCGCCCTGATCGGTGGCGGCGGCTTTGGCGTCTTTGTGTTTCAGGGCATTGGCCAGACGGCCATGGACCTGGTCCTGCTGGGCGCGGTGCCCACAGTGGTCCTGGCCTTTGTCGCCGCCGTGGTGCTGGACGCCATGGGCGAGATGACGAGTCGCGAAGGAAAGCGTCCATGATCGAGATCGACGACATCACCAAGACCTATAATGGCCAGGCCGTGGTGGACCGGGTGACCCTGACCATCCAGCCCCATACTATCTGCGTCGTGGTCGGCACCTCCGGCTCGGGCAAGACCACGTTGATGCGCATGATCAACAAGCTGGTCGAGCCAACATCGGGTTCGGTGCGCATCGATGGCGAGGATATTGCCGGCATGCCGGCCTATGAGCTGCGCCGCCGCATGGGCTATGTCATCCAGGGCCATGGCCTGTTTCCCCATCGCAGCGTCGGGCAGAACATCGCCACCGTGCCCAAGCTGCTCGGCTGGACCAAGGCCAAGACGCGCGACCGCGTCGACGAGCTGATGACGCTGTTCCAGCTCGACCCGGCCGAGTTCCGCGACCGGCTGCCCCATGAGCTCAGCGGCGGCCAGCAGCAGCGCGTCGGCGTGGCGCGGGCGCTGGCGGCCAAGCCCAATATCCTGCTGATGGACGAGCCCTATGGCGCGCTCGACCCGGTGATCCGCGCCAAGGCGCAGGAGGACCTGCTCAATATCCAGCGCCAGTTCGGCACCACTATCGTGCTGGTGACCCATGACATGGAGGAGGCCATCCACCTTGGCCATACCATTGCCGTGATGGACCAGGGCAAGCTGCTGCAATCGGCCAGCCCGGCCGAGATCATCGGCAGACCGGCCACGCCCTTTGTCGCCGAGCTGATCGGCACCAGCGAGCGGCCGTTCCGCCTGCTGTCGCTGTTCAAGGTGGCCGAGCATATCGAGCCGGGGGAGGCCGAAGGCAAGCCCATCGAGGCCAGTGCCTCGCTGCGCGATGCCTATGCCGAACTGCTGTGGTCGGGTCGCCCCGACCTCCCCGTACAGCGCGATGGCCAGATTGTCGGGCGCGTGACGCTCGACGCACTGGCGCGCCTGGCGGCCCGCCCGCAATGAAGGTCGGCAATCTCATCCGCCTCGCCGCGCTGCTGGTGCTCGTGCTGTTCCTGGCGCAGCCGGCGCTGTTTGCCGGCTTTTTCGGGCTGTTCACCACCAATGGCCAGCCCGCCATCTATAACCAGGGCAGCCTGTTCGACATCACGCTCAACCATCTGGGCATTGTCGCCGCCGCGACGGCCGCCGCGACCATCATTGCCGTGAGCCTGGCCATCTTCGTCACCCGGCCCTATGGCGCCGAATTCCTGCCGCTGTCGCGCAGCCTTGCCAATATCGGCCAGACCTTTCCCCCGGTGGCGGTACTGGCTTTGGCCGTGCCCATGCTGGGTTTCGGCACGGCGCCGACGCTGGTGGCTTTGTTTCTCTATGGCCTGCTGCCCATCTTCGAGAATACGCTGACCGGGCTGACCAATCTGCCGGCCAGCGTCGTCGATGCGGCACGCGGCATGGGCATGACCGGCTGGCAGCGCCTCATCAAGGTGGAACTGCCGCTGGCGCTACCGGTGATCCTGGCTGGGATCAGGCTCTCGGTAGTGATTTCGCTGGCTACAGCGACGATCGGCTCCACCGTTGCCGCCCGGACGCTGGGCGAAGTCATCATTGCCGGCCTGCTGTCGGGCAATACCGCCTTCGTGCTGCAGGGCGGGCTGATCGTCGGCGTGCTGGCCGTGCTGATCTATGATGGACTGTCCGCGCTGGAGCGCTTCCTCATGGCGCGCACCGGGCAGGGGCGTCGGGCCACGGCCTAGGCGCTGACGGCCACGGCCTGGACGGCCAAGTGCCGTTCAGCCAGCGCATTGCCCACGGCAAAGATGGTCGGGGCCGAGAGCGGGAAGGCGGTGACGGCCGCGACGGCCTCGCCGACCGTGCCGCGCCAGACCTGCTCGTCGGCCCGGCCGACATTGCCGGCAATCACGGCAGGCGTGCAGGGCGCCATGCCCTGGGCTGTCAGCTGATCGACGATCTGGGGCAGGGTGCGCCGGCTCATATAGTAGACGCTGGTGGTGGCCGGGTCGGACAAAGCCTGCCAGTTGAGTGTGTCGGGCAGCACCCCTTGGCGCGAATGGCCGGTGACGAAGCGCACGGACTGGGCGTGGTCGCGATGGGTCAGCGACAGACCGAGCCGGCTGGCCAAAGCCAGAGCGGCGGTGACGCCGGGGACCACGGTGACGGCAATGCCATGCCGCTCGAGCATCTCGATCTCCTCGCCGGCGCGGCCGAAGATCATCGGATCGCCGGACTTGAGCCGCACCACATGCTTGCCCTGCCGGGCGAGGCTGAGCATCATGGCGTTGATGTCCTCCTGCTTGCAGCTGTCGCGCGCGGCGCGCTTGCCCACCAGCATCCGCCTGGCCTCGCGACGGGCCATTTCGAGCACCTCGGACGAGACGAGGTCATCAAAGAGGATCACATCGGCCGATTGCAGGGCGCGGACGGCCTTGATGGTGAGCAGGTCCGCATCGCCCGGACCGGCGCCGACCAGGGTGACGCGGCCGGTCGGCGGCGCTTCACAGATGGCGTCGATGTCGAAATCGTCGGCGCAGGGCGCGGTGTCGCCAAAGGCGCGTTCGACCAGGCGCTCCCAGAAGGCACGGCGCTGCGGCCCGGCGGCGAGCTTTTCCATCACGTCGCCGCGCAGGCGCTGCGCCAGCTGGGCCCAGGCGGTGAGCGTGGTGGGCAGCAGCGTTTCGATGCGGCGTCGCACCGCCTGGCCGAGAATGGGGGCGGCGCCGGCGGTGGAAATGCCGATGACCAGCGGCGAGCGGTTGACGATGGCACCGAACTGGAACTGACAGAATGCCGGCCGGTCGATGACGTTATAGGGCACGCCCTGACGCTGCGCCGCCTCGACAAAGGCTTCGGCCTCGGCATCGTCCTCGATATCGGCCACCGCCATGGCGGCGCCGGAAAGGTCCGACGGCGCCCAGTGGCAATCGACGAGGCTGATCGTGCCGGCCACGGCGCCGCTCTCGGCCAGAGCGATCAGCGCATCGCACCAGTCCTCCACGGGTGCCAGCACCTGGACATGCGCGCCGGCCGCAGCGAGCAGCTCGATCTTCCAGGTCGCGGGCTCGGAGCCGCCAATGGCGATAACGCGCTTGTCGACGAGATCGAAGAAGACCGGCAGCACGGCAAGCGGAGCAATGCGGGGTCTATTCGGCGGCGGCGAGACGATGTGCATCGATGATCCCCCTGATTTCGGCGCGGCAGGAGCCGCAATTGGTGCCGGCTCTGGTGCAGGCGCCGACGGCTTCGACACTGACGCAGCCCTGACCGGTGACGGCACTGGCAATGGTATTGGCGCCCACCGAAAAGCAGGCACAGACAATGGCGCCGCGATCGGGCATGTCGGCGCCGGGGCGACCGGCCAGCACGGCGCCGGCGCGCAGGACCTCGGTCGCGAGCAGGTCAACGGCCCATTGTCGCGAGACCAGGACGGGATCGGGCGCGGTATAGAGCGCCAGGATCAGGCGACCGTCCTGCAGCACGGCAAAGTTGCGGCGACCGGAGCGTTCATCGCGCATGGTCTCGATCTCAGCATTTTCCGGCAGGGCAAAGGCGTGGCGTAGCCAGGCGGTCCAGTCGGCGGGCTCGTCGCGCCAGGCCAGCTCGCCGCGTATCCCGCCAGGGGCTTCAGCAATCGCCCAATAGACTGTGTCGAGCACGGGGCGGGTGGTGGCGACGAAGAAGCCGTAGAGGTGGGTCTGCAGGGGTTCGGCATGAACTTCCGCCATCTTGAGCGCCGGCTGGCCCGAGAGGGGATCGACCTTGGCGGAGACCAGCGCATCGATCCGGCCATGGGAGGCAAACTGGTCGGTCCAGTGCATCGGCACGAAGAGATGGCCGCGCCGCTGCCGGTCGGTGACCAGAGCCCGCACCACCGCGCTGCCGTGCCGGTTGGAGAGGCGGACCAGGGTGGCGCGGTGGATATTGAGGCGGGCGGCGTCGGCGGGATGGATCTCGACAAAGGGCTCGGCATAATGGGCGGAGAGACGCGCGGCTTTGCCGGTGCGGGTCATGGTGTGCCAGTGATCGCGCACGCGGCCGGTATTGAGGATGAAGCGGCCCGGCGCCGGCGCAAAGGGCGGCGGCGGCTGCACCGGAACGAAACGCGCTCTGCCATCGGGGGTAAAAAACTGGCCAGTGCCGAAGAGGCGCGCGGTGGGTTTCTGGCGCACCGGCCATTGCGTCGCCTTGAGGCTGGCATAGTCGGCGCCGAGCAGGCCGGTGAGGTCGAGGTCGCGGCTGCCGTTGTTTTCGTAGGCGGTGAGGGCGGCGTGCTCGGCAAAGATCTCGCCCGGCCCGGCATAGGGGAAGGCCTCGGCAAAGCCCATGCGGCGGGCCACTTCGCTGACGATCCACCAGTCGGGTCGCGCCTGGCCGGGCAAGGCCAAAAAGGGCCGCTGGCGCGAGATGCGACGCTCGGAATTGGTGACGGTGCCATCCTTTTCGCCCCAGCCGGCCGCGGGCAGGCGGACATGGGCGGTGACGCCGGTATCGGTGCGGGCGGTGATGTCGGAGACCACGACGAAGGGGCAGGCGGCCAGGGCCGCGCGCACCAGATCGGCCTCGGGCATGGAATCGACCGGGTTGGTCGCCATGATCCAGATCGCCTTGATCTCGCCGCGCCCCATGGCGGCGAAGAGATCGACGGCCTTGAGGCCCGGCTGGGTGGCCACGCTGGTACTGCCCCAGAAGCGGGAGACGCGGTCGATGGCGTCGGGCGTGAAATCCATATGCGCGGCCAGCGTATTGGCCAGGCCGCCGACCTCGCGCCCGCCCATGGCATTGGGCTGGCCGGTGACCGAGAAGGGCCCCATGCCGGGCCGGCCGATGCGGCCGGTGAGCAGGTGGCAGTTGATGATGGCATTGACCTTGTCACTGCCGGAAGCGGACTGGTTGACGCCCTGCGAATAGACGGTGACGGTTTTTTCGGTGGCGCCGAACCAGCTATAGAACTGGGCAATGGCGGCTTCGGCCAAGCCGGTCGCTTCGGCGACGCGGGCAATGCTCCAGTCGGCGGCGACCAGCAGGGCTGCATCGACGCCATTGGTATGGTCGGTGACGAAGTCCGGCGCGACAAGACCCCGGTCGGCAAGGTAAGCCAGCAGCCCGACAAACAGCGCGCTGTCGCCGTCGGACTGCAGGGGTAGGTGCAGGTCGGCAAGGTCGGCGCTGACAGTGCGGCGCGGGTCGATCAGCACGACCCGCATGTCCGGGCGTTCAGCCCGGGCCTTGACGATGCGCTGGTAGAGCACCGGATGGCACCAGCCCAGATTGGAGCCGACCAGCACGATGAGGTCGGCCAGCTCGAGATCCTCGTAATTGCCCGGCACGGTGTCGGACCCGAAGGCGCGCTTGTGCCCGGCCACCGAGGAGGCCATGCAGAGCCGCGAATTGGTGTCGATATTGCCCGAGCCGATAAAGCCCTTCATCAGCTTGTTGGCGACGTAATAGTCCTCGGTCAGCAACTGGCCCGAGCCGTAGAAGGCCACCGAGTTCGGGCCGAAATCGCGGATCGTCTGCGTGAAGGTATTGGCGACGCGGTCGAGCGCCATGTCCCAAGTGACTCTGGCACCATCGCTTTCCGGATAGAGCAGGCGGTCTTCGAGCGAGAGGGTCTCGCCCAGGGCCGAGCCCTTGGAGCAGAGCCGGCCGAAATTGGCCGGATGCTCGGGATCGCCGGCAATGGCGACGCTGCCATCGGGTTTTGGCGTCGCCAGCACGCCGCAGCCGACCCCGCAATAGGGGCAGGTGGTGCGCACGGTCGGGCTGGCGACGGGGATCGTCATGGCGGTTACGCCGCCTCGACGAAGCGATGCCGCTCATAGAGGAATTTGAGCACGGATTCGCGGCACTTGAGATAGGTGCGGTCGGTAGCCAGCTCGATGCGATGGCGCGGCCGCTCCAGCGGCACGTCGAGCACTTCGCCGATCCGGGCAGAAGGGCCGTTGGTCATCATGACGATGCGGTCGCTGAGCAGCACCGCCTCGTCGACATCATGGGTGATCATGATCATGGTCGAGCCCAGCCGCTTCTGGATGTCCATGACGGCATCCTGCAGATGCGCGCGGGTGAGGGCATCCAGCGCCCCGAAGGGCTCGTCGAGCAGCAGGATCTTGGGCTGCATGGAGAGGGCGCGGGCAATGCCGACGCGCTGCTTCATGCCGCCGGAAATTTCGGTGGGGCGCTTGTCCCTGGCATGGCTCATCTGCACCAGGTCGAGATTCTGCATGATCCAGTCATGCCGCTCGGCGCCGCTCTTGCTGCGCCCAAACACCTTGGTGACGGCCAGGTTGACGTTTTCATAGACGGTGAGCCAGGGCAGCAGCGAATGGTTCTGGAAGACCACGGCGCGGTCGGGACCAGGCCCGTTGACCTCGTGGCCCTCGAGCTGGATGCCGCCCGAGGAGACTTCGGTCAGGCCGGCAATCAGGTTGAGCAGGGTGGACTTGCCGCAGCCGGAATGGCCGATGATGGAGATCACCTCGCCCTTGGCGATATCCAGCGAGATATCCTTGAGAACCTCCGAGCGCTGGCCGCCGCGGTCGAAGTGCTTGTCGACATTTTCAATGCGAAGATAGGACATGGGAGCGCTCCTTAGCCGGCACTGGTGCCGCGGGTGACAAAGCTGCCGACGGCGGCGACGAGACGATCGAGGATGAAGCCCACGACCCCGATATAGGCCAGGGCCACGATGATGTCGGAGAGGCGCGAGCTGTTCCACGCATCCCAGATGAAGAAACCGATGCCGACGCCGCCGGTGAGCATTTCGGCGGCGACGATGGCCAGCCAGGAGAGGCCCACCCCGATGCGCAGGCCGGTAAAGATATAGGGGGCGGCGGCCGGGATCATGATCTTGAAGAAGAACTCGACCTGGTTGAGCTGCAGGATGCGGGCGACGTTGCGGTAGTCCTGCGGGATATTGCGCACGCCCACCGCGGTATTGATGACCACCGGCCAGACCGAGGTGATGAAGATGACAAAGATCGCCGAGGGTCCTGAATCCATGAAGGCGGCCAGCGACAGCGGCAGCCAGGCCAGAGGCGGCACGGTGCGCAGGATCTGGAAGATCGGGTCGAGCCCGCGCATGGCCCAGATCGACTGGCCGATCACCGCGCCGACGGCAACGCCCACCACGGCGGCAATGCCAAAGCCGATGGCGACCCGCTGCAGCGAGGTCAGCACCCGCAGGCCCAGCCCGATATCGCCCTGGCCATAGTCAAAGAAGGGGCTGACGATCAGCTCGGCTGAATCAGCCCAGACCTGGCTGGGCGCCGGCAGGTTGGCGCCGGGGCTGGCGCAGAGGATCTGCCAGACGACGAGGATAAGCGTCAGCACGACCAAAGGCGGCACCACATTGGCGGCCACGCTCGCCAGGGTCTTGGACCAGGAACTGGGCCGCGAGGCCGGCTTGGGCAGGGTGAAGACTTCTGCCTTGGTGATGGTTTGCGGTTTGGCCGGGGCCGGCAGGGACTGGATGGTGGCACTCATGAGCGGTCCTTTCGGGGACGGGTCCGGGAAAGGGCGCGGGGGAGGGCCCCGCACCAGCGTGGCAGATCAGGCCAGCGCCTTGATGGCGAGGCTGTCGAGATAGGCCGACGGGTCGGTCGGATCGAAGACCTTGCCGTCAAAGAAGGTCTCGGGGCCGCGCGACGTGGTGTCCGGAATGTCGGCGGCGGCAATGCCCAGCGTGGCGGCGGCCGAACGCCAGATATCCTCGCGGTTGACCGCATCGACGGCCGCGACGATGTCGGTCGTGGCGGGCAGATAGCCCCAGCGCACATTCTCGGTGAGGAACCAGGCGTCATGGCTCTTGAAGGGATAGGAGGCGTGATCCTTCCAGAATTTCATCTCCAGCCCGGTCGCGGTCTCCATGCGGCCATTGCCATAGTTGATATCGCCCTTGAGGCGCCCGGCAACATCGACGGGCGGCACGTTGAACCAGCTGCGCTTGCCCAGAATCTGGGCCATTTCATCCTTGTTTTCCGTGGCATCGCACCATTGCTGGGCTTCCATCACGGCCATCAGGATGGCCTGGGTGGCGATCGGGTTGGCCTCGATGAAATCGTTGCGCAGGCCGAGTGCTTTTTCGGGATGGTGCTTCCAGAGCTCGCCCGTGGTGGTGGCGGTAAAGCCGATGCCCTGGTTGACGAGTTGCTCGTTCCAGGGTTCCCCCACGCAGAAGGCGTCCATGGTGCCCACCTTCATATTGGCCACCATCTGCGGTGGCGGCACGGTGATGACCGAGACATCGGCATTGGGATCGATGCCGCCGGCAGCCAGCCAGTAGCGGATCCACAGATCATGCGTGCCGCCGGGAAAGGTCATGGCGATATTGACCTCCTGGCCGGCGGCCTTGCGCTCGGCAAACACCGCCTTGAGCGGCGAGCTGTCGAGGCCGACGCCGACATCCTTGTATTCCTGAGCCACGGAAATGCCCTGGCTGTCATAGTTGAGGCGGGCAATGATCGACATCGGCACGGGCACGCCATTGGTCACGGTGCCCAGGCTCATCAGATAGGGCATGGGGGTGAGGATATGGGCGCCATCAATGCCATTGGCGGCGCCGCCCAGCATCAGATTGTCGCGCGTGGCGCCCCAGGACGCCTGCTTCTGCACCTCGACGCCGGGCACGCCATGCTTTTCGTAGAAGCCCTTTTCGAGGGCGACGATCAGCGGCGCGGCGTCGGTCAGGGCGATGAATCCCAGCTTGGCGCCCGATACTTCGGGGCCGGCGCCCTGGGCAAAGGCCCCCGAGGGGAAGAGGGCTTTGGCCGCGGCCAGCGTGGCGGCGGTGGCCGTCGCACCCTTGAGGAAACCGCGCCGTGTGGTCCTGGTCTGCGTCATCGAGTTCTCCATTTCACCCATCGGAAAAACAAAAAAGCTGCCAACTGGATGACGCCGGGTCGAGGGGACCACGGACGAAACCGGTTGGCAGCTTTGCCTGGAGACGCCCAGCTCTGGACGTCGATCTAAGGAGCCGTCTTGGGAGGAGCGCCTTGTAACGAGAACATTGCACGAAGCGTGCCAAGTCAGTGCGGCGCTACTTAATCGTTTACAGTCAGTATCTTGGCCGCAACGGCCGACTCTCCTGAAGAACCGTAGCAGCGACACGGTGGCTCAAAACAGCGCCGCACTGCACAATTTGTGTTCAGATGGCGGTGCAGCCTAAATAATGGCAGGTCTACTTCGGCGCCTGGCGGGCGATGTAGTCATCGAGGGCGGCTGGATCGAAGACCTGCCCGTCAAAGAAACGGTCAGGGCCCATGGCTAGCGGCCCGTTCGTGCCGGCGATCTCATAGGCTTGGGCATGGGTGCCGTCGGTCTTGTCGTCGCCGAGCGGCACATTGACCCCCAGCGGCGCGAGGGCGGCGCGGTAGAGATCGGGGCGGAAACTGGCCTCGGCGATGGCGGCGTTTGCCGGGCTGGCCGAAACCTGACCCCAGCGGACCATCTGCGCATAATACCAGAGCGCATGGCTCTTCCAGGGGAAATTGGCGGCGCTGGCATGGGGGATGAAGTGGTCCGGCACCTGCACCAGGGCGCCATTGCCGACATCGAACTGCCCGCTCAGCGCCCGCCCGACAATGTCGGGGCTGGCATCGAGATAGGCGGGGGCGGCCATGATCCGCGCCGTCTCGGCATGGTTGGCCGGGTCGGCGCACCATTGTCCGGCGCGGTAGATGGCGCGGATGACGGCCGCGACGGTGTCGGGATGCTCGGCGGCCCAGGTCGTCCGCATGCCGATCACCTTGTCCGGGCTCGACTGCCAGATCGACGCCTTGGTGGTCAGCATATGGGCACCCTTGCTGGCGACGCTGATGCTGTTCCACGGCTCGCCGACGCAATAGCCATCCAGCCCGCCGCTTTCGAGCGCATCGGGCAGCAAAGGCGGGGGTAGCACGACGATTTCGATGTCCCGGTCCGGGCGAATGCCGCTGGCGGCCAGCCAGTAGCGCAGCTCGTAATTATGCGAGGAGGTCTGGTGCACCACGCCAAAGCGCAGCTTGCGCGGCGATGCGGCGACCACCTTGGCCAGGGCCGTCCCGGCCGGGCCGGCGGCCAGATCGCCCGGCGCGCCCTGATCGGCCAGTTGGCGCCACAGCGCCGCGCTGACGGTGATGGCATTGTTGCCCAGGCCGAGCACCACGGGCGCAATCATCGGGGTCGCCAGTGGCGTTAGCCCTAGGCTCGCCGCCAGCGGCATGGGCGCCAGCATCTGGGCAATGTCGAAATGGCCCAGCTCGGCGCGGTCGCGGATATTGGCCCAGCTGGTTTCACGCACCAGGTGCAGGTCGAGCCCTTCGGCTTCGGCAAAGCCCTTTTCGCGCGCCAGCACCAGCAGCACGCTATCGAGCAGGGGCAGGAAACCGGCGGTGAGGTGGGTGGTGGACATGGGGGACAATCCTATGGGCCGAGCAGGTCGGCGGCGGTGACCAGGCTCTGGGCGATGTCGACCATCCTTCGGTTCTGGTTCATGGCGGTGGTGCGGAGCAGGGCATAGGCATCAGCCTCGCTGAGGCCGCGATTCTTGATCAGGATGGCCTTGGCCTGGTCGATCAGCTTGCGGTCTTCCAGCTCGCTGCGCGCCTGTTCGAGCTCGCGCGTCAGCTTGGCAAAGGCGTTGAAGCGCGAAATCGCCATATCCAATATGGGCTTGACGCGCTCCTTCTTGAGCCCGTCCACCACATAGGCCGAGACGCCGGCCTCGACGGCCTTTTCGATCATGCTCGTGTCGGAGCGGTCGACGAACATGGCGATCGGCCGCTGGATGGCGCGCGACAGCGAGAAGAAATGCTCCAGCGTGTCGCGCTTGGGGTTTTCCAGATCGATGACGATGACGTCCGGCGATGTCGCGGCAATGGTGCGCGCCACCTCGTTGACGTCGTGGATTGTGGCCACGCGGGTATGGCCGGCATCGCGCAGCCCATCCTCGATGATGGCGGCGCGGATGCGGTTTTCATCGATGATCAGAATGGACAGGTCGGGCTTGGACATTGCGGACAGTTAGGGCAATGCCCGCAATCTTCGCAAGCCCGGATTCTGCACATTTCCTATGCAGTTGTGGCAGCAGCCTCGTTGCGCCAGCTGAACTGGGGCGAAAAGCCCAGCATGCGCTTGGCCTTTTCGATCGAGAGCAGCGTGCCATTGGTGGTAAGGTTCCCCTTGATCTCAACGCCGGGAAACACCTCCGCCAGCAGCGACATGTTCGAGCGACTCATCACCGTATCGGCATTGGCGATGATGAAGGCCTCAAAGCCGGTAAACTCCGCCTGGATGCAGCGCCGCACCGCCTGGGCGCCGTCGCGGGCATCGATATAGCCCCACAGGTTCCACTTGCGCGCCATCGGGTCGGCATCGAATTTGCCAAACTTTTCATAGTCTTGCGGGTTCATCACGTTGGAGAACCGCAGCGAGGAAATGCGCAGCTTGGGGTTCCAGCGGCAGAACTGGGCGGCCATGGTTTCGTCCAGCAGCTTGCCCAGCGAATAGGCCGATTCCGGGCGGGGATAGTAGTCCTCGTCCACCGGGGCATAGGGCGGCGGGGTGTCGAAGGGCAGGCCCAGCACGGTCTCGCTGGAGGCCAGGGTGATATTGGTGATGCCGGCCAGCCGGCAGGCCTCGAGGATATTGTAGGTGGAAGGGACATTGTTGGCGAAGGTGGTGGAATTGGGGGCAATGCCGGGGGCGGGAATGGCGGCCAGATGCACCACGGCATCGAACGGCCCGCCGCGCTCGTCGACGCCGCCCATGATCGCGCCGGCCACCTGGCCGAAATCGGTCAGGTCGATCTTGATACTGGGGCAGATCTTGTCGGGCAAAGCGTGCTGGTCAAGATTGAGCACGTCATAGCCATGCGCCACCAGATCCCGCAGCACCGCCTGCCCAAGCTTGCCGCTGCCACCCGTCACCAAAACCTTGGCCATATCCGCCTCCTCTATCAATCGGGGATTAGTTCTTCCCATTGCCGTCAGGGTGGCATGGAAGCCGGGCGCTGCCAACCAGGCTGCCGCCATTGGGTCATCACGATGAACGCATGATGGCGGGAACGGATGCGCCATCCAACCATGTTGACTTTTGGCGCCCCGCCCGTTCTGACAGAGGCGTGGACCGGAGATCATGCTGATGGATGCCAACCCCATTCTCGCCCAGACCATGCGGGGCAACTGGGTCGAAAACCGCCATCGCGGCGCCTATGTGGTGATCGATGCCGATGGCATCATCATCGCCTCGGCCGGCGATATCGAGCGGCCGATCTTTCCGCGCTCGGCCATCAAGTCGATGCAGGCTCTGGCCATCTTTGCCCGCCATGCCGATAGCCAGTTTCATCACACCCAAGAGGAGCTGGCTTTGGCCTGCGCCTCCCATACCGGCGAGGACTTGCATGTCGGGGTGGCGAACGGATTGCTGGCGCGGCTGGGCCTGTCGGCAGACGATCTCGAATGCGGCGCCCACCAGCCCCTCGATGCGGCGGCGCGGGCCGCTTTGCGGGAACGGGGCGAGGCGCCATCGAGCCTGCACAATTCCTGCTCGGGCAAGCATTCGGGCATGCTCAGCGTCGCCCGGGCCATGGGGGTGCCGACCCAGGGCTATGTCAATCGCGACCACGCGGTGCAGCAACAGGTGCGCGCGGTGATCGAGGCGGTGATCGGCGAGCCGCTGAGCGAAGCCAGATGCGGCACCGATGGCTGTTCCATTCCCACCTATGCGGCGCCGCTGCGCGCTTTTGCCCGCGGCTTTGCCCGCATGGCCACCGGCCATGGCCTCTCGACCGAACTGGCCACGGCGTCCCAACGGCTGTTCGATGCCGCCACCACCCATCCCCATCTCGTGGCCGGCACCGGCCATGCCGATACGCTGATCATGACCGCCTTCAAGGGGCGGGTGATGCAGAAATATGGCGCCGACGGCGTGCAGTGCGGCGCCATCAGCGACAAGGGCTGGGGCTATGCGCTCAAATGCGATGACGGCAATATCGCCGCCTCGCTGGCCATGGTGTCCGCCCTGCTGCTCGATATCGCCGAACCCGATGCCGACCAGCGCAAGCTGCTCGAGGGTTTTGCCAACCAGCCGATCAAGAGCGTGCGCGGCGCTGTAGTGGGCGACCTGCGCGCCGTTGTGCGGCAGGGCTGACGCCGCGCGCCCGGCACTGCCCCGCCGCCCCGGCCATGGCCCCAGAAAAACCCGTTTACGAGTTGTCGCCCGCCAGCGCAGGCGGCTATAAGGGCGCAACTTTCAAGGTGGTGTCCATGCTCGTTGACGACAAGATCTTTCTGGGCACCAGCACGCAGCCCGAATATATCGCGCTCAAATATGGCAACCGGCATGGCCTGGTGACCGGCGCGACGGGGACCGGCAAGACGGTGACGCTGCAGGTGATGGCCGAGGGATTTTCCGGCGCTGGCGTCCCGGTCTTTGCCGCCGACATCAAGGGTGATCTCAGCGGCGTCGGCAAGATGGGTCAGGCGCAGGGCTGGCAGACCCAGCGGGCCC
Source organism: Devosia beringensis (assembly GCF_014926585.1). Taxonomy (NCBI): domain Bacteria; kingdom Pseudomonadati; phylum Pseudomonadota; class Alphaproteobacteria; order Hyphomicrobiales; family Devosiaceae; genus Devosia; species Devosia beringensis. Next base: position 519,079 of record NZ_CP045422.1, on the reverse strand, counting down.
AGGATATCGGCTTTGCCGAATTCAAGGATGCCGTGTTCCCGGTCATGTTCTGGGACCTGTTCGGCCGCCAGGGCCACCCGATCCGCACAACGATTTCGGAAATGGGCGCGCTGCTGCTCAGCCGGCTGCTCTCGCTCAACGACACCCAGGAAGGCGTGCTCAACATCGCCTTCAAGCTGGCCGATGACGAAGCCATGCTGTTGCTCGACCTCAAGGATCTGCGGGCCTTGCTGGTGGAGGTGCAGGAACGGGCCACCGAGATTTCGAGCCGCTACGGCAATGTCTCGACCGCCTCGATCGGCGCCATCCAGCGCGCGCTGCTGGTGCTCGAACAGCAGGGCGGCGAGAACTTTTTCGGCGAACGGGCGCTCGATATTGTCGACCTGATGCGCACCGACAGCGACGGGCGCGGCTTCATTTCCATCCTCGCGGCCGACGACCTGATGCAGGCGCCCCGGCTCTATTCGACCTTCCTGCTCTGGCTGCTGAGCGAGCTGTTCGAGGAGCTGCCCGAGGTGGGCGACCTCGACAGGCCCAAGCTGGTCTTCTTCTTCGACGAGGCCCATCTGCTGTTCGACGATGCGCCAAAGGCGCTGATCGACAAGGTCGAGCAGGTGGTGCGGCTGGTCCGCTCCAAGGGCGTGGGCGTCTATTTCGTGACGCAGAACCCGGTCGACATCCCCGAATCGGTTCTGGCCCAGCTGGGCAACCGGGTGCAGCACGCCTTGCGCGCCTATACGCCGCGCGAGCAGAAGGCGGTGCGCGTCGCCGCCGAAACCTTCCGCCCCAATCCGGCCTTTTCCACCGAAGAGGTCATCACCCAGCTCGGCATCGGCGAGGCCCTGGTCTCGGTGCTCGAAGCCAAGGGCGTGCCCTCCATGGTGGGCCGCACGCTGATAAGGCCGCCCTCGGCCCAGGTCGGCCCGATCCTGCCCGCCGAGCGCGCTGCGATCATCGCCGGCTCACCAGTAGCTGGACTCTATGACACCGCCATTGATCGCGACTCCGCCTTTGAGGCGCTGTCGCGCAAGGCGCGCGACAAGCAGCTGGCCGAAGAGCGCCAGCAACTCGAGGAAGCCGATCGCAAGACGGCGGAGCGGACCTATCAGGACGCAGCGGCGCCGCGCCGCTCGACCCGCCAGACCCCGGCCGAGGCGGCGATGAACTCGCTGGCCCGTACCGTGGCCAACCGGCTGGGCTCGGCGCTGGTGCGCGGTATCCTGGGCAGCCTGAAGCGGGGACGATGAGCATGGAAGCGATCAAGAGCGGACCGATCCTGGCGATCTTTGCCTCGAGCAAGGGCCCCGGCGACGCTGAGCGCGCCTCGCTGATGAGCCAGGCCGGCAGCTATTTCGCCAAGCGCGGGGCGCAACTGGTCTGCCTGGCGGAGAATGGCAACCTGCCCATTCCGCTGATCACGGCGGCACGCGCCGCCGGCGGCATGGTGCAGATCGTGGCCGATAGCACGATCGTGCTGCCGCCGGCTTTGCATGGGGTCGACATGCAGGTTATCGCCGATCAGCCGGCGCGCTTCGAGCGGGTCTCCGAACTGGCCGAGGGCCTCGTGGCGCTGCCCGGCTCGCTGGCCTCCGCCACCGAAATGTTCGGCGTCTGGTCGGCCGGCAAGACGGCAGGCCGCAACCGGCCGGTGATCATGCTCAACCGCCACAAGGCCTTCGAGGTGATGCGCGGCTATGCGCTGGACGTGCTGGCGCCCGGCCTCAAGGGCTATGACCGGGCCATCCAGTTTGCCGACAATATCGAGGATCTGTGGAGCCGCATCAGCCGCATGGTCGAGGCGCGCTGAACCAAAGCTGGCCTAATCTGCCGCCCGCAGGGGCGGCAGCGTGCCTAGTGCTCGAGCCCGGGATGCAGCGGGCGGCGGCGATCGGGGAACAGCGGCACTACATTGTCGCTGGCGCGGCGCTTCGGGGCCGTCGTGGCGATCGGGGCAAAGATGCGGTCGCGACGCTCGGGCCCGCGATAGCCGCCAAGGACGCCCACCACGCTGCGGCTGCGCAGCCGGATCTGGATACGCGACAGCAGATGGCGCGGCGACATCGGCTTGATGATGACTTCGTCGATACCGGCGCTGATCGCCTGGTGGCGCATGGGCGGGGTGATGCGACGGGTCAGGGCGATCACCGGCACGTCCTGGCTGAGCAGGTCGCCATTGAGCCTGATGCTCTCGACCAGCTCATGGGCGGGACGTTCCTCGCGGTCGAAATCGCAGACCAGCATGTCGATGGGCGCCAGCCGCATATAGGCGATCAGCTCCAGCTCGTTCTCGAACAGGCGGACCTTGAGCTGGCTGTCTCCGCCAACCACCATTCCCAGCAGGGACGATAGGGCTGGGCTTGCCGCAATGATGGCAACGACCTTGGCTGGCTGTGTCACGGGCATCCCTTCAATAGTAAACAAAGCGTTACCATGCTCTGTCGGCCGGTAGAAGGGGGGCGGATCAATCAGGCAAAATCAGTGGGGAAAACCCGGTCGCCGGGCAGCAAGAAGCCCGCCAGCGCGGGGCGCTGACGGGCTGAAACGCAAGCGAAATGAAACGCTTAGCGGGCTTCGTCGAACAGCTGCTCGACATGTTCCCAATTCACCAGATTATCGAACCAGGCTTCAAGATACTTCGGACGGGCATTGCGGTAGTCGATGTAATAGGAGTGTTCCCAGACGTCGACGCCCAGCAGCGGGTGCGCATTGTGGATCAGCGGCGACTCGCCATTGGCGGTCTTGGAGACCTCCAGCTTGCCATCCTTGAGCGAGAGCCAGGCCCAGCCGGAGCCGAACTGGGTCGTGCCGGCGGCGATGAAATCGGCGCGGAACTTGTCAAAGCCGCCCAGATCGCTGTCGATGGCGGCCTGCAGCTTGGCAGGCAGGCTCTTGCCGCCGCCATTGGGCTTCATCCAGTTCCAGAAGTGCACGTGGTTGTAGTGCTGGCCGGCATTGTTGAACAGGCCCGCATTCTTGCCATGCGATTCCTTGACGATGTCCTCAAGCGGCAGGATCTCCAGACCCGAACCTTCCAGCAGCTTCTCGCCATTGGTCACATAGGCCTGGTGATGCTTGTCGTGGTGGAATTCCAGCGTTTCGGCCGACATGTAGGGGCCCAGGGCATCATAGGCATAGGGCAGGGGTGGCAGGATGAACTTGGTGGACATGGAGACCTCCGATGGGGTGAAGACGCTGGTAAATTCGGGCTAAGCTATAAGCCGATTGTGACGACACAACAATCAGTTGGACGGCAATGATCCGTCGAGATCGACGGCGTTGAGGGCAAAGGCGTAGCACATTGCCGTTTCCTTGAGCCGCTCGAAACGACCCGAGGCGCCGCCATGGCCGGCCCCCATATTGGTGCGCAGGTATAACGGGGCAGTCCCGGTCTTGGTTGCGCGCAGCCGGGCCACCCACTTGGCCGGTTCCCAATAGGTGACGCGCGGATCGGTGAGGCCGGCCAGGGCAAAGATCGGCGGATAGGCCTGGGCGGCGACCTGCTCATAGGGAGCATAGGCGGCGATGCGGGCATAGTCGGTCGCCGAGGCCAGCGGATTGCCCCATTCAGGCCATTCCGGCGGGGTCAGCGGCAGCGTTTCGTCCAGCATGGTATTGAGCACGTCGACAAAGGGCACCTGGGCCAGGATGCCGGCCCAGAGATCGGGGCGCAGATTGGCAATGGCGCCCATCAGCATGCCGCCGGCCGACCCGCCCTGGGCGACGATGCGGCCCTTGGCCGTATGCCCGGTCTCGATCAGCATGTCGGCGGCGGCGATGAAATCGGTAAAGGTATTGCTCTTGTGCTCGCGGCGACCCCCAACGTACCAGCGATAGCCCTTTTCCATACCGCCCCGGATATGGGCGATGGCATAGACCACGCCGCGATCGACCAGCGACAAAGCCGAGATGGAAAAGCTGGCCGGCATGGACATGCCATAGGCGCCATAGCCATAGAGCAAAGCGGGGGCGGTGCCGTCGAGCGGCGTGCCCTTGCGATAGAGCACGGTGACAGGCACCTGCTCGCCATCGGGCGCGGTGGCGAAGAGCCGGCGGGTTTCGTAGTCGTCCGGATTATGGCCCGAGGGCACTTCCTGCTCCTTGAGCAGGGTGCGGATGCCGGTGTCGAGATCGACATCATAGGTGCGCGACGGCGTGGTGGGTGACGAATAGGAGAGGCGGAACACCGCGGTGTCGAACTCGTAGCCCACCGACATGCCCAAGCTATAGGCCTCCTCGTCGAAATTGACGGTCTCTTCCTTGTCCGTGCGCAGGTCCCGCACGACGATGCGCGGCAGGCCCTCGAAGCGTTCGAGCCGCAGCAGGTGGTTCTTGATGACGATGGTGTCCAGAATCAGCACGCCCTGCTGGTGCGGCACAAGGTCGGTCCAGTGCTCGGCGCCGGGATTGTCCACCGGGGCGGTGACGATCTTGTAGTCCTCGGCCCCGTCGGCATTGGTGCGGATGTAGAGAAGGCCATCGCGCTCCTCGATATCATATTCGCGATCGGTGACGCGGGGCGCGACCAGGCGGGGGGCGCCGCCCAGTTCGGCATCGATCAGCCAGCATTCGCTGGTCTGGTGGTCATGCGCGTCGATGACGATGAACCGGTCGCTCAGCGTGCGGCCGACGCCGACGAAAAAGCCGGGGTCCTGTTCCTCGAAGACGATCGGATCGCTGGCCTGATCGGTGCCGATCACGTGCAGCCGCACCCGATAGGGGCGGTGATTGTCGTCATATTCGGTATAGTAGATGGCCGTGCTGTCATTGCTCCAGACATAGGAACCGGCGGTCTCGGTGATGACTTCGGCACTGTCCAGGCCGGTTTCGAGATCGCGGATGACAAGGTCATAATATTCCGAGCCGGCGCGGTCGGCGGCCCAGGCCAGATAGCGGTGGCCGCGGTCATGCTCGGCGCCGGCAAAGCCGAAATAACCCTCGCCGGCCTCGACATTGCAATCGAGCAGCACCGTTTCGGGACCACCGTCACGGGCGGTGCGCACGATCTGCGGATATTGCTGGCCCTCCAGCATGCGCGAATTATAGGCATAGGGGCCATCCGGGCTCGGGATGCCGCTATCGTCTTCCTTGATGCGGCCGCGGATCTCCTTGTAGATCTTCTCCTGCAGGTCGGCGGTGGGGCCACCGAACTCGGCTTCATAGAAGTCATTTTCGGCGTCGAGATAGGCCCGGATTTCCGGATCGAGCGTCTCGGGCTTCTGCATCACCTCCTGCCAGTTGAGCGCGCGCAACCAGTGATAGGGATCGTCGCGCTCGATATCGTGCACTGTGACGACATGGGACTTGCGGGCAGCAATCGGGGGCTTGGTCTTGGTCATTGCAGATCCGGGCTGGTGGCAGGGCGGCGGAACCGGGAAGGATCAAGCCGAGGGGAAGCGTCGGCCCCAGACATAGGGTGCGCCCGGGCCGATTGCCAGTCCGACGATTTCCCCAGCTGAAGCCGTCCCATTGTCGCACCCGGGCCGTTTAGTCTTGTCCCAGCGCGCTCAATCGTTAAGGTTGCTGCCCAACAAAGCGGCCACAAGGCCTGATAAAATATGGAGTTTCACCCTTGGTGCCAAACATTGACGCGAGCATCGCGCTGGTGGCCATCGCGCCATTTGTTGCCGCTGCGCTGGCGCCATTGCTGCATCGCTTCACCAAGCCTTGGACGGGCTGGATTTTAGCGCTGGTGCCGGCCGCCATATTTGTCTTTCTGCTCGGCTTGATTGAGCCAGTGCTGGCGACGGGCGCTATCTCGGCGCGAATCGGCTGGGTGCCCGCCTATGGTCTGGATCTGTCCTTTTATGTCGATGGGCTGAGCCTGACCTTCGCGCTGACCATTTCGGGCATCGGCGCGCTGATTGTCGTCTATTCGGGCGCCTATCTGGCCGGTCACCCCCATCTCGGGCGGTTCCTCGCCTTCCTGCTCGCCTTCATGGGCGCCATGCTGGGCCTGGTGCTGGCCGACAATATGCTGGCCCTCTTCATGTTCTGGGAGCTGACGGCGGTCACCTCCTTCCTGCTGATCGGCTTTGACGCCGTGCGGGCCGCCGCAAGGCGCGGCGCCATCCAGGCTCTGGTCATCACCAATATCGGCGGCATGGCGCTGCTGGCCGGCGTCATCCTGGTGCAGCAGCTGACCGGCGAGTGGGAACTGAGCGGCCTCAGCGCACTCGAGGGCGGGTTGCAGAGCCATGGACTCTATGGCCTGGTGCTGGCCTTTTTCCTTGTCGCCGCCTTCACCAAATCGGCGCAGTTTCCGCTGCATTTCTGGCTGCCCAATGCCATGGAGGCGCCGACCCCGGTCTCGGCTTTCCTCCATTCGGCCACCATGGTGCAGGCTGGTGTCTACCTCTTGGCGCGCACCACGCCCTGGCTGGGCGATACGGTCGCCTGGACCACGATCCTGGTCGGTTTCGGCAGCGTCACACTGATCTGGGGCGCGCTGGGCGCGCTCAAGCAGACCGACCTCAAGCAGATGCTGGCGCAATCGACCATTGCCTCGCTGGGCCTGCTGGTATTGCTGATTGGCCTGGGCACCGAGACTGCCATTGCCGGCATGGTGATCTATTTCGTCGCCCATGCGCTCTACAAGGCGGGCCTCTTCATGGTGGTCGGCGCCATCGACCATGAAGCCGGCACCCGCGACATCAACGCTTTGGGCGGGCTGGCAGGCAAGATGCCCGTCACCTTTGCCGCCGCTGCTTTTGCCGGGCTGGGCATGTTCGGCCTGCCACCCACCATTGCCTTCTTTGCCAAGGAGGAAATGTATCTCTACCTGCTCTCGCCAGATTGGCAGGCTCTGGCCGTGCTGGCTGTGCTGATCGCCGGCAATGCGCTGCTGGCCGCGGTCGGCGCGCTGGTGGTGCTCAAGCCCTTTCTCGGCCCCGCCACCGCCACGCCCAAAAGCGCGCATGAAGCTCCGCTCGGCCTGCTGGCCGGGCCGGTTATCCTCGGCATTGCCGGCGTCGTCGCGGCCCTCTGGCTGGACGGCTTCGGCATGATCGTGCTCGAGCCAGCGGCTACCGCCATTCTCGGCGAACCCTTTGAGAGCCACCTGACCTGGCTGCTCAACTTTGCCAATCCGGTCATCTGGCTGTCGGTCTTTACCTGGCTGCTGGCCGCTTTGGTCTATCGCCGGGCGTCCCAGCTGCGCACCCTGCTGCGCCGCTTCGACACGGCTTTGGGCTGGACCGCCGATACCAAGTTCGACGCCGTCATGTTCGGGCTGATCCGCTTTGCCGGCGCCGTGACGCGGCTGCTGCATCACGGGCGCCTTGAAGTCTATCTGGTCACCGTGTTTTCCATGCTGGCGCTGGCTCTGGTCGTGCCGCTGTTCGGCCTGGGCGCCATCGGTGCCCTGTGGCCGACGGCCGAACTGGGCAACTGGGGCGCCAAGCTGGCCTGGCCGGACATGCAGCTGCACGAATGGGGCGTGATCCTGTTGGCGCTGGCCGGCCTCGGCGCCGTGGTGGCCGCGCCCAACCGGCTCTATTCCATCCTCGCCGTCGGCATCCAGGGCACGGCCGTGGCGCTGATCTTCCTGATCTTCGGCGCCCCCGACCTTGCCTTCACCCAGCTCATGGTGGAAATCCTCTCCGTGGTTATCCTGGCGCTGGTGATGACAAGGCTCAATCTGGACGAGCGCGATCACCGCCCCTTCGAGGACTGGGCCCGCGACGGTACGCTAGCTTTGGTCTGCGGCGCCGGCGTCAGCCTGCTGCTGATGGTGGTGCTGTCGGGTACGCTCGACACGCGCCTCTCCGACTTCTTCATCGCCACCAGCGTGCCGATCGCCCATGGCGCCAATATCGTCAACGTCATCCTGGTCGACTATCGCGGCTTTGACACGCTGGGCGAAATCTCGGTGCTGATGGCCGCCGGCACTGCCATCCTGGTGCTGGTGCGCAGCAGCCGCAAGGGCAGGCTGCTGTCGCCGTCCACGCCGCCGCCCGCGCCGGTCCGCGGCTGGGTCAGCCTGGCCAGCGCCGAACCGGTGCCGTCCAAACGTGAGGTCCCCGCCGCCAAAGCGGGGCCGGTCAAGGCAGCCAAAGCCGCCAGGCCCAAGCCTGCAGCCACGGCCAAAGCCGCCAAAGCCGGGCCGGCCAAGGCGCCCAAGCCGACGGCTACCCGTCGCAAGAGGACCACGCCATGAACACGGTCATCTTCCGCACCATCGCGCCGATGATCGTCGCCACCGTGCTGGTGTTTTCGCTCTACATCTGCCTGCGCGGCCATAACGAGCCCGGCGGCGGCTTCATCGGTGGTCTGATCGCCGCGTCGGCCATCGCCATTCTGGGCATGGCCACCAGCGCCGCCAAGGCGCGCCGCGCCTTGCATATCGATCCGCTCGCCATTGCCGGCTTCGGCGTGCTGATGGCAGCGCTGTCAGGCCTGCTGTCGATCTTCAACGGCAACCCGTTCCTGACCAGCATCTGGCTCTATCTCGATATTGGCGGGTCGACCGTGCCGCTTTCCACCCCCCTGATCTTCGACCTCGGCGTCTATTGCGTTGTGTTCGGCACCATCGCCTCGATTGCCCTGGCACTCGAGGGCGACGACACGGAAGAGTTGTGATGGATTATGTAATCGCCGCCTTGGTGGGCTGCTTTGTCGCGATGGGCATCTATATGCTCCTGTCGCGCTCGCTGATCCGCATGCTGCTCGGCATGGTGGTGCTGGGCAATGGCGTCAACCTGCTGATCTTCACCGCCGGGCGCCTGATGCGCGACGTGGCCCCGATCGTCCCCAAGGGGCTTGAGCAGCCGGCCGGGCCGATTGCCAATCCGCTGCCGCAGGCGCTGATCCTGACCGCCATCGTCATCGGCTTTGCCATGTTCTGCTTCCTGCTGGTGCTGGCCTATCGCGCCTACCAGACGCTGGACGCCGACAATACCGACACCATGCGCGTGGCCGAGCCCGAGCATGCGCCCCAACCACCCTTGAGCTACTGAGATGGAGCCTGCCATCCTGCCACAAGCCATGATCGAGACCGTCACCCGCCCGGGTGACTGGGTCATCGTGCTGCCCATCGTGCTGGCGCTGATGGGCGCGGCGCTCGCGCTGATCCTGCGCAAGGCCGCGGGCCTGGGCTTTGTCACGGCCCTGGCCGTGGTTGCCGGCATCATTGCCTGCGAGATCAGCCTGCTGCTGACCATCATGGAAACCGGCCCGGTCAGCATGACCATGGGCAAGTGGCTGCCCCCGTTCGGCATCAGCTTCACCGCCGACGCCTTTGGCGCCAGCTTCGCCCTGGCGGCGTCCGTGGTCACCTTCATCGTGCTGCTCTATGCCGAGGCCGACCGCCCCGCCGCTTCTGCCGGCGATGGCTTTCATTCCCTCGTGCTGATGCTGCTCTGCGGCGTCACCGGCTCGTTCCTGACCGGCGACATGTTCAACCTCTATGTCTGGTTCGAGGTGATGCTGATCGCTTCGTTCGGCCTGCTGGTCATCGGTGGCCGGCCCATCCAGCTCGATGCGGCGGTCAAATACGGCTTCCTCAATTTCCTCGCCACCAGCATTTTCCTGTTGTCGCTCGGCCTGCTCTATGGCCTGCTCGGCACGCTCAACATGGCCGACATCATGCTTGTGGCGCCGCTGGCCAATCCGGCCGCCATGGTCGGCGTCGCCGCGTTGATGCTGCTGGCCTTCGGCATGAAGGCGGCCGCCTTCCCGGTCAATGCCTGGCTGCCGGCCGCCTATCACGCGCCGCCGGCCGCGATTTCGGCACTGATGGCGGGCCTGCTGACCAAGGTCGGCATCTACGCCCTGCTGCGCACCCTGGTCGTGGTCCTGCCGGCCACGCGCGACGTGCTCGAACCGGTTTTGGTCGTACTGGCCGTGGCCACGCTGGTGATCGCGCCGCTGGGCGCCATCGCCGAAACCAATCTGCGTCGCGCCATCGGCTTTGTGGTGATCGGCGGCATCGGCGCCGTGCTGGCCGGCATCGCCATGCCTTCGCTGGACGGCGTCGGCGGGGCAGGGCTCTACATCTTCCACGCCATGCTCACCATGACTGCGCTCTACCTGGTGGCCGGCCTGATCGAGAAGCAGACCGGCGAGGTCGACAGCCGCCGCATGGGCGGGCTCTATGCCAGCAGCGCGCCGCTTTCGCTGCTGTTTCTGGTGCTGATGCTGGGCGCGGCCGGCGTGCCGCCGCTGCTCGGCTTCTGGCCCAAGCTGCTGCTGATCGAGGCGGGGCTGGCCGAGGGGAACTGGAGCGGCGGCGTGCTGGTCGCGGCGCTGCTGGCCAATGCCGTGCTGACCATGATCGCCGGCTCGCGGCTTTGGGCGCATATCTTCTGGCGCAATGACTTCACGCCCGAAACAACGATGGTCGTCACAGGGCCCAACCGACTGCACTACCTGGCCACCGGCGCGCTGACGCTGATGATCGTGGCGGCCGGGCTCTGGCCCAATCCGCTGTTTGAGGCCGTGCGCATCGGCGCCGGCGACATGGTGGATCCGGCCCGTTACAGCGCGGCGTTCGGCCTGGCGGAGGTGACCCCATGAACCTGGCTTTGATGGTCGCCGGCCTGGCTTTGGTCTGGGCCGCCATTACCGGCAATTTTTCTGCCCTCAACCTGCTGCTGGGCGCCGTCATCGGCGCGCTGACGGCGCTGCTGCTGCGCAATTCCTTTGCCTCGCCGCGCCTGCTGCGTCGTCTCCGGCGCATCGTGGCGCTGGCTTTGGTCTTTGTCTGGGAGCTGATGGCCAGCGCGGTGCGGGTTGCCATCATCGTGCTGACGCCCGACCTCAAATCGGCGCTGCGCCCGGCCATCATCGCCTTTCCGCTCAGCGTCAAATCCGATGCCGAAATCACGCTGCTGGCCAATATGATCACCCTGACCCCGGGCACACTCAGCATCGATGTCGCCGAGGACCGCAGCGTAATCTATGTGCATGTGTTGCAGCTGGGGGATCGCGAGGCGCTGATCGCCGAGATCGCCAATGGCTTTGAACGCCGGATTGCGGAGATATTCCGATGACCCCCGCCGCCCTGGTTGACCTCAGCACCATGATTGCGCTGGTGCTGCTCACCATCGCCCTGCTGATCGCGGTGATACGCGTGGTGATCGGCCCGACCCTGGCCGACCGCGTGCTGGCGCTCGACATGCTGACCACGCTGGCCATGGGCTTTGTCGGCGCCATCGCCATCCGCACCGGGCTGACGCTCTATCTCGATATCGCGCTCAGCCTGGCTTTGCTGGGCTTTCTCGCCACCGTGGCCTTTGCCCGCTACATGCTGTCGCGCCTGAGCAAGCAGGAGCAGCCATCATGATCGCCGCCTTCTTCACCTATCTGGGCTGCGCCGTGTTGCTGCTGGGCGCCAGCTTTGCCCTGCTGGCGGCCATCGGCGTGCTGCGCCTGCCCGATCTCTATACGCGCATGCATGCCGCATCCAAGGCCGGCGCCGTCGGCGGCGGACTGATTCTGCTGGCCGTGGCGCTGATCAGTTTTGACGGTGCCGTGGCGCTGCGCGCCATCCTGGGCACCGGCTTCCTGCTGCTCACTACACCCGTTTCTGCCCACCTGCTGGCGCGCGTCCACCACAGCAGCAAAGACCATAATGCAGTGAATATGATATCAGATGAGTTGACGTCGCAAAGGAGCCCAAATCCTCCTGCATAGGCTTAGCAGTTAGTAGCAGGACAGCGTCGGTTAATCGGGTTGCAGTGATTAATAAACAGTCTTAGTAGTCTTGTATCGGCGTGATCGGAAGGTCATTGCCCAGAAAAAATTGGAAGGTTGAAATATGAGTGACACCACCGGCGCGACGGTCGGATATGAGCAAGACCTGATCGAGCTCAGCACCGAAATCGTCTCTGCCTATGTCAGCCACAACGCCTTGAGCCCAAGCGATCTGCCCAAGCTGATCGCTGATGTTCATGGTGCGTTGCGCACGCTGTCGAACAATGAAGTCCCGCTACAGGTCGAAGAACTCAAGCCAGCTGTGCCGGTCCGCAAGTCTGTTGCGCCCGACTACATCATCTGTCTGGAAGACGGCAAGAAGTTCAAGTCGCTCAAGCGCCACCTGCGCACGCACTACAACCTCTCGCCCGAAGAATATCGCGAGAAGTGGGGCCTGCCAGCCGACTATCCGATGGTGGCGCCGAGCTATTCGGCCACCCGCTCCAAGCTGGCCAAGGACAATGGCCTGGGCCGCAAGGCCGCCTGAGCCCATCTTCAGGCTACCGCACCGAGACGTCGCGCCCAGTTGTCCGCATCCCAAGTTGCGGTCGGGCCCCGGCGATAACGCTGTTCACAAGGCCGCCCCCCAAAGGGCGGCCTTGTGATTTTATGCATTGGCCTGAACAGCTTGTGCCACTTATCACCGCCCGCTTGCCAAGCTTCAGAATATAGGAATTAATTCCTTTATTCGCTGAGGCTCGCTCATGTTTCCTTCCATTGCCACGACAGCCATTGTCCGCCCACCGGTCAGCCCCTGCGCCTGTGACGACGTCATCGCGCTGATTGCCCGCGCCAGGCAGGTGCCGATTCGCCTGCTGACCCACCCGTCGCGCTGCCGCCACGAGACGGCTCGCGCCCGCCAGCTGGCCATGTATCTCTCCCATGTCGTGCTCGGGCGCAGCCTGACCGAGATCGGCGATGCCTTTGGCCGCGACCGCACCACGGTGGCCCATGCCTGCGCCGTCATCGAGGACCTGCGCGACGATCAGCAGTTTGACGCCGAGGTCACCGCGCTCGAACATCAGCTGGAAGCCCGGCGCGACGGGGAGATCCTCCATGCCCACTGACGAGAGCCCGATGACCCCGCTGGCCGGCACGCGCGATAGCGACGGCACGTCCTTTCTGCAGCCCCATCATGTATTGGCGGCCAGCCGGCTGGAGCGGCTGATCCGGAAGGCCCAGCTGGCGCCGCGCCTGACCATGTCCTACGACCCCGGCCGCACCGGCGAGCACCGGCAGGCCGGCAGCAGCGCTGCCGACATTGCCGACAGCGCCAGCCATGCCCGCCAGATGCTGAACCAGCTGGCGCTGGCTTTGCCGGACGATTGCTGGAACGTGCTGTTTGACGTCTGCGGCCTAGGCAAGGGCCTGCAGCTGGTCGAGACCGAGCGGCGCTGGCCGCGCCGCAGCGCCAAGCTGGTGCTGCGCATCGGCCTCAGCCAGCTGGCTGCCCATTGGGGGCTGATGCCTCAGGCGCAGGGCGCCGAGCAGGGCACGGTACGCGGCTGGCGCAGTCAGCGGCTGCCCATTATCTCTTACGCCGGTTCTTAACTACGTCATGATCGGTAATGTCGGTTTTCGCCGGTCTCATGCTAGGCGTTTTGCATGCGACACCGGTTTCTGACGATCCAATATCTGCGCGGTCTGGCGGCGATGCTCGTGCTGGCATCGCATGCGCTGCTCTATCCGCTGGTCGGCGAACATCTTGGCTATGGCCGGCTCGGCTGGCTCGGCGTGATTCTATTCTTCGTCATCTCGGGCTTCATCATGGTGGTGGTGACCGGCGAGGAGCGCTTTTCCGCGCGCGATTTCCTGCGCCGCCGCTTCATCCGCGTCGTGCCGCTCTACTGGATCGCCACACTGCTGGCGGCGGCTTTGGCCTTTGCCGCCCCGCAGCTGTTCAAGACCACCGTCTATGACGGCACGCAACTGCTGCTGTCGCTGCTGTTCATCCCCTTCTACAACCCGGCCAGCGGCGGGCTGCATCCGCTCTACAAGCTGGGCTGGACGCTCAATTACGAGATGTTCTTCTATGTCTGTTTCGCGCTGCTGGGTTTCCTGCGTGTCGGGCCGCGGGTGCTCTGGCTGACGCTGGCCTTTACCGGCCTGGCGGGGCTGGGCCTGCTGCTGCAGCCGCAGGCGGCCATTCCCCAGTTCTATACCAGCTTCATGCCGCTGGCCTTCTGCGCCGGGGCCTGGCTGGGCCTGGCCACCCTGCGCGGCACGCTGGGCCGGTTGTCGAGGCAAGTCACCGCCGCCATCGCCGTGCTGGGGCTGGCGGCGCTTGTCGAGGGTTTTGTCTGGGATCGCCACCTGGTCGAAGACGGCGGCGCCTTTGTCGGCCTGCTGGTCTTTGCCGCGGCGCTGGTATTGCTGGCGGTGCGCTTGGAGCCGCGCCTGAAGCGCCTGGCGCTGTTCGAGCAGATCGGCGACGCCTCCTACTCGATCTACCTGTCGCATATCTATGTCGTGGCCATCCTGTCGGGCATTGCCTTCAAGCTGCTCGACCCCGGCAATCTGCTGGTCGACCTGGCCATTGCCGCCCTGACCCTTGCCGGTGGGGTTGCGGTTGGCTGGGTGCTCTATCGCCGCGTGGAACAGCCGCTGCTGGCGCGGGTCAGCCGCCTGCTCGGCGGGCGACGCAAGCCGGCGATGGCGGCCGCGGCGGCCGAATAGCTCAGCTCAGCGCCTTGCCCTCGGACCGGATGCGGTTGACCATGGCGACCAGGCCATTGGAGCGCTGCATGCCCAGATGCTCGCTGAGCCCGACCTTCTTGAACCATTCGATGGCATCGGTCTCGGCGATCTCCGTTGCCGGCCGCCCCGAATAGAGCGCCAGCAGCACCGCCACCAGGCCCTTGGTGATGATGGCATCGGACTGGCCGGCAAAGCTCATTACCGGCGTGGCGCCCGAATGGTCGGCGCTCGACACCAGCCAGACATTGGAGACGCAGCCCTTGACCTTGTTGGCGTCGGTCTTGTCGGTCTCGGCCATCGGGGGCAGGGCCTGGCCCAGCTCGATGAGGTAATTCAGCCGATCCTCCCAGTCGTCGAGGAAGGAGAGGTTTTCGGCAATGTCCTGGAAGGCAGCGGGTTCGGTCATGAAACCTATCTAGGTCGCGCGCGCCGGACCCGCAAGCGGCAAGCGCGGCGGCGATGGGTCGCGTGATCCGATCGGCAGGCAAAGAAAAGCCCCAAGCACGGGGCAGCGTGCTTGGGGCAGGGCCAGGGTTGCTGGAGTGACCCGCTTGGGGAAGCGAGGCGAACCCTGGTGTCGATATCGGGCGCGGGGCGCCCGTTAACCCGCCCAGTCCGGCCGGGGCCGGGGTATGGGGGCCAGACGTGTGGTCGACGAGGCATGCATGGGCGTGCCGACCGGCGGGGAAGCGTTAAGCGCTGCGGCGATCACCGTCTTGCCGCCGAGGCAGGCAATGTCGGCGCACTCGACCTTGTCGATCTGCTGGCTCACCGCCTTTGTGCCGGCTGCCATGGCCTGCGCCGCCAGCGCCTGGCCATCGGGCAGGTCAACGCCGGGCGCAATCACCATATAGGCGGCTGTGAGCCAGAAGACGGAACGAACAACGACAAACATGACAAATCCTGATTCCTGCAGGTTATGCGGTCCTGCAGTATCCAAGCTAAGCGGGCCCGATTAAGCCAGGCTGGGACAATTCGATAAAATTTGAGGCAAATGCCAATGGCTTTGGCAGCCTCTGCAACACCTTGTTTACGCTAACCCCAGAAAGGACCCTCCAGGGGGCGGGCCAAGCCTTTGGCAGGCCCAGATTTAAGCTCGCCTTAGCTCTTGGGCGCCAGTGTGACTGGCAACAGGACCCGAAGTTCATTCGGGCCGGGTCGGGCGCGGTGCGCCGGGTTCGGGGGTGCTTCAGCACCGTCACCGCAGGCGTCGTGATAGTGAGTATTGTGTATATGCGTAGCCTCTTCTCTTTCGGCGCAAGCAAAGAGATGCCCCTGGCCATCGCTGGCTCCGGCCATCGGCCGGAAATGCTGCGTCGCAAGACGCTCGCCAACAATTCACGCATTGCCATTGCCGCCAGTGCCCTCGTCATGCCGCTGGCCATCTACTGGCTGGTGACCGGCACCGTACTGCCCTTCCTGCTCGCCGCTGCCGCCCTGGCCAGCGGTCTCATCACCCTTTCCCTGCACCAGCGCCACGCCTTTGAACTGGCGGCGGCCGGACAGGTCTATACCCTGCTCGGGCTCGGCCTGCTGCTCACCTTGGCCGACGGCCAGATCGGCGATACCGGCATGGCCGTGGCGCTGATGGGCCCGGTACTGGCCGCCTTGCTTGGCCGCGCTGCACTGCGCCGGCACAGCTGGCTGGCCCTGGTCGCGGTCGTGGCGCTGGGCATCATCGCCGCAGCGCTCGGCATACCCGGTTCGGTGCCGCTATCTGGCAGCCTGACCCTGGCCGCCGCCGTCACCTTCCTGCTCAGCGTCGGCGTGGTCATCCACACCGCCAACCGCATCAACTCGGCCTATGAGGTCTATGACAAGGCGCAGATGACCGCCTATCGCCATCTGATCGAGCACGTGCAGGACGCCGTCATCCGCTTTTCCAGCGATGGCGAAGTGCTGCTGGCCTCGCGCTCCTCGGAGGCCCTGTTCGGCTGCCGCCGCTATGAGCTGACCGGCGCCAGCCTGGGCGAGCGCATGCATGTCATGGACCGGCCCGCCTATCTCACCGCCTTTGCCGATGCCAACCAGGGCGGCGAGACGCGGCTGATCGAAGTGCGCATGCGCCAGGATGACCCGCATGCGGCCGGTTCGGTGCCGCGCTTTCTCTGGGTGGAAATCAGCCTGTCGCCGGTCATCGACGAGCAGACCGCTGGCCTGCGCCATGAAGTGGTGGCGCTGTTCCGCGACATTACCGAGCGCAAGGACAATGAGGCCGCCATGCTGCAGGCCCGCCGTGCCGCCGAGGAGGCCTCGAGCGCCAAGTCGCGTTTCCTTGCCACCATGGGCCACGAATTGCGCACCCCGCTCAATGCCATTGTCGGCTTTTCCGAAATGATGAGCACCGGCATCGGCGGGGAGCTGTCGCCCACGCACCAGGAATATGCCGGCCTGATCCACCAGAGCGGCAAGCACCTGCTCGAAGTCGTGCGCATGCTGCTCGACATGTCGCGCATCGAGGCGGGCAAGTTCGAGCTGCAGAACGAGCCGTTCCGGCCAGACGATATTGTCGAGCCCTGCTTTGCCATGGTTGAAACCATGGCCAAGGAGCGCGAAGTGCGGCTGATCAGCTCCATCGAGGACAACCTGCCGCTGCTGCATGCCGATGAACGGGCCTGCCGGCAGATCCTGCTCAACCTGGTCTCCAATGCCATCAAGTTCAGCTATCCCGGCAGCACGGTGAGCGTTACCATGCGGCGGCAGGGGCAGAGCCTGAACCTGTCGGTCATCGACCAGGGTGTCGGCATGGCGCCCGAATCGCTGGCCCGCATCGGCGAAGCCTTCTTCCAGGCACAGAGCGGCCATACCCGCCCCTATGAGGGCACCGGGCTTGGCCTGTCCATCGTCAAGGGCCTGGTCGATCTGCATGACGGCACGCTGCGCGCCATGTCAGAGATTGGCTCGGGGACAACCCTGACGGTCTTGCTTCCGTTAAACGGTCCGGCAATAAAGACCGAAGAGACTGCCACCATCACCCCCTTCCGCAGAGAATCAGCCGCCGAACGCAGTACCCCATGGCCAGACGTAAAAAGAAGAGCGCAATGACAGCAACCACCTTCACTCACTTGCCCCTGGCGGCAGGCAGCGCTGTCGCGGCCTCACTCGGTCGCGCCGGTCTGTGGCTGCTGGCCCGCTACATGCGGGCGCCCCTGGCGTCCACCGGCCTGCTGGTGCTGGTCAGCCTGACGGCACTGGCCGCCAGCAACGCCCTCTACTTCCAGACCGCGCGCCACCCCGCGCCGTTCTTCGCCCCGGCCCGCGACGTGCCCGTCGCCGTCACCGCGCCGGCTGACGCGCCCGCTTTGCCACCGCTGCCGACCGAGCGCAGCGCCGTGCTGGCCCCGCTGCCCGCGTCGGCGACGACGACCGAGACCACGGGCGGCATTGCCGCGCCGGCCCCGGTCGTTCCCGCCGCGCCGGTGGGCAATCGCGACGCCTTTGCCGTGCAGAAGAAGCTGACCGAACTGGGCCTGTTCAACGGCACCGTGGACGGATTTTACGGCCCCATGACCGCCAATGCGATCCGCGCCTTCGAGGAACGCAACGGGCTCGAGCCGACCGGCGCGCTGAACCCGGCCGTGGTCGATGCCATCCTCAAGGCCGATGCCGCCGGCATCATGCCGGCGCCCCAACAGGCGGCCGCCGTTGCGACCCCGCCGGCGCCCGTCACCGCAAGGCCCGCCCCGGTGCAGCAGGCCGCCGTGACCCCGCCCGAAAAGGTCGAGGTGGTTGCCCGCGTCGCCAGCCTCACCCCGGTCGACACCGCCGTGGATACGGTGGGCAATGCTGCCGCCCAGACCATTGATTCCATCCTGGCCGCCGTCACCACGACGACGCCCGCCGCCCAGGGCACCACGCCTCGTCCGGCCGTGGCTCTGGGCAGTTCTGCCCCGGTGGCTCCCCAGCCCAAGCCGATCCAGGTCGCCTCGCTCGAGCCCATGATGGCCCCGGCCGCAGCGCCGGTCGCCGCCCCCGTCGCCGACGTGGCGCCGCAGCAGGTCGCCACGACCACGGCCTCCACGCTGGCCCCGGCCAATGATGTCGAACTGGTCAGCAAGATCCAGCGCGGCCTGGCCAGCCTGGGCTTCTATCATGGCTCGATCGACGGCCATCCCGGCGATTCCACCGCTCGCGCCATTCGCGAATTCGAGAACTTCCACAGCTACAAGCTGACCGGCCAGGTCAAGCCCGACCTGGTGGTGCTGCTGCGCGACGCCGGCGCCGCGCTTTAGGTGAGCCTGCTGCGCAGCGATATCTGGTGCGGGGTTTTTGTCAGGCGCCATAATGACCTGGGCCATATGTGCGTGGTCTCCCGCCGCGGCGACCCCATTGCGGGCCAGGTCTTCATCGAAGTCGATCACCTCGACGGGACGCAGTCCCTCTATACGCCCGCGCCGCTGCTCAGCCGCAGCGACGACACTGCCGGCCTGGTATTCCAGCGCCGGCTGCACCGCGTCGAGCCGCCCAAGGTGCGCGAGCGCATTGCACGCGAGGTCGAGTTCGATCCCGATCTATGGGTGCTCAGCCTCGACCTGCGCGGCGACGATATCGGCATCGATCTCGCCAACTGACCGGCACAGTCTAGCCCGCCCCAGCAGGGCGGGGACAGATCTAGCTGGCGCGCTTGATGCCGATGCGGGCCAGGGCCTCGATGGCCTGTTCCACCACGGGATTGTGCGCCGGAGCCAGGCTCTGCGGCGTGCGGCGGCTGACTTCGGTGAAGGGCTTGTATTCCGGCTTGGCCAGATCGAGCAGGTTCACCTCGCCGCGCCAGGCGCTCATCAGGTAAGCCATTGAATCGGGCGTCACATTGCCGAACATGGTGGCGAAATCGGCCAGGGCCCGCGAGCGGTCGGCGTCGTGGCTGGTGGCGTGGATAAGTACCTTGAGCCCGTCATAGGCACTGCAGCCAAATGCGCGCAGGATGACGAAGAGGGCGGCGCCGGTGACGTCATGGGCGATCTGGCCGCAGCGCACTTCGTCGAGGCCCGTGATCTGGCTGAGCAGCTTGGTGACCTCAGGACGGCGATTTTCCGAATAGAGCTTCATCAGCGCGCGGGTCAGCTCGGCATTGGCCACCGTCAGCTGCTCGATGGTCTTGCGGATCGGCGCCACGGGGGTTTCGCGATGGGCAAAGGCCTGGATGACCTTGAGCCGGTCGGCATCGGAGAGATCAAAGAAGGCCGGGGCCAGCAGGGCGGCGTCGAAATCGCTGCGCTTGGCCAGCGATTCGGCGACCATGTGGTCCATCTGGGCCGAGCGGGCCAGGGCGCTGAGATAGGCGCCGCGCGGCACGATGTGGTCATTGCCTGCCAGCGCACGATAGACCTTGCGCGAATTCATCTGGAAGAGCTTGGCCAGCACCGCATTGGAAAGGTCGGGGCGGGCGGCGATGGTGGCGGCGCCGGGGACATCATAGCGGGCGACGATGCCCAGCATGGTCTGCTCGCTCAATTCCTTGGCATTGCTGAGGAATGTGTTGAGGTCCTCGCCGATATTGTCGACCACGAGGCGCTCCAGCGCCGGCGACAGGACATCGGCGCGACCCAGGATGGCGGCACCCTTGGCCTTGGCCTGGGGCCCGGCGATGGGGAACAGCCGGCTGGCCAGGGCCTCAAACTGTTCCATTTCGGGAGAAGTGGCCTTGCCGCGGCGGGTATAAGCGTCGCAAGCGGCGATCAAAAGCGTGTTCGTCCGGTCGATGCCGCCGCTTTCGATCAGCAGATTGAACGTCTCGTAGGGCTGAAAACCAAGCATTTGCACAACCGTCACTTCGGAATCGCATCACATTCGATGTGTGACCACCTTTGCCGCCAATTCGTTAGCAGACTGTTAACCTTGACGATCTCTTAATGGGGATAAGGAGCACGAGGGGCGTCGTGCGGACCGGTTTGCAACACGAGACGCTGTCTCCAGGGAAGGGGAAGCGAGTTCGATTGGAGAATAGCTTGGGAAAGCTCGTCAAATTCGATGGTCGACGCAGCTTGCGCGCCGCTGGCAAACCCGGCCCTGCCGACGCCCAGATACTGATGTTTACCGGGGTGCGTTATGAACGCGGGACGCCATCGCTGCCCAGCAAGACCGTTGACCCCCGGCCCAAGCGCAAGCGTGGTTGATCGTCGTCGCCCTTTTCTGCGCCTGGTCACCCTTGTCGCCCTGACCGGCCTGCTGGCCGCCTGCGTCGCCCGCCCGACGGGCGATTTCGGCCGCGCCCAGCCCGGCGTGCTGCATGATACCATGATGCCCTATGCCGGGGACAGGATCGCGCAACTGCGCGGCGACCCGGTCTCCAACTTCAACCAGACCGACCAGGAAAAGCTGATGCATGACCGCGTCTGGCGGTTCCTGATTGCCCCCCATGCCAAGGACTGGCTGTTCGACACCTCGGTGGAACTGCAGCGCACCCGCATCGTGCCGCCCAAGGACGAGCGCTATCGCACCGACCGCTATTACGCCTGGCTCAAGGGCACCCCGTACCAGTCCTCGCGCACCCGCTACAGCACGGTGGGCGCCAATATCACCAGCGATATCGATACGATACCGACCACCTTTGCCGCCATCTGCGCGGTGATCGAGGTCGATCGCCAGCGGGCCATGGCCCTGGCCAGCCTGCGCAATGACCTGCCGGGCAGTGCCGGTTCGGACGTCGCCGCCCGCAAATACGAGAATGACGCCTTCATCGCCTGGTTCGTGCGGGCGCTGAACTACCGCCATGAGAGCTATGCCTTCGCGCTCGATAGCCTCGTGGTCGAAACCCCGCACGAGCAGTCGCTGGCCGTCGATGATGCGCTGCAACGCATGTCCATCTTTGTCGTGCGCGCCAATCGCCGCGATTTCTGCGGCGACGGCCACGGCCAGCAAAGCCGGGGCACTGTCGTCATCCCGTCACGCTTCCAGCATAGCGGCGACAACGAGATCATCCAGATCAAGTAGGACGGCAGTGGCTAGAAGGGCAGCAGCTGCACCAGCAATCCGGCCAGGCCACATATGGCCAGGGTCCAGAGCACGCCCAGCTTGAGCCGGAAGACGCAGAGCATGGCCAGCGCGGTTAGAGCGAGTGCCATCCAGCTCACCGAGGACCAGTCCGGGCTGGCCAGATTGAGCGGTCCGAGCTGCAGCGTATCGACGCGCGCGAAATTGACATGCAGACCTAACCAGACGGCCAGGTTCAGGATCACCCCCACCACGGCGGCGGTAATGGCGCTGAGCGCGCCGGACAGCGCTGCATTGGTGCGCAGCCGCTCGATATAGGGCGCGCCAAGGAAGATCCACAAAAAGCAGGGCACGAAGGTCACCCAGGTGGTGAGCATGCCGCCCAGCAGCCCGGCCAGCAGTGGCGTCAGTCCGCCGGGATCGCGATAGGCGGCGAGGAAGCCGACAAAGCTAAGCACCAGCACCAGCGGCCCCGGCGTCGTCTCGGCCAGCGCCAGGCCATCGAGCATTTCGCCGGGCTGCAGCCAGCCGAAATTCTGCACCGCCTCCTGGGCCACATAGGCCAGAACGGCATAGGCGCCGCCAAAGGTGACCACGGCCATCTGCGAGAAGAACAGCCACAGCCCGGCCAGCGTGCCCGACCAGCCCATTACGGGCAGGATCAGCGCCAGCGGCAGCAGCCAGAGGCCGAGCCAGAGCAGGACGGTGCGGACAGCCACGGCCAGCGGCGGGCGCGGTTCGATAAAGCCGTCGCCGATCACCGAGGGCAGATCCGGCACCGCCGCCCGATGTGCCCCGGCGGCAAAAATGGCCGGATTGATGCGGGTGCCGACATAGCCGGCCAGCCCGGCGGCCAGGATAACGAGCGGGAAGGGGATGTTGAAGGCAAAGAGCGCCACGAAGGCGAGCCCGGCAAGGCCCAGCATGACGCCATTCTTGAGGGCCCGGCGACCGACCCGGATCAGCGCTTCGATGACGATGGCCAGCACCGCCGCCTTGAGGCCGAAAAAGAGGCTGGCCACCCAGCTGGCCTCGTAGAGGCTGGCATAAAGCGTCGAGAGGGTGAGGATGACGACGAGGCCTGGCAGCACGAAAAGCGTGCCGGCAATGATGCCGCCACGCGTACCATGCAGCAGCCAGCCGATATAGGTGGCCAATTGCTGCGCCTCGGGGCCGGGCAGCAGCATGCAGAAATTGAGGGCATGCAGGAACCGGCTCTCGGAAATCCAGCGCCGTTCCTCGACCAGTTCCTTGTGCATCAGGGCGATCTGCCCGGCCGGACCGCCAAAACTCAGCAGGCCAATTCGCGCCCAGACGGCCGTCGCCTCGGCCAGGCTCGGATGGGGCGGGGCGACGAGAGGCAAGGGGGATGGCTGGGCGGGTTCGGTCATGTCGGTCCCTTGCCGGTCATCGGCCAGTTAGCGGTTTGGTGATGGCAGCATCTAGCCGGCGATACCGCGCCTGATAAAGCACATGCCCGACAAGCCCATGACAGGCAAGACTACGCCCCCGTCTCGCGCGCATATTGCGTGGGCGGCATGCCAACCAGGCGGGTGAAGGCGACGCTGAATGCGCTGGCCGAGCCATAGCCGACGCGTTGCGCGATTTCCTTGATGCCACCCTCCCGGCGGCGCAGCAGGTTCTTGGCCATGGCCATCCGCCAGGATTGCAGATAGCCCATCGGCGCAATCCCGACTTCGCGGCGGAAACGGTCAAAGAACACCGAACGCGACAGGGCCGCCTCGTTGGCCAGTTGCTCGATGGTCCAGTCCCGCTCGGGCGCTTGGTGCATCAGCCGGATGGCGGTGGCAAGGCGCGCGTCTGCCAAGCCGCGCAGCAGGCCGGGGCTGGCAATGGAATCCGAGGCCGAGCGCAGCGCCTCGATCAGCAGTACCTGCAGCAAATGTTCAATGATCATGTCGCGGGCCGGCCTGGTGTCCTGCGCCTCGTTGCGGATCAGTTGCACCATCGTGGCCAGCCGCTTGAGGCCGCGCACATGGATGATGCTGGGCAGCAAAGCGAGCAGTAGGCCGGCATCGGGCGAGCCAAACTGCAGATGACCGACAAGCGCGCGCATATTGGGGGGACCGTCCGGGTCACCGTGCCGAAATTCGTCGGTCAACTGGGTGGTCCGCGTTGGTCCGAAGCCGCCACCCGCATCCGGCCCGGTATTACTCGTGGTGAAGCTCTCGGTGGCCGGCACCAGGATGAAGTCGTTTTCCTCCAGGGTCATCGGCTCCTGCCCATTGATTGTCATCTGCAATGAGCCCTCGAGGAGCACGCAAAACAACGGCACGCCATTGCCGCGGCCTTCGATGCGCCAGGTGCCTGAGCCACTGGTCGCTTTGGAAAAGGGCAGGCTGGGCTGGAGCAGGGCAACGACTTCGGCGAATGGATCGATCATGCCGGACTAATTCAAATGAATACTGGATTATCCATTATAGCAAGTCTGGCAGGGGCGGTCCACATCAGAGGTGTTCAACGCAAGCAAGGAATTGCCTCATGAAAACCGTTCTCATTACCGGCTGCTCGTCCGGCTTCGGGCTCGACATCGCCAAGCACTTTCTGGCGCAGGACTGGAATGTCATCGCCACCATGCGGACGCCGCAAAACGATATCCTGCCAGTCTCGGACAAGCTGCGTATCCTGTCGCTCGACGTGACCGATGCGGCCAGCATAGACCGGGCTGTCGCCGACGCGGGGCCGATCGACGTGCTGGTCAACAATGCCGGCATCGGCTGGCTTAATGCCCTCGAGGGCACCCCGCTCGAGGTGGTGCGCGATGTCTTCGAGACCAATACCTTTGGCACCATGGCCATGATCCAGGCGGTGCTGCCGCAGTTTCGCGAACGCCGGGAAGGGATGATCGTCAATGTCACCTCCAGCGTCACCTTTGGACCCCTGCCGCTGCTCTCGGTCTATACGGCCAGCAAGGCGGCGGTGAATGCCTTTACCGAATCCCTGGCGCTTGAACTGGCCCCATTCGATATTTCCGTCCGCATCGTGCTGCCTGGCGCCGCGCCCGGCACCAGCTTCGGCAAGACGGCGCGGGGGCGAATCCAGGACCGCGGCGGCTTTCCCGCGGCCTATGCCGACTATGCCCAGACCGTGATGGGCCAGATGCAGAACATGACCGGCACGCTGACCCAGTCGACCGACGTGGCCGAGGCGGTTTGGCGCGCCGCAACCGATGCTAGTGCCCCGATGCACCTGCCCGCCGGCGCCGACGCCATTGCGGCATCCGAGGCTCGCGCCGCGCACTAGGCTGTCCTCTCGAGCTCCGCTGTCGGTGCAACCCGGCGGCGGGCCTCGAGCCGGGGACGGCGCCAGCACGACGTGCCGACTATCGGGCAGGCTGTTGACGCTGTCGCGCCCAGGGTCGAAAAGAAGGCCATGACCCGCAGCCCCGCCGCCATTGCCAGCCTGCCGACTACGCTTGACGTGGTCGCGCCCGACCCACTGCTGGTCAATGGGCTGATGGCCCTGGCCGATCCGACGCGCTTGCGCATTCTGGCGGCTTTGCGGCTGGGCCATGAAAGCTGCCGCCATATCGAGGGCTATGTCGGCATCCACGTCTCCGACCTGGCGCGCCAGCTGGGCATGACACAGCCGGCCGTATCCCAGCATCTGGCGCGGCTGCGCCAGGCCGAGCTGGTGCAGGTCACGCGCCAGGGGCAGTTCGCCTATTACCGGCGCAATGAGCCGGCTCTGCAGCGCCTGGCCGCAACCATGACCACCCTTTAGGTCGATCATGCTAACCCGCGCCTGTCGCGGGTGGACTCGCTCTGCACTTTAACATAAGCCTATGCGCATACATTTATAGATTGGTATTGCCATGCGCACCTTTGCCGCCCTTCGGGCCATTGCCGCCCCGCTGATGGGCTTTCTGGCCATGGGCATTTTCTGGGGCGTCTGGGGCGCGCTGATCCCCGCCATCAAGGCAATGGTCGGCGCCGATGACCGGGCCTTCGGCCTAGCTTTGCTCTGCGTCGCTTTGGGCGCCGTGCCGGCCATGCTGGTGGGCGGGCGGCTGATCGACCGCATCGGTCCGCTCCTGCTGCCGGTCAGCGTCCTGCTGTTTGCCCTGGCGGTGCTGCTGCCCGGCCTGGCCCAGACGCCTTTTGCCCTGGGGGCGGCACTGCTGCTGGTCGGCATGGGCTCGGGCCTGATGGACGTGGTGATGAATGCCCGCATCAGCGCCATCGAGGCGGCGACCGGGCGCCGCGCGATGCATCTGGCCCATGGGCTGTTCGCGGCCATGTACCTGATCGCCGCCTTCGCCACCGGGTTTGCCCGCAGCGCCGGTATCGCGCCGCTCAGCGTGCTGCTGCTGGCCGGCGCCGCCATGGCCGGTC
The DNA here is from genome assembly GCF_014926585.1 of Devosia beringensis. Classification (NCBI taxonomy): domain Bacteria; kingdom Pseudomonadati; phylum Pseudomonadota; class Alphaproteobacteria; order Hyphomicrobiales; family Devosiaceae; genus Devosia; species Devosia beringensis. The sequence goes on along the minus strand of NZ_CP045422.1, from coordinate 493,403 downwards.
TGGCGCTGCTGTCGGGAATGTGGAGCGGGGCGGGGCAGGCCGCAGCTGCCTTGCCCGAGACGGGCAAGCCCGCACTGCGCCGCTTTGACGGCACGGTCATGCTGCTCGGGCTGATCGTCTGCGCCGCCTTCATTGCCGAGAATGGCTGGCAATCCTGGAGCGCGCTGTTTCTCGAACGCGAATTGGGCGCTGAGCCCTGGCTGGGCAGCGCTGGACCGGCTGTTGTGGGCCTGGCTTTGGCCGTGGGGCGGCTGGGCGGACAGGCCGTGGCCGAGCAGGTCAGCGACCGCACCATGCTGGTGGGCGCCACGCTGCTCGCCATGACGGGCGGGCTGCTGCTGGCGCTGGCGACGGGGCCGGTTGTGGCACTGCTGGCGCTGTTCATCGCCGCATCCGGCGTCTCCGTGATCGCGCCCTCGGCGCTGAGCCTGGCCGGGCGCCTGGCGGCACCGGAGCGGCGCGGCGCCGCCGTCGCGGCCGTCGGTGTGATTGGCTATACCGGCTTTTTTGCCGGACCGGCTTTGCTGGGCCTGGTGGCCGACGGCTTCGGCCTGCGCCTGGCGCTGGGCGCCCTGGTCGGCGTGCTGGCCTTGGTGATCCCGCTGGTCCTGCTGCAAGGGCGGGTGGCCGGCAGGAGCGTGCCGTCGGCTGATCGGGCAGACCAGCATCCGGGCCCCTGACCACCCCCACCTAGCCTCCCCCTGAAGGAGGAGGGACCGCCCGGCGCCTGGCAAGTGGGTGCGCTGTTCTTGGGCGCTCCTCCCCCTTCGGGGGGAGGTCGGGTGGGGGTATAGTTACGCCATCGCATCCACAGGGAGGACCGGCCATGGCCAAGACGATACCCAAGAACACCATCTGCATCTGGTACGAAAGCGAGGCCGAGGCGGCGGCGCGGTTTTATGCGACGGTCTTACCGGACACGGCGGTCAGTGCCGTCAGCCGGGCGCCGGGTGACTATCCAGCCGGCAAGCAAGGCGATGTGCTGACCGTGGAATTCACCGTCTGTGGTATTCCCTGCCTGGGGCTCAATGGCGGACCGGCCTTCACCCAGAGCGAAGCCTTCTCCTTCCAGATCGCCACCGACGACCAGGAAGAGACCGACCGCTATTGGAATGCCATAGTCGGCAATGGCGGCGCCGAAAGCGCCTGCGGCTGGTGCAAGGACCGCTGGGGTGTCAACTGGCAGATCACCCCGCGCACGCTCGTCGAGGCCATGGCCGCCGGCGGCGATGAGGCAAAACGCGCCTTCGCGGCGATGATGACCATGGGCAAGATCGATGTCGCCGCCATTGACGCAGCGCGACAGGGATAACCTGGGGTTGACAGAGCAGCCCTCTCTCTGGGCGCAAATCGCGCTCGGGAGGGTGTTGACTCGCGTCTGATTTATTTATAACCATCCGGTCGGAAATAAACGACGGGATGCAATATGGGCCGCAGGCGCAGTATCGATCAGGGAGCGGTGCTCGACGCTGCCGAGCGGGTCGTGGCGCGGGACGGGGCGGCGCGGCTGACGCTCGATGCCGTCGCCAGCGAGGCCGGCATCAGCAAGGCCAGCGTGCTCTATGACTACAAGTCCAAGCCGGCGCTGATCGCCGCTCTGGTCGAGCGCAGCGTCGCCGCCGACAATGCGTTCAACCACAGCAAGATCGAGAGCCTCGGGCCGGTGGACAATGCCACCATCAGGGGGCGCATCCTGGCGGCCGAACAGCCGCTGCCGGACGCCTTCCGCGACGTGGCGCTCAACCTCTGCGCCGCCCTGGCCCAGGACGCCGAATTGCGCCGGACCATCCAGGCCAACCAGGCTGCGGTGATCTCGGACATCATGGCCAGCTCGGCCAATCCGCGCGGCGCGCTGCTGGCCTATCTGGCGCTCGAAGGGCTCAAACTGCTGGAATCGCTGGACTATCACAGTTGGCCCAAGGCCGAGCGCGCCGCCATCCTGGGCGATATCGCCTGGCTGGTCGATGCCGAGCCCGGCGCGCCTAGGCCTCCGCCGCCCGACTAAGCCTTCCGACCATTGCTGACCCTGCCCAGACCGGACCCGTTCCGGCACGGGCACCGCCTTGCCCTCCTTCCGGAAAGACCCGATCATGACAGTCGAAAAACTCTTCATCACCGGCGGCAGCGGCTATGTCGGCCGCAACCTCATCCGCCATTTCGTCGCTTTGGGCTGGCCGGTCGTGGCGCTGGCCCGCACCGATGCCGCCGCGGCGACGGTCACGGCCCTCGGGGCACAGTACTGGCGCGGCGACTTGTTCGCACCCGATCTTGCTGAAGGCATGGCGGGCTGCAGCGCCCTGATCCATGCGGCGGCCGATACCGACCATGGCCGCGGCACACCGGGCCAGTTGGCGACCAACCTGGACGGCACGGCGAATGTGCTCGACGCGGCGCAGCGCGCCGGGGTGAGCCGGGTGGTGCATATCAGTTCCGAATCCGTGCTGCTCGATGGCAGGCCGCTGGTCAATGTGACGGAAGACCAGCCCTATCCGCGCCACCCCGCCGGAAGTTACTCTGCCAGCAAGGGCGCGGCGGAGCGGCTGGCATTGGCGGCCAGCAGGCCGGACTTTGCCGTCATCGCCGTACGGCCGCGCATGGTCTGGGGCCGCGATGACACCACGGCACTGCCGCAACTGTTGGGTGCAGCAAGGTCGGGCCAGCTGGCCTGGATCGATGGGGGCAACTACGCCAATTCCAGCACCCATATCGCCAATCTTTGTGCCGGCGTGGCACTGGCGCTGGAAAAGGGGCGCGGGGGCGAGGCCTATTTCATCACCGACGGCGCGCCCTGGACGTTCCGGGCTTTGGTGAGTGGCCTGCTCAAGGCCAATGGCGTGGCGGTGACCGACAAGACGGTGCCGCGCGGGCTCCTCTATGCCATGGCGCGGGTCGGCGATGCGCTGGCCAATTTGAGCGGGGGCAGGGTGACCCTGCCGATCACCATGCAGGCCTATGCCACCTCGGCGGTGGAGATCAGCCTCGATATATCCAAGGCGGAGCGCGAACTGGGCTACCGGCCCGTGATCAGCATCGAGCAGGGCCTGGCGGAAATGACGGCGGCGCGGTCAGCAGCGGCATAGGCGTTTCAGCCCTCGGCCATCACCGCCACCAGCCGATCAAAGCCGATGCCGGTGCCGTTTTCGCGGATCTCGCCATCGCGGGCACTGCCGAACACGGCCTGTTCGGTAAAGGTCATGCGGCTGGCGCGTGGGCCGGTCTGGGTGAACTCGACGGTGACCAGCGAGGAGGAGATGGGCTGGTCATTGGTCCGCATCGTATAGGCATAAACGAGGCGCTCGGCCGGATGGACTTAGAGGAAATGGGCCAGCATGGCCTGCTCGGTGCCGTCCGGCATGCGCCAGCGCAGGGTCTCGCCGCCATCGCGGCGGAAATCGAAGCGATCCTCCAGCATGTCCCAATCGGGATGGCAGCTGAACCAGCGGCGCTTGAGCGCGTGTTCGGCCCAGAAGCGGAAGGCATGGACCGGGCTGCCGGGCAGGTCGCGGGTGATGACAAAGCTGCGGTGATCGACGGCGACGCCCATCAGGTTTTCTCCTCTGGGATGTCGGCCATCAGCGCTTCCAGCCGGTCAAAGGCCTGGCCCATCTCGGCCTCGCGCTGGGCGATCCAGCTGCTGACGCCGGCAAAGGCGTTTGGCTGCATGCGATAGGTGCGGACGCGCCCAGCCTTGGTCGAAACGACAATGCCGCCCGCTTCGAGAATGCGCAACTGCTTGAGCACGGCCGGCAGGCCCAGTTCGCTTGGCGCCGCCAGGGCGCTGACCGTTGCCGGGCCGCGCGACAGCCGTTCGACCAGGCTCCGGCGATAGGGATCAGCCAGCGCCTGGAACAGGTGGTCGGGCGGGTTGGGGGCAAGGGCGGTCATGGCTTGGCCGCGCGAAACCGCGCCGGCATGGCGTCGTGATAGGGAAAGTAGGTGAACCACGGCTGCGCCTCGGCAATGACCCGCGCCACCGACGGCCGCGCCAGCAGGCGCTCGAGATAGGCGGCGAGCCTGGTCTGGTCAGGGGCGAAGGGCTGGACGATATGGCCGAAGAACAAAGCCGGCAGGGCGGCGCAGTCGGCCATGCTGAAGTCCTCGCCACAGGCCCAGCTCTTGCCCTGCAGCTGGGTCTCGATCATGGAATAGGCCATATCCAGCGTCGCTCGCGCCTCGGCGACGCCATGCGGATCGCTGGCGCCGGCGGGGCGGAGGCGGTCGGTGACGATCTTCTGCATCGGCACGCTGACATAGAGATCGTAGAACCGGTCCCAGAGCCGCACCTGCAGCATGGCGTCCGGATCGTCGGGCAGCAGGCGCAACGGGCCGGGATAATGGGCCTGCAGATAGTCGATGATGATGCTGGTTTCAGGCACGGTCTGGTCCCGGGCGCTGTCGCGCAGCACCGGGATCTTGCCCACCGGCCACTGGTCGAACAGCGAAGCGGCCGAGCCGGGATCGGCAAAATCGACGATTGCCGTCTCGAAGGGTGTGGCGTTCTCGTAAAGCCCGATCAGCACCTTGTGGCAGAACGAGGCGAGGGGATGGATATAGAGGGTGAGCGTCATGGCGGACTCTAAACTTTCCAATGATGGAAAGTTTTTAGCCGCGTCCGGACGCGAAAGCAAGATGCTTTCCGGGATTGGAAAGTTTCTGCCGCCCGGTCAGCCCGTCGCGGCCACCGTGGTTTCGGGCGCGGCGCAAAAATCGCGGGCCATGGCGTGGGCGGCGTGGCGCACCTCGTCGGCCAGGCGGCTTTCGGGCAGGGTGCGGGCCAGGATCATGCCGCCTACGCAGAGCGCGGCGATGGCCATGGCCTTTTCACGCGCCCGCTGCCCCTGGTCGTCGCTATTGACCTCGAACAGCCAGATCATCGCCGCCAGCAGCTTCTGGTAGCTTTCGCGCACCTCGCCGGAGGCGCGCGCAACATCGGAGGACAGCGCGATCATCGGGCATTGCCCCGCCAGATCGGTCAGGTGCGCGTCACTGAGATAGGCGTCGATCATCCGCTCGGCCATGACGCGTTCGCCCCGGGTCGGGTCGATCCCGGCCTCGTTGCGCCATTGCAGGCCGCGACCCATCAGGAAACTGTCCACCGCTTCGGCGAACAGCGCCTCCTTGCTGGGGAAGTGGGCATAAAAGCCGCCGCGGGTCAGGCCGGCTTCGGCCATCACCATGTCGAGCGTCACCCGGTCATAGCCATGGGTGTTGAACAGTCGCCGCGCCGCCTCGACGATGCGGGCGCGGGTATTGAGCTTGTGGTCCTTGGCATAGGGCATGTCGGCCTCCTGTCTGGTGACCCTAAACCGCGTCAGAATATGTTCTTGAGCATATTTTGACCACGCCTATCCTCGGGCCAGTGGCAGCAAAACCTGAAAGGAATAGCCATGAGCAAGTTCATATTCGTCTTCCGCGGCGGCATGCCTGACAGCCCGGAAGCGGGGCAGAAGATGATGACAGAGTGGAATGCCTGGCTGGCCGGCATGGGCAAGGCGGTGCTCGATCCCGGCGCGGGCCTCGGCAAATCGAGCTTCCTCGATGCCGATGGCAAGACCGCCCCGGTCGGCGATCCGGTGTCGGGGTATATGCTGGTGGAGGCCGACAGCATGGCCACCGCGCTCATGCACGCCAAGACCTGCCCGATCTTTTCGGCGCGCGGCACCATCGAGGTTGCCGAGACCATGGTCATGCAGCCCTGACTCTGGTCACCCGGGGCCGGCGCGGCGGCGAACCGCCGGCCTCAGTTGCGCAGCATGGCCTGATAGACGCCGTGCAGCTGCTGTCGGGCAATGGCCAGCCAGGACGCCAGCGTCTCCAGCAGGCTTGGCGGATCCTGGTAGCCGGCCAGCATGCGCTCGGCGATACGGTAGCCTTCGCGCACGATGCGACGCTCGTCGAGGGGCAGGCCGATGGATGGTACGCGCATGAAAGCCTCCGCCGCATGGTTTACCAAACCTTAACGCAGAGCGCGGGCACGAGTCCGGGGCAAGCTTGCAATATGGTTTACGTCCGGGCCAGATAGGCCAGATGGGCCAGGCTGGGGAGGGTTGGCAATGGTGATGCACCAGGGATCATGCCTGTGCGGCGCGGTGCGGTTTACCGTGGACGGTGAACTGCCCGAGGGCTCAGCCTGTCACTGCAGCAAGTGCCGCAAGCATACCGGGCATTATGAGGCGGGCGTCGACCTGCCGCGCGACCGGGTACGCATCACCGGGGAGAACCGGCTCACCTGGTTCTTCTCGTCGGAAAAAGTGCGGCGCGGCTTCTGCGCCACCTGCGGCTCGTCGCTGTTTTTCGATCCGGTCGAACGCGATTGGATCGGCCTCATGCTGGGGTCGTTCGACGGGCCGACCCAAACCAGGATCGGCCTGCATATCTTTGTCGCCGACAAGGGCGACTATTACGAACTCACCGACGGCGTGCCGCAGAACCAGCAATAGGCTTTGCTGCGCCACCTGCCGACAAAATCGCCACCGTAACCAGATCGGTCACGGTGGCGCAGGGAGGAGCTGGGGGCAGGCGAGTGGCTAGAACTCGTTCCAGTCCTGCTTGATCGCGGTATTGCCCTGGACGCCATAGGACTTTGCCGCCTGGACGGCACGCGCCGGCAGGGGCCTGGCGGCGGGGCCTTCGACGCGCGGCCGTGCGCTGCGGGTCGCGCCGCCGGGGCGGGCGTCGAGCACGAAGACCTCGACGATCTCGTCGAGTTCGCGGGCCTGGGTTTCGGTCTGTTCCAGGGACGCATTCATTTCCTCGACCAGGGCGGCATTGTGCTGGGTCATCTCATCCATCTCGCGCACCGCGGTGGTGACCTCGACAATGGCGGTGGACTGATCCTGGGTGGCGCTGGCGATCTGGCCGATCAGCCCCGTGCTCTCCTGCACGCTGTCGACCATGGCATGGAGCTTTTCGGCCGCGTCCGACACCAGCCGCGAGCCGGTCGCCACCTCGATGGCGGACTGATCGACCAGGACCTTGACGTCGGCTGAGGCGCCGGCGGCGGACTGCGCCAGGCGGCGGACTTCGACGGCGACGACGGCAAAGCCCTTGCCGGCATCGCCGGCCCGGGCCGCTTCGACCGAGGCGTTAAGCGCCAGCAGGTTGGTCTGGAAGGCGATGTCATCGATCATGCCGATGATGTTGGAAATCTTGGCCGACGACAGCGAAATCCGCTCCATGGCCAGATTGGCCTCGCTCATCACCTGGCCGGTGCTGCTGGCGGCCTCGGAGACCCCCAGCGAGGTGCGGCTGGCTTCCTCGGTGCGCTTGGCGTTTTCGCGCACCGTGCCCGCCAGTTGCTCCATGGTCGCGCTGGTCTGTTCGATCGCGGCAGCCTGGCGCGTGGTGCGGTCGGCCAGATCATTGGCACCCGAGAGGATTTCGCCCGTGGCCGTCTTGAGAATGGAGGAGGTGTCGCGCAACTGGCTGACAATGTCGGCGAACCTTTCGACCGTGTCGTTGAAGGTGCTGCGAATGCATTCGAGTTCGCCGACCAGCGGCTTGTCGATGCGCGCGGTCAGGTCGCCCTCGGCCAGCTTTGCCAGGCCCGCGCCGATCAGGCTGACCGAGGCCTTGCGCGCGGTGATGTCGGTGGCGAACTTGACGACCTTGTAGGGGCGCCCGTTCATGTCCATGATCGGGTTGTAGGAGGCCTGGATCCAGACTTCCTTGCCGCCCTTGCCGATGCGCATATATTCGGCGGCCTCGAAATCGCCCCGTGCCAAACGCTGCCAGAAAGCGCGATAATCATCGCCGGCGGCCTCTTCGGGCCGCACGAACATGCGGTGATGCTGGCCGACGATCTCGTCGGGCCGGTAGCCCAGGGCGGCACAGAAATTGTCATTGGCGCTCAGAATGGTGCCGTTGAGGTCAAACTCGATGACGGCCTGCGATTTCGAGATCGCGGCCATCTGGCCGGTCCGGTCGGCATTGACCAGCTGCTGCGCGGTCACGTCGGTGGCGATCTTGACGATCTTGAAGGGCTTTCCGGCCGAGTCGACTACCGGATTGTAGGAGGCCTGGATCCAGACTTCCTTGCCGCCCTTGCCGATACGCTTGTATTCGGCCGCCTGGAATTCGCCGCGCCGCAGGCGGTCCCAGAATTGCTGATAGGCCGGCGCATTGAGTTCGGCCGGCTCGACGAACATCCGGTGGTGCTTGCCCTGCACCTCGGCGAGCTCATAGCCCATGGCCGCAAGGAAATTGGCATTGGCGGTGATGATCGTGCCATCGAGGTCGAACTCGATCATCGCCTGCGAGGCTGAGAGGGCGGCCAGGGTCGCGTGATCAGCATGGGCCGTCGAGGCCTTTGATTTCGATGTAAAAAAGCCCATTGACGCGACCACTGGTTCAAAGAAATATCGATTAAGTCTAGCCGAGGAATATAACCAAGAAATTAACGCAAACCGCCGGGTGCGTTTCTTGCGCAGGGCAATTGTCCATCTTCAACAATCGCTTACGGGCCATGATCCGGTCCGGATCATCTGACACCGCAATATTGTTTCGGCAATGTCAAAGACCCCAGCAAAGCAGGAGGCACCGCCCGGGTTCAGCCCCGGTTGCCGCAGCTGGCCTGTGCCAGCATGTCGGCAAAGCGGGCGCGCATGGCCTGGTGCGGCGGCAGCAGGCGGACTACGGCGAACAGGCTGTCGCTGGCCGATTCCACCACCAGCACCCCTTCGGCGACATCGAGCTGCTGCTGCGCCAGTAGCCGGGTCTGGGCGGCGTTGAAAATGCCCAGGTCCAGCGTCTGGCCGATGCCGTCGCGATTGGTGGTGGAATAGGTGACGAGGCCCGCCGCGTTGAACAGCGCCACGGACCAGGGGGCATCGGGCAGCACGCCGCGCAGATAGCCCGGCCCCTGGGCAAGATCGAGCCGGCACAGGCCATAGATCACTTCGGGATCGAGCCCCAGCGGATTGGCTTGACCCGCCGCAATGGTCGGCAGGATGACCATGCTGTTATCGACGCCGATCGCTTCCAGCCGGGTCCAGACCGTCTCCTCATCGAGCAGCGGCAGGGTGAGGATGACGATGAGGTGGATGATGCCGCCCAGCACCACGCCACCCAGCAGCCAGAGCAGGAAGCGCGTCATGAGCAGCGCCCCCGCACAATGATGGGCATGGCCGCATCGCTGGAAAAGCCGGAAAAGGCGGCGGTGTCATAAAGCGTCAGCACCAGGCTGAACGGACCGTTGCCCGTCAGCTCAAGCCAGTTGCCGTCCATCAGCCGCGTGCCCACCGCAATCTCGATGCTGCCGTCATTGCGCCGGACCAGGCCGCTCGAGCGCATGGCCTGAGGCATATCCGGCGCGGCGACATTGCGGCCATCTTCATCCAGCGCCACCAGCGTCCAGGCCGTGGCCAGCGGCGTCATGCCGGCGACGCGATAGCTGCAGCTGCGCGTCAGTGGCTGGTCGTCGCCATCCATGCTGGCAACAAAGCGCAGGCCCTCGGCCTGGCCGAGCTGCAGCTGCGCCTCGCGGGCCAGGAGGCCCCTTGTATAGGGATTGGGGGCGGCGGCGCCGACATCGGGCCAGGCGACCCAGGGGCCGACCTGCACCGCGCCGAACAGCCTGCCGTCGGTCAGCGCATAATAGCTCAGCCCGAAGCCGACGCTGAGCGCCACGGCAATCATCATCAGCAGATAGAGGACAAAGCGCACGGTCTAGCGGCTCGGAGTCAAAATCGGCATGGGCGAGACGAACCTGCGCGAGAGGGGCTTGCCCCCCAGCCTATAGCAAGGGGGTGCCCGAGGCGGAAGGGCGGATCAGGCGCTCAGGCCAGATCGTCGAGGGTGACGCTACAGCGCCTCGCGGGCCAGGGGGACCGGCGTGCTGGCCTCGGTGGTAACGCTGCCTTCGGCCAGACTGGCGCGGAACATGCTGGCCAGGACCACCAGCTTGCGCGCGGCATCCGGCGTCAGGCTGGGGGGACGCTGCACGATTTCGGCCGCCGCGGCGGCATCGGCATCGGCATCGGCGACAATGACCGGCTCGGGCACGAAATCGACGCCGAAGACCGGCTTGATCTCGATATTGGTATGGGCATAGGCCATGAATTTCTGCCAGGCCATGGCGGGCAGGGTACCGCCGGTCAGGTTGTTGGTCGGATGATAGTCATCATTGCCGAACCAGACCGCGGCGACGTAATTGCCGGTAAAGCCGCAGAACCAGGCGTCGCGATAGGACGAGGTCGTGCCCGACTTGCCCAGAGCCGGCACGCCGGGCACCTGGGCCCGCCTGCCGGTGCCGCCGGTGACGACGCCGCGCAGCATGGTGTTCATATTGGCCACCGTGGTCTCGCTCAGAATGCGCTCGGTGGGGGCCTCTTCGTCATAGTCGAACACCGGCTCGCCAGCCAGCGTCGCCATCTGGGTAATGCCGAAGGCCTTGGTCTTGAGGCCCCCATTGGCCAGCACGGCATAGGACGACGTCATGTCCAGCACCGAGACCGAGGCCACGCCCAGCGCCAGCGAGCGGGTCACCGGATAGTCGGCCTGCAGGCCCATGCGGTGGCTGAGCGCGGCAATGGTGTCGCGCCCGGTCTTGATCGAGAGGGTCACCGGCACGGTATTGAGCGACTGGGCAAAGGCGCTGGCCAGGGTGACGCTGCCCTTGTAGCTGCGGCCATAGTTCTGCGGGCACCAGTCGCCGATGCAGACCGGCCGGTCGGTGATCATGTCGGCCGGGGTGAGGCCGAGCTGCTCGAAGGCTTCCGAATAGACGAAGATCTTGTAGGCCGAGCCGGGCTGGCGGGTGGAGACGATGGCGCGGTTGAACTGGCTCTTGCCGTAATCCATGCCGCCCACCATGGCGCGTATGGCGCCCTTGGTATCGGTCACCACCATGGCGGCCTGTTCGACGTCATACTGCTCGGCGCCTTCGCGCACGGTGGAGATCACCGCCTCCTCGGCATATTTCTGCAGCGTGGTGTCGATGGTGGTGCGGACCACGAAATTGTTGGTGTTGTGCGCCGACTGTTCGATCAGCGTCTTGGATTCCTCGAAGGCCCAGTCGAGGAAGTAATTGGGCGAATTGGCATCGGCGACCCGGTCGATCGGCGTGGCCGGATGGCGCCGCGCCGCGGTCACCTGGCCCTCGGTGAGAAAGCCGGCCGCCACCAGATTGCTCAGCACCAGATTGGCGCGGCCGCGCGCCGCCGCCAGATCGACATGCGGCGCATAGCGCGTCGGCGCCTTGAACAGGCCCGACAGCATGGCGGCTTCGGCGAGGCCGATATCCTGCACCTTCTTGCCGAAATAATAGTCGGCCGCCGCCACCACGCCGAAATTGCCGCCGCCCATATAGGCATTGTCGAAATAGAGCTTGAGGATCTGGTCCTTGCTGTAATGCCATTCCAGCCAGACGGCCAGAAACGCCTCGATGACCTTGCGCTCGATAGTGCGTTCCGAGCTCAGGAACAGGTTCTTGGCCAATTGCTGGGTGATCGAGGAGCCGCCCTGGGTGCCGCCATCGCCGCCGGCATTGCTGACCAGGGCGCGCAGCGTACCGACCACATCGATGCCGAAATGCTCGTAGAAGCGCCGGTCTTCGGTCGCCAGCGTCGCCTTGATCAGATAGTCGGGCATGTCGGCCAGGGCGACGGAATCGTCTGAGCGGATGCCGCGGCGGCCGATCTCGGTGCCGAAGCGATCGAGGAAGACGACCGAATAGTCTTCGGCCTTGTTGAACTCGCCGGTGGCGGTGGCGTCAAAGGCGGGCAGGGCGAGGGCCACCATCAGCCCGCAGCCGATGGCGAGGAAGGAAAATCCGTCCGACAAGATCTCCACCACCAGGCGCTTGAAACCGGCGACATGGAAGACCGACATCACGTCCTGGAAGCGCGTCCAACCGCGGCCCATGGACTGGCCGCTTTCATAGAGCGAGGAATCGAGCCAGGCATCGGCAGCCAGCAGGCCCGAGCTCTTCTTGCGCTTTTCCTTGGTATAGAACGGGTCCTGCACCAGATTTCCTCAAACGGCGTGTCACGAGAATGTTGTCCGCCAGCGCGCTGCAATGCAACGTGGTCGCTGGAATATGATTGCGCCTTGCGCCAGACAAGCGCAAACCGACCCCTTGCGTATCAGCTGTGGATTAAGATGGCCTTCTGGGACGAAAAAACCCTCGATGAAATGACCGAGACCGAGTGGGAAGCTTTGTGCGACGGCTGCGGCCGCTGCTGCCTGCTCAAGCTCGAGGACGAGGACACCGGCATCCTGATCACCTCGGACGTACGCTGCCAGCTGCTCGACGGCGATACCTGCGCCTGCACCGATTATCCCGGCCGCCAGGCCAAGGTGCCCGACTGCATCAAGCTGACGCCCAAGAATGTGCGCGAAATCCCCTGGATCCCCACGACCTGCGCCTATCGCCGCATTGCCGAGGGCAAGGGGCTGGCCTGGTGGCACCCGCTGGTTTCGGGCGATCCGCAGACCGTGGTCGATGTCGGCGTCTCGATTTCGGGCCGCACCGTGCTCGAATGCGATGTCGAACCCGACACCTGGGAAGACCACGCGGTCGACTGGCCCGAATGGGAACCGCCCGAAGAGATCTAGTTGCGCAGGAAAGCCAGCAGCACCAGGCCATAGCCTGGTGTCCGGCTCTGATCCTGCAACCATTTGCATGTGGAAAGCCGTCTTGATCGCCGCAGTCGGCGCGCGCCAGGACCAGCTTCCCTGTCTATCTTTACAACTCGTTAACCATCTTGTGACCTGATCGTGGCGTGCAGAGCCACTGTTGGGCCTAGGATGGGCAGCCAAATGACAGACGCCATGATCGACAAGGATATCGGCGAACCCTTCTGGTCGCGGGTGCGCGGGGCCCTTGAGGCGCTGCGACCGGCGCCGCGCGCCGATGCGCTCACTGACGATCTCCCCGCCATGGCCCGCGCCATCGGCAAGCGCCCCAAGCCCGGCCTGCGCATCGAGCAGGAACTGGCCAATGGCTGGACCAGCGCAGCCACCCGGCATGTGTCGCTGTCCCTGCTGGTGGTCGAGATCGACCGCATGCAGGATTATCTCTCCGCCTATGGCAAGCCGGCCGCCGACGACTGCGTCGCCAGCGTCATGCAGGCCGTGGCCGACATGCTGCCGCGCGACAGCGATGTGTGCCTGCGCTGGGGCGCTTCGACCTTTGTGGTGGTCTTGCCCGACCTGCCCGTGCTGATGGCCCGTTCCAGCGCCGCCAAGATGCATGACGGCGTGCGCCGCCTCGGGCTCGAGCACAAGGAAAGCCATGCCGGCACGGTGACGGTGAGCATCGGCCTGGCGGTCAACAATCCGCGCGGCGCCTATGACCGCAAACTCTTCCAGACGGCGCTGGAGGCTCTCAAGAAGGCGCAGCGCAAGGGCATCGGCCGGCTTGAGACCATCGACCTGCGCCCGGCCCAGGAGCGCAAGCGGAAAAAGGCAGCCTGAGCGCAAGCGGAAAAGGCAGCCTGAGCGCTGACAGGTAGCCCGGCGCCGGGTTGCGTCCCTACCGCTGACCCCTTAAGACGGCCATCCCTCAGGCGGCAGCATGCCCGCCCTCCCACGGATGACCGGCGATGACCCCCACCTGGACCAATGCTTGCGGCCTCGACTTCGGCACGTCCAATTCCACCTTTGCCCGGGTCGACGCCCATGGCGTGCCGCACCTGCTGGCGCTCGAAGACGGCAAGCCCACCATTCCCAGCGTGCTGTTCTTCGGCTTCGAGGATGACCGACTTTATTTCGGCCGCCAGGCGGTGGCCGAATATGTCAGCGGCGCCGATGGCCGCCTGCTGCGCTCGCTCAAGAGCGTGCTCGGCACCGCGCTGATCGGCGACAGCACCCGGGTCAAGGCGACCAGCTATGGCTTTGTCGAGATCATCGGCCTGTTCATCGCCGCGCTCAAGGCGCGGGCCGAGACCGAACTGGGCGCGCCGGTCGACAGCGTGGTCTGCGGCCGCCCGGTGCATTTCGTCGATGACGATGCCCAGGCCGATGCGGCGGCGCAGGGCCAGCTCGAGGGCGCGGTGCGGGCGCAGGGCTTCCGCCATGTCGAATTCCAGTTCGAGCCGATTGCCGCCGCGCTTGACTATGAGCGGCAGGTGACAAGCGAAAAGCTGGCGCTGATCGTCGATCTGGGCGGCGGTACCTCGGACTTTTCCCTGGTCCGCGTTTCGCCCGAGCGCGCCCGCTCCAGTGACCGCAGCGCCGATATCCTGGCCACGGCGGGCGTGCATGTCGGTGGGACCGATTTTGACCGCCTGCTGTCCATGGCCAGGGTGATGCCCGAACTGGGCCTGGGCACGCTGACCCGCGACGGCAAGCGCCATCTGCCGGTGGCGCCGTATTATGACCTTTCCACCTGGCACCGCATCAACCGGCTCTATACCGCCCAGGCGCTGCGCGACCTGCGCGGCACCGGCCGCGAGGCGCAGGCGCCCGAGCGCGTGAGCACCATGATCGCCCTGATCGAGGACCGGCTGGGCCATCGCCTGATCGGCGCCGTCGAGACCGCCAAGATCGCGCTCTCGGATGCCGACCGCGCCGACTTTGCCTTTCCGGTGCGCGACCAGGTCCTGGCCGCCGACATCTCGATCGCCGATTTCACTGCGGCTTTGGCCAATTCGGTGGAGCGCATCGAGACCACCATTGCCGAGACCCTGCGCCGCGCCGGCATCGGCAGCGCGCAGGTCGACAGCCTGATCCTGACCGGCGGCTCCACCCAGGTGCCGGCCATTGCCAGCCGGCTGGTGGCTTTGTTTCCCGATGCCGAACTGGTGCGTACCGACGTGCTGGGCAGCGTCGGGCTGGGCCTGGCGCTGGACGCGGCGCGAAAGTTCGGCTGAGGGGCAGGGGGCGGTTCGGCCTGACGCCCACACGTCTGCCACATCATGGCCACGGCGATGGCGTTTGTTGGGGTGATTGGCGGGCTGCGCCGACGCCAACCCGACCCCAATCCATCATGCTGCCGCGCGGCGCCTTCGGGCCGGGGCATGGCCAGACCTGCTAGTCGAGACCCATCATGCTCAACGACACATTGCCCACTTTGGTGCTGCTGCTGGCCAGCCTGGCCCCGGTCTTTGCCGAGGACCCCAGCCCGGTGGGCAGCTGGCAGACCACGACCGGCGAGTCGCGCTATGCGGTGAGCCTGTGCGGCGACGGCACCGAACTCTGCGCCCGGCTGACCTGGCTGCGCGCCGATGCCCGATCGCCCGAAAACCTGGCCCAGCTCAATACGCTCGTGGTGCGGGAGGCTGGGCCGGTCGCTGACAATCAGTGGCGCGGCGTGGTAACCTATGGCGGCGCTGTCGCCGGCGGATCGCTGACCCTGGTCGACGAGGACCGGCTATCGCTGCGCGGCTGCCAGTTCATCGCCTGCCAGCAGGTTGAGTTCGTCCGGATCTAGGGCGGGATCTTTTCGACAACCCTTTGCCCGCGCTTCGCGTTACTGAGGGCAGGGGGACTTTATGAGCCAGCTTACCTTTCATCTTCGCCAGATCGCCCAGCGCATGTGGTTTCTGCCGGCGGCCTTTTCGCTGCTGGCGGTGCTCAGCATCGTCATTGCCTGGTTTCTGGCGCGCTTTGCCCCCGAAAACCTGCCCTTCACCATGCCGTCCGATGCGGTGGTGTCGATCCTGACCATCCTGGCCTCGAGCCTGCTGACGGTGGCGGTGTTTGCCCTCTCCACCATGGTGGCCGCCTTGTCGAGCGCCTCAAGTGCGACCTCGCCGCGGGCGGTGGCGCTGATCACCGCCGATCGCGGCGCCCAGACCGCCATCTCGATGTTCATCGGCGCCTTCCTCTTTGCAATTGTCGGCATTATCGGCCTCTCGGCCGGCTTCTATAGCGAGGCCGGGCGGCTGTTCCTGTTTGCCGTCACCCTGGCCGTGGTGGTGCTGGTGGTGACCGCCCTGATCCGCTGGATCGGCCAGATTTCAGCCATTGGCCGGGTCGGCCACACCATTGACCGGGTGGAGCGCGCAACGCGCGAGGCCTTTACCCTGTCGGGTGAACATCCGGTCTTTGACTGTCGGGTGCAGATCATCGCGCCCCAGGGCATGCCCATCAATGCTGTCAAAGTCGGCTATGTACAGCATGTCGATGCCGGCCAGTTGCAGGCTCTGGCCCAGGCGCATGACCTGACCATCGCCATCACGGCCCGGCCGGGCACCTATGTCTCGCCCGACCGCCCGCTCATGCGGATCGAGGGCGTGGTGCCCGCCGAGGCGGTGGACGAACTGCAGGCGGCGTTTGTCGTGGGCGACCGTCGCACCTTTTACAGCGACCCGCGCTTTGGCCTCGTCGTGCTGGGCGAGATCGCCTCCAAGGCGCTATCGCCCGGCATCAACGATCCGGGCACCGCCATCGACGTGGTCGGCACGCTGGTGCGCGTGCTGATCGACCGTCCCGCCGCCGATCCCGACTGGCAGCCGCGCCATGACCGGATTTCGGTGCCGCCGCTCGATCCGACCGACCTGATCAGTGACGGCTTCCGCCCCATTGCCCGCGACGGCGCGGCCACCATCGAGGTGGTGCAGCGCCTGCTGGTGGGGCTGAGGACACTGGCCTTTGCCAGTCCCGATCTCCGGGCGCCGGCCTTGGCCATGGCCCGGGACGTCGCCGCCCGCGCCCGGCAAGCCATGACCGCCGAGAGCGACCTGGCGGCGCTGGAGGCGGCGATGGATTTTGCGCGGGAGGGGTAGGGGGCGGTTATGGGGTGGGGAGCGGACTGGCTGCTTTTTTGGCGGAACGACAAAGAAAGCTGACGTGACCTAATTTGATCGTTTAGTCGCTAGCCGCCAGATCCCTGAAGATAAGACATGCACATCGCTACCAATTGTTTTCGGATATCAACTTGAAGCGTCAACGGCATATTGCGCTCAAAGACATTCCGCACGGTGCCAAAAATGACCGATAACAGGGTGGCATTCACCAGTTCGAGGTGGACGTATTTAGCGCCAGGGGCCGTGGCAAGCATTGTCATTGTTGCTTGGTCCATACGCCTGGCGAACGCGTCTATGAGCGCTTCGTTATCGAGCTCGACGGCAGAACTGTAGAGCACCCGAGTGACATCGGCGCGCTCGGTCTTGGCCTCCCAGTAGGCCGTTACCAGGGCCGCTACCATGATGCCGGTCGGCTTGCCGTGATGGTGCAGGCATACGTCCTCCACCCGATCGGCGAGCCGATCGAGGTAGCGCTCGTTGAGTGCGTAAAGCAACGCCTGCTTGTGCGGGAAATATTGGTACATAGTGCCCACAGACACGCCGGCGCGTTGCGCCACGCGCGTGGTGGTCAACCGGTGCACTCCCTCGGCAAGCAGAACCTGAATGGTCGCCTCGAAAATGGCGTCGACCGTCACCGCGGAACGCGCCTGACGCGGCACTTTGCGGGCACTTAGGTGACCCGGGGCTGCAACATCCATATGCGAATCCAAAACTCGAATGATCCTTCATATATTGACGTCAGGCATTTGGCCAATTTCTGAAGGGTATTGATGATGACGACACAGAAAATCGCGCTGGTGACCGGCGCCAACAAGGGCATCGGTCTGGAGATTGCTCGTCAGCTGGCCCAGTCCGGGGTCACGGTATTACTCGGATCACGCGATCTCACCCGGGGCCAGCAAGCGGTTGCGGCGCTCCGCTCGGACGGACTTAATGTTGAGGCCGTCCAGATCGACCTCAATGACGAAGCGACCATCGAGGCAGCGGCGCAGATGATCGGGGGACGATATAGTCGGCTCGATATTCTGGTCAACAATGCCGGCATCGTAGATGCGGAAGATGGTCCGCCCTCCGTTGCGACAATCGGGGCTGCACGCCGGCTTATGGAAACCAATTTCCTCGGCACGCTGGCAGTGACACAGGCCATGCTGCCACTTTTGCGCAGCTCTACCGCCGGGCGCATCGTCAACCTGGCCACTATGCTGGGGTCCCTTTCCATCAATGGCGATCCGTCCTCGCCTTATTATGAGGCTCGTCTCATTGGCTACAACGCCTCAAAGGCCGCGCTCAACATGCTCACCGTGCAATTGGCCGCAGAACTGAAAGGTGCCGGAATTGCAGTCAACTCTGTGGCGCCCGGCTATGTCAAAACAGACTTGACCGGCAACAATGGCTTCATGACTGCCGAAGAAGGGGCCCGCTTGCCGGTTGAATATGCCCTGTTTGAGGATGACACTGTGTCGGGCCGCTTCGTTGAGCCAGCGGGCAACGCGCCCTGGTAGCAGCGGCTGAATCGACAAGTCAGTAATCAGCAGAAGATGCGCCAGCGAGAACTGCCTGGCGCATCTTCTCTCCAGACACTGGCAACGGCCGCTTTCAGATAAGCCTCAGATAGGAACCAACGACCGCAACCGGGTCGACTGCTGCCGTCGGGCCAGTAATTGCCGGCTACTGAACACCTGGTCTGTTACCTGATCTGCCTGATGCAGCCGTGCTTTCCGATCTGTCCGTTTTCAAGCAGAATGAGCAGGTTCTCCCGACCAATGAAATACTGCTTGCCGGTATCGAAATTGAGGACGTTGAGCGAAGGGTCATATTGATAGCTGCGCTGCTGGCCCGCGCCATCGACATAGGTCGAGGCGCTGTCGATCTGGAAGGAGCCGGTGATCTGCCCGTTGTTCCGGCACACATAATCGCCTTCCTTGATGGGGCTTTTCTGCGCGGCCGCAGGCACAACAAGGCTGCAGGAGACCGTCAACGCCACGGCAATCGTCAAGCTTCTCATTCATGTACTCCTTGCTGCCTTGCCGGTGTTCTGGAAAGGCGCCTGCCTTGCTTACCCTATGGGCCTTTTACGTAGCTAGTCGACAGGTTTTCGAATCCGGACGGGTGCTCGCATATTTCGTGCAGATGCGGCGTGGCTTTGGCCAGCTGTCCCGGGCCGTTGAGGCAGTGTCGGTTGTATTCGCTGATCTGCCCGCGCGCTTCGCCGCGATCAGCACGTCATCCGCGCCGTTTTTTACCGCCAACTTATCCCAGTTATCCCCGCGTCACGCTGGCATGCTATTGTTCAGGCACAGTCGAAGAAGTGGGTAAAGAACCCGGATGCAGCGCCCGCCAGCGCCGGTTGCGCACGGCGGACGGATCGACGAGCACGCAGGCGAAGCGGTCACGGATCGCCTGGTTGAAGAACCGGCCGCGGGACTCGGCGTTGCGCAGGCCCGCAAAGATGGCTTCGGGCACATCGAAATAGCTATAGCGCCGGCCCTCGGGACCGAACCAGATCGAGAGCTCGCGGCTTTCGGGCTTGTAGTGGATATGGCGGATCACGGCGGACATCGGGTCCTCCCGGGTGGACGGCTTTGCAGGTGAATCCGCGACGGATTCATCTGGTTCCAGGCCATGGCGCGGCGGCGATTCACAAGTGAGTCATGGACATGGATAGCGACAGCCTGTTGACCGAACCGCCCGGCATTCGCTGGGATGCGATCCGCGCCGAATATGAGGGCCGTCAGTTCCACCCCGCCACCATCTGCCAGCGCTATGGCATCACCCTGGCGCAACTGCGCTACCGCAGGGAAGTGGAAGGCTGGCTCAGTGCCCGCGCCCGCATCGTCCGGTATGACGACCTCGTCGCGCGGATGCTCAAGGTGCTCGACAAACAGGTAAGGCAATTGGAAATGGCCACAGATGAACCAATCGACCGGCAGGCACGGGTACTCAGCCTGGAGGTGCGTACGCTGGACGCACTGCTCGAAATGGGCGCTGCACAGCGCAATGCCGAGCCGGCCAGCAAGAAGGACATGACGGACCTGCGCAACAAACTGGCCAAGCGCATTGAGCAATTCAGAAACCGCTGAGGCCCCGGCGCCCGATGACGAACTCTATGGCCCCGCCAGCCCCCAGGAGCTGGCCTTTTCCAAAACCGAGCAAGACGCCGAGGCGCTCTATTTCAACTGGCACAAATGGGCGCTGGATAAACAGCGCCCCCCGGCAGGCGACTGGACAACCTGGCTGCTGCTGGGCGGGCGCGGCGCCGGCAAGACGCGGGCCGGTGCCGAATGGGTCCGTGGCCTGGCGGCCAGGGGCGTCAGTCCGATCGCGCTGGTCGGGGAAACCATGACCGAAGCCGCGTCCATCATGGTACGGGGCGACAGCGGCATCCTGGGCGTTCATCCCGACAAGGAACGCCCAAGGCTCAAGGACAATGAACTGTACTGGCCCAACGGGGTGCGGGACATGGTGATGTCGGCGTCAGACCCCGACCGATTCCGGGGACCGCAATTTGCTGCGGCCTGGTGTGATGAGCTGGGCTCCGGCGCCGTCGACAAGGGGGCCAACCAGCCCAATATCTTTGGCGACGACAAGAGCGCCGAAAGCGGAGGGCCGCATTTTTCCACCGGCATGGCCGATCCGCTGATGCAGCGCCAGGCTCTGCGCGCCCACCAGGCCTTCTGGCGCGACCCGGCCAACAATCCGCCCGGCATGGTGGACATCGACCGCATCTATCACTGGACCTGGGACGCGCGGCCCTGGCCGGCCTTTCCGGCGCTCACAGAGGTGTGGTCGGACGGCGCCAACCACCGCACCGGCCACTGGCTGACCGGGCGGCTCGGCGGGCTGTCCAGCGACGAACTGGCGGTGGCTTTGGCGGCCGAGCATGGCGTGACATTGACGGCGGAGGCGAGCCTGCCCTTTGTCAGCGGCTACACTTTGGGCACGGCCACCACCGGCCGCGCCGCGCTGGAGCCGCTGATCGCCGTGACGGGGCAGGGGCTGCGGCATGGGCCTGACGGGCTGCATCTGGGCGCGGCCAGCCGGCAGGCGGCAGTCACGCTGGAGCCGGCGCTGCTGGCGCAGGGCGAGGGCGCGACGCTGTCGCGGCGCCGCGGCGATCCGGCAGAAAAGCCGGGGCGGCTGGCGCTGAGCTTTGTCGACCGCGAGCGCGATTATCTGACCGGCACGGTGACAGCTTTGGCTCAGGCCGACGGTCCATTGGCGGGCGAGAGCATGGCGCTGGTGCTCGATGGCGCCGCAGCAAGGCTGGCGGCCGAACGCCTGCTCGACGGGCAGAGCGCCCGGCGCGAAACCCTGGAGTTCGAGCTGCCACCGGCGCAACTGGCGCTGGAGCCCGGCGATGTCGTCGCGATCGCGGGCCTCGCCGAAGGCCCATTCGAGATCACCGCCATCAACGATCGCCTGACCCGAAAAGTGACGGTCCAGGCGCTGCCGGCTCTTGCCGCAGTCGCGGTGGGTGGCGATCGCTCGCTGCGCGGCGGCAGCGACAATGCAGTGCGCGCCGTGCCGCTGCTGGCGCTGGCGCAGCTGCCGCCGCTGCCGGCCGAGCCGACCCGCGCGCGGCTGGCGCTGGCCGGCTATGCCCAGCCCTGGCCGGGCGCGCTGCAACTGGTGGACGAGACCACCGGGACCAGTCTGGCAAGCCTGGCGCGCCGGGGCGAGCTGGGCGTGCTGGCGACGCCGCTGGCAGCCGGGCCGCGCGCGGTCTGGGATCGCGGGCCGGGCGTCGAGGTGACCCTGCATGAAGGGCACCTAGCCTCGGCGGAAGACCTCGCTGTGCTCGCTGGCAGCAACCGGCTGGCGGTGCAGACCGATGTTGGCGCCTGGGAGGTGATCGGCTTTGCCGCTGCCAGCCTGGTGGCGCCGGGGCGCTATCGGCTGACGGGCTTGCTGCGCGGGCTCGAGAGCACGGGACCGGCCATCGGACCTGCCGCCATCGGCGCCAGGGTCATCATTCTCGATAGCCGGGTAGCCACCTTGCCGATCGAAACAGCCTGGCTGGGCGAGACGCGGGCGCTCCGGCTCTATGCCGGCAGCGGCGACGTCGAGGGGACTCCGCTGACCCTGGCGGTCGATCTGGGCCCGGCTTTGCCGCTGCCGCCGGTGCATCTGCGGGCGCGGCGCCAGCCGGACGGCGATATTGTCCTGACCTGGACCCGCTGCAGCCGCGCCGATGGCGATGGCTGGGGTCTGGCTGATGCGCCGCTCGAGCATGCGCCCGAGGCCTATCGCCTGACCATTCTCGACGGCGGCGTGGTCAGGCGCGTCATCGACGTGGGATCGCCCACAGCCCTCTATTCCAGCGCCGAGCAGCTGCTCGATTTCGGCGGCCTGCCCGGCGCCTTCAGCTTTTCTGTCGCCCAGCTCAGCCCCGTGCTGGGCGCGGGCCATGCCGCATCAGGAGATTTCCATGGCTAGAACCCGCTTTGACATCTGTCTGGACGCGGTACTGCTTCATGAAGGCGGCTATGCCGACCATCCCAGCGATCCCGGCGGCGCCACCAATCTGGGTATTACCCGCAAGACGCTGGCGCGCCGGCGTCAGGTCTCGCCCTGGTGGGCGCTGCCCAAAAGCGCTGTGCAGGGCCTGGGGCGGGACGAGGCGGCGCGCATCTATCGCGCCCTCTACTGGGACGCCAGCAAGGCGGGGCAATTGCCGGCCGGGCTCGACCTGGCGCTGTTCGATTTCGCCGTCAATTCCGGCCCGGCCCGCGCTATCGCCACGCTGCAGGCCGAACTGGGCGTGACGACGGACGGGGTCATCGGCCCGTTGACTCTGGCAGCGATCACCAGCCGCGTCGACCGCGAGGGCGCGGCCGGGCTGATCGGGTCGCTCTGCGACAGCCGCCTCGGTTTTCTCAACCGGCTCACGACCTTTGCCACCTTTGGCAAGGGCTGGTCCGCCCGCGTCGCCGCCGTCCGGGCTGCGGCCTTGCTTGACGCCGCCACGCCCACATCCCCATCCAAACCCGATCAATGGAGCTCGATCATGGATATTCTGAGTGGCTACAAGACCTATATCACCGCCGGTTTCATGCTGCTGGCCGGCCTCGCCCAGGTGCTGGGCGTGGACCTACCGGCGCTCGATAGCGGCTCGGCCGGGCACCTGATCATGGAATCCCTGGCGGTGATCTTCCTGCGCCAGGGGCTCAAGGGGGATATTGCCAGGGCGTAGGGGCCGCCTTGCAATGCGGGCCGGTGGGAGCGATATTTGGACCCACCGGCTTTCTTTCCAGGCGAGGCGAAAATGGCAAAACGCGTATTTACGGTGACCGCGCTTTGGGACGATGAGGCAAAGGTCTTTTATGCCCAGAGTGACATTATCGGCCTCCACATCGAGGCGCCCACCGTTGACGCCTTCGAGGCGGTGATGCTGGAGCTTGGCCCGGGCCTGGTCATGGCCAATCATTTTACCGAAGAGGAACTGCGCTCGGCGGCACCCGAAGACCTGATTCCGACCATCATCTGGCAGCGTCCAGCGATCCAGGCGGCGTGATTGGTTGACGGCTACTATAGGGCGGTTGTCAGCGAACTCCGCCAGCTGGGGTACAACAAGCTGGTCAATGCCAAGGGATCACACGAAAAGTGGATCAATTTATCCGTCAGGACACTGATCGTGCCCCGCAACCTCAAAAGCCGGCACACTGCCAATGCCATCCTGCGCGATGCCGGCAGCTCATTGAAGTTTTGACATATTGGCCAAGGCGCCCCATTCATGTCCCATTCAGCAATGCTGCCCTAGATTGCGCCCATGAAAACACTGTTTCCCCTCCGTCTGGCCCCGCTTGCATTGGCGCTGGCGCTTGCTTTGCTGGGCTCCGGCGCAGCCCAGGCGCAGGCCTGTCTCGACAATCGCCAGATCCAGGAGGCGGTGGCCTCCGGCCAGATCATGTCGCTTGATGCCGTGCTGGCCTCGGCCGGCATCGATGGCAGCGCCAAGGTGCTCAATGTCGCCGTGTGTGACGAGGGTGGGCGTCTCGTCTACCATATCGGCGTGCTGGCCGCTTCCGGGGAAGCCCAGAACCTGGTGCTGAGCGCCCAATAGACCAAGCCAACGCCGCGGGGCCGGATATGCGCATTCTCGTTGTCGAAGACGACATCAACCTCAATCGCCAACTCAAGGACGCCCTGACCGAGGGCGGCTATGCCGTCGACGTGGCCTTTGACGGTGAGGAGGGACACTTCCTCGGCGAAACCGAACCCTATGACGCCGTGGTGCTCGATATCGGCCTGCCGCAGATGGATGGTATCTCTGTGCTCGAATCCTGGCGTCGGGCCGGCAAGACCATGCCGGTGCTGCTGCTGACGGCGCGCGACCGCTGGAGCGACAAGGTGCAGGGCATCGATGCCGGCGCCGACGACTATGTCGCCAAGCCCTTCCACATGGAAGAGGTTCTGGCCCGCATCCGTGCTCTGGTGCGCCGCGCGGCGGGCCTGGCCTCCAACGAAATCGTCTCGGGCAGCGTCCGGCTCGACGCGCGTTCCGGCAAGGTGACGGTCGATGGCCAGTCTGTAAAGCTGACCAGCCACGAACTGCGCCTGCTCACCTATCTGATGCACCACAAGGGCAAGGTGATCTCGCGCACCGAGCTGACTGAACACCTCTACGACCAGGACTTCGACCGCGACAGCAACACCATCGAGGTCTTTGTCGGCCGGCTGCGCAAGAAACTGCCCGAGGACTGCATCCAGACCGTGCGCGGGCTGGGCTACCAGATCGCTGAAGATTAGCGTCGTGACGCGATCCATGCGCAAGGGCTCGATTGCCGCATCGCTGCTCTGGCTGTCGGCCGGCTGGCTGATCGTGGCGCTGGTGGCCACCGGCTTTTTGCTGACCGACCTCTATTCGCGGGCGCTCGACACCTCGCTGACCGAAACGCTGGACTTCCATATCGAGAGCCTGACCGGGGCGCTGCTGGAAACCGGCGATCCGCAAAGCGACGCCATCGAACTGACCGATCCGCGCTTCGGCCGGCCGCGCTCGGGCTGGTACTGGATCATCCGCGACACCGACGGCACGCTCTACAACCTCTCCCCTTCGGTGGTCGGCATCGACATGCCCGACATTGCCGGCCCGGCCAGCGCCACCGGCCGCGACACCGCCATCACCGACGATGCCTTCGGCACGCGCGTTCGCGTCGTCGAGCGGCGGGTGACAGTGGCCCCCCAGACCTATGAAATCGTCGTCACCGGCAATCTCAGCGAAATCCTCGGCCTCGTCGACGATTTCCGCGGTCAGGCCTTCATCGTGCTGGGCGCGGTGGGGGTGATGCTGGCGGTGATGAGCTTCATCATCGCCCGTTTTGCCCTGCGGCCCATCGACCGGCTGAGTGCCGCCATCGAAAGTGTGCGCGAGGGCGAGAGCGTGGCGGTGACCGGATCGTATCCGCGCGAAATTGCGCCTCTGGCCGAAGAGGTCAACGAATTGCTGGCCTCCAATGCCCAGATCATCGAGCGGGCGCGCAACCAGGTGGGCAACCTGGCCCATGGGCTCAAGACGCCGCTCGCCGTGCTGCGCAACGAGGCCGGGGCGCAAAAGGGCGGCCTCGCCGATGTGGTGCTGGCGCAAAGCGCCAAGATGAGCGCCATGGTCAGCACCTATCTCGACCGCGCCCGGCTGACGGCCCGCACCGACCTGGTCGGCAAGAAGGCCGATGCTGCCCAGGTTCTGCTGCGCCTGAGCCGGGTCATGGCCAAGATCCATCCCGATGTTGCCATCACCCAGCCGCCGATCGATGCCGCTTTGCCCTGGTTCCGCGGCGATGAAGCCGACCTCGAGGAAATGGCGGGCAACCTGCTCGACAATGCCTGCAAGTGGTCTGCCGGACGGGTCGAACTGCGCCTTGATGCAGAACGCGGCACCTCGGGCACCAGCCTGCTGATCCGCATTGACGACGATGGCCCCGGCCTCAGCGAGGCGGACGCGCAAAAAGTGTTGCGTCGCGGTGTCAGGCTGGACGAGAAAACACCCGGCAGCGGCTTGGGGCTCGATATCGTCAAGGAACTGGTGGATGTATACGGCGGCACGCTGACCTTGAAACGCTCGACCTTGGGCGGTTTGCAGGTCGAGCTGCGGCTGCCGACGGCACGCCAGGGCGGGGTGGCCCGGGCTGCAGGCTGACGCACTTTCGCCTTATTGCAACAACATGACGCATCCAACCATCCAGAGGCCTGAAAATATGAACCGCTTCGCCATCCTTGCCACGCCACTGCTCGCCCTGACCCTGGCTGCGTGCAGCAGCACCGGTACGACTCAGGTGGTTCAGGCGCCCGTCGTCGCGGCCGCGCCGCTGTTTGCCGCCCCGATGGTTGCCAGCCCGGCCCAGACCACCCAGCAGGCTTTGGCAACAACGAGTGTGTCGAGCGGCTTTGTCGATGCTGCCGCCGCGGCCCGCATGTCGAGCGCCGACACGGCAGCCGCCAATACCGCCCAGTTCTATGCGCTGCAGTTTGGCCGCCCCGGCGCCCCCCGCGCCTGGACCGGCACTGCCGGCACGTCGGGCTCTGTTGCCGTCGGCCCCTATGTCCGCGTCAACAATCTCGACTGCCGCGACTTCACCCACACCGTCAAGATCGGTGGCCAGGACTTCGTCAAGAAGGGTACTGCCTGCCGCGAGCAGACCGGCAACTGGACCGTCGAAAAAGGCGCTGCATAAACACGATCCTTCGGCTCGGGCAGTAAGGATTATTTACCAACGGCAGATAGGCTTGGGCCAGTATCGCTTCCCAGACCGACTGCTTATATGTCCCAAGCTGCCAATCGATCCGAACCTGCAGTCCCCGCTGCCCGCTCCTCCAGCCGCGCCGCGCGCCCGGTCGTGCGGCCTTTTGCCGGCATGCTCGATGTTGTGGTCGTCGAAGATCCTGCGACATTTTCGTTTCAGGGATCGATTCGGCGCAGCAGCATCGTGGCCGGCTGGACCTGGGTCTATCGTGACCTCTGCGGCGATTTCATTTCGGCCGACGAGATTGCCGATGGCAGCCTGACTGCCGCCGCGCTCGAGCCGCAAATGGCCAAGGTCATGGCGCGGATGAAGGCAGCACTGACTGCCGCCGAGGCCGATCCCGAGGTCGGCCGTCGCCTGCGCGCCATGCTGGGCAGCGACGAAGCTCGCGCCGCCCTGCCGCAATTGCTCAATGCCCTGCGCGGCCGGCCGCTGCTGCCCAAGGCCGTCGCCTTCGGCAAGGCCATCAATGCCATCGGCGAGGATTCCGCCCTGGGCACCGCCCTGCAATCCATGCCGCTCAATGACCAGCCGCTGGCCGCGCTGCTGTTCCATGCCGCCATGGGGCAGATCGCCAATCCGACCCGGCTGATCACCACCGTCATCAAGCTGTCCGGCAATGCCAATGAGCTGTCGGTATCGCGCAGCGGCTTTTCGCCGGTGATCGACGCCATGCTGGCCCATGCGCAAAACCAGATCCATCTGCTGCAGCCCACCGGGCCCTTCGCCGATATCGACCTGGTCTGCCGTGGGCTCGAGCGCTTCCACCGCCTGGTGCGCGCCCTGACCGGCTATATTGAATTCGAACGTGGCAGCCAGTGGGCCGCCGTGCTGTCGGGCCTCACCAAACAGGTGTCCGACCGCATCGAGCCGCGCCTGCGAGAAGTGGTGCCAGATCTCAACCAGGCGCTGCGCCGCGGTCGTGACGCCAGCGCCGACCGTCTCGACGACGATCGCATCCTGGCCGCTATCAACGGCATTTACCTCCTGGCCACGGTGCGCGACTGCCGCGCCTCCATGGCGCTCAATGCCGTGTTCGACCAGGCCTGGAGCCAGTCGGGCGAGGCGCTGGAAATGCAGCTGCAGCGCAATCTCGAGCTGATCCGCCAGAACCCGGCCGATCCGGTGATCGCCGCCCGCCTCGACGCCGGCATCAAGATGGCCGAAGTCCGCTTCAATCCCGAATATGCCGAAACCCTGCGGCGCGCCCGCGCCTCGGCCGAACGCACCAGCTAGCCAGCTTTCCCGTCCCAGGTTGCCAGCAGCCGTATGGCGGTGGCGCGACCGGGCTCGCGCACGACCAGTCTCTGCTCGACCCGGACATGGCTGGCGGCGATCAGCGCGACGGCACCGGCCTCGGTCTGGCGCAGCACCACCCCGATGGCACCCAGCGGATCAAGACTGTCCACATTAGCCTGGATGAGCGCGCCCGGCTCAAGCAAACGGGCTTCATCGGGCGCAATCAGCCACAATTGCGCGTCCGCGCCAAACCGCCCGCTCAGGAAGTCCGGCACCAGCGGCGGCGCGGGCAGGGGAACGAGCGCTGACGCATTGACCGCCGCAGTCGCCATGGCGACCATGGCCACCCGCTCCCGCGCCACGGCCCCGGCGCGTTCGGGCGCGATCAGGCCCAGCTGCACGCCGGCGGCGATATCACTGCAGGTCAGGGCCAGCGGTCCGTCCGCCAGCGCCCATGCGACTGTGCGCCGGGCCCAGGGTAACCGCTCGGACCAGCGCAACGGCAGCGCCGCCGGTCGCACCACGCCACTGCGTTCCGCATCGAGGAAAGCGGCCCCGCCGCCCCCAACCGGCGCCGGCGCCACGGGCGTTGCGCCATCGCGGCTTTCATAGATCGGATCGACTTCCAGTTCGGTGACAGCCGCCTCGGGCCGGCCGAGCAGGCGATCAATCGCCGCCGCCCCGCTTGCCAGACAGGCGTGATGGCCGCGATGACCCGCGGCATTGCCCGCCAGCACCAGGCCGTCGGGGCCATGGCTGGCCGTCAGCACCTGCGCCTCGGCGTTCCACACACTGGTGCCGCCGGCCATGTGCCACAGGTCAAGCGCCGGTTGCCAGCCGCCGCAAAGGATGAGGCGATCGGCAGTGAGCAGGGGCTCGTCGCGGCTGAACCGGTCGACGCGCAGATGCGGGGCGACGGTCAGGCCGCGGCCCTGGGGACCCGGCCGCGCCTCGACGAGGCTGGTGCCCGCTGCCAGGGTGATGCCATAGGCCTTGGAATATTCGATGAAGCGCGACTGCGGCTGGGTGCGGCTGTCCATGATGCGCGGCACGGCAATACCGGCATCGCGCGCCAGCATGGCTAGCCGATAGGCGACATTGCTGGCTGTCGCAACCAGCGCCGACTGGCCGCACCAGACCCCGTAATGCTGGGCCAGGTCATAGGCTTCCCGCACCCCGACCGTACCGGGCAGCCGGTTGCCGGCAAAGACCGGCAGCCGCTCGCTGGCGCCGGTGGCCAGCACGATGTAACGGGCGTGCAGTTCCGTCACGCGGCCGGTGGGTTGCCCATCTGTCGTATCGGTAATGTGGACACGCACCGCGCCCGGCCTTGCGGCAAACACTGCCGCGCGGGTGAGCACGGTAATGGCGCCGGAGCCGGCAATGGCGGTGCCCAGCCGCAACAGGCTGGCATCGGCGGTTTCTTCGCCCTCCAGCGTGCCGAACAGCTGGGCGCTGCCGCCCAGCCGGGCCGCCGCCTCGAGCAGGATGACGCGCAACCCGGCCTGGGCTGCCGCCACCGCTGCGGCCATGCCCGACACGCCGCCGCCCACCACGATCAGATCGGCCGGCGCCTCAAGGGTGCCGAGGCTCTCCATGTAGGGCAGGGGCGGGGCGGCGCCTTCGCTCAGGTCCAGCCCCAGCGTATCGCGCGGCCGCAGCACGCGGCGCAGTCCCGCCAGCCAGGCCGGCCGCTTCTGGTGCGGCAGCGTCACATAATCCGCGCCGGCGGTCGCCGGGGTTCGGGCCATGGCCAGCGCCTGCTGCGGGTCATGCGCCAGCGACGAGGGCAGGATGGAGGGCGCAAAGCGGCTCGACAGCGCGACAGGCCCGTCGCCCCGCCGGCCGATCCTGTCCACACCGGCTGCCAGCACGGCGCTGAGCACGCTGTCGCCGACAAAGCCATGGATGACGCGCCCGTCGAGGCGGAACTGCAGCGGCTGGGCGCGGTCGATGGCACTGCCGGCAAAGGAGCCGGCGGTCTCAGCCGCGAGGCGATTGGGCTGTCCCCTCATGGCATGGCTCCGATGTCGCTGACCGGGGCCATGCCGCCATCGCGATTGACCAGACGCGCGCCGCACCAGGCGTTTTCCGCCGGACTGGCCACCCCGCACAGCCAGCGCGCCAGGGCCGGAGCCAGAAACGCCCCGACAGGGCCGAAGCCGGCCAGGATATCGGGCCCCACGCCGCCCACGCGGCCCAAAGCCGGGGCGCCGTCACGGGTGCTGACGCTGACAATGCTGGCCTGACCCGCCTGTTCGAAGGCATCGGGCAGGCCGAGCAGCACGCCCAACTGACCCGCCAGGCCGACAATGTCGCCCTTGCCCTGGCCCAGCACGCCGCCTTCCTGCTGCTGCTGCAGCACGATGCCGGCATCGAGCGCCAGCATTACCGGGGCCGCGATGGGTGGCACGGGCCGGGTGAGAATGAGGCTGGCGTCCTGCCGGTGCAGCAGCGCCGGCCAGGCGAAGTCGGGCACATGGTTGAGGATGGCCGCGTCATCGGCCAGCAGCGTCTGGCCGATCTCGATGCGCGCGTCCTCCAGTGTCACCACCGCCCTTCCGTCGCCGGCGACGTCTATGATCATATCCGGATCGAGCCGCCGCACCCCCAGCTGGACCAGCCAGCGATCCAGCGCCGGCTCCAGTACCGGCCGGTTCAGCAGGACGGCATCGCGCAGCACCAGGCCTTCGCGGTCGGGACCCATTCTGTGCAGCGGCAGCCGCTCGGCGGCGAGACCGAAGCCTGCCGCCATATGCCGGATATGGCCCAGAGCCGCCTGACCCCATGCCTGATCGGCAAACAGGATCGGGTCGAGTCGCCTCAGGACCCCGCGCGTGCCGATCCGGCGCAGCAGCCGCGTGGTTTCCGGCACGGTGGCGGCCAGCAGCGCCCAGCTCTCCGGCCGGGTGATCGCCCCCACCGACAGATGCATGCCCGGCCGCACGCGCCGGCCCGCCAGGTGCCGGGCCTGCAGCAGCACGGTTTTGCCATGGCGCGAGGCCAATAGGCCGGCCAGCAGGCGCGCCAGCGGCGAGCTGCCGATGATCAGGAAGTCGGCCTTGAGCTGGCTCATGCGCCGGCGCCTGCCTGTGGCAATGCGTCCCCTGTTCCGGGCGCTGTCCGGGTAGTTTTCCGCCGCATTCCGGTTATAGATGGAACCCAGTTGCGCCATGCCGGCGCCCAGCATCCGGGACCCATGATTTTCTGGTTTATCGCCATCGCTGTTACCGCCATTGCGTGCGCTGCCCTTGTTTACGCAGCCGGCCCGCGGACGGTCAACGCAACGCGAGCGGAAATGGCCGGTAGCAATGACCAATTCGCCCTTGTGCTGGCCGGCATTGACGCGGACCTTGCCGCCGGCAAGCTCGAAGAGGCCGATGCGCTGGCCGCCAAGGCCGAGCTCGCCCGCGAAATCCTGCGCCTCAAGGCCGAAAGCCGGCCTGCCACCGGGCCCCGCCCCGAACTGGGTCGCACGCCCTTGCTGGCCGGGCTCGGCGCCATGGCCATTCTCGCCCTGGCGCTCTACGCCATGCTGGGCAGTCCGGACCTGCCATCGCAGCCGCTGGCCACGCGCGCCATGGCCGAAAGCCCCGATCCCCTGGCCGCTGGTGGTCTTGACCTCGATGCCGCCATTGCCCGCATCGAAACCGCCCTTGCAGACAATCCCGATGACCTGCGCGGCTGGACGGTAATCGCCCCGGCCTATCTCCAGATCGGCCGCTATGCCGATGCCGCCAATGCCTATGGCCGCATCATCGCGCTGTCTGTGCCGACGCCCGACCTTCAGACGCGGCAGGCCGAAGCCCTGCTGCTGGCGGCAGAGGGCGCCGGCTCGCCTTCCGCCATGACCCTGCTGCGCGCCGCCGCGCAGAGCGATCCGCGCCATGTCATGTCGCGGCTCTATCTGGCATCCGAACTGACCCGGCAGGGGGAATTCACTGCCGCCGTCGACGCCTGGAATGCCGCGCTGGCGCTGTCGGTCGGCGACGAGCCCTGGCTGGCCTCGGCCCGGCAGGGCCTGGCCGTGGCGCAGAATGACGGCGCGGTTCCGGCCGGCGCCCCGGCCCAGGCCTTCAGCGCCGAGGAAACCGAGATGATCGGCCAGATGGTCACCGGCCTTGCCAGTCGACTGGCCGCCAGCGGCGGCTCCGTCGAGGAGTGGACCCAGCTGGTGCGCGCCTATCTGGTGCTCAACGACAAGGCCAAGGCCCAGGCCGCCTTTGACGCCGCCGTCGCCGCTTATCCCCAGGCCTTCGACCGGGGCGATCTCGATACCATTGCGCTCGAAGCCGGCCTCACCATCACGGGAGCTCAACCATGACCATGCCCATCGGCGTTCGCAAGGCCCGCTGGAGCCGCAAACAGAAGCGGCTGGCGGTGATCGGCGGGCTGGCGCTGGTGCTGGCGCTGGCCACCACCCTGGTGCTGGTCGCCCTGCGCGACCAGATCGTCTTCTTCTATTCGCCCTCCGACATCATCGCCCGCGAGGTTGCCGTGGGCCAGCCGATCCGCCTGGGCGGCCTCGTCAAGGAGGGCAGCTGGCTGCGCGACGGCCAGGACAATACCTTTGTCGTCACCGATGGCGCCACCGACGTCACCGCCCATTATGCCGGCCTGCTGCCCGACCTGTTCCGTGAAGGGCAGGGGGTGGTCGCCGAGGGCAGCATGGGCCCCGATGGTGCGTTTACCGCGACCAATGTGCTGGCCAAGCATGACGAGAACTACATCCCCAAGGAAGTCGTTGACGCGCTCAAGGCGAGCGGCGAATGGCGGCCGGAGACGGCCACGCCATGAGCATTGAACTCGGCCACTTCGCCCTCATCCTCGCCTTTGCCATTGCTACCATGACCACGGTTGGCGGTTATGTGTTCTGGCGCTCGGGCACGCGCATCGCCATGGTGCTGAGCCAGGCCGCCGTGCTGCAGTTCGTGCTGGTGGCGGTAGCCTTCCTGGCGCTGATCCAGGCCTTTGTCACCTCCGACTTCTCGCTGCTGCTGGCCGTCAACAATTCCCATTCGCTCAAGCCGCTGATCTTCAAGATCTCCGGGGTGTGGGGGAACCACGAAGGCTCGCTGGTGCTGTGGATCTTCATCCTGGTCACCTTCGGCGCCATGGTCGCCGCCTTCGGTCGTCGCCTGCCCGATGACCTGCTGACCCTGGTCCTGGCCACCCAGAGCATGCTGACCGCCGCCTTTGTCGGCTTTACCCTCTTTACGTCCAATCCCTTCGTCCGGGTCTTTCCCGCGCCGCTGCAGGGTAATGACCTCAACCCGGTGCTGCAGGATATCGGCCTCGCCATTCATCCGCCGCTACTCTATGCCGGCTATGTCGGCTTTTCGATCTGCTTCTCCTTTGCCATCGCCGCGCTGATTTCCGGCCGCATCGATCAGGCCTGGGCCCGCTGGGTGCGGCCCTGGGCCATGCTGAGCTGGATCTTCCTCACCCTGGGCATCGCCATGGGTTCCTACTGGGCCTATTATGAGCTCGGCTGGGGCGGCTGGTGGTTCTGGGATCCGGTGGAAAATGCCAGCTTCATGCCCTGGCTGGCCGGCACCGCCTTGCTGCATTCGGCCCTGGTGATGGAAAAGCGCAATGCGCTCAAGATCTGGACGGTCTTCCTCTCGATCATCACCTTTTCGCTGTCGCTGCTGGGCACGTTCCTGGTGCGCTCGGGCATCCTGACCTCGGTACATACCTTTGCCAGCGATCCCACGCGCGGCCTTGTCATCCTGACCCTGCTGGCGCTGGTCATCGGCGGCGCCTTCTTCCTGTTTGCCCTGCGGGCATCATCCCTGCGCCAGGGCGGCCTGTTCGCCCCGGTCAGCCGCGAAGGCGCGCTGATCCTCAACAACCTGTTCCTGGCCACGGCCATCGGCGCCGTGCTGGTCGGCACGCTCTATCCGCTGCTGCTCGACGCCCTGATGGGTACCTCCATTTCGGTGGGCGCGCCCTTCTTCAACCTGACCTTTGGTGCGCTGATGGCGCCACTGCTGCTGGTGCTGCCCTTTGGTCCATTGCTGGCCTGGAAACGCGCCGATGTGCTCGCCGCGGCGCAGCGCCTGATGTGGGCGGCAGCGCTGGCGATCTTTTTCACCATCCTGATCTCGGCTTTGGGCGGGGTATCCATCTCGCTGGCCCCGCTGGGCCTGCTGCTCGGCTTCTGGGTCGCTTTCGGTGCCTTTGCCGAGCTGGTCGAGCGTACGCGGCTGGGCCGCCTGCCGGTGCAGGAAAGCTGGCGGCGCCTGGTGGGTCTGCCCCGCTCGGCCTTTTCTACCGCCCTGGGCCATTTCGGCATGGGCGTCACGGTGCTGGGCATCGTCGCCACCAGCGCCTGGGAAACCGAGCGGGTCACCACGCTCAATCCGGGCGAGACCACCGAACTGTCGGGCTATACCATTGCCTTTGACAGTTTCGAACAGGTGCCGGGCCCCAATTTCCTTGCCGATGAGGGGCATTTCACCATCACCGCGCCCGACGGCAAGACGCGCACCACCATGGCCGACCGCCGCACCTATGTGGCCAGCGGCATGCCCACCACCGAGGCGGCGATCGAAACCTACGGCTTTTCCCAGCTCTACCTGCAGCTGGGCGAGCCGCTCGACGACACCCATATCGTGCGCGTCTGGCACAAGCCCTACATCACCCTGATCTGGCTGGGCGCGCTGCTGATGGCGCTGGCCGGCGTCATCTCGCTGACCGACCGCAAGGTGCGCGTCGGCGCCCCGCGCCGCGCTGCCAGGGCCACGGTGGCCGCGCCATGAGCTGGTTGCGTGCGCTCATGCTGGCCATGGCGCTGCTGCTCAGTGGCAGCGCCCTGGCCGTCAGCCCTGACGAGGTGCTGAGCGATCCGGTGCTGGAACAGCGCGCCCGCGATCTCTCGGCCGGGCTGCGGTGCCTAGTCTGCCAGAATCAGTCGATCGACGACAGCGATGCCGAACTGGCCCGGGATCTGCGCCTGCTGGTGCGCGAGCGTCTGGTCGCCGGCGATAGCGACGAAGCGGTGCAGCAATATCTGGTCGACCGCTATGGCGAGTTCGTGCTGCTCAACCCCCGGGTCAACGGTCACACCGTACTGCTCTGGATTGCCGCACCAACCCTGCTGCTGGCTGGACTGCTGGTGCTGCTTTTGCAGGGACGTCAGCGAAGCACCGCGCCCGAGCCGGAGGCCCTGAGCCCCGAGGAACAGGCCGCGCTCGACGCCCTCGATCCGCCACATTAGCGCCGACGCTGCCACAATGCTGGCGTGAACATTGCCAAACCTTAATGTGACTGCAACCTGCCAGCAAGCTGGGCTGTTGCATAAGAGGCCCACAAGCTGTTGAGGGCTTGTCCGAAGGAGAAGAATTCGCGATGCGTTCATCCATCATGAAGCGTACCGGTCGCTGGCTCGGGGTTTCGGCCCTGGCGCTGCTGATTGGTATTGGCGGTGTTTCGACCGCCTATGTCATTACCGGCCAGGCCGCCAATGCCCAGGTGCAGAACGCGGCGCAGATCGTCGTGCCCGATGCCATCCAGCCCCATGCCGGCTTTGCCGACCTGGTGGAGGCGGTCAAGCCAGCCGTGGTCTCCATCCTCGTTGAAGCCCAGGAAGCCGGCAGCCCGATGCAGCGCGGCGGTCGCCAGTTCGACTTCAACTTCCCCGACCTGCCTGAAGGCCACCCCTTCCGCGATTTCCTTGACCAGTTCGGCGAAGACGGCCAGGGCCCGCGCGGCGATGGTCCCGGCGCCAAGCCCCGCCAGTACATGGCGGCCGGCTCGGGCTTCGTGATTTCGGCTGACGGCTATGTCGTCACCAACAACCACGTCGTCGAAGACGCGACCAAGGTGACTGTCGTGTTCGATGACGGCACCGAAACGGAAGCCACCATTGTCGGCACCGACGAGCGCACCGATCTGGCCGTGCTCAAGATCGAGGGCACCGATCTGCCCTTCGTGCAGTTCGAGACCGAATCCAGCCGCGTCGGCGACTGGGTCGTGGCCGTGGGCAATCCCTTCGGCCTAGGCGGCACTGTCACCGTCGGCGTGATTTCGGGCGAGGGCCGCAATATCGGCGGCTCCAGCTATGGCGATTTCCTGCAGATCGACGCGGCTGTCAATACCGGCAATTCCGGTGGTCCGGCCTTCAACACCAAGGGTGAAGTGGTCGGCGTCAATACCGCCATCTATTCGCCCAATGGCGGCAATGTCGGCATCGCCTTTGCCATCCCGGCCGCCACGGTCAAGGGCATTGTCGACCAGCTGATCAATGACGGCTCGGTGACCCGCGGCTATCTCGGCGTGTCCATCCAGGACGTGACGCGCGACATCGCCGATGGTGTTGGCCTGGCCGATGCCAAGGGCGCCATCGTGCGCGAGCCGGCCTCTGACGGCCCTGCCGGTGCTGCCGGCGTCAAGTCGGGCGACATCATCACCGCCGTCGATGGCGACCCCATCGATGACGCGCTCGACCTCAGCCGCACCATTGCCGGCAAGGCGCCCGAATCCACCGTCGAGCTGACCATCTGGCGCGACGGGGCCGAGACCACGCTGTCGGTCCAGCTGCAGACCCTCACCGAGGAAGCTGCCGCCCCCGAACAGCCGGCTCAGCCCATGCCGCCGGCTGAACTGCCCGGCAAGTCCAGCGTCGGCCTGACCCTGGTGCCCAATGCCGATGGTTCGGGCGGCCTGCTGATCCAGGACGTCGAGGAAGACTCCGCCGCGGCCGAAAAGGGCCTGGCCATTGGCGACACCATCGCCGAGGTCAACAACACGCCGGTGGCAACGCTTGACGAGTTCGAGGCAGCCATCGCCGCTGTCAAGGAAGCGGGGCGCAACACCGCCCTGATCAAGGCCAGCCGCGATGGCGAAGCCCGCTTCATCGGCCTGCCGCTGAGCGAGTAATGATCCTGGCCAGGGCAGCGCGCTGCCCTGGCCACACCCGCCTCTTGCCCCTTCGGGCAGAGGGGACTAGATGCCCGACATGCTGCACCCGCGCAGCCGCGCGTCGTTCACATTAGCCTTGGGGGCTCCGGTGAAGATTCTGCTGATCGAAGACGACCGGGAAGCCGCCAGCTATCTGATGCAGGCGCTCGACGAGGCCGGCCATATCACCCACCACGCCGCCGATGGCGAAACCGGCTATGCCATGGCCTCGGGCATGGATTACGACGTGCTCATCGTCGACCGCATGCTGCCGCGCCGCGACGGTCTTTCCATTGTCGAATCGCTGCGCGCCGAAGGTGACCAGACCCCCGTGCTGATCCTGTCCGCCCTGGGCGAGGTCGATGATCGGGTGACCGGGCTGCGCGCCGGTGGCGACGATTACCTCACCAAGCCCTATGCCTTTGCCGAGCTGCTCGCCCGCGTCGAGGTGCTGGCGCGCCGCTCCAGCCCGTCGGAAGCCGCCACCAGCTATGCCGTGGGTGGGCTGAGCCTCGATCGTCTGTCCCGCAAGGTCGAGCGCGATGGCGAGGCCATCCTGCTGCAGCCGCGCGAATTCCGCCTGCTCGAATATCTGATGAAGAATGCCGGCAAGGTGGTGACCCGCACCATGCTGCTCGAAAATGTCTGGGACTATCATTTCGACCCCCAGACCAATGTCATCGACGTCCACATGTCCCGCCTGCGCTCCAAGATCGACAAGGGCCATGCCAGCCCCTTGCTGCACACGGTGCGCGGCGCCGGCTACATGATCCGCGAGTAGGCCCGTGCTCCGGTTCAGCCGCTTCGCCCAGCTCTGGCGCACCTCCACCGTCCGCCTAACGGCGACCTTCATCCTGATCTTCTGCCTGTTTTCCATCCTACTGCTCGGCTTTATCGGCTGGCAGTCGAGCGTCTCGATCCAGCGCCAGCAGGCCGACGAGATCGACCGGGAAGTGCGGGCGCTGCAGCGCATCGATGCCAATCAGGGCGTGCGCGCCCTGGCCTTCGCCGTCGACCGCATTTCGCGCTCGCCCGGCCCGGGCGTCTACTATCTGGGCGACGCCACCGGCCAGTACCTGCTGGGCAATGTCACCGACGTGCCCGTCGAGGTGCTGCTGACGCCGGGCACCTATGGCTTTGACTATGAGCGTGCCGATGCCCTCACCGAATCCCCCGACCAGCTCGAGGGCCGCATGCCGCCGCCGCCTAATGCCGGCTATGCCGTGGTGCGCTCGGTGGAGCTGAGCAATGGCATGCGCCTGGTGGTCGGGCGCGACGTGGTCGAGCGGCGCGGCTTTTCCGCCATCATCGTGCAGAGCTTCCTGCTCGGCGTGCTCGGCATCATCTTCTTTTCCCTTATTGCCGGCGGCATCACCGCCCAGCGCGTGCTGCGCCGCATCGACGCCATCCGTGATACGTCCACCAAGATCATGTCGGGCAACCTCTCCGAACGCGTGCCCGTCACCAAGCGCAACGATGAGTTCGATGGCCTGGCCACCAACCTCAATGCCATGCTCGACCGCATCGAGCAGCTGCTACAGGGGCTCAAGGAGGTCACCGACAATGTCGCCCACGATCTCAAGACGCCGCTGACCCGGTTGCGCAACCAGGCCGAGTCGGCTTTGCGCGAGGGTGCCAGCGACCAGTCGCGTCAGCAGGCGCTCGAAACCACCATTGCCGAGAGCGACCGGCTGATCCAGACCTTCAATGCGCTGCTGATGATCGCCCGCGTCGAAGCCGGCGCCCCTTCCGGCGCGCTCAGCGATATCGATGTCAGCACCATCGTCGCCGATGTCGCCGAGCTTTACGGCCCCGTGGCCGAAGACGAGAACATCCTGGTCGAGACCGCCATTGTCCCGGGCGTGCACCTGCGCGCCAATCGCGAGCTGATCGGTCAGGCCATGGTCAACCTGCTCGAAAACGCCGTCAAATATGCCCGGCCCGAGGGCCAGGGGCAGGGACAGGCGCAGGGGCGCATCATGGTCGGCCTGCGCCAGGCCGGCACCCGCGTGCTGATCGAGGTGGCCGATAACGGTCCCGGCATTGCCGAGCCCGACCGCAAAAGGGTGATCGAGCGTTTTGTCCGGCTGGAAAAGAGCCGCTCCGACAATGGGTCCGGCCTCGGCCTGTCGCTGGTCAATGCCGTGGCAAGGCTGCATGGCGGCGAGTTCCGCGTCGAGGACAATGCACCCGGCGTCCGCGCCGTGATCGATCTGCCCGCCGCCTAGCACTATCCCCGCCGCCTCGGCGAACGGATGTGACTTGCCCCGACCTTGCCCCGCTGGGGCCGCCGCGCTATCGCTTTGGCATGGTGACAAAGCTCAATGCCCTCCCGACGATCGACATGCCGGTCTTTGCTGCTTGGATGGGGCAGTTGCCAGGGGCCCAGAGTGCCGCGCTCATCAAGAGCAGCGCCGCCATTGGGCCGCTGCTGGAATCGGCGCCCTATCTGCTTGGCCTGGCCCAGGCCAATGTCGACTGGCTGATTGCCGCGCTGCGGGACAATCCGGATGGCGCCCTCATCGATATCCTGGCCACGGTCGATGCGGCAGGCGCGTCCGCCGCCGATGAAGCCGCGCTCGGCCCGGTGCTGCGCATTGCCAAGGGCCGCACGGCCCTGATCGCCGCCATAGCCGAGACCGGCGGCGCCTGGACCACCGCCCAGGCCACGGCGGCGCTTTCTGACCTGGCCGATGCCGCCCTCGACGCCGCGCTGAACCTGCTGATGCGCCAGGCTTCGGAAAAGGGCCTGCTGACGCTGCCACCCGAAGACGCTACCGCGGCCAATTCCGGCCTCGCCATCTTTGCCCTAGGCAAGCATGGCGGCCAGGAGCTCAACTACTCCTCCGACATCGACATCGTGGTGTTCTACGATCTCGAAAAAGGCGTGCTCAAGGATCCCGAGGAGGCTACCAAGACCTATTCGCGCATGGTGCAGAAGCTGGTCGGGCTGATGGAGGACCGCCAGACGCATGGCTATGTGTTCCGCACCGACCTGCGCCTGCGCCCCGACCCGGGCTCGACCCCGGTCGCCATCTCCTTTGATGCCGCGCTCGCCTATTACGAAAGCCGCGGCCAGAACTGGGAACGCGCCGCCTGGATCAAGGCCCGGCCCTGCGCCGGTGATCGCCAGGTCGGCCATTCCTTCCTCAAGGAACTGGCGCCCTATATCTGGCGCAAGCATCTCGACTTCGCCACCATTGCCGACATCCAGGCCATGAAGCGGCAGATCAATATCGCCAAGAATGTCGGCGATATCCGCGTCGAGGGCCACAACGTCAAGCTGGGCCGCGGCGGCATCCGCGAGATCGAGTTCTTCACCCAGACCCAGCAGCTGATCGCCGGCGGCCGCGACAAGACGCTGCGCGTCAAGCCGACTGCCCATGCCTTGGCCGCTTTGGCCGACGCCAACTGGATTACCCCGCGCGCCGCCACCGAGCTGACGCAGACCTACTGGTATCTGCGCGCCGTGGAAAACCGGCTGCAGATGCTTGCCGACGAGCAGACCCATGTGATGCCGGCCACGCCCGCCGAGGTCGCCGTCATCGGCCGGCTGATGGGCCAGGCAGACCTGCGCGCCTTCGAGATCGACTATCGCTCGGCGCTCGAACGCGTCGCGTCCTACTATGCCGAGCTGTTCACCGAAGGCGAGACGCTGGGCAGCGGCACCGGCAACCTGGTCTTTACCGGCAGCGACGATGATCCGGGCACGCTCGAAACTCTTACCACCATGGGCTTTGCCGACGCTTCCAAGGTCATCGAGACCGTGCGCAAATGGCACTATGGCGGCTATCCGGCGACCCGCGCCGCCGCGGCGCGTGGCCACCTGACCGAGCTGTTGCCGGCGCTGCTGACCACGCTGAGCAATGCCGGCAATGCCGACGAGGCGCTCGCCAAGTTCGACAATTTCCTGTCCCGTCTGCCCACTGGCGTGCAGCTCTTCGCTTTGCTGCGCAACCACCCCAATCTGCGCACCCTGCTGGTGCAGTTGATGGCCTCGGCGCCGCGCATGTCCGAGGCGGTGATCCACCGCGCCCATGTCATGGACGGGCTGATCGACCCGGCCTTTGCCAATGACGTCACCCATCGCGACGTGCTGGTCGCCAAGGTCGATGCCTTCCTCGCCGATGCCCGCTCCTATGAGGAAGTCATCGACCGCGCCCGCATCATCGGCCAGGAGCAGAAATTCCTCATCGCCGCCGGCCTGCTCTCGGGCACGGTGGAGGCGCGCGGGGCAGGGGAACAGTTCACCGCTTTGGCCGAGACCCTGCTCAACCGCCTGTTCGGCAGCGTGCGCACCGAGTTCGAGCGGCGCCACGGTGTCCTGGCGGGCGGCAAGGTGGCGCTGCTGGCCTTCGGCAAGATGGCCAGCCGGGAAATGACCGTCGCCTCCGACCTCGATTTCATCCTGCTCTATGACGCGCCGGACGGGGAATCCGATGGTGCCAAGCCGCTCAGCACCAATCAGTACTATACCCGCCTGACCCAGCGCCTTGTCGCCGCCATCACCGCGCCGACCGCCGAGGGCGTGCTCTACGAGGCGGACATGCGGCTGCGCCCATCGGGCAATGCCGGGCCGCTGGCGACGAGCCTGAGCGGCTTTACCTCCTATCACCGCGACAATGCCTGGACCTGGGAACATCTGGCGCTCACCCGCGCCCGCGTCGTGCTGGCCCATGACAGCTTTGGCTTTGTCGTTGATGCTGCCATTACCGAGGTCATGTCGCGCCCGCGCGATGCCGCCAAGGCCATCAACGACGTGGTGACCATGCGCGCCCTGATGGCCAAGGAACGGCCGGCCCGGCACGCCTTCGATCTCAAGATGGCCCAGGGTGGGCTGGTCGACCTCGAATTCATCGCCCAGTCGGCGCAATTGGTGGCTGGGCTCGACATCGCCTTGCCGCAGGCGGCCACGGCGCCGGTACTGCTGCGCCTCGGGGCGCTGGGCCTGGTGCCCGATGGCGCCAGGTTGGCGGAAATCCACCGCACCTATGCCACCGTGCTGCAGGTGATGAGTTCAGCCCTGATCCACCCGCTCAAGGACGAGCCCTGGCCGGACGCCTTCAAGGAATTGCTGGCCGGCCTGACACATTATCCCGATTTCGGCCGGCTCGAACTCGACCTGGCCGCCATGCGCGCCGAAGTCACTGCGGCCGCGGCCGCCTGGTACGACAAGGCACGCACGCTTTAAGCTTAGTGTGTTGGAGGCTGAGGCAGAGCCACGCCGCGTTCCGCCAGCGCCTGCTTGATGCTGTCGGGTATATCGCGGCAGTCGCAATGGGCCCGGTGGTCGAGATGCCATTCGATGCGCTGCTCCAGCGTGGGATTGTCGGGCATCTTGTGGGCTTCGTGCCATTCCAGGTTCATCATCAGGCGGCGACCGACATATCGGCCACATGCAGTGGCAGGGAAATGGCCACGGTAGTGCCCAGAGCCGGGCTGGAATCGATGGCCAGCCGCCCGCCGCTGAGTTCGGCAATGGCGCGGGCGATGGAAATGCCCAGCCCGGGGCCGATGCCCTCGCGGGTGAAGGTGGCGTCGCCCAGGGCAAAGGGCTGCGCCAGGCTGGCGAGACGCTCTTCACTCATGCCGCGCCCGGTATCGGTGATCTCGATCACCACGCCGTCGCGTGCCGCAAAGGCCGCCAGGGTTATCTGGCCGCCGGCCGGGGTGAAGCGCAGGGAATTTTCGACGATATTGGAGATCATGCGCACGAGGCCCAGCTGGTCGCCTTCTATGGTGGCATTGCAGGTCTGGCTGACGGTCAGCCGCAGCCGCGCCCGCGCCGCTGGCCCGGCAAATCGCTCCATGACGCCGTCGAGCAGCTCGTCAACCGCCACCGGATCCTGCCGCAAGGCCTTGTGACCGCTCTCGAATTCGGCGAGGTCGAGAATGGTGGCGAACGAAGTCAGCAGGTGCTCGCCCGAGCTCTTGATCGACTGCACATAATCGGCATAGCGGGCATCGCCCAGCGGGCCATAGGCCTGATGCCGCATCAGGTCGGCAAAGCCGATAATGTGGTTGAGCGGGGTGCGGATGTCGTGGCTGAGATGGGCCAGGAAATTGGTCTTGGAGCGGCTGGCCGCCTCGGCCTTGAGCTTTTCCTCATGATAGCGCCGGGCCAGCTGGCGCTGCTCCTCGCGGATCGAATGCAGCATGGTGTCGGTCTTCTTGCGCTCGGTCACGTCGCTGACCAGCGTCATGAAGCCACCATCGGCCAGGGGCCGCTCGTCGATCAGCAGGCAGGAGCCGTCCTGCCGGTGCAGCTCGAGCAGGCGGTTGTTCTCGTCCTCATTGAGCAGCTTCATATAGCCGCCCTCGATCATCCGCTTGACCGCGTCGTGATAGGTGACGCTGCGGCCGCGCAGATCGAGCCGGGCGCGATATTGCTCATTGCACACCACCAGCGCGCCATCGCGGGTCCAGCATGCCACGCCCATGGGAATGGCGGCGGCCAGCGTCTGGTAATTGCGGCGCTGCTGGCTGTCGGGCAGCTCGCGCTGCGTGCGGCGCCAGGCCAGGGCGATCAGCAGGCCGGCAAGCGCAAAGGCAATGCCGCCGCGCTGGGCAATGGTCGTCCACAGGCTATCCGGCGCCGCTTCGAGCGCCAGCGTGCCATGCACCCCGGCCGGCACGGTCTGGCTTGGCCAGGTGGGCATGTCGGGCGCGGCGGCCTGGATCAGGCTGGCGCGGGTGACGGTGTTGAAACGGGTGGGTATAGCATCGACCGCCAAGGTGACGGCTTCGGGGGCCAGTCCGGCGATATCGGCGGCAAAGGCCGTGCCGATCATCGCCAGGTCCTGCTGGGCATCGTCAAAGGTGCGGACCGTGTCATAGGCGACAAACAGGGTGGCGGCGACCAAAGCCGTCAGGGCCACGGCGGCGGTGACCGGTGCCAGAACAAGGCTGCGGTCCTGTCGTCCCGAAGCCTTGCTTCTGTCATTGGCCTGGCGTGTGTTTGTCCGTCCCGTGTCCGCGCCCGGGTGAGGGGCGCCGACGCCGGATGTCTCCGCCGACCGCATGAAATTCTCCGTTTTGCCCGGGGGGCATGCCCGATCCGATTTGCCCTTAACGAACAATGAATCAGCCGGACTCCGGTGTCCAGACCCCCGAAAAGTACGCAAGCGTACTGATCCGGCAAATTACGAGTCGGCAGAATCACTTAGCCGCCGAAGAAAAATTCTTCCAACATTCTCCGCGATTTAGCTTGCCAACATGCGCGAAAGGATATCGGCCGTATTGCGGCTGAGTGAACCGCTCGCCTCCAGCCCGGTCAGCGCGGCCTTTGCCGCATCGCGACGCCCCTGTTCGAGCATCGGCCAGATGCGGAAGCCGGTCAGCAGCCGTGCCGCCACCTGCGGATTGATCCGGTCGAGTTCGGCCACAATCCCGGTCACGAAGCGGAAACCCGCGCCATCGGCCCGCGCAAACTGCGTCGGA
Organism: Devosia beringensis; assembly: GCF_014926585.1. Lineage (NCBI taxonomy): Bacteria > Pseudomonadati > Pseudomonadota > Alphaproteobacteria > Hyphomicrobiales > Devosiaceae > Devosia > Devosia beringensis. Next base: position 449,386 of record NZ_CP045422.1, on the reverse strand, counting down.
TTGCCCATGACGAAGCTGCCCACCAGCGAGCGCAGCCGGTTCGGATTGGTCTTGGGGAAGGCCGGGTCGTCGAGCACGGCGCGGATGCGCTCGATCACCCCGTCGCGCGGCACGCTGGCTGTCACCGCCAGCCACTTGTCGAGCACCAGCGGATTGGCCGCGGCATAGTTGGCGTGGAAATCGGCCAGCATGGCCTCGGCATCGCCGGTCCAGGCCATGGCGCTGGCGCTGAGCGCCGCCAGGCGGTCGGTCATGTTGCGGGCGCCGGCATATTGCTGGGCGGCGAGCCCGGTCGCGCCGGCAGCTTCACTGCCCACCAGCAGGCCGAGCAGGCGATTGCGCAGCGCGCGGCGACCGGTGCTGGCGGCATCGGGGGCATAGGGCGCGTCGCTGGAGAGCTTGAGATAGGCATTGAGCATGGGCAGCGCCAGCGGCGCGAACACCGCCTTGAGCAGCTCGCTGCGCACGGCGTGCACGCGGTCTGGATCGATATCCTTGCCTATGGCCCGGCTGATCTGCGCTTCGGCCGGCAGGCTAAGCGCCAGCGCCTTGAACGCATCGTCGAGGCTCTCACTGGCCAGCGTCTCGCCCATGGCCTGGCTCAGCGCATTGACTGCATCATCGCTCCATGGCGTGCCAGTGATGGCGGCAACGGCCAGCGCCGTGCCCACATCCTGCAGCGCCTGCCAGCGGTTGAACGGGTCGCTGTCGTGCTGGGCCAGGAACAGCTGGTCAGCCTGGCTGAGCGTGGTGTCCATGGTGACGGGGGCCGAGAAACCGCGCAGCAGCGAGGGTACGGGCTTGCTGGGAATGCCGGTAAAGACGATCTCGGCTTGCGCGCCATCAAGCACGATCATCCCGTCGCGCACCGTGCCGCCGCTGACCCCGGTCCAAGCCATCTCGCTGCCATTGGGACCGAGCAGGCCGAACTTGATCGGCAGCACCAGCGCCGCCTTGGTCGGCTGGCCCGGCGTCGGCAGCGTCTCCTGGCGCAGCTTGAGCGTATAGGTCTGCGCTGCCGCATCATAGCTGTCGCTGACGCTCAGCCGCGGCGTGCCGGCCTGCAGATACCAGGTCTGGAACTGTTCGAGGTCCACGCCATTGGCTTCCGCGAACACGGCAAGGAAGGCTTCGATGGTCGTGGCCTCGCCGTCATGGCGCTCGAAATAGAGGTCCATGCCCTTGCGGAACCCGGCTTCGCCCAGCAGCGTCGCCAGCATGCGCACAATCTCGGCGCCCTTTTCGTAGACCGTGGGCGTATAGAAATTGTTGATCTCGCTATACTGGCTCGGCCGGGCCGGATGGGCCAGCGGACCGCCATCCTCGGGGAACTGCGCCGACCGCAGCGTCACCACGTCCGAGATGCGCTTGACCGGGCGGCTGCGCTCGTCGCTGGTGAATTCCTGGTCGCGATAGACCGTCAGCCCTTCCTTGAGGCACAGCTGGAACCAGTCGCGGCAAGTGATTCTGTTGCCAGTCCAATTGTGGAAATATTCATGCGCGATCACTCGCTCGATGCCGTCATAATCGGCATCGGTGGCGCTGTCGGGCTGGGCGAAGACCAGCTTGTCGTTGAAGATATTAAGGCCCTTGTTCTCCATCGCGCCGAAGTTGAAATCGCTGACGGCGACGATGTTGAAGATGTCGAGGTCATATTCGCGGCCGAAGCGCCGCTCGTCCCAGGCCATCGAGCGCTTGAGGCTGTCCATGGCCCAGAGGCACTGCTCTTCCTTGCCATGGCTGCAATAGATGGCGAGGTCCACCTTGCGGCCCGAAGCGGTGGTGAAGCTGTCTGTGATGGAACCCAGATCGCCGGCCACCAAAGCGAACAGGTAGCTCGGCTTGGGGAAGGGGTCCTCCCACACGGCAAAATGCAGGCCGTCGCCGGCACTGCCCTGCTCGATCAGGTTGCCGTTCGACAGCAGTACGGGCGCGACGGCCAGTGGCGCGGTGATGCGCACCTTGAACACCGCCAGGTTGTCCGGCCGGTCGAGATAATAGGTGATGCGGCGGAAGCCTTCGGCCTCGCATTGCGTGCACCAGGTGCCGCCCGAGCGATAGAGCCCCATCAGCCGCGTATTGCTCGCCGGCTGCAGGGTGACTTCAGTTTCCAGCACGAAGCGGCGCAGCGGCGGCTCGATCAGGGTGAGGCCGGTCTCGTCGGCGGCATAGGCCGACAGCACCAGTGGCGCGCCATCGATGGCGATCGAATCCAGCACCAGCCCGTCGCCGTCCAGCACCAGCGGTGTACCGGGCGCCGTATCGGCCTGCGGTTCGATCGTCAGCAGGGCACGGACCCGCGTCTCGCTTTCGCCAATCTTGAAGTCCAGATCAACCGACACGATCCGATAGGGGCTCGGCGTATAATCCTTGAGGAAGATGGTGTGCTCGGTCTCGGTGCGCATGAACGGATCCGTCTTGAGTCGGTCTGAATTTGAAGTGTGGCCGCGCCGCAACAGCAGACTCGGCACTTTCGTGTAGTCTGCCGCCGGCGGCCGATCAGGTCCACTCTTGTATGCCAATTGGGACGGCATTGGGGAGGGGGCATGGTTTGGCTTCATCACGTGGCTCCTCTGCGCCAATTGCGGGCGTATCGAGCACGATTCTGAATTTTCCGAACGGCACCGCTGCCTGGCTGTCCAATCCGCCCCTCCCGCTGCCTCGTCAGCGGTGGTCGCGCGCCCGGGCCGGCATCAGTGACCGGACCTGACAATGGTGAATGGCAATGTTGCGTTGGTTTGAACGACGTCTTGATCCCTATCCGCCCGGCGATCCGGTAGAGCCCCCCAAGGGCCTGCTCGCCTTCTGCCTGCATTACAGCGAGGGCGCCAAGAAGTGGCTGGCGCTGATGGCCTGCGCCGCTGCGGCCGTGGCCATTGGCGAAATCATCATCTTCGGCTTTATCGGCGATGTGGTGAACTGGCTGGCCGAGGCCGACCGCGAAACCTTCATCCAGACCGATGGCTGGAAGCTGGCCCTGATGGGCGGTATGGTGGTTTTCGTGCTGCCGGCCTTCGCGCTGATCTCGACGCTGACCATGCACCAGACGCTGCTGGGCAATTTCCCCCAGCGTATCCGCTGGATGAGCCATCGCTACCTCATCCGTCAGTCGATGAGCTATTTCCAGGACGAGTTTGCCGGCCGCATCGGCGCCAAGCTGATGCAGACCTCGCTGGCCGTGCGCGAAGTGGTGATGAAGCTGCTCGACATGCTGGTCTATGTCGTCGTCTACTTCACCGGCGCCGTGATCCTGGCCGCTGCCGCTGACTGGCGCCTGGCCGTGCCTTTCCTGGTCTGGCTGGCTGCCTATGTCTCGATGATGGTCTATTTCATCCCGCGCATGGGCAAGATCTCCCAGGAGCAGGCTGATGCCCGCTCGCTGATGACCGGCCGCATCGTCGACAGCTACACCAATATCGCCACGGTCAAGCTGTTCAGCCATTCCAACCGCGAAGAGACCTATGCCAAGGAGGCGATGGACCAGTTCCTCGACACCGCCTATCGGCAGATGCGCCTCTTTACCGTGCTCAACCTGGCGGTGCTGTGGTCCAATTCGCTGCTGCTCTTTGCCGTAGCCGCCACCGGCGTCTGGCTCTGGCTCAACGGGCTGATGTCCCCCGGGGCTCTGGCCGTGTCGCTCGGCCTCGTCATGCGCTTTCAGGGCATGAGCCAGTGGGTGATGTGGGAAATGTCCTCGCTGTTCGAGAATATCGGCACGGTGCGCGACGGCATTTCTTCGCTCTCGGTGTCGCGCATCGTTTCCGACGAGCCCGACGCCAAGCCGCTGCCGCCGGTCAAGGGTGACATCAAGTTCGACAATGTGTCGTTCCACTATGGCAAGACCGGTGGGGTGATCGAGGATCTCGACCTGCACATCGCTGCCGGCGAGAAGATCGGCCTGGTTGGCCGTTCGGGTGCCGGCAAGTCCACCATCGTCAACCTGCTGCTGCGCTTCTACGACCGCGCCGACGGCCATATCCTGATCGACGGGCACGACATCGCCAAGGTGACCCAGGATAGCCTGCGCGCCAATATCGGCGTGGTCACCCAGGATACCTCGCTGCTGCACCGTTCGGTGCGCGACAACATCCTTTATGGCCGCCCCGACGCGACCGAGACAATGATGCGCGAGGCGGCCGACCTGGCCGAGGCGTCCGACTTCATCGTCGGGCTCAGCGATGCCAAGGGCCGCAAGGGTTTTGACGCCCATGTCGGCGAACGCGGCGTCAAGCTTTCGGGCGGCCAGCGCCAGCGCATCGCCATTGCCAGGGTGCTGCTCAAGAACGCGCCCATCCTGGTGCTGGACGAAGCCACCTCGGCGCTCGATTCCGAGGTCGAGGCCGCCATCCAGGGCCAGCTGCAGCTGCTGATGAAGGGCAAGACGGTGATCGCCATCGCCCATCGCCTCTCGACCATCGCCATGATGGATCGCCTTGTGGTGCTCGACAAGGGCCGCGTCGTCGAGACCGGCACCCATGCGGAGCTGCTGCAGACCGGCGGCATCTATGCCAGCCTGTGGAACCGCCAGTCCGGTGGTTTCCTCGATCTCGACGCGCCCGAAGAAGCGGCGCAGTAATAGGGCGCCAACTGATTTCCCCCTTTCCCACCGGGAGAGGGGGAGAGTCGCAAACCTGACCAACCAAGGAGAACCCAGATGGGTGACAATATCGAAACGGCCAATCCCGCGCGCAACCCCAGCCATAGCGCGCCCCGCTTTGCCCTCCGCAAACCCTTGGACCGTCACCGAACCTGACCTGAGCAAGAACCTCCGTCAGGCGCGGCTCACCAAATGAGCTCACAATGTTCAACCGCGTCATCAGCTATTTCGACCACCTCTATGCCCCCACCGCGCTCGCCGAAAACCGGCAGCCGCCCATGGGCCTCACGCCTTTCGTCAGCTATTTCATCGGCCAGTTCCGCGCTGCCTTCGTCATCCGCATCGTGCTGGTGGCCATCGGGTCGGTCGCCGATGCCCTGATGCCCGTCTTTGTCGGCCTCGTGGTCGGCATGCTGGCCACCACCAATCCCGGCGACATCTTCACCAGTCACGGCCAGACCTTCCTCTGGATGATCGTCGTCGTCGTGCTGGTGCGGCCGCTGACCTTCCTGCTCGATACATTGATCCGCAACCACGGCATCGTCCCCAACCTGGTCGATCTGGTGCGCTGGCAAAGCCACTGGCACGTCATCCGGCAAAGCTGGACCTTCTTCCAGAACGACTTTGCCGGCCGCATCGCCAACAAGATCATCCAGGCCGGCGAGGCCATCGAGATCGGCGTCAACCTGACCATCGACGCCGCCTGGTATGCCCTGGTCTTCGTGATCGTGGCCATTGTCGTGCTGGCCCAGCTCGATCCGGTCCTGCTGGTGCCCATCGGGGTCTGGCTGCTGCTCTATGCCGTGCTCTTCACCATCACCATGCCGCTGATCGCCCGCTATTCCGAGGAACTCTCGGAGAGCAAATCGGTGATGACCGGCCGGATCGTCGACAGCTATACCAATATCCAGACGCTCAAGACCTTCTCGACAGGCGAGCACGAAGACCGCTACGTCGCTGACTCCATTGATGAACACGCCGTCAGCTTCCGCAAGCTGATGCGGGTCTTCACCTATATGTGGTCCACCCTGTTCCTGCTCAATGCGGGCCTCGTGGTCTCGGTGACCTGGCTGGCTCTGATCGGCTGGAACGAGGGGAGCCTGTCGGCGGCCGCCGTGGCCACCGCCATCCCCTTCGCCCTGCAGATCATGAACATGAGCGGCTGGATCCTTGAAATCGGCTCCAACATCTTCCGCCAGATCGGCAATATCCGCGACTCCATGATCACCATCGCCCAGCCGCTGACCATGCTGGATGCGCCGCAGGCCAGGCCCTTGGTCGTCACCAAGGGCGAGCTGGTCTATGACAATGTCAGCTTCAACTACTGGCGCGGCCAGCAGGGCAGCGTCATCGACGCCTTCCACCTGACGGTGGCGCCGGGCGAAAAGATCGGCCTGGTCGGACGTTCCGGCTCGGGCAAGTCGACGCTGGTCAACCTGGCGCTGCGCATGTTCGACGTGCAGGACGGGGCGATCCGCATCGATGGCCAGGACGTGCGGGCGGTCACCCAGGAAAGCGTCCGGGCCGCCATTGGCCTGGTCAGCCAGGACACTTCGCTGCTGCACCGCTCGATCCGCGAAAACCTCAAATATGGCCGCCAGTCGGCGACCGACGAGGAGATGATGCGGGCAGCCGAGCAGGCCCGGATCCACGATGTCATCATGGACCTGGTCGATCCCAAGGGCTTCACCGGCTACGATGCCCATGTCGGCGAGCGCGGCGTCAAGCTCTCGGGTGGCCAGCGCCAGCGTGTTGCCATTGCCCGGGTGCTGCTCAAGAACGCCCCGATCCTGGTGCTCGACGAGGCGACCTCGGCGCTCGATTCCGAGGTCGAGGCCGCCATCCAGGAGCAGCTGACCACGCTGATGCAGGGCAAGACGGTAATCGCCATTGCCCATCGCCTCTCCACCATCGCCGCCATGGATCGCCTGGTGGTGCTGGAGCAGGGCAGGATCGTCGAGCAGGGCACCCATGCCCAGCTGCTCTCGAGCGGCGGACACTATGCCCAGCTCTGGCAACGCCAGTCCGGTGGTTTTCTCGATCTTGACGCCAAATAGCCAAGCGGCGTCGCGCGCTCAGCGCGCGGCGCCATAGGCCGGATGGGGCTGGGCGTGCCAGTGCGCCTGCTCCAGGGCCAGCTGCGCCTGCATGCTGGCCTCGTCTATCGGCCGGCCGAACAGGTAGCCCTGCATCACCGTACCGCCCAGCGCTGCCAGCGCGTCGAGCTGCGCGCGGGTTTCCACCCCTTCAAACACGCAGGAAATCCCCAGATTCCGGCACAGGTCCGCCGTGGTCTTGATGATCGCCTGGCTGGTCGTGTCATTGCAGATTTCGGCGACAAAGCTGCGGTCGACCTTGATCCGGTCGAGCGGCAGCTGCTGCACGTGGGTCAGGCTCGAATGCCCGGTGCCGAAATCGTCGAGCGCAATGCGCGAGCCCAAAGCCAGCAGCGCCAGCAGCGAGGCATTGGCCTGGCCCATGTCGCGCATGACTGCGGTTTCGGTGATTTCGAAATCGATGCGGCAGGGCGTGCCGGCCGCCTCCACCATGGCGACGATGGCCTGGATCGCGGCAGTGGAGCCGATATCGTGGGCAGACAGGTTCACCGACAGGCGCATATGACGCGGCAGCCGGGCGGACGCCGCCAGCGCCTGGCGCAGCACGGTCTGCGTCACCTTGCAGATCAGGCCCGTGCGTTCCGCCAGCGGAATGAATTCGACCGGCGACACGTCGCCCAGCACCGGGCTGCGCCAGCGCGCCAGCACCTCAAAACCGGTGGTGCAGCCCAGGGCAATGTCGAACTGCGGCTGGAACAGGATGGCAATCTCGCTGTCGAGATCGGCCGTGCGCAATTCGTGCTCGATGCGGCGCACCTGGCTGATCTCGCGTTCATGCCGCTCGGCAAACACCACGGCGCTGCCGCGGTGCTCCCGCTTGGCGACCGAGGTGGCATAGTCGGCGCGGTCATAGGCGGTCTCGGCCGTATCGCCGGGTCGCGCCGCCGCCAGACCCATCGAGGCCGACAGATGGATGGTGGCGCCGGGCAGCTCGAATGACTGGCTGAGGGCGTGGCACATCACCCTGCCCAGGCTCTCCAGCGCCTCCGTGGGGAGGGGGCCGCTCAGGATCAGGGCAAAATTGTCCGCCTCCAGCCGGGCCACCAGGGCGCCTGGGGGGCACAGCGTCACGATCCGGCGCCCGACCTCGGCCAGCACGTGGTCGCCGGTGATCTGCCCGAAGATCTCGTTGATCGACTTGAAACCGTCGAGGTCGACGCGCGCCACGGCAAGCCGGACGTCGTTGCGGCTGGCCTCGTCGAGCATGGCGTTCAGCCGCCGGTAGAACCAGCGCCGGTTGGGCAGCCCGGTCAGCGGATCGACATTGGCCAGCCGGTCGTTCTCGTCCGACAGGCGCTGCGTCTCGGCCTGCTTGTGCGCCATGGCCGAGCGCGACGAGACCAGGGCGGAAAAGTCCCGGTAATTGCCCAGCAGGATGATCAGCATGGCCGCCACCACGGCCACCAGGTTGAGGGCAATGGCGGTCAGCACCACATTGCCCATGGTCAGCATGACGATGATGAAGGGAAACAGGGTGAGGCCACCCATGGTCAGCGCGGCGGCCCGCACATGCATCAGGCAGAACATGCAGGCGATCGTGGTGATGCCGCAAAAGAACACCACCTGGGACTGCTGGTAGGGGTCGCCATAGGGCAGCAGGCCGATCGTCCAGAGCGTGAAACCTAGCGATAGCACGGGCATGACCCGCATCATCTGCCGCAGGCTTTGGCGCGCCCGAGCCAGATCCTGCAGTGCGCCCCGCGCCTGCCACCAGTGCAGGATGCGCAGCACGCTCGATACCGTCAGGATTGCCGGCACGTAGAGGGTGAGCGCATCCGGCGCCGTGCCGATATGGGTAGCGCCCAGGATAAGCGTATTCACCACCACCGTGACATACATCAGCGGCACCTGGCGCGACAGCGCCCGGGCCTGCGCCAGCACGAGGTCCGGATCGTCCGGAACGGCAAATAACCGCCTGATTGACTCGAGTGCCGACATGTTCTGCGCCCCCAGAATACGCCAAACTATCCGGGCAAAAGCTAATAGAAGTGTAAGCGGATCGACCAAAGTGCCGGCTTTGCGGGGTTTTGGTACCATTTAGGACGTTGCAATGGCCAAAATTTCGTCGTTCGAGGCCATTGGAAGCCGCCGCAAGACGGGATAGAACCGCGTGCAATCGATTGCACGGGCCTATCTTGCCGCCCGCCGCTAGCGTCCAAACAGCTCGGCAGCCAGAAAGCGCTGCCTTCGGAGGAGTCGTTCATGCCTGTTCCCGCCACCTTTTCGGCCATCGACCTGGCCGGTCGCTTTGCCCTGACCTCGCCCAGCAGCGACATTGCAGTGCCGCTGGACCTGCCGGGCGACGTGCATGGCGCGCTGCTGGCGGCCGACAAGATTCCCGACCCCTATTATGGCGAAAACGAAAAGCAGGTGCTCTGGGTCAATGAGACCGCCTGGTCGGTCGAGCGCAGCTTTACCGCCAGCGCCGCCGACCTTGACGGCTATCTGACGCTGACCCTGGCTGAGGTCGACTGCATCGCCACCATTTCCCTCAATGGCGCGGTGATTGCCCAGACCGATAACAGCTTCGTCCGCCACGACATCGACGTCACCGGCAAGGTGCGGGCAGGGGACAATACCCTGCGCATCGATTTCGCCATTGCCCTTGACGTCGCCCGCGCCCGCTCGGACGCCCACCCGTTCCCCATTCCCTTCACCAAGAACTACCAGACCAATGGCCTGGCCGGCATTCCGATGAACTTCATCCGCAAGGCGGCGTGCCACGCCGGCTGGGACTGGGGCATCTGCATCATGCCCATCGGCGTCTATGGCACCATGACGCTGCGCAAGGCGCGCCTCGCCCGCCAGGACAGCGTCCAGGTCGACCAGGTCCATTGCAGCCATTCGGTCGAATTGACTCTGAAGACTCGGCTTTTTGCCTTTGCTCATGGTGAGGTGGAACTTGAACACACCATTGCCGGCCAGACGATCACCGACAAGCTGGTGGTCAATCCCGGCGAGAACATCTTCACCCATAACGTCACTATCCAGAACCCAAAACTGTGGTGGCCGGCCGGGCAGGGCGAACAGCCGCTCTACGAACTGGTGACCAATCTGGAAGGGGAAAAGACCACCCGCCAGATCGGCTTGCGCAAGCTCGAATGGATCGTCGAAAAGGACGAGATCGACCACTCCTTCAAGTGCCGCATCAATGGCCGCGACATTTCCATGCTCGGCGCCAACTGGATTCCGGCCGACGCCATCCCGTCGCGCATTACGCCAGCCGTCATCCGCGACCTGCTGGAAAGCGCCAAGGCCGCCAATATGAACATGCTGCGCATCTGGGGCGGCGGCCAGTACGAGCCTGACTACTTCTACGAAATGTGCGACGAACTGGGCATCCTGATCTGGCACGATTTCATGTTTGCCTGCATGAGCTATCCGTCCGACCGCCCCTTCCTCGACAATGTCCGCAACGAAATCACCCAGCAGGTGCGCCGGCTCAGCCACCATGCCTGCATTGCCTTGTGGTGCGGCGACAACGAGGTCATCGGCTCGCTCGGCTGGTATCCCGAGACCAAGGCGGCCCCCGAGCGCTATGTCGCCAATTACGACCGGCTCAACTCCATGCTCGGCAATATCGTCGAGGACGAGGATCCGGCCCGCCGCTTCTGGCCGTCCTCGCCCTCCATGGGCTATCTCGACTTTTCCGATGGCTGGCACGCTGATACCCGCGGCGACACCCATTATTGGGACGTCTGGCACTCGGCCAAGAGCTTTGAGGCCTATCGCACCGTCAACCCGCGCTTTGCCTCGGAGTTCGGTTTTCAGTCCTTCACCTCGATGAATGTCATCGAGACCTTCTCGGCGCCTGGGGACCGCAACCCGTCTTCTCCGGTGATGGAAAACCACCAGCGCAATGACGGCGGCAATGCGCGCATCCTTGAAACCATGACGCGCTATTTCCGCTTCCCGCGCGATTTCGACCAGATGGTGTTCCTCAGCCAGATTCAGCAGGGCCTCGCCATCAAGACCGCCATCGAATACTGGCGCTCCACCAAGCCGCGCTGCATGGGCACCCTGTTCTGGCAGATCAATGACATCTGGCCGGTCGCCAGCTGGTCAAGCCTGGATTACGGCGGGCAGTGGAAGCTGCTGCAATATATGGCCAAGCGCTTCTTCCTGCCCGTCAATGTCGTGGCCGTGCCGGTGCATGACGCCGTGCCGACCAATTCGCGTGGCAAGCCGGTCGAGAACGCGCCGCCCAGCCGTATTGTGCTCAAGGGTATCAACGATACCGGCGCGCCACTCGCCATCAGCCTCGAAGTCCGGGCCGTCAAGGTGTCCGGCGGCGAGCGTCAGCTGTTCTCGGGCAATTGCGCCATCTCGGCCGATGCGGCCATAGAGGTCACGGCCATTGCCGCCGCTGATCTGGCCGCTGACGAGTTCCTGTTCTTCTCCTGGAAGGACGCGAACGGCACGCTGCTGGGCGAAAACGACTATTTTCCCAAGCCCTATAAGACCTATGAACTGGTCCAGCCCAAGATCCGCGCCGGCTGGTCAGAGCTCGACGGCCAGCTGGTGCTCAGCCTCACCAGCGACCAGCCCGCGCTCTTCGTCACCGCCAGTGTCGACGCGCCCGGCTATTTCTCCGACAATGCCGTCACGCTCCTGCCGGGCCGCACCACCGACCTCACCTTCACCCCCCGCCACGGCGCCACGCCCACGGCCTCCGAACTGGTGCAGTCGCTCAAGGTGCGCAACCTCAGCGAGACGTTCTGACGAAGTCTAACCCCCACCTGACCTCCCCCTGAGCAACCGTGTTTGCGGTCAAGCTGTGTTGGTGTGCCAGGGGGTGTTGTTGGCAAGGACGGCATTGGCTGTCGTGATGAGTTTGCGCATGGCGGCGACGATGGCGAGCTTTCCCGGTTTGCCCTGGGCGCGCAGCCTTTTGTAGAAGTCGCGGATGGGCGGGTTAGCACGGATGGCCGACAGGGTGGCCATATAGAGAGCGCAGCGCACCGAGAGGCGTCCGCCGGCGATATGGGCCTGGCCGCGCATCTCACCACTATCGCGGTTGAAGGGGGCGACTCCGGCCAAGGCGGCCGCCTGCTTGTTGCCGATGCCGCCCAGCTCGGGCATTTCGGCCAGCAGCACGGCGGCCGTAGTCTGGCCGATGCCGGGGATGGTGGTGAGTAGTTCGGCCCGGCGCCGTAGCGTCGCATCGCTATCGATCTGGCGGGTAATGGCCCGATCCATCTCGCCGATCTGGCTGCTCAAGAAGCCTATATGAGCATCGATGCTGGCTTGCGCCAGCGCAGCTTCAGGGTGCTCGCGACGCTGCTTTTCCATGGCCAGCATATCCACCATCTGGCGGCGCCGGCGCACCAGATCGGCCATTTCCACGGCATTTGGATCGTAGAGGGGGTCGGGATCTGGGTGCATCAGGTGAGCGAAGCGCAGGATCGCCGCGGCGTCAATCGCATCGGTCTTGGCCAGCAGCCCGTCGGCCCGAGCCAGATCGCGCACCCGGCGCGGGTTAATCGTGCTCAGCGCGATGCCATGCTGGCTGAGCGAGCGGGCCATCAGCCGCGTATAGCTGCCGGTGGCCTCACAGACCAGATGGGGCCGGGTCAGGCTGGAGATCTTTTGCACCAACCGAGCCATGCCAGCCGGATTATTGGACACGCGCAACCTGCTCGAGCCGGTGATGGCCAGATCCAGGTGCTTCTTGGAGACGTCGACACCAACATAGTCTGGGGAAAAAATCATGATCGCTCTGCCTTGTATGCGGGCATGTCGCCCAACCAACCGTTCGAGACAGTCAAGATGGGCCGGACGCGTCTGCTCAGGGGCGAGCTTGCTGGCTCTTGGGGGACACACGCTATCCAGCCCGGGAGCCCGGTAAACCCAAAGCTCCCAGGCCGATCATCGCCAATCACGGCCTCCAAGCAAACATACAAGGGGGAGGGACTGCCCGGTGGTTTGCTGAAATCGTGCCCCAACCCCGATCGTACTCCTCCCCCTTCAGGGGGAGGAAGGGGGGGGGTGCCGGGGCCCGATCAAAGCGGCTTTGGTAGCTTCCATACAAGATTGTGCCGCCCTGTCATTGACATGGGTGGCACGATCCTTAAGCCTAGCACCCAGCGCTGCGCCTCCCCGCGGCCGTCGGAACGCTCATGTCTACTGCTTTTGCTCCGCCCCCCGAACGCCGTCTGATGGGCATCGGTCTGGCGCTGGTCGCCTATTTCATGTTCACCGGCATCGACAGCTCCGCCAAATGGCTGGGCCTGGTCGGCATTCCCTTCATGCAGATCGTCTTCCTGCGCTATGTCGTCCATCTCGGCCTGGTCAGCGTCATCAACCTGCCGCAGCAGGGCCTGGGCCTGTTGCGCACCGGCAATATGCGGCTGCAGATCCTGCGCTCGATTACCCTCTTGGGCGCCTCGATCGGCAATTTCATCGCCGTGCAATATCTGCCGCTGACCGTGACCGGCGCCATTGCCTTCACCATGCCGCTGATCCTCTGCGCTCTCTCGGTGCCGCTGCTGGGCGAAAAGGTGGGCTGGCGCCGCTGGACGGCGATTGGTGTGGGCTTTGTCGGCGTGCTGATCATCGTGCGGCCGGGCAGTGACGCCTTCCATCCGGCCTCGCTGCTCTGCCTCTTCGCCGCCTTCAGCTCGGCCTTCTATTTCATCTTCACCCGCAAGGCCTCGGGCGTCGACAGCCCGGCCACCAGCCAGTTCTATCTGGGCATCTTCGCCACCGTGGCTTTGCTGCCCTTTGCGCTGGCCAACTGGGTGTGGCCATCATCGATCGATGGCTGGGTCGCCTTTTTCGCCATCGGCGTCTTCGGCTTTGTCGGCCACCAGCTGATCACCGTGGCCTATGGCTTTGCCCCGGCCGCGGTGATCGCGCCCTTTTCCTACCTGCAGATCATCTTCATGGCTTTGGCGGGCTGGCTGATCTTTGCCCAGTTCCCCGATACATCGCTCTATCTGGGCGCGCCCATCGTCATCGGCAGCGGGCTCTATATCTGGCTGCGTGAGCGCAAGCTCGCCCGGCCCGTCTCGCTCGTTGCCGAGCAACGCTGATGGCGCGCCACGTTGCCGCCATCGAGGAAAACCCCAACCGGGCCATCCTCATTCTGCTGCTGGCCCAGAGCGTCCTGATCTTCCTCGACGTTTCCGCCAAATGGCTTTCCGTCGCGGGCCTGCCCACCGGTGAGATCATGTTCGCGCGCTATGGCATGCATGTCGCCCTGCTGCTGCTCTTCGTGCTGCCCCTGCGCGGCTGGAATCTCTTTGCCACGGGCAACTGGCGGCTCGAAGTCGCGCGTGGCCTCTGCCTGCTCGGTTCCACCGCGGGCAATTTCCTCTCCATGCGCTACCTGCCGCTGACCGTCACCGGCGCGTTACTTTTCACCTCGCCGCTGATGGTCTGCGCCCTGTCGGGGCCGCTGCTGGGCGAGCATGTGGGCTGGCGCCGCTGGCTGGCGATCGGCGCCGGCTTTATCGGTATCCTGGTCATCATCCGCCCCGGCACCGAGGCCTTCCATCCCGCGGCGCTGCTCAGCCTCATGGCCGCTTTCTTTGCCGCTTTGTTCTCGATCGTCACCCGCAAGCTGGCCGGGGTCGACGGCGCCATGACCCAGCAGATCTATGCCGGCGGCATCGCCCTGCTCGTTGTGACACCCTTCGCCTTTACCGACTGGACCTGGCCCAGCCAGCCCATTTCCTGGGTCGCCTTTTTCACCCTGGGCACGGCAGGCGTGCTCGGCCACATGCTGATCTCGGTCGCGCATCGCTTTGCCACGCCGGCAACGCTGGCCCCGTTCAACTATCTGCAGCTGATCTACCTCGCCTTGGCCAGCTGGGTGGTGTTCAGCCAGCCACCCGACAACTGGTTCTTCCTGGGGGCATCCATCATCATCGCCAGCGGCCTCTATATCTGGCTGCGCGAGCGCGCGCTCAACAAACGGGCTGTCTCGGTCACCACCATCGTCGATTAGCCCTCGTCGACTTCCTTGAGCGGCGCCCTTTCGTCGGCATGGCCATGGGTGATCAGCCGGGCGCTGCGATGCCCGCTGAGATAGATCCACAGCCAGCTCATGGTGATGATGATGCGCGTGCGGGTCTCGACCAGAAAATAGATATGGGCAAAGCCCCAGACCCACCAGGCCAGCCAGCCCTTGAGCTTGATCCAGCCAAAGTCGATCACCGCCGAACTCTTGCCGATTGTCGCCAGATCGCCGGCATGCTTGTAGGCAAAGGGCAGGGGTGCCGTGTCGCCGCCGAGGCGCTGGCGGATGATCCGCGCCACATGCTCGCCTGCCTGCTTGGCCGCCGGCGCGATCCCGGGCACCGGCTTGCCATTGTCGCGCTTCAGGCTGGCAACGTCGCCAATCACATAGATGCCCGGCAGGCCCGGCACCGACAGGTCTGGCGCGACCTTGACCCGGCCGGCCTTGTCGCCTTCGATGCCCAGCCATTTGGCGACTGGCGAGGCGGCCACGCCGGCAGCCCAGATGATGGTCTTGGTGTCGAGCCGCTTGTCGCCATAGCTGACGCCGTCGGCATCGATGGCCGACACCATCTGGCCCAGCTCGACCTCGACGCCCATGTCGCGCAGCGCCTTGAGGGTATAGTCCGACAGCTCGGGATGGAAATTGCTCAGCACCCGGTCGATCCCCTCGATGATCACCACGCGCAGGTCGGCGGCGGTGATCGAGTTGAACTCGCCCTTGATGCTGGCGCGGCCCAGCTCGATGATCGCGCCGGCCATCTCGACCCCGGTCGGCCCGGCCCCGATAATGGCAAAGGTCAGCAGCGCCCGGCGCTTTTGCGGATCGGTTTCGCGCTCGGCGGCTTCGAGCGCCAGCAGCAGCTTGCGTCTTATGGCGGTGGCGTCTTCCACGGTCTTGAGCCCGGGCGCGAACGCCTCCCACTGATCATTGCCGAAATAGGCATGGTGGGCGCCGGTCGCCAGGATCAGCGTGTCAAACCGCTCGCGGCTGCCATCCTCCAGCAGCACCGCGCGCGCCTCAGTGTCCACCCCCGTTACCGTCGCCATCAGCACCCTTGCATTCTTCTGCCGGCGCAGCAGGTGGCGGATCGGCCAGGCAATTTCCGAGGGGCTCAAGGCGGCGGTGGCCACCTGATAGAGCAGAGGCTGGAACAGGTGATGATTGCGCCGGTCGATGACCACGAGCTCGACATCGGCATGGTTGAGGGCCTTGGCCGCCGCCAGCCCGCCAAAGCCGCCGCCCACGATCACCACGCGATGCTGTTGCCTGTCCATGCCATCCTCCGTCTGCGCCGCTCCGGGGTGAGCAGGCTCTGGAGGCAACGCCCCCGGGCGCCTTATGGCTCCCCCGATCAGCCCAGCCGGCTGGCCCAGCGCGCAGCATAGGCAGGCAGGCCTTTGTGGTCTAGCGGCGCTACCGGCACGCCCGAGGGTTTGCCGGCGGTGCCGCCAAACAGCATGCTGGCGCCCAGGCTGGTGCCGGTGGCATCACCCGAGGCCAGCACCGGCACGCCGGTCAGCGCGGCCAGAGTTGCCGCGAACAGGCCGTTGCGCGCCAGCGGGCCCTCAATGATGATCTGCTGGCCCAGGCCGCAGAGGCCGAGGCACGCCTGGGTGACCAGCGCCAGATAGAGTGACACGGCCGCTGTGCGCTGGCCCGGGCTGAGCGCATCGGCATCGCCGGTCCAGCAGCCGACATGGCTAGGGAAGGGGCCGACGCCCGGCATGAAGCTGGGCAAAGCCTGGATGTCGCCGGTAATCACCGCATCCACATCGGCGTCGCTCGGCGTCACGGCGCCGGGCGCCAGCATGTCGAATTCGCGCCCGCCCATGAAGCGCGCCGTCGGCACGGGCCGTCCATGCGCATCGACATTGGCGAGGCTGTCGCGCGCCGGATCGAGCTGGCTGGTGTCGCCGCCCACGGTCATGGCGATGGCCCAAGTGCCGGTGGAGAGGATGGTGAAGGGCTCGGCATGGGCGCCCAGATGGGGCAGCAGCGAGGCGTTGGAATCGTGAATGCCGCAGGTCACCGGCGTTTCGGCGCGCAAGCCGGTCGTGCTGGCAATCTCGCCCTTGATCGGGCCCAGCACCGAGGCCGCCGGCCGCACCGCCGGGAACAGCGCGCGCCAGCCCTGGCTGGTGACGAGGCTGGAGAAATCGCCCTGTTCGGGCGCCCACAGATCGCTATGGCAGCCCAGCGAGGTCACTTCGCTGGCCATCACGCCGGTCAGCCGCCAGGCCCAGTATTGTGGATAGGTCAGGATAGCGGTGACGGTGGCAAATTCTGCGGCAAAAGCCTGGCGCTGCCAGAACAGCTGCGCCCCGATATTGAGCCCATTGGGCAAAGACGGCGACAGCGTCTCGGCAAAGTCCGGCCGCACGGCGCCATATGCCGCTGCACTGGACGCTGGCCCGGCAAATTCATAGTCCAGCACGGGCAGCGCCAACTGATCGGCGGCCAGTAGCGCCGCGGTGGCGCCATGGGTGGTGATGGAAATCCCGTCCACCCCATGCTCGACCTGCAGGGCACTCAGGCTCTCGAGGATGAAGGCCCAGAGCCGCTCCACATCGGCATGCGGATAGGGCCCGTCCTGCCGGACACTATTGGGCGTGCTGCGCGCCGCCAGCTGCTGCTTGGTATGGGCATCGATCAACACCACCTTGGCATTGGTCTTGCCGATATCGATGACGGCGATGAAGCGGGGCAGGGGCATGGCGGGCACTCGGGACGCAGCTGCTGTCGCCATACGGGAATTCGCCGGTAAAGGCCATTGCTAACATGTTAGCGTCGGAGGGCGAGACAGCGCACCGGTGGGGAACCGTTTGTCACGCCCGGTTCGGCAAGCCCGGTCAATGGACTCGCGCGGCACCCTGTGGTCTACCCATGGTGACGCTGTGAACTGGACCATCATCACGCATGAAGCTAATCGACTTGTTTCCGAGTGAGCGCATCTTCGTAAACGTGGATGTTTCCAGCCGAAAAGAGCTGCTGGGCTTTCTCTCCGAGCGCGCGGCCGAACTGGGTCTGGTCAATCGGCAGCTGTGCAGCCGGGCCGTTGCCGCCCGCGAGGAACTGGGTTCGACCGGCCTGGGCAATGGCATTGCCATCCCGCATGCCCGCATCGAACACCTCGACAAGACCCTTGGCCTGCTGGCGACCTTGTCCCGGCCGATCGATTTCGAAGCCGTCGACCAGGAAAAGGTCGATATCGTGCTGATGCTGCTGATGCCCGAGCAGTCGGGTGGCGACCAGCTCAAGGTGCTCTCGGGCATTGCCAAGTTCGCCCGGCAGGACCAGGTCATGAACGCGCTGCGCCAGGCCGATTCCGCCGACGGCGTGATCGAGGTCCTGCGCCGGGTCGACGCGGACGTCTGAGCTATTGATCGACCGGCCGCACGACGACCGCCGGCACCTCTATTGATCCCTCGACGCGATCACGATGCAGCGCCGCCCGCGCCAGCAGCATCAGCGTCACCGGCGTCGTCACGCTGACAAAGATGAAGATCAGGAATTCATGCGCGATGAGCCGCTCTTCCCCGATGGTGGAAAGAATGGCCGAGGCGGCCAGCACGCCGATGGCGCCAAAGCTGGTGCCCAAAGTGGGCATGTGAATGCGCTGGTAGAAGGATGGCATGCGGGTAAGGCCGATGGCCCCGATGAGCGTCAACACGGCCCCCATCAGCACCAGGGCCGAGACCAGGATCGCCGCCCAGAGCGGCACGTCGTCAAAGCTCATTCGATCACCTCGCCGCGCATGAGGAATTTGGCGAGTGCCACCGTGCCCACAAAGCCCAAAAGACCAATCAGCAGCGCCACCTCGAAATAGATAACACTGCCCACGCGCATGCCGAAGGTGACCAGCAGCAGCATGGCGATGACATACATGGCGTCGAGGCTCAGCACGCGATCCTGCGCACGTGGGCCGATGACCAGCCGATAAAGCGTCACCACCATGGCTGCTGCCAGTAGCACCTGGGCCACGGCGATGCTCCAGAACAGGATGGTGGCGCTCATTGGAAGATCTCCAGCAGCAGGGTTTCGTAGCGGCGCTTGACCGTGTCGATCCAGGCCTGTTCGTCGATCAGGTCGAGCACGTGGATAAGCACGCTGCTGTCGACGGGATTGTATTCCAGCCAGGCGCTGCCCGGCGTGGCGGTCAGGATGCACGACAATACGGCAAGGGCCGCGGGATCCTTGAGCTCGAGCGGCATGGTGATGAACCCGGCCGTGGTCTGGCGCGTCGAACCGGCCAGAATGATGCGGCTCACCGCGATATTGGAGCGGAAGATGTCGGCGACCGCCGCGATGATGAGCCGCACCATCAGGTCGGGTCGGCGGATCCGCGGCTTGTGCGGCAGCAGGCGCGCCATGGCATGCGACGCCGCCCAGGCCACGACAAGGCCCAGCAGCACATGGCCCAGGCCAGCCGATTGCTGCAGCAGCAGCCACATCAGCGTCAGGCTGATCATCAGCAGGGGATGGGGAAATACTCTTCTCATGGAAGGGTTTCCTCGATCACGCTGGCGTCCGCCAGGGGTCGCATCACCTCGAGCACATAGAGTTCGGGCACGCTGACCAGTGCCGCCGAGCTCTCCATATAGGCCAGCACCGGCGCCGGCACGATGCTGAGTGCAATGCACAGCGTCAGCAGCACGACGATGGGCAGGATCTCGCTGATGCGCGCCTGCGCCGCGCCGGGCTCCAGCGTCGCCCAGAAGATGTTGATGCCGCTGCGCGCCATGGCGATCAGCACGGCGAGGCCCGACACGATCAGCGTCCCCATCAGCCACCACGACCGCGCCGTCGGCCCGTCAGGCCCGTCCAGCGCCGTGCTGAGCATGGCGAACTTGGCCAGGAACCCCGATAGCGGCGGCAGGCCGGCCAGCAGCAGGCAGCAGATGCCGAAGCTGATGCCCAGAAAGGCCGTGCTGGCGGGAATGATGAGACCGGGCTCCTGTGGCTCGGGCTCCGCCTCCTCTTCCCGGTCGCCGAATGCTTCCATGGTAACGGCCAGCACGTCGGCGCCGACAATGCGCGAGCGCTCGATGATTTCGATCAGCAGGAACAGCGCCCCGATCGCAAAGGTCGAGACCACCAGATAGAACAGGGCGCCGCTCATCACGGCCACGCCGCCAAAGCCGATGCCGGCCAGCAGCGTGCCCGACGAGACCAGCACCAGATAGCTGGCCAGGCGCATGCTGGTCTGGGCGGCCAGCACGCCCACGGTGCCGAAGGCCAGGGTGGCGACACCGCCGATGAACAGCACATTGTGGCTGAAGCCCAGCACGCCATCCGCCTCGGCGGCGAACAGCAGGTAGGACAGGCGCAGCAGGGCATAGACCCCCACCTTGGTCATAATGGCAAACATCGCCGCCACCGGCGCCGTCGCCACCGAATAGGCCCCCGGCAGCCAGAAGCTGATCGGCCACATGCCCGCCTTGATCAGGAAGGTCAGGCCCAACAGGCCCAGGCCCGCATCGAGCAGCGGCCGGTCGGCCGCGGCGATCTGGGGAATGCGGACGATCAGGTCGGCCATGTTGAGCGTGCCGGTAATGCCATAGATCAGCGCCGCGCTGATCAGGAACAGGAAGGAGGCGACGAGATTGACCGCGATATAGTGCAGAGCGGCCTTGACCCGGGCCGTGCCGCTGCCATGCAGCAACAGGCCATAGGAGGCGGCCAGCATCACTTCGAAAAACACGAAGAGGTTGAACAGGTCGCCGGTGAGAAAGGCGCCGTTCAGACCCATCAGCAGCAGTTGCAGGATGGCCGGGAAGTTCGCGCCGGCGCTGTACCAGCGGGCCAGCGAAAAGGTCAGCGTCGCCATGCCCAGAATGCTGGTGACCAGCACCATGAGCACCGAGAGCCTGTCGGCCACCAGCACGATGCCGAACGGCATTGGCCAGTCGCCCAGCGCATAGGTCTTGATCAGCTCGGAATCGGAGGGTCCCAGATGCACGGTGGGGATGACCAGCAGCAGCGCGCTACACACCAGCAGGGCGGTGGCGGTGAGGCTGATGACGATCTTGAGCGTGGCAAAACGCTCGTCGATCAGGGTGACGAGGATGGCGGTGGCCAGCGGCAGCAGGATAGGGAAGATGACCAGGTGGTCGAGAAAGTTCATGGCGTCATTCCCTGCCATCGACATGGTCGGTGCCGGTAAAGCCCCTCGCGGCCAGGATCACCACCAGAAACAGCGCGGTCATGGCAAAGCCGATGACGATGGCCGTCAGCACCAGCGCCTGCGGCACCGGGTCGGCATAGGCCGATATGTCCGGATTGGCCGCATCAAGCAGCGGGGCGGCGTCGATACGCAGCCGGCCCATGCTGAAGATGAACAGGTTCACCGCATAGGATATCAGCGACAGCCCGATGATCACCTGGAAGGTGCGCGGCCGCAGCACGAGGTAAACCCCCGAGGCGGTCAGCACGGCGATGGCAAGCGAGAGAACCAGTTCCATCAGCGGACCTCCTCGCTGCCTGCTTCGGCCACGGGCACGGCAGCACTGCGCCGCGCTGTCCGCGACTGGCGGGGCGAGCGAACCGATTGGTGCGCCAGCGCGATCAGGATCAGCACGGTGGAGCCGACCACCAGCAGGAAGACACCCAGATCGAACAGCAGCGCCGATGCCAGCGGCACGCGGCCGATCCAGGGGATGTCGACATACTGGAAATAGGTGGTGAGGAAGGGATAGCCGAAAATCCAGGCGCCCAGGCCCGTCAGCAGGGCGATGGCCAAGCCCGATCCGATCCAGATGACAGGCAGGATGCGCAGCCGGTCTTCGACCCAGCGCGTGCCCCCGGCCATATATTGCAGGATGAAGGCGATCGACATGGTCAGCCCGCCGACAAAGCCGCCGCCCGGCAGGTCATGGCCGCGCATGAAGAGATAGACGGCCACCACCATGATCACCGGAAACAGCCACTGCATGATCTGCGAGGGGACCAGCAGATAGGCCGCAATGGTGTCGCCCGGGCTGCGTTCCGGCCGATCCCGGTCGAAGGCATTCTGCGCCAGCTGCTGCTGCGGCTTGCCGACGCTTTCCGAGGCCGGGCGGAAACGGCGCAGCAGCGCAAACACGGTCAGCGCCACCACGCCCAGCACGGCCATTTCGCCCAGCGTGTCGAAGGCGCGGAAGTCGACCAGCATGACATTGACGACATTGGTGCCGCCACCTTCGCTATAGGCGTTTTCGAGGAAGAACGACGAAATGCCCTCGACCGCCGGGCGGGTCATGATGAGATAGGAGGCCAGGCCCAGGCCCAGCCCCGCCGCCGCGGCCACGATCATGTCCCGGTACCGCCGCATCGCGTCGCGAATGCGCGCATCCATGGAGACGGTGGGCAGCCGCTGCGGCAGCCAGCGCAGCCCGAGCAGGATCAGCACCGTCGTGGCGATTTCCACCACCAGCTGGGTCAGCGCCAGGTCGGGCGCCGAGAACCAGACAAAGGTCATGCAGGTGACAAGCCCCGCGCCTCCCAGCAGGATCATCGCGGCAAAGCGGTGAAACTTGGCCTGGTAGGCCGCCGCCAGGGCACAGGTGCCGCCGACCAGCCACATCAGCGCAAAGACCGGATCAAAGGCGGTGGTGGGCGCTACCAGCGGGCCGCCCCGGTTCCACAGGGGCAGGGCGCCCACGGCCACGGCCAGCGTCACGATGATCAGCAATTGCGGCTGCAGCCGCCGCGTGCCCGACCAGGCGCTCAGCACCCGGGCCCAGCGCCAGGTCACGGTGACCAGCACCTTCTCGAACATGCGCTGGCCGCGGAAGCGATGCAGCAGCGGCGTACCATCGCGGTCCGATACCAGATAGCGGAACAGGGCAATGTAGAGCAGCACGCCACCGATCAGCGCGATAACGCTCATCAGCAGCGGCAGATTGAAGCCATGCCAGATCGAGAGGCTATAATAGGGCGTATCCTCGCCCAGCACGGCCGTGACGGCTGCGGCCAGATAGGGTCCCACGGTAATGCCCGGGATGATGCCGACAGCCAGGCAGATCAGCACCAGAAATTCGATCGGCCGGCGCATCAGGGCAGGCGGTTCATGCGGCACGCGATCGAGCTTTTCCGGCGGCGGGCCGAAGAAGACCCCATGCACGAAGCGCAGCGAATAGGCCACGCTGAACATACCGGCAATCGTGGCGCCAATGGGCAGCGCCAGGTTGACGAACATATTGGGGTCGAATTCGGCGGTCTCGGTGAAGAACATTTCCTTGGACAGAAAGCCGTTCAGCAGCGGAACGCCGGCCATGGCGGCGCTGGCGATCATGGCCAGCGTCGCGGTGAAGGGCATGAAGTGGTAGAGCCCGCTCAGCCGCCTGATGTCGCGTGTGCCGGTCTCATGGTCGATGATGCCGGCGGCCATGAACAGCGACGCCTTGAAGGTGGCGTGATTGGCGATGTGGAAGATGGCCGCGACCAGCGCCAGCGGCGTGCTCATGCCGATCAGCGTGGTAATGAGGCCAAGATGGCTGATCGTGGAATAGGCCAGCAATCCCTTGAGGTCACGCTGGAACAGGGCGGCATAGGCGCCGATCATCAGGGTGATGAGGCCGGCAAAGGTGACGATCCAGAACCAGCCCTCGGTGCCCGACATCACCGGCCAGAAGCGCACCAGCAGGAAGACGCCAGCCTTCACCATGGTGGCCGAATGCAGATAGGCCGAGACGGGGGTAGGGGCCGCCATGGCATGGGGCAACCAGAACTGGAACGGGAACTGGGCGCTCTTGGTCATGGCGCCCAGCAGCATCAGGATCAGCGCCACATTGTAGAGGCCGTGATTGCGGATACTGTCGCCTGAGGCCAGAACCACGTCGAGATCGTAGCTGCCCACGATATGGCCGATGACCAGCAGGCCGGCAAACAGCGCCAGCCCGCCCGAGGCCGTGATGATCAGCGCCATGCGGGCGCCGTCGCGAGCGTCGCTGCGGTGGTGCCAGTAGCCGATCAGCAGGAAGGAGATGACGCTGGTCAGCTCCCAGAAGATCGCCAGCTGGATGATATTGCCGGCCGTCACCAGCCCGAGCATGGCGCCCATGAAGGCCAGCAGGAAGGCAAAAAAGCGCGGCACCGGATCCTTGGGTGACATGTAGTAGCGAGTATAGAGCACCACCAGAAAGCCGATGCCGGTGATCAGCACGCAGAACATCCAGGCAAAGCCGTCCAGGCGCAGGATCAGGTTCAGCCCCAGTGACGGCAGCCACTCGATCTCGTAGCGAACCACGCCGCCATCGGCGACATGGGGGTAAAACGACAGGGTGATGGCCAGCAGGCCCAGCGACAGAACGCCCGAAAGCCAGGCCTCGGCATTGCGGGCATTGGCCGGAAGACTTGCAGCGATAAGAGCCGTCACGAAGGGGGCAGCGACAATGGCGATGAGCAAGAGAGACAATGGCATTATCGTTTGAAAGACCCGTGGCAGAGACGTGAGCGGCGGTGGCGTTGGGTTCCCCTTGCCGGTTGACATGCGCGCTGACGCGGCAGGCGTTGAAGAGGGGCCGCATCCCGGCGATCAAAAACCTGGCCGCGGCAGGTGGGCTGCGTAGTGCCATGGCTGTCGGTCGAACAGGAGGCCAGGGCAATGATGCCAGTCAAAACGCGTGCCGATCCGACGGCTGGCTTTGCGGCGTTCATTCGGCCCGATCTCCTTGTTTGGCAAAGCGGTTGTCGCGGGATGCCCTGATCATGTGCATGGTGCAGGCCCAAGCCATACGCGACCGAGCCGCCAAGGCCAAACCTAAACCGCCCCGTTCGGGCATCTTGTTGCGTTCAAATCTCTGACAGAGCGCCAGGAACGACCATCGGCGCGTCAACGGGGGCAAACTGGCGCCTGTGCCGGTTTTTTCCGGCCCCGGCACATGCAAATTTGCGCCAGTCGGGCCATGCAGCCATACGCCCGCAGCACCTGCAACACGCGGCCAACATCTTGCAACCCATGGTGCAAGCCGATAGTCAGACGCGGGTGAACCTGAGAAATGCGATACCAACAGGCAGCCGCGGATTGATGAACGCCCCTGATCAACGCGGATTTTCGGCCCTGGCCCGCTCCCGCCGCTTTTCCGTTGCCCCGATGATGGACTGGACGGACCGCCATTGCCGGTTCCTCCATCGCCTGCTGACGCGCGAGAGCCTGCTGTTCACCGAAATGGTCACCAGCGCCGCCATCATGCATGGCGATGTCGTCCGGCACCTGCGCTTTGATCCCGTCGAACAACCCGTGGCGCTGCAGATGGGCGGCTCCGATCCGGCCGAACTGGCTGCTGCCACTGCCATTGCCCATGACTATGGCTATGCCGAGATCAACCTCAATGTCGGCTGCCCCTCCGATCGCGTACAGTCGGGCCGCTTTGGCGCCTGCCTGATGGCCGAGCCGGCTCTGGTGGCCGAATGCGTGCGCGCCATGCGCGGCGCCACCGACCGCCCGGTCACCGTCAAATGCCGTATCGGCATTGACGACCAGGATGTCGAAACCGGGCTCGACCGCTTTGCCGATGCCATGGTCGAAGCCGGCATTGATGCCCTCTATGTCCATGCCCGCAAGGCCTGGCTGCAGGGCCTGAGCCCCAAGGAAAACCGAACCGTGCCCCCGCTCGACTATGACCGGGTCTATCGCCTGCGCGCCCGCCTCGCGCCGCTGCCGGTCTTCATCAATGGCGGTATCGACACACTGGAGCTGGCGGAAGCCCAGCTGGCGCATACCGATGGCGTCATGCTCGGCCGCGCCGCCTATCACAATCCCATGCTGCTGGCCCAGGTCGACCGCCGCTTTTTTGGCGCCACGACACCTGACGTGACGCTGGAATCGGTGATGCATGCCATGGTCGCCTATGCCGACCGCGAGATCGCCGCCGGTGCCCGCATCAACAATATCACCCGCCACATGCTCGGCCTCGCCGCCGGCCTGCCGGGCGCCCGCCAGTTCCGCCAGATCATGAGCGTGGATGCCTGCAAGCCGGGCGCCGACACTTCGGTCCTGCTGCGCGCCCTCGACGCTGTCCAGCGTCCGCCGCTCGCTCAGGCCGGCTGAGCCCGGACAGGCGTTGCACCGCGACCAACATTTCGTCACGCATTCGCTTTAACTCGGCTGCATTTCGTTTGTGACGATTATGGTTTCGTATTAGACCTGCGCCTAACATTTCAGCACCGCGCATCTTCAGGAGGCATTGTCCTGACGCCACGGCTGGATGTGAGGAGATGCATGCATGTTTAAGAAATTTCGCCTGTTTCACATCGGATGGGTCGTCATCCTGCTGGGCGCGCTGCTCGCCCACTTCATCCAGACCGCCGGCGACGTCACCATCAAGGATCTGCGCTTCACCGGCACCAATGGCCAGACCCTGAGCGGCCTGCTTTACGTGCCCCCTGGCGTCAGCGCCGACAACAAGGCACCGGCTATTTTGGCTGTGCATGGCTATATCAACAGCCGCGAAACCCAGTCCGGCTTTGCCATCGAATTTGCCCGCCGCGGCTATGTCGTGCTGGCACTCGACCAGTCCGGACACGGCTATTCGGACGCACCCGCTTTCGCCAATGGCTTTGGCGGCCCCGGCGCGCTGGCCTATCTGCGCAGCCTCGACATTGTCGATGTCGACAATATCGGCCTGGAAGGCCACTCCATGGGCGGCTGGACCGTCCTCGCCGCCGCCAGCGTCATGCCCGATGGCTACAAGGCCATGGTGCTCGAGGGCTCCAGCACCGGTGCCCCTTTTGCCGCCGACGGCACCACCAGCTGGCCACGCAACCTGGCGGTGGTCTTCTCCAAATATGACGAATTTTCCCAGCTGATGTGGGGCGTCGACCGCGCCCAGGATGCGCCTTCCAGCCCCAAGCTGCAGGCCGTCTTCGGCGCCACAGAGGCCATCGTCCCCGGCCAGGTCTATGGCGATATTGCCGCCGGCACCGCCCGCCAGCTGCAGACTCCCAATACCACCCATCCCGGTGACCACCTCTCCCCCGAGGCCATTGGCTACGCCATCGACTGGTTCGCCCAGACCCTGGACGGCGCCCAGCCCCTCCCGGCCAGCGACCAGATCTGGCACTGGAAGGAACTCGGTACGCTGATCGCCCTGGTTGGCTTCGTCGTCCTGCTCGCTGGCACCTTCGACATGCTGCTCGCCGCCCCGGCCTTTGCCGGCCTGCGCACCGTGTCGCTCGAAAATCCGAGCGATACCGCCTATGTCAAGCGCACGCCCAAGTGGTGGCTGGTGTTTGCCCTCAGCGCCTTCGTGCCGGTGCTGAGCTACTATGCCTTCCTCTACTGGGGCGGCCTGTTACTGCCGGCCTCGGCCATCCTGCCGCAGACCATCACCAGTCAGATCGCCTTCTGGGCGGTGCTCAACGGCGTCATCGTCTTTGCCCTCGGCTTCGTGCTCAAGGGCGACAAGGTCGAGGGACGCGGCGATATCTGGCGGTCACTGCTGATCGCCCTGGCCACCGTCGGCATCGGCTATCTCTTCGTGCTGGCCGCCGATTTCCTGTTCAAGGTCGATTTCCGCTTCTGGGTCGTGGCCGTCAAGCCGATGAGCCTGGTCCAGTTCAAGATTGCCCTGGTCTATCTGCTACCCTTCACCGTCTTCTTCGTGCTGGCTCTGCGTGGCCTGCACGCGGGTCTGTCGGTGGCTGGCGACAGCCGACTGGTACAATATGCCAGCAATATCGGCGCATTGGCGCTGGGTTTTGTGGTGTTCCTGGCCTTCCAGTACGGCACGCTGCTGTTCAGCGGCCACCTGTTCTCGATGAACGAGCCGCTCAACACGGTCATCGCCATGCAGTTCCTGCCGCTGCTGGCCATCGTGGCCTTCCTGTCGACTTTTGCCTGGCGGCGCACCGGCAGCTATCTGCCGGGGGCCTTCATCAATGCGTTGTTTGTCACTTGGTACATTGTGGCCGGCCAGGCCACCCAGTTCCCGGTCAGCTGATCGGAGCGACACCCTGACAGCAGAACGGCCGGTGTGCGCACCGGCCGTTTTTTTTTTGCCTAGTCTTCCAGTTCCAGCGCGTTCTGCGTCACGCTGTAGCGGCTGAGCGTTTCAAGGAAGGTCATGCCCAAAAGGCTCGTTTCAAGCGCGCCGGCCTCGGCAACAAAGGCGACAATGCCCTGCCGCTCGATCCCGCCCACCACCACCTGCTCGAGCCGCACCCGTGCCGCGCGTCCGGTGCCATTGGCCGTCGACACGACGATGGAATAGCGCAGGTTGGCGGTGTCGATGCCGGCGGCCTCGGCATCGGCAATGGTCAGCACCATGGCGCTGGCCCCGGTATCAAAGATCATCGGGGTCGTATGGCCATTGACCGTGGCATTGATTTCGAAATGCCCGCCCATGCCGCGTCGGAACGTCGCCGTGCCCTGCTGCGCATTGACTACCGCCACGCCCGGCTGCAATTCCCCCGCCACGCGGCCGGCAATGCCGGTAATCTCGTCGCGATAGGCATAGGTGAGGCCGGCAAGGGCAAATATGCCGATCCACAGCACCACGCTAGTGAGCAGTTCGCGGGCGGGACGGCGGCGAGTGAACAGGCCCCCGGCAAAGACGATGAGAAGCACCAGAAGCGGCAGCAATTGGGCGGTCTGCCCCTGTGACAGCCCGACCATGGCGCCCGCATCTGCGCTGATCAGCAAAGCCAGCCCGACCGAGATCAGCAGCGCAATTCCGATGAAGATCATGCTGGCGCGCTTTCGGTTTCGGGCAAACTCATCTCTCCGATAAAGACATTCCGAGCGAAACTTTCAACCCTTGCGCCATCACACGAACGCCATCAGTGCCGCCAGCGCGGCGATTTCAACCAGGCCGCCCAGTGCGCCAATCAGGTCGCCGCTCTGCCCGCCCACCAGGCGCTTGCACAGCGCCGTCCAGCCGGCAATCACCGCAAGGGTGGCCACCAGGACAAAACCCAGCGCCAGCATATTGGTTGCCGGTCCGCCCAGCACAAAGGCCAGCAACACGGCAAATACCGCGCCTACGGCAAAGCTACGGCCGCTGACGACGCCTGCTGCCGCCGAGATGCCATCGGGCCGCGCCGCCGGCAGGGCGACCGCCAGCCACAGCGCGCCTGAGCGCCCGACAATGCTGGCCGCCAGCCAGATAGCCCCGGCGGCTAGGGGGCTGATCGCCGCGACCGCGCCCAGCCCGGTCACCCGCAGCAGGATGAACAGGCACAAGGCGGCCACCCCATAGGTGCCGTGCCGACTGTCCTTCATGATTTCGAGTCGGCGCGCCGGGCTATGGCCGCCGAACAGCCCGTCCGCCGCATCGGCCAGTGCATCCTCGGCCATGGCCCCGCTCACCAGCACCATGGCGCCCACCGCCAGCGCCGCCACGAAATAGGCCGGCAGGCCGAGCAGGGTGCCCCCGACCAGCAGAGCCGCCGGGCCAATCCCGATCACCAGGCTGGCCAGTGGCAGCGCCATGGCAATGCGGTTGAGGTCCGGCTTCTGGTGCGGGCTGTCCCCGGTCGGCAGCCGGGAAAAGAACCGCAGCGCCATGACCAGGTCGTCGATCAGCCCCATCCCGCCGGGTGGGGCGGCCGGGCGGCTGGGCTCGATCGCCTCAGGCGCAATCGCATCCTTTTGTGGCGTTTGGGTCAATTGCATTCGGCCCTGTTCTAGGCAACAACATGCCTCCTTCCTACCACAGCATCCCGGACTCGCCATGCCCTCGCTCAATCCCGCCTATGCCGACGTTCTCGAACTTCTGACCATCGTTCCCGATGGCGATGAGTCGGCCGTCGCAGCAGTCCGGGCCCGCGACTCGCAGCTGACCAAGCCGCCCGGTTCGCTCGGCGCGCTCGAGGGCCTGGTGGAGTTTCTGGCGCGCTGGCAGGGCCGGGCCCAGCCGCGGCTCGACAATCCCATGGTCACCATCTTTGCCGGCAATCACGGTGTGACCGACCAGGGCGTCTCGGCCTTCCCGCGCGAAGTCACCGCCCAGATGGTGGCCAATTTCACCAATGGCGGCGCCGCCATTTCCCAGATTTGCGCCCTGCATGAAATCAATCTGCGCGTCTTTGAGCTGGCGCTCGAACTGCCCACCGGCGACATCACCCTGGTGCCGGCGCTGGACGACAAGATGTGCGCCGCCACCATCGCCTATGGCATGGAAGCCATTGCCGGCAAGCCGGACCTGATCTGCATTGGCGAAATGGGCATCGGCAATACCACGGTGGCCGCCGCCATCTATGCTGCGCTCTATGGCGGCACCGGCGCTGACTGGGTCGGCCGCGGCACCGGCGTCGATGATGCCGGCCTCACGCGCAAGGCCGACGCCGTTGATCGCGCTCTGGCCCGACACGCCGGCGAACTCGACCACCCGCTGGCCATCCTCGCCCGCGTCGGTGGCCGCGAGATCGCCGCCATGCTCGGCGCCCTGCTGGCCGCCCGCCACCAGAAGGTGCCCGTCATCATCGATGGCTTCGTCGCCACCTCGGCTGCCGCCCTTGCCCACGCCGTCAATCCGGCGGCGATCGATCATTGTCTCTTCGCCCATGTCTCGGCTGAATCCGGCCATGCCAGGGCCTTGACCGCCATGGGGCAGAAGGGGCTGCTCGATCTGGGCATGCGTCTGGGTGAGGGCAGCGGGGCCGCTTTGGCTGCCGTGCTGGCCAAGACGGCGCTGCATCTGCACACCAATATGGCCACCTTCGCCGCTGCCGGCGTCAGCGGCAGCGAAATCTAGCCGGGATTGGGGGCCATCACCCGGTCCATTTCGCGGACCAGTCGGGCTTCCACCTTGCCGGCGCTCGCCATGGCCTGGAGCACGGCAATGGCCTGGGCATGGCTCTTGGGTTCCTTGTAGCTGCGCCGTTCGATCAGCGCCGCATAGACGTCGCTGACCGTGATGATGCGCGTCATCTCATCGATGTCGGCAGCGTTGATCCTGTCCGGATAGCCGCTGCCATCGAGGTATTCGTGGTGATGCCGCACCGCATTGAGGATATCGCGCTCGATGCCGCCCTGCGCCGCCAGATAGTCAAAGCCCGCCGCCGGATGGCCGCGAATGATGTCGGTTTCGCGCAGGGTCAGGGCGCTGGGCTTGTCGAGCAGCGCAATGGGAATGGTGGACTTGCCGATATCGTGCAGCAGGCCGGCTATGGTGACCCGCAGGATGTCGGCCCGCGACATGCCCGTCTTGGTGGCAAAGGCTGAAGCCACACCGGTCACCAGCATGCAGTGCTGGTAGGTGCCGTCATGGTGGTCGCGCACAGCCGCCATCCAGTCGGTTACGCTGGTCACGCAGACCGAGTCGGCGATCTGCTCGCAGGCCTTGATGACGCCTGCCTTGTCCAGCTTGCCATTGCTGCTCATGGCCTTGAAGCTGTCGCCCAGTGCGACCACGCCGCCGCCGATCGCTTGCAGCTGGGCTGATGTCGCGCGGTCGCCGCCCGCGGGCCGGCTCTTGCCGAAATGGTGTTGCAGCGCCGCCCGCATGTCGGCCACGCTCGACTGCCGGGGCATCAGCTGATTGGCCCCCAGCACATTGGCGTGCACGCTGGCCACGCGATTGTCGCTATCGATCAGGAAGATGCGGCAGCCGTTGCCGCGCTTGACCAGGGCGGATTTGAGCCGGTGCACATTGTCGAGCTTGCGCAGGTCGACATCGACAACCAGGCAGGGATCGGTGTCCAGATGGCTGGCTACGAAGTCACCCAGCAGGATCGGATCGGCACCCAGCCCCTTGGCCGTGCGGCGGGTTTCTGCTGTCGGCTTGTCGGTGATCAGCAGCACTGCGCGTCTGGCTGTATTGGGCACGCCGCTCTCCATTCTGTGCCGCTATCCTGGCAGCAGAAGGTTGATGGGCGGCTAATATCATCCGCAGAAGTATTTATAACTCAACGCTTTGTGTCAGCTGGCCGCCGAATAGATCTCGAGCCGGTTGCGCTTCTCCACCACCGGCGCCAGCGCGTCCATCACCCGGGCGCGCGGGAAGGTGGCGATCACTTCGGTGCCGAAGCGTAGCTTGCTGAACAGGTCGAACCGGCCCTGGTGCAGTTCCATGATCTTCTGCACGATCGGTAGGCCCAGGCCGGCACCCTGTTCGGCGGTCTTCTGGGCCAGCGAGCCCTGGCCGAACGAACTCAGCACGGTCTCGATCTCGTCCTCGGGAATGCCCGGGCCATTGTCCTTGACCGAAACCAGCTGGCCGCCATCCCCGCTCCGGGCCACCTGCAGGATCACCTTGCCATGCTGGGGCGTGAACTTGATGGCATTGCTGAGCAGGTTGAGCACCACCTGGCGGATGGCGCGCTCATCGCCCCACAGCCTGGGCATGTTGTCGCCAACACTGAACACCAGCTCGATGCCCTTGGACTTGGCGCGCAGCTCCATCATCCGTCGGCAATCGGCGGCAATATCGACCAGCGACACCACCTCTTCATTGAGCTCGTACTTGCCCGCCTCGATGCGGCTGAGGTCGAGCAGTTCGTTGATCAGGTTGAGCAGGTGCTGGCCGCTGCCATGGATGTCCCCGGCATATTCCTTGTATTGCGGCACCTGGTGCGGTCCCAGCAGTTCGGAATGCAGCACTTCGGAAAAGCCGATAATGGCATTGAGCGGGGTGCGCAGCTCGTGGCTCATGGTGGCGAGGAACTGCGACTTGGCGATATTGGCCTGTTCGGCGTGGCGGCGCGCCTCGTCCGACATCTGGCGCGCTTCTTCCAGCTCGCTGATCAGCGCGTCCTTTTCCGCCTGGTGGGTAATGGTGTGCAGTTCCGAAGCGTGCAGCTGGCGCGCCAGATAGACGAAGAACACCTCGCCACACAAAGCCACGGCGGCCAGGGTATAGTTCAGCGTCCCGCCCAGCATGATCAGGTTGGCCGACACCGTGATGGTCACCGGCAGCGTGCTCATCAGCGTGGCCGGGGGCAGGGTGCGGGTGGCGATGGCATTGGCGGCAATGGCGACCAGCACCATGGCGAACATGACCGGGGTCAGCGTATTGGGGTCGGCCACCAGGGTGAACAGCGCCAGCAGCGACCAGGCCAGGCCCAGCAGGGTCTCCCCGGCGACAAAAGTGGTGGTCCATTCGGCGGCATTGAACTTGGCCGCATCGGCCGTCTTGAAGCGCTGCGCCATCAGCACCACGATCAGCATGCTCAGCAGCACCAGCCCGGCCCACAGCGCGGTGAACAGTGTCGGCACCCAGAAGCTGGCGACAAAGGCCAGGATGCCCACGAGCGCCGCCATGGGCAGCGCCGCGCCACGCCGCGACTCGGCATAGTCATGCATCAGTTCGAAATCGAAGGAGGAGCGCGTGCCCGAGCTCGAGGTCAGGCGCTGGCGGGCATCAAGCACGGTGCGCTGCGCCGCACGCTTGCTGTCTCGGCCCATTTGCGAACGGACATCATCGATGACAGCCGACTGGGGCGACATGGGTACTCGTCACTCGTTACGCGTTACTAAAACGGGCTACTGACAATGCCCGCACTACTCTTGGCGAAACTCTAGGCAGCGCGTAGTTAACGTCTGGTGAAACCGCATGGGGACAGATGTATCGATCCACCGTCTTTTTTGGCCGGCGTGGCACAATCCTGGCCATTGTCGTGCTGGCTGGCGTGGCCCTGCTCGCCAACTGGCTCGATACGCCGCTCCCGCCCGTCGCCGGTTCGGGGCGCGTCAGCGATGGCGACAGCTTCCATCTGGGCGATGATCGGGTGCGCCTGCTGGGCCTTGATGCCCCCGAACTGGCCCAGGATTGCGCCGGCGCCGATGGGGCCCGCTGGCCCTGTGGTCGCGTGGCGCGCGACCGCTTGGCGCGCCTGCTGGCCAGCGGGTCCATCGATTGCCGGCCCGAAGAACGTGACCGCTATGATCGCCTGCTGGCCCGCTGCACGGTCGATGACATTGATCTGGGCGCGACCATGGTAGCTGAGGGACTGGCCGTTTCCGCCGGCGACTACTGGAACGAGCAGAACGCTGCCCCCAGCGCCGGCCGCGGCATCTGGGCCGGCGGCTTCGACATGCCCGCCGACTGGCGCATCGACCACCCGCGCGGCAGCGGCCTGCTGGGTTGGTTCGGACTCTAGGCTAAAACTGGGTTAAAAACGGCGTTCAACTTGAACTACGCAAGATTATTGCTAATACAGGGCAAACGTGGCACCTATTCGACGATATTTTGAGCAAAATCAACCATTCTTGGAAAACTGATTTCGCTGGGGGCGATATGGCTTTGGACAAGATCGACAGAAAAATCCTCACCCTGCTGCAAAAGGACGCGACCATGCCGGTCGCCGAGATCGGCCGCAAGGTCGGCCTGTCGACCACGCCATGCTGGCGCCGGATCCAGAAGATGGAAGAAGACGGCGTCATTCAGCGCCGCGTCGCCGTGCTCGATCCAGTCAAGGTCAATGTCGGCGTCACCGTCTTTGTCTCGGTCAAGACCAATGAGCACAATGACATCTGGATGCGCAAATTTGCCGGCGTCATCGAGGAATTTCCCGAAGTCGTCGAATTCTATCGCATGAGCGGCGATGTCGACTATCTGATGCGCGTCGTCGTCCCCGACATCGGCGCCTATGACAATTTCTACAAGCGGCTGATTGGCAAGATCAACCTGACCGACGTCAGCTCGGCCTTTGCCATGGGCCAGATCAAATACACCACGGCGCTGCCGCTCGACTTTGCCCTTGTGGTGGACGACGACAAGTGAGCGGCCTGGTCGGCTTTGAACATATCGGCATGACCTCGGGCGATCTCGATCGCACCATCGCCTTCTATTGTGACCTGCTCGGCCTGCGCCTGGCCCTGCGCAAGCCCGGCCTGGCCTTTCTCGATGCCGGTGGCGGCATGCTGGAAGTCTTCGGTCCCGCCGAAGGCGCGGCCACGGCCCGTGACGTGCCGCCAGGCGAGGCCGGCATGCGCCACCTCACGCTGGCCTTCGCCGATGTTGACGCCATCTTCGCCCAGCTCGAGGCCGCTGGCGTGCCGATCGTCGAGCGGCCCCGCAATGCCCACAATACCGAAATGATCAAACGCGTCGCCTTCGTAAGCGATCCGGACGGCATCATCGTCGAACTGATCGAACGCGCCGATACTCGTTAGGCTAGCTCGTCCAGCGCCGCCAAGGCGTCACCCAACGTTGCCATCACGTCGTGCCGCACGCCGTCGCCGTCCAGCAGCAGCAGCCGCTGCACGCTGTGGTCGTTGTAGAGACTGACCATGAAATCCTCGACGCTGAGCCGGCCATAGTCCGCGACCGGCACCGTCAGCGCTTCGAGCACCAGCTGCGGCCCGTACGCTCGCTGGGCACAGAGGTCCAACACCAGCTTGAGCGCGGGCGACGCTGCTGCCAGCGCGGCCCGAAACTCCAAAATATCATCGCCCAGCCCACCGGCCGCAAAGAGCCGATCGACCTGGGCGTCGATCAGCAGGGCCGCCAGCAGCGCCTTGCGGCGTGACAGCGGCGCACCTTGCGCCGCCGCCACTGCATCGGCCAGGTAGGCCCGATGATGGCCCAGGTCAGTCAAGATCAGCCAAGGTGCTTGCGGAAGAAGTCCAGCGTCCGCGCCGAGGCCTTGGTGCAGGCCTCGATGTTGAAATTGGCTGGCCGGTCGCTGTTGCAGAAGCCGTGCCCGGCCGCATAGACGTGGATCGGGACATCCGGATGCCGCGCCTTGAGCGCCTCGATCTGCTCGAGCGGAATACCGCTATCCTGGTCGCCGTAATGCATTTCCAGCGGGATCGTGGGGTCGAGCTCGATATAGTTGGGGATCCCGCCGCCATAATAGCCCGAGGCCGCGCTCAGCCCCAGCCCGGCATGGGCCGCCCGCCAGCTCGTGGTGCCGCCAAAGCAATAGCCGGTAATGCCGACCTTGCCGGCTTCCGACGCCGCCTTGACGGCCGCTTCGACGTCCAGCAGGGCAGCGGCCGGATCGAACTTCTTCATCAACTCGCCGATGACGACAAACTGCTCGGGGCCGTAATTGTCGCTCTCATAGCCAAACTCGATGCGGTCGAACATCGCCGGCGCCACCGCCAGAAAGCCATGCTCGGCAAAGCGATCGACCACGCTGCGCACCCAGTGGTTCAGACCCCAGACCTCCTGGATCACCACCACGCCGCCGCGCGGCGTTCCCTCGGGGACGGCGCGATAGGCGTTCAGCGTAAATCCGTCGCTGGCGGTGAGTGTCGTGCGATCGCCCATGCTTGTCTCCAGTCGTCGTGAATGAGTGGTCTATATCGGTAGCTATTAGCCGCCCGTAACACTCATGTGTCGGGTAACGGCTGGGGTAGTCATGCTGCGGTCGAGCACGAAGTCGTGCCCCTTGGGCTTGAGCAGCATGGCCTGGTCCAGCGCCGCATCGAGGGCAGGGCCCCCACCATCGCGCAAGGCATCGCGCAGATTGACCTGATCGTCCTGCCCCAGGCACATGAACAGCTGGCCCGTCGCCGTCAGGCGCACGCGGTTGCAGCTCTCGCAGAAATTGTGGCTCATCGGCGTGATGAAGCCCAGGACGCCCCCGGTTTCGGCCACATGCACATAGCGCGCCGGCCCGCCGGTCTTCTTGTCGAGCTTTTCCAGCGTGTAGCGGCGCGCCAGCTGGTCATGCAGCTGCCGCAGCGGCAGGTAGCTGTCGACCCGGTCGATGCCGACCTCGCCCAGCGGCATGCCCTCGATCAGCGTCAGGCCCATGTCGCGGCCATGTGCCCAGGCCATCATCGGTTCGATTTCGTCGTCATTGACCCCCGCCATCGCCACCATATTGATCTTGATGGCCAGGCCCTCTGCCTGCGCCGCCGCGATCCCGGCCAGCACATCGCCCAGCCGCCCGCGCCGGGTAATGGCGGCAAAACGGGCCTCGTCCAGCGTGTCGAGCGACACATTGATCCGCTTGACACCGGCTTCGGCCAGCCCCGCCGCATGCTTGGCCAGCTGGCTGCCATTGGTGGTCAGGGTCAGCTCGTCCAGCCCCTGGCCGATCCGGCTGCCCAGCGTGCGCACCAGGTCCATGATATCGCGCCGCACCAGCGGTTCGCCGCCGGTCAGCCGGATGCGGGTCGCGCCGCGATCGATGAAGGCGCCGGCAATGCTCTCGATTTCCTCAAAGCTGAGCACTTCCCGCTTGGGCAGGAAGGTCATGTCCTCGGCCATGCAATAGACGCAGCGGAAATCGCAGCGGTCCGTCACCGAAATGCGCAGATAGGAAATGTGCCGACCATAGCGGTCGATGAGGGGACGGGCAGGGGGCAAAGAACTGGTCATGGCACCAGACTAGTCGCCCGGGCATGATTTTCAAAGCCACGCCGCAACAAAAAGGGCCGCCTCGCGGCGACCCTTTGGCATTTGATGGCCTGCTGGCAGTCCCGATCAGTGATTGACCACGATCTGGGCGCCGACACTGACGCGCTCATAGAGGTCGGCCACGTCTTCATTGGTGAGGCGGATGCAGCCCGACGAGACGGCCAGGCCGATCGAGCGGGGCTCGGACGTGCCATGTACGCGGTAGAGGGTCGAGCCGATATAGAGGGCGCGTGCGCCCAGCGGATTGTCCGGGCCACCGGGCATGTAGGCGGGCAGGTCGGGGACCCGCTTGCGCATCTGCGGTGGTGGGGTCCAGCCTGGCCACTCGGCCTTGCGGGTGATGCGGTGCGTGCCCGACCAGGTGAAGCCGTCGCGGCCGACGCCGACGCCATACTTCATCGCCTTGCCGTCTTCCATCACCAGATAGAGGCGGCGCTCGTCGGTCTCGATGACAATCGTGCCGGGCTTGTAGCTGGAGGTGTAGTCGACGATCTCCTTGCGGATCACGCTGCCGCTGCGGGCGGGCTTTTGCAGTGTGGACGCTTCCACCCAGGTGGCTGTGTCCGGATCATAGGCAATCGCAGCCATGCTGGGTGCCACGCTGGCGGCCGACAGAACGAGCGACAGCACCATCACTATCGCAGACTTGAACTTGATCATCTTCTAGACTTGGCCTCTGCAAGTAATGACGAACGGTCGATTCGCGCGTCAACAATTGACGTTGCTTACGCGCTTTGAACTTCAGCGAAAAGAGGTTTGCCCCGCAATTTCGCCGCACTTGCCCAAGCATGGCAAAATTGTGTTGCCAGGTGGTTACAGTTTTCGTTCACCAAGTCGTGATCGTGCGGTGCGGTGCCCATTGACTCCCGCTTTATGCCCTGCAATGGCACCACTTCGGCAGGAGAGGCGTGATGGACATCGAGCAACTCAAGCGGCAGGCGGCCGCCATGGCCCTGACCCAGGTTCGTCCCGGCATGCGCCTGGGCCTGGGCACCGGCTCCACGGCGCGGCACTTCGTCGAGCTGCTCGGCGAGCAGGTCGCGGCCGGTTTTGACTGCCTCTGTGTGCCCACATCCGAGGCGACCGCCCGACAGGCCGCGGCGCTCAATATTCCGCTCTCCGATCTCGACACGCTCGACCGGCTCGACATCACCATTGATGGCGCCGACGAGATCGATACCCACCTCAACCTGATCAAGGGCGGCGGTGGCGCGCTGCTGCGCGAAAAGATCGTCGCCGCAGCCTCCGACGCCATGATCGTCATTGCTGACCATACCAAGCTGGTCGAGACGCTGGGGCGTTTCCCGCTGCCCATCGAGGTCAACCGCTTTGGCCTGGGCGCCACGCGCCGCGCCGTCGCGGCAGTGTGTACTGCCCATGGCTGCGCCGGTGAGCTGCGCCTGCGCCAGACCGCAGCGGGCGACAGCTTCGTCACCGATGGCGGCCATCTCATTCTGGATGCATTTTTTGGCCGCATTTCGCAGCCAGAAGCGCTATCGACCGACTTGCTCGACATCGCCGGCGTTGTGCAGCACGGGCTGTTCCTGAAAATGTGCAAGACGGCTTATGTGGCGGCTCCCGATGGCGTAAGAACGCTCACGAGCGGCAATTGATAAGGGTATCGACAAGATGGGTGGTTCGACAATGACCGGTGTAATGATGCGCCTCAAGGCGCTGGTGGCAGTAACGGCAAGCGTCGCCCTGATGACGCTGTCTGGTTCCGCCACCGCCCAGGAACTGCCGCCCGAGCAGCTGGCTCTGGCCCGCCAGTATATCGATCTCACCGACCGGGCCTCGATCTTCGAGATCACCATGGTCGAGATCGGCATCGGCACCATGCGCCAGATCGTCCAGCAAAACCCCGAACTGAGCGAACAGGCCAACACCACGGTCGGCGAAGTGCTCGAGGAATTCCGCAGCCGCAAGAGTGAGCTGCTCGACCAGTTTGCCCGCGTCTATGCGGCCCGCTTCACCATCGAGGAACTGCAGGAGATCGTCACCTTCTACAGCTCCCCCACTGGCCAGAAGCTGGCTCAGGCCAATACCGAGGTGAATTCCGAACTGCAGACCGTCATGCAGGTTTTCACCAACAATGTGCGCCCCGAATTTTTCGCCAAGGTGCGGGCCAATCTGCGCGCCAAGGGCATCGAGCTCTAGGCTTCTGCCCCCTGCCGGCATCAGTGACCCCGCCTTGTGCGGGGTCTTTTTTTGTGCGATGCGCGACCTATATTCATCGGTGGTTGCCGATGTAACCTCGGCCCCTGGAGCCTCCCATGAGCAATTCTTACGATCTGGTCGTCATCGGCGCGGGCTCGGGCGGCGTGCGGGCGGCGCGCATGGCCGCGACCTATGGCGCCAAAGTTGCCATCGTCGAGGAATTCCGAGTCGGCGGTACCTGCGTCATCCGCGGTTGCGTCCCCAAGAAGCTCTATGTCTATGCCAGCCGCTTCAATGATCTGTTTGACGTCGCCGCCAGTTTCGGCTGGCAGGTCGATGCAAGCTTTGATTGGCCCACTCTGGTGGCCAACAAGGAAAAGGAGATCACCCGGCTCGAGGCCGCCTATGTGGCCAATCTGGAAAAGCCCGGCGTCGAGATCATCCGTGACCGTGCGGTGGTCGCCGGCCCCAACACTGTCCGCCTGCTCGGCCAGGATCGCGAACTGAGCGCGAAATACATCCTCGTCGCCACCGGCGGTCGTCCGTTCGTTCCCGCCATCCCCGGCGCCGAGCTGGGCATTACCTCCAACGAGGCCTTCGATCTGCCGGCGCTGCCGCATTCCATCCTCATTGAGGGCGGCGGCTATATAGCGGTGGAATTTGCCACCATCTTTGCCGGCCTGGGCGTGCACACCACCATCGTCTATCGCGGCGACGCCCTGCTGCGCGGTTTTGACTACGACATGCGCAAGGGTCTCGAAGCCGGCCTCATCGAGCGCGGCATCAAGCTCATCTATCAAAAGACCATTGCTGCCCTGGCGCGTTCCGGCAGCGATATCGACGCCACCTTCAGCGACGGCGTCACCGCGCCCTATGGTGCCGTGATGTTTGCCACCGGCCGCTCGGCCAATGTCGACGGCCTGGGCCTCGAGGCGGCGGGCGTCCGGCTGCAGGCCAATGGCACGGTGGCGGTCGACGCCTTTTCGCAGACCTCGGTGCCCTCGATCTATGCCGTGGGTGATGTCACCGGCCGCGCCGCTTTGACCCCGGTCGCCATTCGCGAGGGCTGGTATTTCGCCGAGACGGTGTTCAACAACAATCCCATGGCGGTCGACCATTCCGAGATCCCTACTGCCGTCTTTGCCGAGCCGGAAATCGGCGTCGTCGGCCTCACCGAGCCCGAAGCGGCCATGCTGGAGGACATCGACGTCTATGTCTCCCGCTTCCGCCCGATGATGAACACGCTCTCCAGCCGCACCGGCCGCATGGTGCTCAAGCTCATCACCCGCAAGGACGGTGGCAAGGTCCTGGGCGTGCATATCCTCGGGCCCGGCGCCGCCGAAATGATCCAGCTGGTAGCCATCGCCACCGGCATGGGCGCCACCAAGGCCGATTTCGACCGTACCATCGCCCTGCACCCCTCGGCCGCCGAAGAACTGGTGACCTTCAAGGCGCCAAGCTACACCTATCGCAACGGCAAGAAGATCGGCGGCTAGCCCCGGGCCCGCCACCGCCCCCGCAGTCAGCAGTCCTCCCCCGCCTGCGGGGGAGGGGGACCGCCAATAGGCGGTGGAGGGGGGAGCCGCTTGCACCATGGTGCCGATCCGCCTAACCACCTTCCCGAACGCCTTGCTCCCCTCTCCACCGCGCTGCGCGTGGTCCCCCTCTCCCGTGAACGGGAGAGGAAGCGGCGTCCCGCCCCGATTATCCTTGTCGCCCGCTGCCAGCCTTGGTATTCCGCCCGCAGCACTCCCAACTGCGTCAGCGAGACCCGATATGACCACCTGGACCCCCGATAGCTGGCGCGCAAAGCCGATTTCCCAGGTGCCGGCCTATCCCGATCAGGCGGCCGTGGTCGAGGCCGAGCGGCAGCTCGCCACCTTCCCGCCGCTGGTCTTTGCCGGCGAGGCGCGCGATCTCAAGGCCCGTCTCGCGGCCGTGTCGCGCGGCGAGGCCTTCCTGCTGCAGGGCGGCGACTGCGCAGAGAGCTTTGCCGAGCACGGCGCCGACCATATCCGTGACTTCTTCCGCGTCTTCCTGCAGATGGCGGTGGTGCTGACCCATGGCGCCTCCAAGCCCGTGGTCAAGGTCGGTCGCGTCGCCGGCCAGTTCGCCAAGCCGCGCTCTTCCGACACCGAAATCATCGATGGCGTCGAACTGCCGAGCTATCGCGGCGACATCATCAACGCCATCGACTTCAACGCGGCCTCGCGCGTTCCCGATCCCGACCGCATGCTGCAGGCCTATCGCCAGTCCGCCGCCACGCTCAACCTGCTGCGCGCCTTTTCCATGGGCGGCTATGCCGAGCTGACCCGCATCCACGAATGGACCGTGGGCTTCATGAAGGGCTCCAACTGGTATCCGCGCTATGAGGAAGTGGCGCGCAAGATCGACGACGCCATCACCTTCATGGGTGCGCTGGGCCTGACCCCGGAAAATACCCCCGCCCTCAAGCAGACCAGCTTCTACACCAGCCACGAGGCGCTCCTGCTCGGCTATGAACAGGCGCTGACGCGGCGCGATTCCATCTCCAATGACTGGTACGCCACCTCAGGCCACATGCTGTGGATCGGCGATCGCACCCGCCAGCCCGACGCTGCCCATGTCGAATATTTCGCCGGCATCAAGAACCCCATCGGCATCAAGTGCGGTCCTTCGCTGTCGAGCGACGATCTGCTGCGCCTGCTCGACCGGCTCAACCCCACCGACGAGGCGGGCCGCATCACCCTGATTTCCCGCTATGGCGCCGACAAGGTCAATGACCACCTGCCGCGGCATATCGAGACGGTGAAGAAGGCAGGGCGCACCGTGGTCTGGTGCTCCGATCCCATGCACGGCAATACCATCAAGGCCTCCACCGGCTACAAGACGCGGCCTTTCGACAAGGTCCTGTCGGAAGTGAAGAGCTTCTTTGAGGTGCACCGCGACATGGGCACCT
Source organism: Devosia beringensis (assembly GCF_014926585.1). Taxonomy (NCBI): domain Bacteria; kingdom Pseudomonadati; phylum Pseudomonadota; class Alphaproteobacteria; order Hyphomicrobiales; family Devosiaceae; genus Devosia; species Devosia beringensis. The sequence continues at coordinate 407,376 of NZ_CP045422.1, read as the reverse complement.
ATGCCGGCGGCGTGCATATCGAAATGACCGGCGACGACGTCACCGAATGCGTCGGCGGCGTTTCAGCGGTCACCGAGGCCTCCCTGTCGGATCGTTACCACACCTATTGTGACCCGCGTCTCAATGCCAGCCAGGCGCTGGAGCTGGCCTTCCTCGTCGCCGAGGAAGTCCATGCCCAGAAGCCGCTGCCGCAGAGCGCTGTCGCCAGCAAATAAAGCCCCGGCGCCGCTGAACGGATCGGCCCGCGCGGCGTTTGAGCAGGAACGTGCGGGCCCGGGTTTCCAGGTGACCTGCTGTCGTTGAGGCCGAGAGAGCGTGCATGCCCAGATCCCTGTTTCCCGCTTCGACCCCCGAGACCCGGGCGCGCCTGCACCAAGACCCGACCCTCAAGCTGCTCAATGACTATGACTGGGCCGCCAATCCGCTTGGCCCGATCAACACTTGGCCCGAAAGCCTCAAGGGCGCCGTCCGGGTCATGATGGCGGCCTCCACGCCCATGGCCATGCTCATCGGCTGGCAGGGCATCCTGGTCTACAATCACGGCTATGCGCGGTTTTCGGGCAACCGCCACCCGGCCATTTTTGGCATGCCCGCTGTTCAGGCCTGGCCCGAGGCTGCCGAGTTCAATGCCGACAAGGTCGACCGCTGCATGCGCGGCGAGACCGTCACCCTCAAGGACCAGGAACTGGTGCTCGATCGCCACGGCCAGCCCGAGACCAGCTGGCTCGATCTGCATTACAGCCCCGTGCTGGATGAGGACGGCCTGCCCATAGCCGGCATTTGCGTGGTCATTGAAACGACCGACCAGATCCTGGCCAAGCGCGCTTTGGCCCGCAGCGAGGAGCGCCTGTCACTGGCCCTGAGCGGCTCGGGCCTGGTGGGCACCTGGGATTGGGACGTTCCGGCAGATACGGTAACGGCCGACGACCGCTTTGCCGATCTGTTCAACCTTGATCCGCTCAAGGCCGGCCTGGGCGTGCCGATCAAGGACTTTCTCGCCGCCATCTATCCCGATGACGCCGTCCGCGTCGGTGAGGAAATTGCCGCATCCATTCGTGACCGCGCCACCTTCCGCTCGGAATATCGCGTCATGAGCCGCGAAGGCATTGTCCGCTGGGTGGCAGCCTCGGGCCGGCCGCGCTTCAACAGCGAGGGCGCGATCCAGCGCTTCCCCGGCGTGCTGGTCGACATCACCGACCAGCGCCGCATCACCGAGGCGCTGGCCGAGAGCGAACTGCGCTTCCGCACCCTGGCCGATGCCATGCCGCAAATGGTGTGGTCGACCCTGCCGGACGGCAATCACGACTATTACAATGCCCGCTGGTACGAGTTCACCGGCGTGCCGGTCGGCTCAACCGATGGCGAAGGCTGGAACGGCATGTTCCACCCCGATGACCAGGAGCGCGCTCATACGGTCTGGCGGCATTCGCTGCAAACCGGCGAGCCCTACGAGATCGAGTATCGTCTGCGCCACCATTCGGGCACCTATCGCTGGACGCTCGGCCTGGCTTTGCCCATGCGCGATGCCGCCGGCGCCATTGTCCGCTGGATCGGCACCTGCACCGATATCCACGCTGCCAAGCTGGCCGCCGCCGAGCGCGAACTGGTGTCCCAGGAACTCAGCCACCGCATCAAGAACATCTTTGCCGTGCTGACCGGCATTGTAGGGCTATCGGCCCGCAGCCGGCCCGAGCTCAAGCCCTTTGCCGATGAACTGCGCCAGCGCATCCATGCCTTGGGCGAGGCGCACGATTTCGTCCGCCCGCACAGCAACGACTCCCTGCCCACCACCAGCCAGACCTCCTTGCGGGCCCTGATCGCGCGGCTGATGCAGCCCTACCAGTCAGCCGAATTTGCCCGCGTGCAGTTCGTCGGCGATGATGCGGTGATCGACGACGGCGCGGCGACGCCGCTGGCTCTGCTGTTTCACGAGCTGGCCACCAATGCCGCCAAATATGGGGCTTTGTCGGTAGGGACGGGGAGTGTCGTCCTGACCGGCACGCGCCATGCGGACGGGCGCTATCACCTGGCCTGGAAGGAAGCGGGCGGTCCGGCAGTGACCGGCGGCAAGACTGGCGGCTTCGGCACGCGCGTCATCGAGCTGAGCGTGCAGGGTCAGCTGCGGGGGCAGCTGGAACGGTTCTGGGATGAGGATGGGTTGCGCGTCGAGATCGACCTGCCGGGTGATGCGCTCACCCGGTCAGCAAAGCTGCAGGGCTAGCCCTGCACCATGTCGAACGTGTCGGACTGGCCGAACAGGCGCAGCCGGCGCGGCGGGGCGGCATCGGCGGCCCGGCGGCGGGCAACGATATAGTTCACAGCGTCGCGCAGGTCCTGGTCGGTGACCGGCTTGGGCAGCACGCCGATCGTACCGGGGACCCCGTCACCCAGCTGGGCCGGATTGGCGGTCATGAACATCACGGTAACGCCATGCGTCTGCGCCAGGATACGGCCGATATTGATGCCGGTGGCGCCATCGCGCAGGTTGAGATCGACGAGGGCAACATCGGCTTGGCTGGCCAGGGCCAGGGCAGAGCGCTGCTCGGCCGCAATCCCTACCGGGATGAAGCCCATTTCCTCGATCACATGTTCGATTTCCGTGGCTACGAAGATCTCGTCCTCAACCACCAATATTCTGCACGTCATGGATAAAACTCTTGGTCACTTTTATCTTCTGGCTAGGGGCAACTCGTCAGCGCCCCACCGGTTGCGGCCTGGATACGCATTTCCGCAATCGTGATCCAGTTTCTGCCCATTGCCTTACCAAATTGCCAATTCGGTTTTAGCGGCGTGTTAACCCTGAACCTGCATAGCTTTTGTCTGTAGCAAGTCACTGTTAGACTGGAGAAAATCATGATGCGCTCCCTCCAAGGCGCCCTTGCAGGCCTGGCCCTGCTGAGTGCGGCGCCGGTCCTGGCAGCCGATTATCCGGACATTCGCCCCGCCTATCCGCATGGCTGGCAGAACCCAGACAGTGACCTGCGCTTCGAATTCGGCACCCGTTACTGGCTGTCCTGGGGTGAGCAGGATGCCAGCTTTACCGGACCGCTGGGCAATGTCGGCGTCTCCACCCGCGACCAGACCCATATCGGCGAGCTGCACGGCAAGATCGAGGATCTCTCGACCCAGACCTATCTGAGCGGCAAGGCCGGCATTGGTCTGTCCACCACCGGCACCTATGCCATCACGCCGTCCGCCTCAGGCGCGATCGGTCGCAATTCCACCATTGGCTATGCCGGCAGCGATTTCGGCTGGCTGCCCGCCGGCGACATGCGCGACGGCGCTGCCTTTGGCGGCTTCATCGGCTACCAGTACTGGAAGGACGCTCCGGACATTGGCTCGGGCCAGGTTGGCGCCACCTTCGACGGCGGCAATCCTACCTCGTTCACCGCCGCCAGGGATAATCTGGACATCCATGCGCTACGCCTGGGCGTCAAGGGCCAGGCCGATTTCGACATGTTCGACCTGCAGGGCGAAGTCGCTGCCATTCCCTATGCCCATGTCTCGGGCACGCTGGGCGGCAGCTCGCCAACCGGCTTCGACTTCGGTGGCAACACCTATCAGGAACGCGCACCCACCACGCTGAGCGGTCGCGGCTATGGCGTCATGGCCGAGGGCCTGGTCGGCTTTCATCCCACCAAGAACCTGACCCTGCGGGTCGGCGGTCGCGCCTGGTATGTCGAAGGCCAGCTTGAGGCTCAATTTTCCTCCCGCACCGGCGGGACCAATGTGTCCACGCTCAGCCTGCCTAGCAATTTCGCGCGCATCTTCCGCTATGGCGCGCTGTTCGAGGCAACCGGTCGCTTCTAGCCCAAGTCGCTGCGCCGGCCGGCCTTGTGCGCTTGCCCTGCATGGGGCGAGCGGATAAGTCTTGCTCGCGTTCCGGCACCAGGTTGTCGCGGCGCCCGAACCCTCTCAGCCAACGGGCAGATTCATCGTGACAGACCGCCTCCGCATTGCGCTCGCCCAGCTCAATCCCAAGGTCGGCGACCTGACGGGCAATCTGGCGCTCGCCCGCGCCGCCCTGGCCGATGCTGTGGCCGCCAAGGCGGACATCCTGATGTTCACCGAGCTGTTCCTCACCGGCTATTTCCCCGACGATCTGCTGTTCAAGCCGCAGTTCATCCGCGACGCCATGCAGGCCGCGCGCGACCTGGCTGCCGACACCGCCGGCACCGATGTGGTGCTGGTCCTGCCCACCGTGTGGTGGGATAAGGTCGGGCTGCACAATGCGGTCATCGTGGCCGAGCAGGGCGCCATAATCGCCACCCGCTTCAAGCGCGAACTGCCCAATTCCGACGTGTTCTACGAAAAGCGCTATTTCACCGCCGGCCCGCTGGCCACCCCGGTGACCATCAAGGGCGTGCCCATCGGCATCCCCATCTGCGAGGATATCTGGCACCCCTCGGTCTGCGAGCACCTGGCCATGCGCGGCGCCGAGATCATGCTCTGCCCCAATGGCTCGCCCTATTGGACCAACAAGCAGCATATCCGCAAGGAACTGGTGCGCGCCCGCGTCGCCGAGGACGACGTGCCCATGCTCTATCTCAACCAGGTCGGCGGCCAGGACGAGATCGTCTTTGACGGCGCCTCCTTTGCCATCGAGCCGGGCAATCGCCTGGTCTTCCAGGGCAAGTCCTTTGCCGAGGATTTCATCGTCTCGGACTGGGTGCGCGGCGACAATGGCTGGACCTGTGCCGATGGCGCAGTGACCGAGCTGACCACCACCGATGAAGCGCCGTGGTTGGCCTGCGTGCTGGGCCTGCGCGACTATGTCCGCAAGAACGGCTTCAAGCAGGTCGTGCTCGGCCTTTCGGGCGGTATCGACAGCGCCGTCGTGGCCGCCATGGCGGTGGATGCCCTGGGCGCCGACAATGTCCACGCCATCATGCTGCCCTATCGCTATACGTCCGAGGCCAGCCTCGTCGACGCCAAGGCCTGTGCGCAAAAGCTCGGCATCCGTTACGACGTGGTCTCCATCGGCAATCCTGTGGACGATGCGCTGGTCGAACTGGCCCCGATCTTCGACAATCGTCCCGCCGACCTGGCCGAGGAAAACATCCAGTCGCGCATGCGCGGCGTCATGCTCATGGCGGTCTCCAACAAGCTGGGCTCCATGCTGCTGACCACCGGCAACAAGAGCGAAATGGGCGTGGGCTACGCCACCATCTATGGCGACATGAATGGCGGCTACAACCCGCTCAAGGACATGTTCAAGATGGAGGTCTATCGCCTGGCCGCCTGGCGCAACAGCCACGTCCCCGGCGATTGCCACGGTCCCTCCGGCGAGGTCATTCCCCAGGCCATTATCGACAAGGCGCCATCGGCCGAACTGCGCCCCGATCAGAAAGACCAGGACAGCCTGCCGCCTTATCCGGTGCTCGACGCCATTCTCAAGGGTGTCGTCGAGGACGAGCTGTCGCTGGCCGAGATCGTCGCCCAGGGTCATGACGCCGCTTTGGTGCAGCGCATCGAACGCCTGATCAATATCGCCGAATACAAGCGCCGCCAGTCCGCGCCTGGCCCCAAGCTCACGCCGAAAGCCTTCGGCATGGGCCGCAAATATCCCATCACCAATGGCTACAAGGATCACACCATCGGATGACCATTGTACGCTGGGCGCCGTCCCCCACCGGCCGCATTCACCTGGGCAATGCCCGTCCGGCTCTGCTCAACTGGTTTTTCGCCAAACGCAGCGGCGGCAAATACATCCTGCGCATGGATGACACCGATCTGGCGCGGTCCACCCGCGACTTTGCCGACGGCATCGAAGTCGATCTGGCCTGGCTGGGCGTCACCCCCGACCTGCTGGTCCGCCAGTCCGAGCGCACCGACCTCTATGACGCCGCGCGTGACCAGCTGATCGCAGATGGCCGCCTCTACCCCTGCTACGAAACCGCCGACGAGCTCGATCGGCGCCGCGCCCGTGCCCGCGCTCTTGGCAAGCCGCCCCTCTACGACCGCGCTGCGCTCAAGCTGACGGACGAGGATCGCGCCAAGCTTGAGGCCGAGGGCCGCAAGCCGCATTGGCGTTTCAAACTCGACGGCAGGCCGGTGCAGTTCGACGACCTGATCAAGGGCCCCCAGACCGTCAATACGGCGTCGATGTCCGATCCCGTGCTGGTGCGCGAGGACGGCTCCTATCTCTACACTTTGCCCTCGGTGGTTGACGATATCGACCTGGCCATCAGCCACGTCATCCGCGGCGAGGACCATGTCTCCAATACCGGCACGCAGATCGAGATCATCGAGGCTTTGGGTGGCACGATTCCCACCTTTGCCCATCACAACCTGCTGACCGACTCCCAAGGGCAGGGCTTTTCCAAGCGCCTGGGCAGCCAGTCCATCGCCGATTTCCGCGACGAGGGCTACGAGCCCCTGGCCATTGCCATCATGGCGGCGATCACCGGCACCAGCCTGCCCATCGAGGCTTATGCCTCGCTCGATGAGATTGCCGAGCGGCTCGATTTTTCCATGATTTCACATGGCCCGGCGCGTTTTGATCCGGTCGAGCTCGACAACCTCAATGCCCGCCTGCTGCACGCCATGAGCTATGCCCAGGCGCTGCCGCGGCTGACCAGCCTGGGCCTTGAAGGCGAAGCCATTTGGCTGTCACTGCGCGACAATCTCACCAAATTCACGGACATGACCGACCTGGCCCGTCTCGTGACCGGCCCGGTCGAGCCGGTCATTGCTGACGAGGACCGCGATTTCCTCAAGCTCGCCAAGGCGCTGCTGCCGGCCGAACCCTGGACCGTGGAGACCTGGGGCGAGTGGACCGGCGCGCTCAAAGGCGCCACCGGCCGCAAGGGCAAGGCACTGTTTCTGCCGCTGCGCCTGGCCCTGACCGGGCGCCACGATGGTCCAGAGCTTAAGTCCCTGCTTCCACTGGTTGGGCGTATGGCGTGTCTGGCCCGACTACCCTGACCACCTTGTCGCCGAACTGCACCAGCCGCAACTGGCTTTCGACCGCCGTCTGATCGGCGGGCCGTGTCACGAGCGTTTCGCCCGGGCCGGCAGGGCGCGGACGGGGCAGGGGGATGTCGAGCAGCGTCGCGGTCTGCAGCGGTGCCACGGCGACCGCCACGGCGGCGGGCACCGGTACGGCGCCACGCGGATCGCGCAGCGGCATGGGAAAGCTCACCCCGGCCACCTCGATCATCGCCCGTGTGCTGCCATCTTCGCGTTCGGCCATGCTGATCGAGCCGTCCGACTGCGGCGCCACCTTGCAGCTGGCGCTCGGGCTGGTGTCGAGCGTGGTGCGATAGGCAAAGGCCGTCGGCAGCGCCGTATAGGGCGCGCCATACTGGTTGCGCATCTGCTCGGGCTCCTGGCCCGGATTGTCATAGAAATAGAGCTCAACCGGCGTGGTCGGGCAGCTCTGCTGGCAGGTCGCCGCATCATTGGCCACGTAGTCGGTCAGCGTCGCGTAGCTGATGGGCCAGAAATAGCCGTCGCTCAGGCGCACGCAGACCGTACGCACCGTCTGGTAGCCCTGATAGCCCCAGTAATCGCCGCCATCGATCATCTGGCCGTTGGAAAAGTCGCCTTCCGAGGTCGTGCCGAAAATGCGGTCGAACAGGTTCTGCCGGTCATTGGTGAAGCCGGCGCTCGAGCCGTTGTCGTCGCCGCAGCCAAAGCGGGCCATTTCCTGCAGGATCGCCTCGCGCTGGCCGGCCACCGCGTTGGCGGTGTCGACCTGCTGGGAGATGCCGGCAGCGACCTCGCGCAGCCGCAACACTTCCCGGCCGATCTGCCGGCACTGGTCGGTCAGCTGCACGCCGGCCTTGGCGGCGTCATTGCAACCATCCCGCACATAGCGGCTTTCCATGCTCTGGACATCGCGCTGCGCCTGCCGCGCCGCCTGTGAATTGCCGCCCATCTGGCGGAAGTCGCCATTGCGGTCGAACTGCTGCAGGGCGCTTTCCAGCCGCGAACACTGCGCCGACTGCGCATAGGCGATCTGGACGTCGAGCATGGTGCACACGGCGGCCAAGGCCAGAAGGACGAGGGCGCGGACGCCGTTGCTGCTGAAAAAAATCATCAAAATCCACTGGCGCCCGGCGCGCCGCAACTGGGCCTTAAGACAACGCTAGGACCCATGGCAACAGTATAGTGACAGCCCCCGCGTCGTGGTAGCGCTGCGCGGACACACCAGCGAGGGAATGCGTCTCCATGAAGCTTGCAACGCTGAAAAACGGTCGCCCGGATGGTCAACTTGTCGTGGTCTCGACCGACATGACCCGTTTCGTCTCGGCCGGCCGCATCGCCCCCAGCCTGCAGGCGGCGCTCGACGACTGGGCCGCGCTGGTGCCCCAGCTGAATGCCCTTGCCGATCAGCTCGAGGCCGGAGCCATTGCCGGCCAAGTCTTTGATCCCTCAATGGCTTTGGCGCCACTGCCGCGCGCCTACCAGTGGATCGACGGCTCGGGCTATCTCAGCCATCTCGAGCGTGTTCGCAGCCTCAAGGGCAGCAAGGACGAGCAATTGCAGTCCACAAGGCCGCTGCTTTACCAAGGCGGCTCTGATTCGCTGTCCGCCCCCATATCCCCCATCCTGGCCACCGATCCCGATCTGGCCGTCGATTTCGAGGCGGAGGTGGCCGTCATTATCGGCGCCGTGCCCATGTCCGCCACCCGCGAGCAGGCCGCCGCGGCGATTCGCCTGGTCACCGTCTGCAACGATGTCTCGCTGCGACGCCTGGTGCTTGATGACCTGCAGAACGGCTTCGGCTTCTTCCATGCCAAGCCCGCCACCGCCTTTGCCCCCATGGTCTGCACCCCCGACAGCCTGGGCGGGGCCTGGCGCGACAACCGCCTGCATCTGCCGGTCCGCGTCGAGGTCAATGGCACCCTGTTCGGCCAGCCCAATGCCGGCACCGACATGCATTTCGATTTCGCTGACCTCATCGTCGAGGCCGCCCGCACCCGCAGCCTGGGGGCCGGCACTATCATCGGCGGCGGCACCGTCTCCAATCGGCACGACGAAAGCCTGCCCATCAAGCGCGACGGCATCGGCTTTGCCTGCATTGCCGAGGCCCGCACCGTCGAAAAGCTCAAATTCGGCCGCGCCCGCACGCCCTTCCTCAAGCCCGATGACGTGGTGCGCATCGGCGCCATGCTCGACGCCCAGTCGGTCTTTGGCGACATCGTCCAGACCGTGGTCATCGCCAGTCCGGCCGGCCGATAACATTACCGTGTGAGCATTGGGGCCGTCACAACCCCATGTAATTGTTGCCCCAATTGCAAGGGCGCAATGGGGGCCGTTTATGTTGCTGAAGAAGATCACTGCGCTGACGCTTGCCGGGTTCATGACACTTGGCGCTGTCGCCAGTTTCGCGCAGGACGCGTTCGTCGCGCCCACCACGCCCGAGGCTGCGGTCGCCGCACGCGAGGTCCTGATGAAGAGCAACGGCGCCACGCTCAAGGCCGCCGGGGCGCTGACCGGCGCTGAAGCCAGCGCGGCCATGCAGACCCTGCTCGACAATTTCACCAATATGGCCGCTGTCTTCCCCGAAGGCTCGATCACCGGCGACAGCAAGGCTTCGCCCGCCATCTGGCAGGACTGGGCTGGCTTCACCGCTATCATCGATACCGGCAAGGCCGCTGCAACGGCTGGCCTGGCCGCAGCCGAAACCGGCGATGCCACCGCCTATGGCGCCGCACTCAAGGCCATTGGCGCCACCTGCGGCACCTGCCATGAGCAGTACCGCCTGAAATAGTTTCCTTCGCCTCCAAAGCGATTGGCGGCCCGGCGGGGCCGCCTTTTTTCTTTCTGCTTGATTTTCCCGGCTGCCGCAGCCAATCATGCAGGCATGAAGACCTCGATCATTCTGATTAACCGCTGCATTATTACCTGCTAACCACTCGTTGGCGGCGCGGTCTTCTTCATCCTGATATCCTGATCCCTGAAGAGCCGTCTGCCAGCGCATTTTCGCATGGCCAGGACGGACCCTATGACCACGCCGCAGCTCAAGCTCTATAATACCTTGACCCGGGAAAAGGTGGACTTTGTCCCCATCGATCCGGCAAACGTGCGCGTCTATGTCTGCGGCCCCACGGTCTATGACTTCGCCCATATCGGCAATGCCCGCCCGGTCATCGTCTTTGACGTGCTGTTCCGCCTGCTGCGCCACCTCTATGGCGCCGAGCACGTCACCTATGTCCGCAACATCACCGACGTCGACGACAAGATCAACGCCCGCGCGCTGCGCGATTTCCCCGATCTGCCGCTCAACGAGGCCATCCGCAAGGTCACCGAAAAGACCGAAACCCAGTTCATCGCCGATGCCCGCGCCCTCGGCTGCCTCGACCCCACGGTCCAGCCGCGCGCCACCGACAATATCGACCAGATGCAGGCGCTGATCGCCAGCCTGGTTCAGCGCGGCCATGCCTATGTCGCAGACGGCGAAGTGCTGTTCGACGTCAAGTCCATGCCCGATTACGGCGCCCTGTCGGGCCGCAATCTCGATGACAACCTGGCCGGCGCCCGCATTGCCGTCGAGGCGCACAAGCGCAACCCCGCCGATTTCGTGCTGTGGAAACAGTCGGCCGATCATGAACCCGGCTGGGACAGCCCCTGGGGCCGGGGTCGCCCCGGCTGGCATATCGAATGCTCGGCCATGAGCGAGCGCTATCTCTGGGACGAAATCCAGGACCGGCTTTCCCCCGCCGCCCACGAGCACCCGCATGCCTTCGACATCCATGGCGGCGGGCTCGATCTCATCTTTCCGCACCACGAAAACGAAATCGCCCAATCCCGCTGCGCCCATGGCACCCACGCCATGGCCAATATCTGGATGCACAACGGCTTCCTGCAGGTCGAAGGCCAGAAAATGTCCAAGAGCCTGGGCAATTTCATCACCATCAACGACCTGCTCGAAACCGAAAAATTCGGCGGCCGCAAATGGCCCGGCGAAGTCCTGCGCCTGGCCATGCTGATGACGCATTACCGCGAGCCCATCGACTTTTCGATCAAGCGGCTGGAAGAGGCGGAAGCCAAACTGCGTGACTGGCAGCGCGCCGCGCAAGGCGCCGCATTGGCCGATAGCGATGGCCCGGATCCCTCAGTCACCCGCGAACTGGCAGACGATCTAGGCTTTCACCGTGCCGGGGTTGCCCTCGATCTGATCGCCAAAAAGGCCAATCGCGACGATGGTGCACCGGCACGGCATTGCCTGGCGGCAACATTGCGTTTCCTCGGCTTTGGCCAGGACACCCTCTTGCTCTCGGATCAGAACGCCGACGAGCCGCCGCACCTGGCCGCCGCAATCGCCGCCCGCCTCGCCGCCCTCAACGGCAAGGACTTCGCCAAGGCTGACGCCATCCGCACCGAGCTGGCCGACCAGGGCATTGCCCTGCTCGACTACAAGGACGAAGCCGGCGCCCGCCAGACCAAGTGGGAGATCAAACGATGACCACCAAAATCGACGCCCATACCGGCGGCTGCCAGTGCGGCGCAGTGCGCTTCCGGGTGACCCGGCTGGGCCGCCCGTCGATATGCCATTGCCGCATGTGCCAGAAGGCCTTTGGCGGTTTCTTCGGCCCGCTGGCCACCGCCCATAACGCCACCTGGACCCGCGGCGCGCCCAAATGGTTCCAGTCCTCCAATGCCGCCCGCCGCGCCTTTTGCGGCGATTGCGGCACGCCGCTGGCCTATGAAACCCGATTCGGCCTCGAACTGGCCATCGGCGCCTTTGACGATCCAGCCGTCGTCGCGCCGCAGATCCAGGTCAACCTCGCCGACAAGCTGCCCTTTTTCGATGGTCTCACCAGCCTGCCGGTCCGGGCCGAGGCCAACGACGAATGGAGCGCCTTCCTGGCCGGCATCCATTCCAATCAGCACCCCGATCACGACACCGATGACTGGCCACCAGCGGAGAACCCTCGATGAATGAAACCCCAAAGACCCTGACCATGAGCGGCGGCTGCCAGTGCGGCGCCGTGCGCTATCACGCCGTATTGCGCCTCGACAGCGCCCATCTCTGCCATTGCCGCATGTGCCAGAAGGCCGTGGGCAATTATTTTGAGGCTCTGGTCGGCGCCGACAATGCCACCCTGGTCTGGACCCGCGGCGCCCCCACCGGCTTCATGAGCTCGCAATCGGTCGAACGCGGCTTCTGCAGCAAATGCGGCACCCCGCTCTACTATCGCGACGTCACCGCCGCCCATACCAGCCTGACCATCGGCTCGCTCGATCACCCTGATCAGGTCCGCCCGCGCGGCCACGAGGGCATCGAGGGCCGCATGCCCTGGTTCGCCGAGCTCGTCGCCGCGCCCGATAACGGCCGCACCGAGGATGGCGACAGCGCCGACTGGGCCGCCGCCATCAAGGCCTCCAGCCACCAGCATCCCGACCACGATACCGATCACTGGCCCGCGTGAGTTCCGACTAAGGTTCGAGTAGATTTCATGACCAAAGAGCGCCTCTATCTTTTCGACACCACCCTGCGCGATGGCGCGCAGACGGCCGGCATCGAGTTCTCGCTCGAGGACAAGATTTCCATCTGCCGCCTGCTCGACGAACTGGGCGTCGACTATATCGAGGGCGGCTATCCCGGCGCCAACCCGGTCGATACCGAATTCTTTGATACGCCCCGCACCCGCCGCGCCATCTTCACCGCCTTCGGCATGACCAAGCGGGCAGGGCGCTCCGCCGCCAATGATCCGGGCGTGCAGGGCCTGCTCAATTCGGCGGCCAGTGCCGTGTGCTTTGTCGCCAAGGCCTGGGACCATCAGGTCACCACGGCGCTGGAAATCCCACTGGAGGACAATCTCGACAATCTGCGTGACAGCGTCGCGGCAGCCGTCGCCGCCGACAAGGAAGCCCTGGTCGATTGCGAGCACTTCTTTGATGGCTTCAAGGCCAATCCCGACTATGCCCTGGCCACCGTGCGCACGGCGCTCGATGCCGGTGCCCGCTGGGTCGTGCTGTGCGACACCAATGGCGGCACCATGCCCAGCGAGATCAGCGACATCGTCACGGCCGTGATGGCCGTCGCGCCGGGCACCCATCTGGGCATCCATGCCCATGATGATACTGGCCAGGCCGTCGCCAATACCCTGGCCGCTGTCGAGGCCGGCGTGCGCCAGATCCAGGGCACGCTCAATGGCATCGGCGAGCGCTGCGGCAATGCCAATCTGATCACCATCATTCCCACGCTGATGCTCAAGCCGGCCTTTGCCACCCGCTTCGAGACGTCCATCAGCGCCGAGAGCCTGGGCCGGCTCACCCAGATCTCGCGCGCCTTCGATGATCGGCTCAACCGGGCGCCGCTGCGCCAGGCGCCCTATGTCGGCGCCTCCGCCTTTGCCACCAAGGCCGGCATCCATGCCTCGGCGCTGCTCAAGGATTTTTCCAGCTACGAGCATGTGCCGCCCGAAAGCGTCGGCAATGAGCGCGCCATCATGGTCAGCCAGCAGGCCGGCAAGTCCAATCTGCTGACCGCCCTGGCGCGGCACGGCATTGTCCTGGCCAAGGATGATGACCGGCTCGAAAAGCTGCTCGCCACCGTCAAGGACCGCGAATCGCGCGGCTATTCCTATGACGGCGCCGACGCTTCCTTTGCAATTCTGGCCCATCGCGTGCTCGGCACGCTGCCCAATTACTTCGATGTCGACACCTATCGGGCCTCCGTCGAGCGCCGCCACAATGCCCAGGGCGACGAGATCACCGTCACAGAGGCGGTGGTCAAGATCCGCGTCGAGGGTGAAGTCCTGATGTCCGTCGCCGAGGGCAATGGCCCCGTCAATGCCCTCGATCTGGCCCTGCGCAAGGATCTTGGCAAGTATTCGTCGCGAATCGAAGATCTCGAACTGGTCGACTTCAAGGTGCGTATTCTGGACGGCGGCACGGGCGCGGTCACCCGTGTGCTGGTGGAAAGTCGCGATGGCAGTGGGGAACGCTGGTACACCATCGGCGTCTCGCCCAATATCATTGATGCTTCCTTTGAAGCTCTGTATGAATCGATCACCTACAAGTTGCTCAAGACTCAAAGCCCTGCGGGCACTTGAGCTCAGCTTGTAAAACCGGACGGCGTTGCCGTCACAACGGTCCGGGAGGACAAACTGGCCGATTCAGCTCCCAAGCTACCCGCTCCCAAGCCAGCCACGCGCAATCCGCTGGCGCTGGCCCTTGGCGCTGCCGCAGCCACCATCGTGGTCATCCTGGGCGTGCTGGCGGGGCCGAGCGTGGTCAGCTGTTTCAGCGCCGCCGATGGCATGGGCCAGTGCCTGCAGGGCAAGATGCGTGATGCCGGCCTGCTGCCGGCCAGCGCCACCCCGACCCAGGTCGAAGCGGTGACCACGCCGGCCGAACCCATGGCGCCTGCCGCGCCGGATGCCGAAGTGGCACTGGTCGAGCCTGAGCTCGACATCGTCCCCAATGATGCTGCCGCCGCCGCTGCTCTGGCCGCGCCCGACAGCCTGGTCGCCGCCAGCTTTGGCCTGCTGCGCGCCGAGCCCGATGGCTCGGTGGTGATTGCCGGCAGCGGCACGCCGGGCAGCGAGATCGAAGTGTTTGCCAATGGCATCCTGCTGGGCAAGACCACCGTCGCCTCGAGCGGCGACTGGGTCTTCGTCCCCGACGTCCGCATCGCCCCTGGCGGCGCCGAGATCACCCTGGGTGAAACCGGCAAGCAGGGTCTGGCCCCCGAATCCTTCGTCGTCGCCATCAACGAGGACAAGACCAGCGAACCGCTGGTGGTTGCCAGCACGCCGGGGGCCGCCAGCCAGGTGCTGCAGGGCCTGCCCAGTGCCGCGCCCGCAGCACCGCTGCAGACGGCTGCGGCCACGGCCGCGCCGGCAGCGACACCAACCCCCGTCACCAAGCCAGCGCCAGCCGCGCCGGCCCCCGTGGCGCCAGCGCCAACGGCGGCAAAGCCTGTTGAACCTGCCGTGACCACCGCTGTAGTGGCGCCGACGGCGCCCGCAGCCGCACCAGCACCAGCACCCGCTGTACCGGCCCCAGCCGCGCCGTCCGAGCCTGTGGCGGAGCCAGTCGCTGCCGCCGCAGCCGCAGCACCACAGCCAGCGCCGCAGCCAGCCCCACAGCCGGTCGAGCCCGCCATGGCTGTCGCTGCCGCCGATCCGGCTGCCCCGGCCGCGCCAGCTGCCCCGCTTGCTGCCGATGCCGGCTTGCCGACCATCGATGCGGTCGAGGTCGAGGGTGACCGCTCCTTCTTCGCCGGCAGCGGCGCCGACGGCACCACGATCCGGCTCTATGTCGATGACGTGTTCATCGCCGACGCGGCGGTCGAGGGCGGTCGCTGGCTGATCGAGGTCGGCAAGGTGCTCAACAAGGCCAATCAGCGCGTGCGCGTCGATATGCTGCCAACCGGCAGCAGCGACGTGATCGCCCGCGCGGAAGTCGATTTCTCCATCGACCTGCCGGCGCCCGAGACGCCCGTCGCGGTCGCCGAGGCCGCTGCGCCGCCAGCGGACGCTCCCGCTGCGCCTGCCGTGGCCGAGGCCGAGGTGCCCACCATGGTCGCGGTGTCAGTCGGCAATGTCGATGACCAGCGCTTTGCCGCCGGCAAGGCCATCATCCGTCGTGGTGACAATCTCTGGACCATCGCCCGCCGCGTCTATGGCGAGGGCATCAAGTACACCACCATCTACGAAGCCAATACCGGCCAGATCCGCAATCCCGACCGGATCTATCCCGGACAGGTCTTCAATCTCCCCGAAGGCACAGGCAACTGAGTACAACATGGCCCGCCATGCGGCGGGCCATTGATTATTTCGGCTTATGCTCCCATATATCGCAATATGCCGATAAACTCAGTGCACGCCATGCAAGACGACGATATTGCCACCATCATGCGGGCGCTCGGCCACCCGGTGCGCCTCAACATCCTGCGCATCATTTCCCGGCAGGAGCGCGGCGAGTGTTGTTGCGCCGATGTGACGGAATCGCTGACCCTGGCCCAGTCCACCGTCAGCCAGCACATCAAGGTGCTGCTTGATGCCGGCCTGATCGAGCGCAAGCCCCGTGGCACCCGCAATTGCTATATAGTCCAGCATGATCGTCTGGCTGCCCTGGGCTCGGCCTATTCCGGCATGCTGGCGGGCCTCGCCCCGGCCATCCCCCAATTGGAAGCGGAACCCGCCTGATGTCATCCGACAATGCTGACAAGAAGCCGTCCGTCAACGCGGACGACGCTTCCGTCTTGGCCACTATTGCCAATCTGTGGACCTATATGTGGCCGGACGACCGGCCCGATCTGCGCCTGCGTGTGCTCCTGGCCATCGCCGCGCTGCTGCTGAGCAAGGTCGCCACCACCCTCATTCCCTTTGCCTATAAGGGCATTATCGACAGCCTCGATGGCTCGGCGCCCAATGGCGCCGTTATCCTCGGCCTCGCCGTTCCCATCGTGCTGGTGATCGCCTATGTCGTCGGCAATATCGTCGATGCCGGCTTCCAGCAGCTGCGCGACGTGCTGTTTGCCAGCGTCGGCCAGAACGCCGTGCGCAAGCTGGCGCTGCGCACCTTCCACCACCTGCATCGCCTGTCGCTGCGCTTCCATCTCGCCCGCCGTACCGGCGGCCTCAGCCGCGTCATCGAGCGCGGTACCAAGGGCATCGAGACCATCGTGCGCTTCACGATGCTCAATATCCTGCCCACCATCGTCGAATTCATCATCACCGCGATCATCTTCGTCTGGATGTTCGGCTTCAGTTATCTCGGCGTGCTGGTGGTGACGATCTGGGCCTACCTCTATTTCACGGTCAAGGCCTCCAACTGGCGCATCGCCATTCGCCGCGACATGAACGAGTCCGATACCGACGCCAATGGCAAGGCCATCGACAGCCTGCTCAACTTCGAGACGGTGAAGTATTTCGCCAACGAGAAGATGGAGGCCGATCGTTACGACGCCTCGATGGCTGGCTATGAGCGCTCCGCCATCCGCATCTGGACCTCTTTGGGCTTCCTCAACTTCGGCCAGGCGCTGATCTTCTACGGCGGCTTCCTCGTCATCGCCATCATGGCCATCAATGGCGTGCTGGCCGGCCGGTTGACGCTGGGCGATTTCGTCCTGCTCAACACCTTCCTGATGCAGATCTACCGCCCCCTCAACTTCATCGGCTTCGTCTATCGCGAACTGCGCCAGGGCCTGACGGACATCGAAGAGATGTTCAAGCTGCTCGACCAGAACCCCGAGATCGAAGACAAGCCGACGGCAAAGCCCCTGGTCATTACCGGTCCGGTCATCCGTTTCGACAATGTCACCTTCTCCTACGATCCCGATCGCGCCATCCTCAAGGGCGTGAGCTTTGAGGTTCCGGCCGGCAAGACCGTGGCCATTGTCGGCCCCACCGGCGCCGGCAAGTCCACCATCTCGCGCCTGCTCTATCGCTTCTACGACGTCACCGGCGGTGCCATCACCATCGATGGCCAGGATCTGCGCGACGTCACCCAGGAAAGCCTGCGCTCGGCCATCGGCATGGTTCCCCAGGATACCGTGCTGTTCAACGACACCATCGGCTACAATATCGAATATGGCCGTCCCGGCGCCTCGGCCGAGGAAGTCCGTGCGGCCGCGGCCATGGCCCAGGTCGGCCCCTTCATCGAAACCCTGCCCAAGGCCTATGACACCCCCGTGGGCGAGCGCGGCCTCAAGCTTTCCGGCGGCGAAAAGCAGCGCGTCGCCATTGCCCGGACCATCCTCAAGGCGCCGTCCATCCTCATCCTGGACGAGGCAACCTCGGCCCTCGACACCAAGACCGAGCGCGACATCCAGTCGGCCCTCGACGTGGTCTCGCAGAACCGCACCACCGTGGTCATCGCCCACCGCCTCTCCACCGTGGTCAATGCCGACGAGATTCTGGTGCTGCGCGAAGGCGTGGTCGCCGAGCGCGGCAACCATCTCGACCTGCTGGCCAAGGAAGGCCTCTACGCCCAGATGTGGAACCGCCAGCGCGAAGCCACCGAGGCCGAGGAAAAGCTGCTGCAAACCGCCAACGACCCCGACGGCTTCGTCAAGCGCGGCAAGCCCGCCGCCGAATAGGGCGGGGGGCGACATCAAGTTTCAGCAGCCAGGTGTCAGGTAAGCGGCTCCACATGCGCGTGTAGCCACGCTTCCAGTACGTCCTTACTGAACGTGCCGGCTTCGAGATTGCTGTAAATGAAGTGCTCAAGCTCTTCGTTGCCTGCGGCAATGTCCACCCCATTCATCTGCAGGAACAGTTCGACGCTGGCAAACGCAACGCGCTTGTTGCCATCGATGAATCCATGGTTCATCGCCATGCTCTCCCAGAGCGCCGCCGCTTCCTCGATCAGGTCCGCATAATAGCCGGTCTGCGGGCGAAGCAGTGCGGACTCAACCAGTCCTGCATCACGGACGCCCGGCGCGCCACCAAAGGCCTCCAGCAGTATCGCATGCATGCGCAGTACTTCATCCAGCGTCAGATAGCTGTGCATGAGGCGTTACTTGGCGAGCGCTTCGTACAGCGATTTCCGTCGCTCAATGCTTCGCGCCATCAATGTCTCCACCACGGGCCGAACCTTTGGCGCACCACTTTGGACAACCAGCGCTGCATATTGCTCGGGCGACATCACAACCGCGACGTCGCGCCCGTTCTTCTGGATGCGAACCGGTTCTGCCTGCGCCATTTCGAGCACTTGGCCAAACTTGTTCTTGGCATCTGTCGCGGTGATGTTGGCCACGTGCGGTCTCCTGTCAGCTAAAATAGCTAATCCTTAAAATAGCTATTTCAGCTAATTTGGCAAGTCTAGGTGCTACAACAAAAAAAGGCCCGCATCGCTGCGGGCCTTTCTTGCTTTGGAGGCAAGTTCTATTCGGCGGCTTCGGGGCGGCTGACCACGGTCACGCCCTTTTCTTCCTTTTCCACCAGTCCGGCATCGGGGCTGACGATATAGCGCTTGGCGCCATCGGCATCGGCGGGGATTTCCACGGCCATGCCGTCGAACCCGGCCGGCACCGCCATTGCGGGCTGGCCACCGCGACCGGTCAGGAAGCGCACGAGGCGCATGAACTGCCCGGCCAGCCACTTGATCTGCCCGCCCATCACCGTCGGCGCCACCACCATGACCGGCACCATGACCAGGGTCAGCGCTGTGGAGACGAACAGGCCCGAGACCAGCGCGGCGCTGAGATGGATGAACCACGAGCCGGCAATGCCGCCCACCACGATCTCGCGGCGGATGAAGTCGAACTCGATATTCATCGCCATCGGGATCACGCCCAGGCCCGTCACCATGGCTGTCAGCAGCACCGGGCGTACCCGCTGGCTGATGGTGATCAGCATGGCCTTGACCGGCTCGACATGCTCGTCGCGGTTATAGTGGTTATAGGTGTCGATCAGCACGATGCCGTTCTTCACCACGATACCCGCCAAAGCCACGATACCCAGACCTGTCATGATCGCCGAGAAACTCATCCCGGTGACCAGCATGCCCAGCAGCACACCGGCCAGTGACATGATCACCGTCGAGAGCGTCACCAGCACCTGATAGAAGCTGTTATATTCGAGCAGCAGGATCAGGAAGATCAGGAACATCGCCGCGCCGAAGGCCGAGACGATGAAGGCATTGGTATCGTCCACCTGTTCGGCGGCGCCGCCATAGACGATCTCGACGCTGGCCGGCCATTCCTGCTCGGCCTGCCAGGCCTTGATCTGCTCGATCTTGTCCTGCGAGGCAAAGCCCTCTTCCAGATTGGCCGCCACCGTCATAGCATAGACGCCATTGCGCCGGGCGATGTTGCCGACCTTGGGCACGGCCGTGCGGTCGATGAAGTTGCCAACCGGCACCAGGCCCTGGCTGGTCACGACCCGCAGGGAGTCGAGCGCGTCAAAGGTGCGCTCGCTCTGCGGCAGACGGACCCGGATATCGAGCTCGTCGCCGCCGTCATCGGGGCGGTAGGTACCCAGTTTCACGCCTGAGGTTACCAGCTGGACATAGGGGCTCAGCTCACGCACGCCGATGCCGTACTTGGCTGCAGCCTCGCGGTCGATGGTGATCTCCCAGTCGATGCCGGGGGCAGGGCGCCCGTCTTCGACGTCGATCGTGTTGCCAAGATCGTTTTCGATATAGTCACGCAGCTTGGCCACGGCCGGCGCAATGTCGTCATAGACCGTGCCCTCGACGCGCAGGTTGATGGCCTTGCCGGCTGGCGGACCATTCTCCTGGGCGGCAATCTGCACTTCCAGCCCCGAGATATCAGCCACGCGGGTGCGGATATTCTCGAAGATCTCGGCTGCCTTGACGCGCTCGGCATAGGGCATCAGCTGCAGGTTGAACGAGCCGATGGTGTCGGGTGGCGCACTGCCGCCCGTGCCACCGCCAAAGCTCATGATCACGTCCTGGATGCCTTCGACCTGGAGGATCTCGGTCTGCACCTCGATCAGCATGTCGCGAATTTCCACGGGCGAGTAATTGCCCCTGGTGATGACGTTGACCGTGCCGAATTCAGGTTCGGAAGCCGGGAAGGCCTCGGTGCCCGTCGGGTTCATCATATAGGCAGCAAACATCATGACCACGATGCCGAAACCAACCGCCAGCGTGATGACCGGCTGGTGGATCAGATGCTCCATCGTCCGCACATAGACGCCCGTGACGCCGCGGACCTTCTGGGGGTCGAACTTGTCGGCATACATCACGATGTCGGCGGCTTCCTTTTCCTTCTCGTCGACATGGGTCGAGGCGATGAAGGCGCCGATGATGGGCATGAAGATCAGCGCCGAAACCAGCGACGCGATCATCACCACGATCACCACCGTTGGCAGGTAGCTCATGAACTTGCCGATAATGCCGGGCCAGAACAGCAGCGGCACAAAGGCGCCCAGTGTCGTGAAGGTGGCCGAAACCACCGGCACGAACATCTTGCGCGCCGCCATGATGAAGGCTTCCCGCTTGGGCACGCCCTCCTGCAGCTTGCGCTCGGCATATTCCACGACCACGATCGGGTCGTCCACCAGCACGCCCACCGCCAGCACCAGGCCGAACATGATCATCATGTTGATGGTCATGCCCAGCATCTGGATCACGAGGAACGCGATCATGAACGAGATCGGGATCGACATGCCGATCATGATGGCGGCGCGCCAGCCCAACGTGGCGATACAGGTGATCAGCACCAGCGCCACGGCGGTCAGCACGGCGGCCTCGAGCGAGCGGAACATGCCTTTGGTCGTGTCGGCCTGATCGATCAGGAAGCTGGTCTCGATGGCCTGTGGCCAGTCAGCGGTGAACTGGCTCGTGATCCGGCGGACCTCGTCGGAGACGTCGATGACGTTGGTGCCGAGCTTTTTGGACACGCCCAGCGTAATGGCCGGCTGGCCGTTCACCTGGGCATATTCGGTGGCGTCTTCGAATGTCCTTGTGACTGTGGCCACATCGCCAAAGGTCACGACCGTATCGCCCACCGTCTTGAGCGGCAGGGAATAGACGTCCTGGGCGTTCTGGATCAGACCGGGGACCTTGACGTTGAACGAGCCCTGGCCCGTGTCGAGCGTACCGCCGGGCACCACCATATTGTTCTTGGCCAGGGCGTCGAACAGCTGGCTGGCGGTCAGGTCATAGGCTTCGAGCCGGTTGAGATCGATCGTGACCTCGAGCACTTCATCGCGCGACCCCGACAGGGTGACGCTCTGGACGTCGGGCATTGTCTCGAGCTCGTCCATGAGATCGTTGGCACGACGCACCAGCTCGCGCTCGGGCACTGTGCCATAGACGGCAACCGAAATGACCGGGGTGTCGGTGAACGAGATTTCCGAAACGGTCGGCTCGGTGGCATCGTCCGGCAGTTCGGACGCGACACCGTCCAGTGCCGCCCGTACGTCCGACAGGGCCTTGTCCTTGTCCGCACTGACGTTGAATTCGAGGAAAACCGAGGTATGGCCGGTGGTCGAGGTGGAGGAATAGTTCTCCAGCCCGTCGATTTCCTTGATCCGGTCCTCGATCGGCTTGGCCAGCAATTGCTCGGCATCGCGTGGCGACACGCCGGTCTGGCTGACCGACACGTAGAAATACGGGATGTCGATCGCCGGGAAGCTTTCCTTGGGGAGGGTATTGTAGGCCATGAAGCCTGCCCCGAGCAGCAGCACCATGACCGTCAGCACGACACGCGGCATCCGCAGGATGCGTTCGATGAAATCCAGCATGGCTTAGCTCGCTGTTACATTGGTGGCGTCGACCGCCTGGCCGTCTACGACATACTCCTGGCCGACGGTGATGATGTCGACCGATACTGGCAGTCCGAGAACCCACACACCCTCGCGAGTATCGCTGGCGATCTGCACCGGCATGAAGCTGACCGCGCCGTCGACCACGGCCTGCACGCCCAGCACGCCGTCAGCGTCGAGGGTCAGGCTCGATTGCGGCAGCAGATGCGCCGGGGCGGAGCCCATAGTGACCACGGCGGTTGCAGTGATGCCGTCACGAATGGTGCCATTGGCATTGGGCACTTCGATTTCCACCGGGAACGACCGTGTGGCCGTATCCGCTGTTGACGCGATGAACGTCACCTTGCCGTCGACCGACTGGTCGGTGATCGTGGTGATCTTGGCCGGCAGGCCCAGCTTGGCCAAGCCAATGCGCACTTCCGGCACCTGGCCGATGAACAGCATGGGGTCGAGCTGCACGATGGTGGCGCAGGGCGCACCCTGGGCCAGCATCGCGCCGGCATCGGCCAGCGGCGCCTGCACCACGCCGGACACCTTGGCCTTGATTTCGGTACGGTCGAGCTCGGCCTGGGCATTTTCGAGGGATGCCTCAGCCGAGGTTACGCCGGCCTTGGCCGAGCTCAGCGCGACTTCGACGCTGCGGGCGGTATTGGCGGCCGCCAGGCCCTTGCCGCGCAGTTCGGCATTGGTGTCGAAATCGGCCTGCGCCTGCTGCAGCGACGCCTCTGCCTGCGCCATGCCGGCCTTGGCCTGGGCCACGGCAGCAGCGCGCGTGCCCTGGTCAAGCGTGCACAGCAGGTCGCCCGCCGCCACATTATCACCCTTGGTCACGTGCACCGTGTCGACTACGCCCGAGGTCTCCGCCACGGCGCCAACGGAGGCCTTGGCCTGGGTGCGGCCGCGCAGCGGCACTTCGATGCTGAACGGCTGCGCCACATAGGTGGAGGTCCGAACTGACTGCAGGGCGGCATCGGCCCCATGTTCGCCTTCGGTGCGCTGTGCGATGGTCATGTGCGGATCGAGCTCGGTGCTGGGCTCATGCTGCGCCAGCACGCCGGCATTGGCCAGTTGCGTGGCGATCGGCCCGTGCTCCTCGCCCTCGATAATGGAAATGATGGGCTTTTCGCCCTCGCCGGGGCCGCTGCCACCCATGACCAGGGTACCCGTAGCCAGCCACACGCCTGCAAAAAGCAGGATCACCAAGGCAATACCGTAAGAAAATAATGCACGCATAGAGAAGTCGCCCCTTTACTCAGCCGCGTCTTTAGCCGCTTCGGCTCGCGCTAATGTGATCAGTTCGTGCATATGGGTGCGCATGTGCTGTTCAGCAAGCGCCATAATGGCACGTCCGTAATTGATGACCCAATCGTCTGCTGCATTGCAGCTACGCTTGGCCGTTGCCTCTTCGAGATGCTTGAGTTTGTCGACCCGCTCCTGCAGGAATTCATTGGCCCGCGCCTCTACCAGCTCGCGCGGCAGAATATGGGCGAAGCGGGCAAACAGCAGGAAGGGGCTGCGGAACATGTCATTGCCCAGCGGCTGTGCCAGCTGCTGCGCAAATTCCTCGCGACCCGCCTCGGTGATCGAATAGATTTTCTTGGCCGGCTTGCCGTCCTGCTGCTCGGTGCGGCTGGTGACCAGCTTGTCTTCTTCCAGCTTGGCCAGGGCAGGATAGATCGAGCCAAAGCTCGCCTCGATGAAGTATGAGCACTCGCCTTCGACGCATTGGCGCCGAATTTCATAACCGGTGGATTCGCCCTCATAGAGGACGGAAAGGCACAGTGTTCTGACGTTCATGCACGCGCTCCGAGGGCATATGCCGAGCCGATATATGCCGGTTCATTATATGTCAGCCGTGAATCGTGCAAGTTCTACGGCGCAGCTGTTTGCTCAGATCAGTTAAGACCAGGTTGCATGGCTCGCGCTTCAGCCCAGAATACCGGCCATTTCCCTGGCCGCCCGCTGCGCCAGCGCCAGATTGGCGGCGGCTACGAAATAGGGATTGAGAAAGCCCGGCCGGCCTGTGCCATAGCGCAGGCGTTCCCCGTCCAGCGTCAGCACCGCCCCGCCTGCGGCTTCTAGCACTGCCTGGCCGGCAGCGGTGTCCCAGTCACAGGTCGGGGTAAAGCGGGGGTAAAGCTCGGCATCGCCGCGCGCCAGCAGGCAGAATTTCAGCGACGAGCCCACCGATACATCGCTCCTGATGTCGAGCGCGGCGCAAAGTTGCGCCAGGGCGGCATGACCATGCGAGCGGCTAGCGACGACGCGCAGGGCCGGCCGGTTCGAGACCGTGATGGACTGCGTATTGCGGACGCTGCCCGAGGCCGTGTCGCAGACAGAGGCGCCGCGCGCATCGCCGACAAAGGCCTCGCCGCTGACCGGCGCCAGCACCACCCCCATCACCGGCACTCCATGCTCGACCAGCGCAATATTGACGGTGAACTCGCCATTGCGCTTGATGAATTCCTTGGTGCCGTCGAGCGGATCGACGACGAAATAGCGTGCGCCCAGGTCTGGGATGATCCCCGCCGCCACGCTTTCCTCGGCCAGCACCGGAATGCCGCTGGGCGCAAGGTATTGCAGGATGATCGCCTCGGCCGCCTGGTCGGCTTCGGTCACCGGC
The DNA here is from genome assembly GCF_014926585.1 of Devosia beringensis. Taxonomy (NCBI): domain Bacteria; kingdom Pseudomonadati; phylum Pseudomonadota; class Alphaproteobacteria; order Hyphomicrobiales; family Devosiaceae; genus Devosia; species Devosia beringensis. The sequence continues at coordinate 382,608 of NZ_CP045422.1, read as the reverse complement.
GAGCCATCGCCCTTGGCCACGGCATTGATCGGCCGGGCATAGACCGCCAGGATCGCCTGCGCCGCCGCTATGGCCGCCTCCAGCGCCAGCGCGGTTAGCGCCTGCACTTGGGTCATGCTGGCTGCTCGAACTCGACATCGAGCCCCAGATCGAGCGGCTGGGCCGCCATGGTGATCTGGCTGGTCGAGATATAATCCACGCCGGTTTCCCCGATCGAGCGCACCCGCTCCAGCCGCACCCCGCCCGAGGCCTCGAGCCTGGCCCGCCCGGCATTGATCGCCACCGCCTGGCGCAGCAGGTCATTGTCCATATTGTCGAGCAGGATGACACGGGCGCCGGCCGCTAGCGCCTCTTCCAGCTCGGCCAGGTTCTGTACCTCGATCTCGATCGCCACCAGGTGCCCGGCAAAGGCTGCGGCTGCAGAATAGGCAGCCGCCACGCTCCCCGCCACGGCGATATGGTTGTCCTTGATCAGGATGGCATCATCGAGCGCATAGCGGTGATTGGCGCCGCCGCCGCAGCGCACCGCATACTTCTCGAAGGCCCGCAGGCCCGGCGTCGTCTTGCGTGTATCGCAGATCTGCGCGCCCGTTCCGGCCACGGCATCCACATAGGTCCGCGTCAGCGTCGCGATGCCGCTGAGGTGGTTGAGGAAGTTCAGCGCCACCCGTTCGGCCGACATCACCAGCCGGGCAGGGCCCGTCACCGTCGCCACCACGCCACCGACGCCAATGCTGTCGCCATCGGCCACCAGCGGCGTGAACACCACCCCGTCGCCCACCAGCCGGAACGCCGCCGCCGCCAGGTCCAGCCCGGCAATCACGCCGCCTTCGCGCGCCGATAGACTCGCAGTCGCCTGCGCTGTCGGGGTCAGTGTCGCCTGGCTGGTGAGATCCCCCGCCAGGCCCAGATCTTCCTCCAGCGCGGCGGCAACGGCGCGCTCCACCAGATGGCGCGGCAATTGGGCAGGCAGGCGGTCAGGACGCGACATGGCAGGGCCTCTCAGCTGTGCCGTTGATGTACGCGCCGCGCCTGACCGTGGCAACCGACTGCTGCTGCCTAGTGGTGCTGCTTGACCGTGTGGTCGGCCGCGATGATCGCCGCGGTCAGGCTCCCCGTCGCCGGATAGAGCGGGATCAGGCAGGCCTGCAGCGCGTGATAGATGTCCGGCTTGCCGACAAACAGCCGCGAGGTCGGAGTCAGATCCTCGGTCAGCTCGCTCATCCAGCCGCCGCGCGCATGGTCGATGACGTGGTTCTCTGCATAGTCCCAGAGCTTGCGGTACCAGATCTGGAAATAGTCGTCCCGGTCATAGGCGCTCAGGAACGCCGCAGCGCCGATCGCTTCGCTCACCGGCCACCACAGCTTCTCGCGCATGATCGGCTTGTTGTCCCAGTCCAGCGTATAGAAAAAGCCGCCATGCTGGTGATCCCAGCCCAGCTCGATCGACTGGCGGAACAGGTTCCGCGCCGCATCGGTCAGCCAGCTCAGCCGTTTGTCGCCCAGGATCCACAGCTGCATCAGCAGCCGCGACCATTCCAGCCAGTGCCCGGGCGTCGTGCCCGAGGGCCGGAACATCTCATTGCCCTCATAATGCTTGTCGAGCGCCCAGTTGGCGTCGAAATGCTCGGCCACCCGGTGCCCGAGCTGGACCGCATGCTTGGCAATGATCAGCTCGGCAATCCGCTCGGCCTTGCTCAGATAGGCGCGGTCACCGGTCGCCTCGAAGGCGGCCATCAGCGCTTCGGTCATGTGCATATTGGCGTTCTGCCCGCGATAGGGCAAAAGCGTCGCCCAGTCCTGGCTATATTCGTCGCGCATTGCGCCGACGTTCTCGTCCCAGAACCGCGCATTGATCACTGCCGTGACGTCGGCAATCATCTGGTCCGCCAGGGGATGCCCCACCAGCTTGGCGCTCGACGCGGCCAGCAGCACGAAGGCATGGCCATAGGCCTGCTTGGAGCCATCGGTGACGCCATTGTCGTCGACGCCCCAGACATAGCCGCCATGCTTGGCATCGCGATGCTTGTCCCAGATATAGGCCATGCCATGGTCGAGCAGTTCGCCCGAGCCGGGGCGGCCGATCAGGCTGCCAATGGCGGCGCAGTGCACCATGCGCGTGGTGACATGGATCTGCCGCACCGCATTGTCTTCATTGAGCGGCATGCCGTCATCGTCGAGCTCGAAGAACCCGCCCTTGGGGTTGAGCGAGGGCCCCTCGAAGAAGTCGAACAGGTTATTGGCCTGCCGCATCAGATATTGCCGGTGAAACGGCCGGCTCGACCAGGGGCTGGAATTGGTCTTGGGCAGGGTATGGCTCGCGTCGGTCATCATGGCTCCCGGCCGGCGCACAGGGGCCGGCACCTCAACTGGACCGAGCTATAGCGTCCCAACAAGAACGTTGCAATTTGCCTGTCGTTGGAAAACCGCCTCAGCCCTTCGCGTACCAGGCCTCGACCCGTTTTACCTCGTCCGCCGAGCCCAGCACGACCGGCACCCGCTGGTGGATATCGCTGGGCACCACATCGAGCACGCTCTGCTGCCCGGTGGTCGATGCGCCGCCCGCCGCCTGCACCAGCAGCGCCATCGGATTGCCCTCATAGAGCAGGCGCAGCCTTCCGCCCTTGGCCGCGTTCTCGCTGTCGAGCGGATACATGAATATCCCGCCCCGCATCAAAATCCGGTGCACATCGGCCACCATCGAGCCGACCCAGCGCATATTGTAGCGCTTGCCGGCCGGCCCGGTTTCCCCGGCCACATTCTCGGCGACATAGCCCTTGGTTGCCCTGTCCCACAGCCGCTCCCGCGCCGTGTTAATGGCATATTCGGCCGAGGCGGCCGGCACGCCGAGCTGCGCCGTCGTCAGCACGAACACGCCGGTCTCATCCAGCGTGAACGCCGCCGCTACCGGCCCAAAGGTAATGACAAAGCTCGTTGCCGGCCCATAGGCCGCGTATCCCGCGCCCAGCTGCGCCGATCCGGGCTGCAGCAGCCCCTTGCGCGCATCGAGAATGGAAAAGATCGTCCCCACCGTGACATTGACGTCCAGGTTCGACGAGCCATCGAGCGGATCGGTCGCCACCAGATAGGCGCCCTGATTCTGCAGATGAACCGGCTCGTCCAGTTCCTCGGAGATCAGAATCGAGATGTGCGGGTTCTGCCCTATGTGATTCAAAACAATGTGGTTTGAGATCACGTCGAGGGCCTTCTGGTCCTCGCCCTGCACATTGGTCTGCCCGGCCAGCCCGGTCTGCCCGGTAATCGCCGCCTGCCGCAGCACGCCGGCAATCTCGACGCTCGCCGCCGCCATCGTGGTCATCACCGAGGCCAGGCCTTGATCAACATTCTGGGCAGCAAGCCAGTCGGAAAGGGTGGTCATGAGCGGCTCTTTGTATGGAAGAAGGACGCCCTCACTCTCCCCATCCCGGGCCGCTACACAATCCGACTTTGGCATGGGGTCACTTCCACATGCCCCGCATCTGCGCCGAAATATCCATCCGCACCGGCGCCGGCGACAGGCCCTCGATATGCGCCGGGCTCACCGGCGGCCACAATATATCCTCGAACAGCCCCACCATGGCGCGCGGAATGAACCGGCTGCGCTGCGCATAAAGGTGCCGGTCGCCATGCTTGGCCTGCTGCGTCACGAAAAACCGCTGCGGCACGATCAGGTTGAGTTCGTCGCGCGCCCGCGTCATCGCCACATAAAGCAGCCGCCGCTCCTCCTCCAGTTCATGCGTCGAGCCGGTGCCCAGGTCCGACGGCATGCAGCCATCCACCACATTGAGCACATGCACCGCCTTCCATTCCTGCCCCTTGGCCGAATGGATGGTCGAGAGGATGAGATAATCCTCGTCCAGCAGCGGCACGCCCGCCTGATCGCTGGTGGCGTCCGGCGGATCCAGCGTCAGCTCGGTCAGGAAGCGCTCGCGGCTCGGATAGCCCCCGGCGATCTGCTCGAGCTGGATAATGTCCTGCACCCGCACCATGGCGTCGTCATAGGCCTGCTCCAGCAGCGGCTCATACCAGAGCCGCGCATAGCCCAGTTCCACCGGCCAGCCGGCATCGCGCCGCGCCAGCCGCCTCATCAATTCAACCAGTCCAGCCCAGCTTTCGCCGGCCCGCGGCGGCACCGGGATTTCCCCCAGCGCCCAGATCGGGTCCGGCCCGCTGGCCATGGCGTCCAGCACCCGTCCGGCCGTGCCCGGTCCGACACCTGGCAGCAATTGCAGCACGCGAAAGCCCGCCACCCGGTCGCGCGGATTTTCCGCCCAGCGCAGCACCGCCAGCAGGTCCTTGATATGGGCCGCGTCGAGGAATTTGAGCCCGCCGAATTTGACGAAAGGGATATTGCGCCGCGTCAGCTCGATTTCGAGCGGCCCGGCATGGCTCGATGTGCGGAACAGCACCGCCTGGCTCTTGAGCGTCATGCCGGCCTCGCGGGCCTCGAGCACCTTGTGCACCACATAGCGCGCCTGGTCTGCCTCGTCGCGCACCGTCACCAGCAGCGGCTTGGCGTCCGACTGCCGCTCGGTCCACAGGTTTTTGGTAAAGCGCTCGCTGGCCAGCTCGATCACCGCATTGGCCGCGCTCAAGATCGGCTGCGTCGATCGGTAATTGCGGTCCAGCGTCACGATGGCGGCCGGCGGCGTGAAGGCATCGGGAAAGTCGAGGATATTGCGCACCGTCGCGGCCCGAAACGAATAGATCGATTGCGCATCGTCGCCTACCACCGTCAGCCCATGCCCCTGCGGCCGCAGCGCCAGCAGCACCGAGGATTGCAGCTTGTTGGTGTCCTGATATTCATCGACCAGGACATGGTCGAAGCGCGCCGCCACCTCGGCCGCCATGGCCGGCTCGGCCATCATCCCGGCCCAGTAGAGCAGCAGGTCGTCGTAATCGAGCACGTTCTGGCTCTGCTTGGCCGCAACATAGCCACTGAACAGTTCGCGCAACTCCGCACCCCACATGGCGCACCAAGGAAAGCTGGCCTTGAGCACCGCGTCCAGCTCGTCCTGCGCATTGACCACTCGCGAATAGATGGAAAGGCACGTGCCCTTGGTGGGAAAGCGGCTCTTGGCCTCGGAGAGTTTGAGCTCATGCCGCACCAGGTTCATCAGGTCGGCCGAATCCTCGCGGTCATGGATGGTAAAGGCCGGGTCCAACCCGATCTGGCTGGAATGCTCGCGCAGCAGCCGCGCGCCGATGCCATGAAAGGTCCCGGCCCAGCTCAGCGCGTCAGTCACCGTCCCGGCGCTGGTGCCCAGCACCTGGCCCGCAATGCGCTCCACCCGCCGGCTCATCTCGATGGCCGCCCGCCGCGAAAACGTCATCAGCAGGATGCGTCTGGGGTCGGCGCCCTGCACGATCAGATGCGCCACCCGATGCGCCAGCGTATTTGTCTTGCCCGATCCGGCGCCGGCAATCACCAGCAGCGGACCGGGCGCCGCCTCGCCCGTGCCATGCTCGACGGCGCGGCGCTGCTCCGGGTTGAGCACGTCAAGATAATGGGGGCTGGCAAGCACGAATCGGCACCTTTGGGTTGCCGGTCCAAAAGAGTCTATTCTGCTTTTGTTCGCAAGCCGTGAAGGGCCAGGCCGGCCCCGCCCCGGCATGATGGGGCAGGGCGAGTCCGGGCTATTCCTGCGCCAGATCGGCCATCAACCCGGCCGCCACCGTCAGCCGCGACACGGTCAGCGAGCCCTGCGTCAGTTCGGCCACTGCCGTGGCCGTCCGCGCGATCCCCGCTGCGTTCCGCGCCTGCCAGTCCGCCAGCTTGGCGGTCACCGTGGCGCCTGCGGCCTTGAGCACATCGGCCGTCAGGTCGCGCTGCGCCCGCATGAGATTGGCCAGCGCCCGGTCCAGCGCCATGCGGTCGAACCGGTCGTTGAGCAGCAGGGCCCGGCTCTGGGCGATCACCGGCCAGAGCCAGAACGCCTCGAACACCCCGAAAAACGCCGCCGCGCCATCGCCCACGGCAACGCCGGCCCGCTCGCTCACCAGCACGATATCGCTGGCATAGCCCAGCACCGGCAGCTCGGCGATGCGCTCCGCTATGGTCTCGGGCACGCCCTTGTCCACCAGCGCCTGCGCTGTCGCCGCGACACCTTCGGCCAGCGAGGCGGGCAGGGTATGGGCGATCATCGCGCGCAGGGCGGTGACGCCGGCCCCGTGCCGGGCCACCAGCCCGCTCAGCCCCTGCGTCACATCGGCATTGCGCAGGAACCACAGGCTCTCCTGCCGCAGCAGTGCCATGACCTCGGCATAAAGCCCTAGCTGCACTGCGCCATCCACCGCGGTATCCAGCGTGTCGATCGCGGCATTGAGATCGGTCAGCCCATAGGCGTCGCGCGTGGCGGCATAGGCCAGCGCCACTTCCCCCGGGCTGGCGCTGGTCGCCGCCGTCAGCTCGCTGACAAAGGCCGGGCCGCCGCGATTGATCATGGCATTGGCCAGCACGGTGGCGATGACTTCGCGCTTCAGCCGGTGCCGTGTCACCGCCTCGGGATAAACCCGGTGCAGCGTATCGGGGAAATAGCGATAGAGCTCACCCGCCAGATAGACGTCGTCCATGTCATGCCCGTCCAGCAGGTCGGCATAGAGCACCAGCTTGGCATAAGCCAGGATCACTGCCAGCTCCGGCCGCACCAGTCCCTTGCCGGTCGTGGCGCGCGTGTCCAGCACCGTCTCGCTGGGCAAAAATTCCACCGTCCGGTCCAGCAGGCCGCGTACTTCGAGCCCCGCGATCAGCTCGCGATGGTCGGGCAGTTCGGCCAGGCCCGCCCGCTCGGCCAGCGAGATCGCCAGTCCCTGCAGATAGTTGTTGCGCAGGCAGAGCGCGGCCACCTCGTCGGTCATGGTCACGAGGAACGCATTGCGCGCCGTGATATCCAGCGTGCCGTCGGCCAGCAGCGGCGCCACCGCGATCTTGATATTGACCTCGAGATCGCTCGAATTCACCCCGGCCGAATTGTCGATGGCGTCGGTATTGATGCGCCCGCCCTTGAGCGCATAGTCCACGCGCCCGCGCTGCGTTACCCCCAGATTGGCGCCTTCGCCCACCACCTTGGCGCGCACTTCCGTGCCGGTGATGCGGATGCCGTCATTGGCGCGGTCGCCCACCTCGGCATTGGTTTCGAGCGCCGAGCGGATATAGGTGCCGATGCCGCCGAACCACAGCAGGTCGACATCGGCCTTCAAGATCGCCGTCATCACTGCGCTCGGCGTGGCGCTGTCCACGGTCAGGCCAAGCAGGGTCTTCATCTCGGGCGTCAGCGGAATGGCTTTGAGGCTGCGCGAAAACACCCCGCCGCCGCGCGAAATCAGCGCCGTATTGTAATCCTGCCAGCTCGAGCGGGGCAGGGCGAACAGCCGCAGCCGCTCCGCCAGGCTCGTGGACGCGTCGGGCGTCGGATCGATGAAGATGTCGCGGTGGTCGAAGGCCGCTACCAGCCGCGTCTGCGGGCTGAGCAGCATACCATTGCCGAACACGTCACCGCTCATGTCGCCGACGCCGGCCACGGTGAAGGGCTCGGTCTGGATGTCGCGGTCCATTTCGCGGAAGTGGCGCTTTACCGCCTCCCAGCCGCCGCGCGCGGTGATGCCCATCTTCTTGTGATCATAGCCGGCCGAGCCGCCCGAGGCGAAGGCGTCGCCCAGCCAGTAGCCCCGGCCGGTGGCAATGCCATTGGCCGTGTCCGAGAAGGTCGCCGTGCCCTTGTCGGCGGCCACCACCAGATAGGGGTCGTCGCCATCGCACCGCACCATGTCGCGCGGCGGCACCACGGCACCCTCGACCAGGTTGTCGGTGACGTCGAGCAGTGCCCCCACAAAGATCTTGTAGCTGGCCACGCCCTCAGCCTGGAACGCCTCGCGCGGCATCCCCGCCACCAGGCGCTTGGGCACGAAACCGCCCTTGGCGCCGACCGGCACGATCACGGCATTCTTGACCTGCTGCGCCTTGACCAGGCCCAGCACCTCGGTGCGGAAATCCTCCGGCCGGTCCGACCAGCGCAGCCCGCCGCGGGCAATCGCGCCAAAGCGCATATGGATGCCTTCGACCCGCGGCGAATAGACCGAAATCTCGCGATAGGGCCGCGGCGCCACCATGCCGTCCACCCTGCCGCTGTCGAACTTGATCGCCAGTGCCGGCAGGCGATTGCCCTGCCCATCGCGCTGGAACGCATTGCTGCGCACCGCCGCTTCCATCAGGTTGAGGTAGCGGCGCACGATGGTGTCCTCGTCCAGCGAGGTCATGGCATCCAGCGCCGCTTCGATCCGTGCCCTTGCCGCATCGGCCTTGGCCGCGCGGTCACTCTCGGCCGGATCGTGCAGCGCATTGAACAGGGCGACCAGCCCTTCGGCCGCCGCCGGCTGGTTCACAAGCACCTGGGCGATATAGCGCTGCGAATAGGAAATCCCGATCTGTCGCAGATAGCGCGACAGCGCCCGCAGCAGAGCGGCATCGGTCCATCCCAGCGCGGTTCGGCTCACCAGCGTATTGAGCTGGTCGCTCTCGGCCTTCCCGTCCCACACCGCCAGCAGGCCGTCTTCCACGGCCTTGCCATTGGTCGCAATGTCAAAAAAACTGCCATCGGCGGTCGCCAGCACCATGTCATGCAGATAGCGCGTCACCCCGTCACGCGGGTTGATCGTATAGGTGCGCTCGTCGATCACGCGGAAGCCGAAGGCCTCGATCATCGGCACCCGGTCACTCAGCGGAATGGCGTGCTCGCGGTGGTAGAATTTGAGCCCCAGCGCCCCGTCGCCCCCCACGCGCTCGCGCAGCTTGATCGCGACCCGGGTGCTGTCGCCCAGTTCCCGCAACACGGCGATATCGCCATGCGCGACCTCGGCAGAATTGCGCGACTGGTAGGCCGCCGAAAACGCCATGCGGTAGTCGCTGATTGTCGCCGGATCCTCGGCCGTGGCCATCAGCAGGTCGCCGAAATTGCTGGTCAGCGCATCGACCCGGGCTTCGAGCTCATGGCGGCTGGGCTGTGGCGTTTTCCCGCCCACCCGGCCGATAATGGCATGCACCCGCACCAGTTCCCCCTCGGGGAAGTGCGGATAAAAGGCCGAGACGCGGCCGTCATAGACCTCGGCCAGATAGGCCGTGATGCGCTCGCGGGCGGCGCCGTCATAGCGGTCGCGCGGCACATAGACCAGGATGGAGACGAAATTGTCGAACCGATCGATGCGCGGCAGCACCCGCACGCGCGGCCGGTCGTAAAGTGCGGCAATGGCGGTGGCGAATTCGAACAGCTGGTCGACGCCGATCTGGAACAACTCGTCGCGCGGATAGGAGTCGAGCGCGCTCAGCAGCGCACGGCCGTCATGGCCGATCGGGTCCACGCCCGATTTGCGCATCACCTCGGCAATCTTGCGCCTTATGATCGGCACGTCGGTATGCGGCGTCGCCAGCGCCTGCGCCGTGAACAGGCCCACAATGCGCAGCTCGCCCACCGCCTGGTCGGCGCCGTCATAGATCTTGATGCCCACATAATCCATGTGCTGGCGCCGGTGAACCCGCGCCCGCACATTGGCCTTGGTCACCAGCAGCGGTTCGGCCGAAGCGATGAAGGCGGCGTGCTGCGGCGTTGATTCCACAAAGGTCGGCCCGCTGCGCAGCACCTTGACCTCGGGGTCGGTCAGCATGCCCAGCCCGCTGCCGGCCACCGGCACCAGCGCGTCGCCGGCAATGCGATATTCCCGCATCCCCAGGAACGTAAAATTGTGCTCGGCCAGCCAGTCGAGAAAGCGCAGCGATTCATCGATCTGGCTGGCTTTGAGCCGGCCCAGCTCGGCAATGCTGCGGCGCAGCCGCTCCAGCATGGGCTGCCAGCCCTGCACGGCCCGGGCCACGTCCCCCATCGTGCTGTCGATTTCCGCTACCAGCGCCGGCACGTCGCTGACCGGGTCGCTGTGGATATGCAGCACGCTGAGCGCCTGCCCATTGGCCTGCCGCACCACCGGATGGGCAAACAGCCGCACCGTGCCGCCGGCAGCCCGCAGCGCGGCCAGCGCGCTATCGACAATGAAGGGCATGTCCGGCGAGACAATGTCGAGCACCAGCGGATCGCCCGGCTGGGCCGGCGGCGTCACGCTCAGGCGGCTGCCGGCGCCGTCATAGGCCTGCAGATGCGCGTAGGACTGCCGCAGGATGGCCTCGAACCGGTCCGGCGCCTGCCGCGACAGGTCCTCGCTGTCGGTGGCCAGCACGGCCGCCCGGAAGAACTGGGCAAAGCCGGCGTCCTCGCTTGCCAGCGCCGCGGCGCGTTCCAGCAGGACAGGGCGATTGGCTAGTACCACATTCATCCGGCGACTCCTCAGCTTCGCGTCCACTCTAGGGCCCGTCCGCGCCCCTGTCTGCCATGCCTTTGGCCAATATCAGGCCAAAACCAAACCCCGATGACGCCGTGTCGGCATTAAGGCTCCGGTAAGGTTCTGGAATGAAGTTGCGCTTGGGCCGGCTCGGGCATGAGAACGGCGTGGTTTTTCCCGATTTGCCGTCAATTCGAGCAAAGCGTTTCTCCCGGGCCCGTTTGGCGGCCATCGGCATCGCTTGCAATACACGACCACTGTGGTAGTGTTAGGCATGCGATGCGAGTAGGAACCTCACATGTCCAACATGCCCAAGTTTCTGACCTACACCACAAAGTTTCTCGCCTATGCCGGTCTGGCCGCATCCCTCGTGCTGATCGTCACGGTCACCGGCCACGCCTGATTTACTGTCTGCCGTCAATGCACCGTCGTGCCGGGGTCCATGGCTGACCCCGGGTCTTCACCCAGCTTCGGACCGGCCCAGAATACCAGATAGAGCACTTCCTCGCCCGCCGCGTCGGTAATCTCGATCGAGCGCGGCACCCGCGTATCGTCGCCCTTGCTGGCGGCGCGTTCGACGATCGCCTTGGCCAAAGCCGCGGCATTGTGCTCGGCTGCTTCCAGGTCCGGCAGCTCGCTCCCGGTCTTGTCCTCGATCAGTTCGTCATCGGTGCGGTAGTGAAAGTAGAATTTTGGCACGCGCTCTTTCCGGGCGATCCCGGAACCTCTCATCGCCGCGCCGAAGCGGCATTATCGGCAAGCTTTTGTGCAGCCTGCCAGCAATCGGACCCTCAGTCGAGCCCGCCCAGTCGGTGATAATGGTGCCGCTGCCAGAGCAGGGGTGAGCGGCTGGTAATGGTCTCGGCCTCGATGATGGCCCCGGCAAACAGCACATGCGTGCCCGTCTCGATGGCCCCGATCACCTCGCAGTCCAGCGCCGTCACCGCGCCGGCCAGCATTGGATGCCCCGACGGCCAGCTCGACCAGTCGCCCACGCTGAACCGCTCGGCTGCCGGCAGGCCGCCGGCAAAGGCATTGCCCACCGCCTGCTGGTCATCGGCCAGCATAACCAGCGAAAAGCCATTGGTCTTGGCGATGATATCGGCCAGCCGGCTCATGATGTCGATCGACACCAGAATGGTCGGCGGATCCATCGCCAGCGACAGCATCGAGGTCACGGTGCGCCCGATGCGCTCGTCGCCGCGCTGTGCCGTCACCACGCTGACAGTGGCGGCCATGGCCGCCATGGCGGCGCGAAATTCGGCATTGCCCACCAGCGGGTGGCGGGGCGGGCGCAGCTTCATGCTGTCGGGAAGGTCAAAATCGGCCATGAGTGTAGTCATATTCCTTCTCCGGACTGTCGCGACAGCGGGCGGAGTATCGTGTGGGGTGCTGGCCATGGCCTTGCGCACCTGCAGCAATCTAGGCCCGCGCCGGGGTCCATGACCAGCCTGATCTAGTGGACCTGCGGGCGCCGCTCCCTGGAGCAGCGCCGGCAACGTCGATTGGCCTAGCCCAGATTGGCTTCGGCGAAGTCATAATTGGCCAGCGTATCGAGGAAATTGCTCACATAGTCCGGCCGGCGATTGCGGAAATCGAGATAATAGCTGTGCTCCCACACGTCGAGCCCGAGCAGCGGCTTGCCCTCGCCGGTGGCGAGCGGATTGCTGCCATTGGGCGTCTTGGCCGTCTTGAGCTTGCCGTCCGTACCCAGCACCAGCCAGGCCCAGCCCGAGCCGAACTGCGTGGTCGCCGCCGTCTTGAACGCGTCCTTGAAGGCTGCGACCGAGCCGAAATCCGCGACGATCTTGGCTTCGAGCTTGCCGCCCAGCTGGCCGCCCTTTGGCGACAGCGCATTCCAGAAGTGGATGTGGTTCCAGTGCTGCCCGGCATTGTTGAACACCGGCGCCAGGTCCGGCTTGTCCTTGGCAAACAGCACGATCTCTTCGAGCGACTTGCCCTGTAGATCTGGGTTCTTCTCGACGAAACCGTTCAGCGCCGTCACATAGGCCTGGTGGTGCTTGCCGTGATGCAGTTCCAGGGTTTCCTGGCCCATGCCGCGGTCGGTGAGGGCGGAAGTGGCATAGGGCAAAGCGGGGAGTTCGAAAGCCATCAGGGTTCTCCAGCGTTGGGCACGGCGCCACACTTGCGTTTGGCGGTCATGCCGGTTAAATTCCAAGTCATGACTTTGAAAACCCTTGCGTCTGATATGTCAAGCCGCTCCTTGGACAATTCGGCCTGGTCGCCCCGCAACCCGGCCGAGCGTGTGCTCATGCTGCTCAAGATGCATGGCACGCTGTCGGCGTCGGCCATCGGCACGGCCCTGGGTACCTCCGGGGAGGCAGCCCGCCAGCAGTTGGCCCGCCTGGCCGAGACCGGTCTCGTCATCGCCACCAGCGAGGCGCGCGGCGTCGGCCGGCCGACCCAGCTCTGGGCGCTGACCGCCGCCGCCCAGGCCCGTTTCCCCGATACCCATGCCGCGCTCACCGTGCAGCTGCTCGACATTGTCCGCACCACGCTGGGCGAGGGCGCCCTCGATAGCGTCATCGCCACTCGCGAAGCCGCCACGCGCACCGCCTATGAAGCCGCCATGGCCGATGCCACCGTCCTGAGCGACCGCGTCGCCTGCCTCGCCGACCTGCGCAGCCAAGAGGGCTATATGGCCGAATGGCACCAGCAGGACGATGGCTCGCTGCTGCTGCTGGAAAACCACTGCCCCATCTGCGCCGCCGCCACCGCCTGCCAGGGCTTCTGCCGCGCCGAGCTCGAGGTCTTTCGTGCCGTCCTCGGCCCCACGGCCGAGGTTACCCGTACCGAGCATATCGTCTCGGGCGGCCGTCGCTGCAGCTACGTCATTCGCGAGGCCTGACCCCATGACCGACAATCCGCGCCCGCCCGTCGGCACGCAGCACCAGCGCGTCGGCTGGGAAACCCCGGCTGGACTCGACGAAGCCATGATCGCCGCCGTGGTCAACGCCTTCTATGACGATGCCCGGCGTGACCCGCTGATCGGCCCGGTCTTTAACCGCGTCATCGCCCCCGAGGCCTGGCCGCATCACCTGGCCACCATTGCCGATTTCTGGAGTTCCATGCTGCTGGGCACCGGCCGCTATGCCGGCCGCCCCATGCCCAAGCACCTGGCCATTCCCGAGCTCTCGGACGCCCATTTCCAGCGCTGGCTGGCTTTGTTCCGCCGCACCGCCACCGACCTCTGCCCGCCCGATATCGCCGCCCTGTTCATCGAGCGCTCCGAGCGCATCGGCAACAGCTTCCGCATGAATATCGCCCTGCGCCGCGGCGACGACATCAAGACCATGGCCCCGCTGGCGCGCGAAGCCCCGCTCTGGTCGCCGCCGCAGGATTGAGCCCGTGCCGCGCCCTGTCGGCACGCTATCATTCTCCAGGCGCGCAATAAGGGCGCAGCTTATCGCGATATTAACTTCCGTTATTAGGAGTTTGACCAGACAATTGCGCTAGGGTGACGTCCACCAACACCACGAGTGCCGATGTCTGCTCCCCTAGCCCTGCCGGAAGATTTTATCCGCGGTACGCAATTGCTGCGTGCCGGGCGCTTCGATGCCGCCCTGGGCGCCTTTCGCACCGTCTACAGCGCTGCCCAAGCCGCTGACAATGTGGACCTGATGGCTGCTACCCTGTGCGAAATGGCCTGGAGCTGCCATCGCCTGGGTGATGCCGAGCAGGGGCTCGAATGCGCCATCGGCGCCAAGTGGCTTTGGCAAAGGCGGGGCAATCAGCTCGAAACAGCGCGCGCCATGTCGGTCGCCGCCATGCTTTATCTCGAGCTCGATTTTGCCGACGAGGCGCAGGACTGCGTTTCGAGAGCGTTGCAGGCCGCCAGTATGGAGGACAACGAGTCCATGCTGGCCTTCGTTCTCAACGCGCAGGGCCTGGTCCTGCTCGCCCGCCAGCAGCCCGAGCCGGCGGTTGACCTGCTGGAGCAGGCAGTTGCCGTTGCCGGCCGTCAGGCCAATACCGCCGGCTCGGCTTACTACCTGCTCAATTTGGGCATGTGCCACGCCATGCTTGCCGAACAGGCGTCAAGTCGGGCCGACCACGCTGAAGCTGACCGCGAACGGGCAGCCGCCATTGAATTCAGCGCGGCGGCCATCCAGCATGCCCAGCGCGGCGACGATTTCTGGACCTTGCGCCTGGCTCTTGGCGTCAATGCCAGGGCACTGGCGCTGCAGGGCAACGGCGAAGCGGCACTCCTCGTGCTGGATCAGTGGGCCGAACTGCTCGATCAGCCCGGCCTCAGCCAGCATCTGCACTATCTGCTCACGCTGGGCGATGTTCAGCTGCATGTCGGTCGCCTGGAGGAGGCCCGCCAGACCATCGTCGACGCTCTTGGGCGGGCCGAGGCGGCCAGGCGGCTCGATCAGCAGGTCAGCGCTGCCGGCAAACTGGCCGAGATCCTGGAGGCCATGGGCGATGCGCCGGCCGCTTTGGCCCAGTTCAAGCGCTATCATTTTCTCTGCCTCGAGCAATCCGCCGCCGCCACCCAGCGCCGGAACCGCGTCGCCATTCTGCGCGCCAATGTCATGCTGCGCCGCAACCGCGACCAGGCCATGCAGGATCAATACGCGTCCCCGACTGTCTTTAGTGCCGGTCAGCGCCGCGCCTGATTAGTCCGGCCACCCTCACTCCTCGTCGCCCTTCACCGCCTCCATCGACACATGCGTTGACGTATGGGCCACATGCGGCAGCGCCGAGATGCGCTCCCCCAGCACCTCGCGATAGCCGGCAATGTCCTTGGTCCGCACCTTGAGCAGATAGTCAAAGCTCGAGGCGATCATATGCGCCTGTTCGACCTCCGGAATTGCCCGCACCGCCTTGTTGAAGGCCGCCAGCGCCGCCTTACGCGTGTCGCTCAGCTTGACCTCGACAAAGGCCACATGCGGCAGGCCCAGCCGCCGCGGGTCAATCACCGCGCGATAGCCCAGGATATAGCCGGCCTTTTCCAGCCGCGCGATCCGGGTCTGGCACGGTGTCTTGCTCAGATGCACCCGCCGGCTCAGTTCGGCCACGCTGATCCTCCCATCCTGCGCCAGGATATCGAGGATGTGTCGGTCGATCTGGTCCAAAGTCTCGTAGCTGACGGTTTTCATGGGCGTTTGTCCTGTCCAGTGCCGCTATTCTACGCTAGAGCGGAGCATTTGGCCACACAATCAGGCGAAACGCCTTCTGGACTTCTGGCATGATCCTGCCGGTGTGCAGCACCCCGGTCACCCGCATGCGACAGGGCAGGGCGACGCACCAGCAACAGGAAGCCGCCATGTCCGATACCGCATCCGCCGATCCCGTCGCCGCGACGGCCGCCGCCCGCCAGGCCCTGCGAGCCCGCTACCTCGCCGACGAGACCACGTTGGTCGGCCAGTTGATCGCCGATACCGGACTGGATGAGGCGGCGCGCAACGCCATCTCGGCGCGCGCCGAGGCCTTGGTCACCACCGTGCGCAAGGGCAATCGCCTGGGTCTGATGGAAAGCTTCCTGTCCGAATATGGCCTGGCCACCGACGAGGGCGTGGCCCTGATGTCGCTGGCCGAAGCCCTGCTGCGCGTGCCTGACGCCGACACCGTCGATGCCCTGATCCACGACAAGGTCGGCGGCTCCGACTGGACCGGCCATTTCGGCGCCTCGTCCAATCACCTGGTCAACTTCTCCTCGCTGGCGCTCAGCCTCACCGCCGAAGTGCTGGGCGATCCCGAAGTCGCGCCAAAATCGGCCTTCCACCGCGCCGTCGCCCGCCTGGGCGAACCGGTGATCCGCTCCGCCGTGGGCCAGGCCATGCGCCTGCTGGGCAGCCAGTTCGTCTTTGGCCGCAGCATTGACGAGGCCGTCACCCGCGCCCGCAAGCAGGAAGCCAACGGCTATACCTATTCCTACGACATGCTCGGCGAGGCTGCCCGCACCAGTGCCGATGCCGCGCGCTATTTTGACGCCTATGCCAGCGCCATTGCTAGCCTCGCGCCCCACGCCACCTCGGCCGTCGTCCGCGACAACCCCGGCATTTCCGTCAAGCTCTCGGCTTTGCACCCGCGCTACGAGTTCGCGCAGCGCGACCGCGTCATGGCCGAACTGGTTGATCTGACTCGGCAATTGGCCGTCGCCGCCAAAAACGCCAATATGGGTTTCAACATCGATGCCGAGGAAGCCGACCGGCTTGATCTGTCGCTCGACATCATCGCCGAAGTCCTCGCCGCGCCCGAACTGGCCGGCTGGGACGGCTTCGGGGTCGTCGTCCAAGCCTATGGCAAGCGCGTCCTGCCGCTGATCGACTGGCTCGACGCCACGGCGAAATCGCTGGATCGCACCATCATGGTGCGCCTGGTCAAGGGCGCCTATTGGGATGCTGAAATCAAGCGCGCCCAGGTGCTGGGTGTTCCCGACTATCCCGTCTTTACCCGCAAGGCATCCACCGACATCAGCTATATCGCGGCTGCCCGGCGCCTGTTCGGCGCCGCCAATATCTATCCTCAGTTCGCCACCCACAATGCCCACACCGCTGCCGCGGTGCTGCATCTGGCCGAAGCCGCCGGGCGCGACATGGACAGCTTCGAATTCCAGCGCCTGCATGGCATGGGCGAGCGCCTGCAGGATGTGCTGCGCACCTCTGCCGGCACCCGCACCCGCATCTATGCCCCGGTCGGCGCGCACAAGGACCTGCTGGCCTATTTGGTCCGCCGGCTGCTCGAAAACGGCGCCAATGGCTCCTTCGTCTACCAGATTGCCGATGAAGACATCCCGGCATCCGTGGTCGCCGAAGACCCCATCGCCCGGGTCCTGGCTTTGGGCGACGCCATCCCCAACCCCGCCATTCCCGCGCCGCTGGCCATCTTCGCCCCGCGCCGCAACTCCGCCGGCCTCGACCTCACCGACCCCGTCGCTTTCCCTTCCATGCAGACCGCACGCGACGCTTTCGCCACCACGCAGTGGCAGGCAACGCCGCTGCTGGCGCAGTCGGCCGGGAAGGGCCTTGCCACCCCGCTCGCCAATCCCGCCGATCCCACCGACACAATCGGCACCGTCACCCATGCGACCCTCGATGACGTGACCGCCGCCATCGCCGCCGCCACGGCCTCATCCTGGCCGCAGACGCCCGTCGCCACCCGCACCGCAGCGCTCCGTGCCACCGCCGACCTCTACGAGGCCCATAGCGCCGAGCTCTTTGCCCTGCTGGCTCGCGAGGCCGGCAAGTCCTGGGCCGATGCGGTGTCCGAAGTCCGCGAAGCCGTCGATTTCCTGCGCTATTATGCCGACGAGGCCGAGCGCCAGCCGCTGGCCGCCGCGCGCGGCCCTATCGCCGCCATCTCGCCCTGGAATTTCCCGCTGGCCATCTTCACCGGCCAGATCGCCGCCGCCCTGGTCGCCGGCAATCCCGTCCTGGCCAAGCCGGCGCCGCAGACGCCGCTGATCGCCTTCCGCGCCGTCCAGCTGATGCACGAGGCCGGCATTGTAACCGACGCTATCCAGTTATTGCCCGGCGCCGGCGAGATCGGCACCGCCCTCACCAGCAACCCGGCCGTCGCCGGCGTGGTCTTCACCGGCTCGCTCCCCACCGCTCGCCGCATCGATCAGGCCATGGCGGCAAACCTGGCCCCCACCGCGCCGCTCATTGCCGAGACCGGCGGCCTTAATGCCATGATCGTCGATTCTACCGCTTTGCCCGAACAGGCGGTGCGCGATATCCTGGCCTCCGCCTTCCAGTCCGCGGGCCAGCGCTGCTCGGCTTTGCGCATCCTCTACCTGCAGGAAGACGCTGCCGAGCGCACCATCGAGATGCTCAAGGGCGCCATGGACGAGCTCACTCTCGGCAATCCCTGGCAGCTTTCCACCGATATCGGCCCGATCATCGACGAACCCGCTCGCGCCAGGATCCAGGCGCATATCGATGGCTATGCCCAGGCCGGTAAGCTGGTGCACCAGCTGCAGGCGCCGGCCAACGGCACCTTCGTCGCCCCAGCCGTGCTGCGCATCTCCGGCATCGGCGAGCTCAAAGAAGAGATATTCGGCCCCGTACTGCATATCGCCACCTTCAAGGCCGATCAGATCGACCGCGTCATCGCCGATATCAATGCCGCCGGCTATGGCCTGACCTTTGGCATGCACACCCGCATTTCCTCGCGGGTCCGCGCCGTCTCCCGCGCCGTCCGTGCCGGCAATATCTATATCAACCGTAATCAGATCGGCGCCGTGGTCGGCTCGCAGCCCTTTGGTGGCGAGGGCTTCTCGGGCACCGGTCCCAAGGCCGGCGGCCCCCACTACGTGCCGCGCTTCACCCTGGCGCCGGTCCACGGCGACAGCGCGCCCCTGGTCCTGCCGGGCCCGACCGGCGAGAGCAATATCATGCACACCGCCCCGCGCGGCCGCGTGCTCTGCCTGGGCCCGACCCCGGCCGATCAGCAGCAACAAGCCGTCCTCGCCGCCAGCCTCGGCTGCACCGCGCTGCTGGCCCAGCTCGATCTCGATGCCCTGGCGCAGAGCGACAGCTTCGACGCCGTTTTTTCCTTCGCGGCCGATGCCGAGCTGCGCCCAATCCGACTGGCCCTCAGCCAGCGCCAGGGCGCGTTGCTCCCGCTGCTGACCAGCGCCGATGAGGCCGGCCGCCTGCTGCTCGAACGCCATGTCTGCATCGACACCACCGCCGCCGGCGGCAATGCCAGCCTGATGGCCCAGGCGGGGTAGGGGGCGGTAGGCTGCCGCGGCTACGCTAGGCCTTCAGCACCAGGACCTTTGTGTCGACCGGCGTCTTGTCATAGAGGTCGATCATGTCCTGCGTGAGCAGGCCGACACAGCCGCTCGAAATGCCCTTGCCGATCGTCTCGGGCATGATGGTGCTGTAGATCGTGAACAGCGTATAGACGCCATCCTGGTAGAGATAGAGTGTGCGGGCACCCAGCGGATTGTCGAGGCCCGGCTTCATGCCGTTGGCATAGGGCGCCGCCTCGGGTTGGCGGAGGATCATTTCCTTCGGCGGCGTCCAGATCGGCCATTCCGCCTTGCGGCCGATATAGGCCTCGCCGCTCCACAAAAAGCCGGCGCGACCGACATTGGCGCCATAGCGGGTGGCATTCCCGTCTTCTTCGATGCGGTAGACGTAATAGTGCCGCGGATCGACGATGATGGTGCCCACCGCTTCTTCGGTCGGGTACCGCACGGTCCGCCGGAGATATTTCGGATCGACCTTTTTGAGATTGACGGCCGGGACCGGGAAACGCTCATCCGGGAGCGGCCCATAGACCCGCTGCGCTTCCGCCAGGCTCATGCCGCCGGAGACACAGCCCGCCAGCGCCAGGGCGCCTAGGGCCGCACTACCGGCCATGAACGCCCGCCGGCTCATCAGCCCCGGCGACGACGCCGTGATTGCCCCGCCGGTCTCGACCATACCCTTGCCTCTGATCATCACTGACTATCCCCGCAGACGGGCACCGACCCGCGTCCTCTGCGTCCAGACTGATCGCCCGGCGGTCGTTTGGCAAGCGGGGCGCCGGTCACAACTCTCAAAACGAAAAACCCGCAGCCAGCGCCGCGGGTTCGCCGTTTCAGTCTGTGGGACGCTCTAGCGCGCCGCGACGAGCGCCGCCAGCTTGGCCGGCACCGCCAGCACATCGTGGATGATCTGCACCCGCTCGGGCGTATAATAGCCATCCACGTCCAGCATGTTGACCGTGCCGATCAGCACGCCGCCGATCACCACCGGCATATTGACCACGCTCTGGCAGCCCAGCGAGTCGATCAGCTCATAGTCCGGGAACACCTTGGCGATATCGGCGATGGTATTGGCGACGAAATAGCGGTGTTCCTTGTGCACCACGTCGAACCAGCTGTCATAGCGGATCGGCTTGGTGCCCGAAGCCGGGTAATTGGTGGGATCGCTGGTATAGGCCCGCCGCGCCAGCTCGGCCTGCATGTCCACGCTCATATAGGTAAAGAGCTTGGTGCCCACTGTCGCCTCGGTCAGCGCCTGCAGCGCCGCAAACGCCTGCTCGACGCCCTTGGCCTGGGCAATGGCGGCGTCAAAGGTGGCAATGGCTTGGGAATGGTCAGTCATGAAGTCAGTCCTTGGTCTGAAAAATTCTAGGCGGGGCAAATATCAGGCAGGCTTGCGCCCCTCGGTCGCCGCCAGCAGTTCGCGCGAATAGGGCTCCACCAGCGTCTCCGCCTTGAGCAGGCTCACATCGGCCACCTCGACGATCCGGCCCTGCCGCATCACCGCCAGCCGGTCGCACAAAAAGCTCACCACCGGCAGGTTATGCGTCACCAGCAGATAGGTCAGGCCCTGTTCCCGCCGCAGCCGCTTGAGCAGGTTGAGGATTTCCGCCTGCACCGAGACGTCCAGCGCCGAAGTCGGTTCATCGAGCAGCAGCACTTTGGGCTCCAGCATCAGCGCCCTGGCAATCGCAACGCGCTGGCGCTGCCCGCCCGACAGTTGGTGCGGAAAGCGGAAACGGAAGCGCCGGTCCAGCCCCACCTGCGCCAGCACCTCTTCCACCCGCTTGTCGCGATTGCCGATGCCATGGATGGCCAGCGGTTCGCTCAGCGTCGCGTCGATGGTCTTGCGCGGATGCAGCGACCCATAGGGGTCCTGGAACACCATCTGCACCTGCCGCGCCACGGCCCGGTCGACGCCATGGCTGCGCGCCTGGCCCAGCACCGAGATCGCCCCAGTCCAGTCCGGCGCCAGCCCGGCTATGGCCCGCAATATGGTCGACTTGCCCGAGCCGCTCTCGCCCACCAGGGCAAAGCTCTCGCCCTCGGCAATGTCGAGATTGATCCCATGCACCACCGTGGTGTCGCCATAGGAAATGCTGAGATCTTCCAGCGTGATCGCGCTCATGTGCCCGCCCATTGGCTGCGGTCGAGCACCGGCAGCTCATCCCGGTTTTCGTTGATGGTCGGCATCGCTGCCAGGAGGCCCCGCGTATAGGGATGCCTGGCCTGCTCCAGCTGCCCCGCCGCGCATTCCTCCACCACTTCGCCGGCATTCATCACCAGGATGCGGTCGCAATACCGGCTGACGAGGTTGAGGTCATGGCTGATCAGGATCAGCCCCATGCCCTTTCTTGTCACCAGATCGTCAATGATATCAAGCACCTGCGCCTGCACGCTGACATCGAGCGCCGAGGTCGGCTCGTCCGCGATCAGCAGCTCCGGCTCGGGGATCAGCATCATCGCGATCATCACCCTTTGCCCCATCCCGCCCGACACTTCATGCGGATAAAGCTTGGCCACCCGCTTGGGATCATCGATCCGCACCGAGTCCAGCATGGCCAGGATGCGCGCCTCGACATCCCGCCGTGGCAGTTTCTCATGCGTCACCAGCGCTTCGGCGATCTGCTCGCCCACTGTCATCACCGGATTGAGCGAGAACTTCGGGTCCTGCATCACCATGGAAATGCGCGCGCCGCGAATGGCCCGCATCTGCTTTTCGCTCTGGGCGCGCAGGTCCACGCCGTCGAATTCCAGCCGGTCGGCCGTCACCAGACCGGGTTTGCGGATCAGTTTCAGGATCGCCCGCCCGGTCATCGACTTGCCCGAGCCGCTCTCGCCGACAATGCCAAGCCGCTCGCGGCCGAGCTCGAACGAAATCCCCTTGACCACCTCGACGCGGCCGCGATGGGTCGGAAAACTGACGCGCAGGTTTTGCACGGACAGCATGGGCTTTGCGCCTCCCTCCCCCTTGTGGGGAGGGACCGAGGGTGGGGGTACTGCAGCTTGCACCGGAGCCGTCATCACTTGCCCTCGTTCTTGGGGTCCAGCACGTCGCGCAGCCCGTCGCCGAGGAAGCAGAAGCCCAGGCTGACAATGATGATGGCAAAGCCCGGCATGGTCGCCACCCACCACTGGTCGAGGATGAAGGTCCGCCCGCGCGAAATCATCGCGCCCCATTCGGGCAGCGGCGGCTGGGCGCCCAGCCCAATAAAGCCCAGGCCGGCCGCGGTCAGGATCACGCCGGCCATGTCCAGCGTCACGCGGATGATCATCGAACTAGTGCACAGCGGCAGCACATGCCCCACGATCACGCGCAGCGGCGAGGCGCCCTGCAGCTGCACCGCAGCGATGAATTCGCTATTGCGGATCGTCAGCGTCTCGGCCCGGGCAATGCGCGCATAGGCCGGCCAGGCGGTGATGGCGATGGCGATGATGGCATTGTTGATGCCCGGTCCCAGCGCCGCCACGAAGGCCAAAGCCAGGATCAGCTTGGGCATGGACAAAAAGATATCGGTAAAGCCCATCAGCAGCCGGTCGGTCCAGCCGCCGAAATAGCCGGCCACCGCGCCAACCAGCAGGCCGAGCGGCGCCGAGATCAGCGCTACGAGGCCCACAATGGTCAGGGTGATCTGGCTGCCCCAGATCACCCGCGAAAAGATATCGCGCCCCAGCTCGTCCGCGCCCATGAGATGCGTGCCCGAGGGCGGCGCCAGCCGGTTGGCCAGGTCCTGGCCGGTGGCGGAATAGGGGGCGATCCAGGGCGCAAACACTGCTGTCAGGATCAGCACCAGGATGATGATCCCGCCCAGCACCGACAGGGGATTGCGCAGCAGCGCGGTAAACACCCGATAGGCGCGCCCCGCATTGGCCTGCCACCGCGAATGCGGCGAATCTTCCAGCAGCCAGTCACGTGTGCTCATCAGCGGGCCCTCGGGTCGAGGACGCGATAGAGCACGTCCGAAAACTTGTTGATGAAGATGAACACCGCGCCGATCACCAGCGTCGAGCCCAGCACCGCATTCATGTCGGCATTGAGCAAAGCCGTGGTCAGGTAATTGCCGATGCCGGGCCAGGAGAACACCGTCTCGATCATCACCGAGCCTTCGAGCAGGCCGGCATAGGAGAGGCCGATCACCGTGATGAGGGGAACGCGGATGGGGTTGAACGCATGCCGCCAGATCACCACCCGCTCGGGCACGCCCTTGACCCGCGCTGTGGTCACGAATTCCTGGCTGAGCTGGTCGAGCATGAAGCTGCGCGTCATCCGCGCAATATAGGCCAGGCTGAAAAAGCCCAGCACCGAAGCGGGCAGGATCAGATGCGTCACCGCATTCCAGAAAATGTCCACTTCGCCCGCCAGCAGGCTGTCGATCAGCAGCATGCCGGTGACGGGGCTCACCAGCCCGTCATAGAAAATGTCCAGCCGCCCCGGCCCGCCGACCCAGCGCAGCCGCGCATAAAACAGCGCCAAACCCACCAGTCCTAGCCAGAAGGCGGGCATGGAATAGCCCAATAGCCCAACCACGCGGATGATCTGGTCGATCACCGAGCCCTGCCGGCTCGCCGCGATCACCCCCAGCGGTACGCCCAGCGTCACGCCGATGATGATGCCGATCGTCGCCATTTCCAGCGTCGCCGGGAAGAAGCGACTGAGGTCCTCCACCACCGAGCGCCCGGTGCTGACCGATTGGCCCAGATCGCCGGAGAACACATTGACCACATAGTGGAAGAACTGCACGGGCAGGGGCTGGTCCAGCCCCATGGCCGTGCGCGCCGCCGCATAGACCTCATTGCTCGCCCGGTCGCCGACCACCGCCAGCACCGGATCGATCGGGATCACGCGGCCGATGAAGAAGGTAATGGCTAAGAGGCCCAGAAAGGTGAGGAAAACTGTCGCCACGAAGCCGGCAATGGCCGTCACACGCCGCCGCCAGCGACGGCGCGTGACAAAACCGCTATCCTCTGCACTGGTACTTTGCGACGTGACGCTCAAGGCAATTTCCCCTTGGGAAAACAAGGAACTACGCCCGCAGATTGAATCATCTGCAGATCGTCAGCGCCTTCACATTTCGCTTTCACCATACAGAAAACTTTGCTTATATCAAAAAAATTATGGTGGCCTGATGACAGACGCAGCCCAGCAGAGACCGCAGAGCGAGGGGCGCCCCAAGGTAGGGGCGCTGATCCGTGCCCGTCGTCGCCAGCTGCATCTGACGCTCGAGGCCCTCGGCAAGTCGGCCGAGGTCTCTGTCGGTTATCTCAGCCAGGTCGAGCGCGATCATGCCACCCCGTCGCTGGGCACGCTGGCCCAGATCGCCCGGGCGCTTGGCGTCGGCATCGACTATTTCGTCTCCGCCCCCAGCACCAAGACGGCGCTGACCCGCGCCGGCGAGCGCGGCCAGTTTTCGCTCGATGGCTCCTCCATCATCTATGAGCGCCTGGGCACCGATTTTCCCGGCAACATGCTCTCGAGCTTCATCATGCTCGTGCCGCCGGGCTATCGCTCCGAAACAGTGGCCCATGAGGGCGAGGAAATTCTCTACGTGCTCGAAGGCGCCATCACCCAGCGGCTCGATGGCGACGAGATGATCATGAGCGCCGGCGACAGCCTCCACTTCCGCGGCAACCGCCCCCATTCCTGGTCCAACCATACCGACAAACCCGCGCGCCTGCTCTGGACAGGCACGCTCGCGCTCTTCCGTTCCTCGGCCCGGCCCACCCGCCAGGCCGAGACGGTTGCAAAAATCGGCATCATGCCGATCAAAAAGAAGAAACTCGTCAAATAGGCGCCTTGCGGGCAGGGGAGGTTCGTCTGAACCAATCCCTCAAGTCGCCGCCAACAGGAGAAAACGCAGATGAAACTCTTCCGTGCTGCCTTGCTGGCGACGGCGCTGGCGCTGCCCTTGAGCAGTGTTGCCGCCTTCGCCGCCACCCCCGCCGATGCGCTGGTCGTGGCTCAGAATATCGACGATATCGTCGCCCTCGATCCCGCCCAGGCCTATGAATTCACCTCGGGTGAAATCAACACCAACGTCTATGACCGCCTGGTGGGCTATGAAGCCGAGGACACCACCGTGCTGGCCCCCGGCCTCGCCGCCGAGTGGGTCGCCGACGATGCGGCCAAGACCATCACCTTCACCCTGCGCGACGCCAGCTTCGCCTCGGGCAATCCGGTGCGCCCGGAAGACGTGGTGTTCTCCTTCAACCGCGTCATCACCCTCAACCTGACCCCGGCCTTCATTCTCGCCCAGCTCGGCTGGACCCCCGAGAACATGGCCGACATGGTCACCATTGCCGATGGCAAGGTGGTCGTGAAGTATGAGGGCGATTTCTCCTCTGCCTTCGTGCTCAACGTGCTGGCTTCGCGCCCGGCTTCCATCGTCGATGAAGTCCTCGTCATGGAAAACGAGGTCGAAGGCGACCTGGGCAATGCCTGGCTCAACACCCATTCGGCGGGCTCCGGTCCCTTCGTGATGGAAGATTACCGTCCGGCCGAAATCGTCCGCCTGACCGCCAACGAAAACTATTTCCGTGGCGCCCCCTCCATGAAGTCGATCATCATCCGTCACGTTGCCGAAGCCGCCACCCAGCAGCTGCTGCTGACCTCGGGCGACGTCGACATTGCCAAGAACCTGACGCCCGACCAGATCACCAGCCTCAGCACCGACGCAGTCAAGGTCGAGACCTATCCGCAGGCGGCCGTGCACTTCCTCTCCTTCAACCAGAAGACGGAATCGCTGACGCCGCCGGCCGTCTGGGAAGCTGCCCGTTATCTCGTCGACTATGACGGCATGACCCAGTCTTTCCTCAAGGGCCAGATGGAAAAGCACCAGGCCTTCTGGCCCAAGGGCTTCCCCGGCTCCTATGACGAGACGCCCTTCACCTATGACGTTGAAAAGGCCAAGCAGATCCTGGCTGACGCGGGTATCGAGACCCCGATCAATGTCACCCTCGACGTGATCAACTCGACCCCGTTCACCGATATCGCCCAGTCGCTGCAGGCCGGTTTTGCCGAAGCCGGCATCAATTTCGAGATCCTGCCCGGCACCGGCGCCCAGGTGATCACCAAGTATCGCGAGCGCACCCACCAGGCCATGCTGCTCTATTGGGGCCCGGACTTCATGGACCCGCACTCCAACGCCAAGGCCTTCGCCTACAATTCGGACAATTCCGACGAGAACTACACGGCCACCACTACTTGGCGTAACGCCTGGGCCGTGCCCCAGGAACTGAACGACAAGGTCACCGCAGCCCTGGCCGAAGCCGACCAGGCCAAGCGCGACGACATGTATATCGAGATCCAGAAGGAAGCCCAGGCTTCCTCCCCGATCGTCATCATGTTCCAGGCGGCCCTGACCATTGCCATGGCCAACAATGTCGAAGGCTATGTCAACGGCGCGACGTCCGACTTCGTCTACTACCGCCTTGTGACCAAGGACTAGGGACCGTCCCAACGGGTCAATCGCTCCGGTGGAGCGATTGGAGGTCACTAGGCCATGAGGCCTATGGCCGAATGGCCCGGACGTCCCAGACGCTCGATCCACCTTCTCCCCTTGGCGGGTGAAGATACCCAGACAGCTAAGGTGGTCCCCAAGACACCCTAGCTTGGAGCCGCGCCTTAGCCTTTTGGCGCGGCTCCGATCCTTTTTGTTAGTGACTAGCTCGAGACCCCCCATGACCCCGATCCTCACCGCCCGCCTTGCCGCTTTGCGTGCCCGCATGGCCGCCACCGATACCGATCTGGTCGTCATCGGCCCCTCGAGCCACATGCTCTACCTGGCCGATCTCGCCCCCCACGGTGACGAGCGCCCGGTTCTGCTCATGGTCTCGGCGACCTTCGCCGGCTTCCTCATGCCCGCGCTCAATGTCGACAGCGCCCGCCAGCATACCGATCTGCCCTTCTTCCCCTGGGCCGATGCCGATGGTCCTGCCGCCGCGCTCGACGAGATTCTGGCCGCCACCGGCATTGACCGCAGCGCGCCATCCATCGTGCTCGACGAAACCATGCGCGCCGATTTTGCTCTCCTGGTCCTCGATACGCTGCCCGGCGCCAGCCGCCGCTTCACCAATGACACGGTTGGCTATCTGCGCTCGCGCAAGGACCAGGCCGAATACCGCGCTCTCAAGGCCAGCGCCGTGCTCAACGACGCCGCCATGGCAGCCGGCTTTGCCGCTCTGCGGCCCGGCATTACCGAGCGCGAGGTCGCCACTGTCATTCGCGATTTCTACAAGGCCAACGGTGCCACGCCCGAATTCACCAGTGTCTGCTTCGGCCCCAATGGCGCCTTCCCGCATCACCACACCGGCGAGACCCAGCTCAAAGCCGATGACGCCGTGCTGATCGATACCGGCGGCCGCATTGCCGGCTATCCCTCCGACATGACCCGCGTCGGCTATTTCGGCGCCGCCCCCGAGGGCTTTGGCCAGATCCATTCCATCCTCGACCGCGCCGTCGAGGCCGCCATTGCCGCGGCCGTCCCCGGCGCCCCGGCCAGCGCTGTCGACAAGGCCGCCCGCGACATCATCACCGCCGCCGGCTATGGCCCCAATTTCATGCACCGCACCGGCCATGGCCTGGGCATCGACATCCACGAAACGCCCTATATCACCGCCAGCTCAGACACCGTGCTGGAGGAGGGCATGGTCTTCTCCATCGAGCCCGGCATCTACCTGCAGGGCCGCTTCGGCCTGCGCCTCGAGGAAATCGTCATCATCCGCAATGGCGTCGCCGAAATCCTCTCCGACATGCCCCGCACGGCCGTCGCCGTCGGCTGATGGGCGTCGCGCCGGTCATCACCACCGATCGCCTGATCCTGCGCCCCCATACGGCTGACGATTTTGGCGCCTGTTGCGCCCTCTGGGCCGATCCGACGGTCGTCCGCTTCATCGGCGGTCGGCCGAGCACGCCCGAGGAAGTCTGGGCGCGTCTGCTGCGCTATGCCGGCCTCTGGTCACTCTGCGGTTACGGCTATCTCTTGGCCACCGACCGGGCCACCGGCGCCCTGGTCGGCGAATTTGGCCTGGCCGATTTTCAGCGAGCCATTGAGCCGGCTTTGGGTGGCGCCCCCGAGGCCGGCTGGGTCCTGCTGCCTGCCTGGCATGGCCGCGGCCTGGCCCGTGAAGCCCTGATCGGTCTGCTTGATTGGGCGGAAGGGCAGGGGCTGACGCGCACCGTCTGCCTCATCGACCCCGCCAACGCGCCCTCGCTGCGCCTCGCCGCCGCCCTCGGCTATCGCGAATATGCGCGCAGCACCTATAAGGACGCGCCCACCATCCTGCTCGAACGGCAGCACGAAGGCTCGTTCAGGACGCCTTGAGCAATCCCACATCCGCCGCCACGTCCCGATGCAGCACCAGCACCCCATCGACCACCGTCAGCCGCCCCTGATGCACCGCCGTGCGCCGCGCCGCGGCATCGGGCGGCCCCTTGGGCTGGCCCAGCTCGTCCCATTCGGGATGGGTAAAATAGTAGAGCGCCCCGTGGTTGCCGGCCACTACCACATCGGCATGACGCATGAAGCGCGTGTCGTCGGGCGCGGCGCCGGGCTGATCGCCGATCAGCCCCTGCCGCACCCAGTTGATCGTATCATCCGAGCGATAGACTCCCTGGCCGCGCCATTCATCGACGATCAGCCAGTACCAGCCGCCCATCTGGAACACATTGGGCCCCTCATGCGGCGGGGCGTCGGGCGATCCCGGCAGCACCAGCCCTTCGAGCGTCCAGTTGAGCATATCGGTGCTGGTGGCGCTCCACGTGCTCGAGCCCTGGCCCTCGTCCTTGTACCACAGCCGCCACAGCCCATCCGGGCTACGCAACACGCAGGCATCGATGACATTGTCGCTCGATAACGCCAGCGGTCCCACCCGCGTCCAGGTTTCCAGATCCGGGCTGGTGAACTGCAAGATGGTCCGCGGTACCTTCCAGCCGTCCGGCACCCCGGTAATATAGCTCAGGAACATGTGGTACTGCCCCTCGGCCCAGATCACCTCGGGCGCCCAATGCGTATTGAGCTGGCCGACGTCCTTCGGATCGTCCAGCCCCGCCACCGTGCCGCGATACGTCCAGCTCGCGCCGTCATCGCGCGACACCGCCACCCCGATGGGCGAGCCATGGATCCAGCTGAAGCCCGGTCCGCCCGCATTGGCCCGCCGGTTGGTATAGAACATCCACCATTCGTCCGTGCCCTCGCGCCGGATCACCGTGGGGTCCGCCGCGCCGTCCTCGATCGGATCGCGATAGATCGCTTTACTCATCACACACCCTCATAGACCCGCACCATCCGTCCATCCGCCCGGTCCACCAGTCTGCCCGGCCGCCCCATCGCATCGCTGGCCAGCGCCACCATGCCCGGATCGGTGGCCAGCTTGCCCGCCCCCGCATCCTCGGTGCTCAGCACGCTGGCCTTGAGCAGCCGCGAATAGGGGTGTTCGGGATTGTCCAGCACCGTGCGCGCATCGCCCATTTCGACGATCCGCCCGCGCTGCATGATGATCAGCCGGTTGGAAATGTAATAGGCCGTCGCCAGGTCATGGGTGATGTAGATCACCGAGACGCCCAGGCTGTCGCGCAGCTCGCGCAGCAGGTTGACGATGCTCATGCGCAGGCTGGCATCCACCATGCTGACCGGTTCGTCGGCCACCAGCAGCGGCGGATTGGGGATCAGCGCCCGCGCGATCGCCGCCCGCTGCAGCTGCCCGCCGCTCATTTCGTTCGGATAGCGGCCCTTGACCTCGGCCAGGCTCAGCCCGACCTTCTGCAGCGCCCCATCCATCGCGCCATCGAGGTCATCCTGCTGTTTGAGCTTGAGAAACTGCCGCGCGGTGGATTCCAGATACCGGTCGATCCGCTTGAGCGGGTTGAACGCCTCGAACGGGTTCTGGAACACCGGCTGCACCTTGGCCATGAAGTCGAGCCGCTCCTGCCGCCCGACCCGATGGCTCACCGTCTTGCCGGCAAAGCTGATCTCGCCGCTCGTCGGCAGTTCCAGCCCCAGGATCATCCGCGCCAGCGTCGTCTTGCCCGAGCCGCTCTCGCCAATGATGGTGAAGATCTCCGGCTTTTCCGCGCTCAGCGTCAGGCTGGCATCCTGCACCGCATCGACCACCTTGCGCCCGAACACCCCGCCCATGGCAAAGCGCTTGGACACGTTGCGCACTTCCAATAGCGGCGTCATGCCATCACCTCGCTGACCCGCTGCGGCGCCACCAGCGGCTCGACATCCCGCCAGCGCCAGCAGGCCGTGCGGTGGTCGGGCGCCACGGTTTCCAGCGGCGGCACGTCGGTCTTGCATTTATCGATCGCCAGCGGGCAGCGCGGGTGAAACCGGCAGCCCGCGGGCGGCTCGGCCAGGCTCGGCGGCCGTCCCTCCAGCGCCGGGCGCTGCGTGGTATCGCCGATGCGCGGCAGGCTGGCCACCAGATGGGCGGTATAGGGATGCTTGGGGGCGAAGAACATGTCCCGCGTCGGCCCTTCCTCCACCAGCCGCCCGGCATAGATTATGCCCACCCGGTCGGCCATATTGGCGTGCACGCTCATGTCATGAGTGACGAAAACCACGGACGATCCCATGTCCTGCTGGATCTCCCGGATCAGCCCGAGCACTTCCTTTTGCACCACCACGTCGAGCGCCGTGGTCGGCTCGTCGGCAATGACGAATTCGGGGTGGCACACCGTGGCCAGCCCGATGGTCACGCGCTGCCGCATGCCCCCGCTGAGCTCATGCGGATAGGCGCTCAGCACATCGGCCGGCAGCTTGAGCCGCTCGAGATGGTTTTGCACCCGCTCTTTATAGGCCGTCCCGCTCAGCCCCAGCGGTCGCTTGGCAAAGTCCTCGAAGGTCTTGCCGATGCGCCGCACCGGGTTGAGCACGCTCATCGAGCCCTGCATGATGTAGCTCAGATGCTTCCAGCGCACCGCCTCGATCTGCGCCTCGGTGGCGTCCGCCACGTCAAAGGACTTGCCCTTGAAGTCATATTTGGCTGTGCCGGCCACGATCCGCATCGGCGGCCGTATCGCCGCCGCCAGCACCTTGATGAAGCTGGTCTTGCCCGAGGAGCTCTCGCCGGCAATGCCATAGACCTCGTTGCGCCGCACCGTCATGGTGATGTCGTCGACCGCCCGCACCTCGCGATGCACGCCGAAATAGTCCATCTGGTAATAGGCCTTGAGCCCGTCGACCGTCAGAATGTCGTTTCTGTCCTGGGTCATGCGCCCATCCTCCGCAGCCGGCTTCGGGGGTCGATATATTCGTTCATGCTGACCGCCAGCAGGAACAGGCCCAGGAACGTCATGACGATCAGGATCACCGGGATGACGATCCACCACCACACGCCCACCACGATCGCCGAGTGCGAAATGGCCCAGTACAGCACGGTCCCGATGGTGGGATTGTTCAGATTGGTGAAGCCCAGCACGGCCAGCGTCACCTCAAGCCCGATCGACCACAGCATGTTGTTCATGAAGGTGGCAAAGATGATCGGCATCACATAGGGCAGGTGCTCTTCGAGCAGGATTTTCGGCGTGCTCATGCCGGCAAAGGTGGCGTGCCGGGTGAACTCGCGCTGTTTGAGGCCCAGCGCCACCGAGCGGATCAGCCGCGCATCGAATGGCCAGCCGAAGCAGGCCATGATCAAGGCCAAGGTGAAGCTGTCCATGTCGTTGCGCAGCACGAAATAGAACAGCACCAGGATCGGAAAGATCGGCACGGCCACGAAGATGTCGTTGATGAACATCAGCGCCCGGTCGACCCAGCCGCCGACATAGCCACTGAGCAACCCGACGGTGATCGAGATGATGCGGCTCAGCACCGCCACGGTAATGCCGAAGATCAGGCTGTTGCGGAACGCGGCCGACAATTGCCAGAACAGGTCCTGGCCGCGCGAATTGGTGCCGAACCAGTATTGCCCCGAGGGCGGCTGGTCCGGAATGGCCATATAGATCAGGGTCGGGTCGACCGGCGAGAAAAAGCTCATGCCGGCAAACACCACCACCAGGCTGACCAGGATCATGCCGATGGTGAACTCGATATTGTAGCGCGTGAGATCGCGGATAACGCTGAACATGGGCCTACTCCGCTCGTACGCGTGGATCGAGCAGCGGGTGCAGCATGTCGATGATGAAGATGGAGAAGGCCACCGCGGTGATCGACACGGTCGATACCGCCAGCACCAGCGAATAGTCGCCATAGTTCACCGCGTCGATCAGCAGCGAGCCGATACCGGGATAGTTGAAGACCTGCTCGGTGATGACAGTGCCCGAAAACACGCCGCCCAGCGCCATGGCCAAAGCGGTCAGCTGCGGCACCAGTGCGTTGCGGATCACATAGGCGCCCACAATGGTCCGTGGCGCGACGCCGGCCAGCTCGGCATAGGTGACATAGTCATCATTGACGACATTGCTGACCAGCGCCCGCATGCCCAGGAACCAGCCGCCAAAGCCGACCAGCACCAGCGATAGCGCCGGCAGGATCGAATGCGCCAGGATTGAGCCGGCGAATTGCCAGGTGGGGGCAGGCCGCACATCCATGGCAAAGCCGCCCGAAATCGGCAGCACCGGCCAGAGGAAGCCGAACACGATCAGCAGGATGAAGGCGACGATGTAATAGGGGATCGGCTGCACCGCCATGGCGATCAGCCCGAAGGCCTTGAAGAACCGGTTGTCCGGATTGTAGCCGGCCAGCGCGCCCAGCAAATTGCCGACGACAAAGGTGATCAGTGTCGAGGTGACCAGCAGGCCCAGCGTCCAGGGCATCGCCCGTGTCACCAGATCCATGGCCGGGGTCGGGAAGGCCAGCAGTGACGGACCAAGATCGCCCCGCAGCAGCCGCGCCCAGAAGTTGAAGTATTGCTGCAGCATGGGCTGCCCGGTGCCATACATTTCCGTCAGCGCGGCGCGTGTCGCCGCAATGGCTTCGGGGGACAGGTTCGATCGGGCCGAAAGTCGCCCCAATACCTGCTCGACCGGGTCGATCGGTGACAGATGCGTCACCAGGAAGGTGGCCGAGATGCCGCAGAAGACGACTGCGAACAATTGCAGCACCCGCTTTCCGAAAAACCATAAATAACTATGCATACGAACTCCCAGCCGCTGCACCGGGGTTCCCGCGGCGCCGCCCATCACTCCCCACGATTCCCACCCGAAGCAGCCCGGCCGTAGCCGGGCCGCCCGGGAGGACGCTTACACAGCCCCTTCGACAGGGCTGATCTGGGTGAAGATGTACCGTCCGTTCGACCAGTTGGTCACCGGATTGGCATAGGGGTTGTCGGCATTGGGCCAGCCCGTCCAGAACCGGTTCGATTGTACCGAGAACACGTTGTAGGACATGATCGGGATGTTCGGCATCTCCTCGAGGTGGAGCTTGACGAATTCATGGCCATACTCGATGCCCTTCGGATCATTGAAGTCGCTGGCGCGGATCTTCTCGATGATCTCGTCGAGCCGCGGATCCTGCCAGCGCATCCAGTTGCGGTCCGGCTGGGATGTGCCCAGCGGCTGGATATATTCCGAATGGTAGCTGTCGAGGAAGAAGCTGAGGTCGGGGTGACCGCCCCAGGTTTCCACGGCCCACGATATATTGACGTCGTAATTGCCGATACGCTGGCGGTCCCAGGTGTCCGAGGCCGCTTCCACTTCCGCGCCGATGCCGTTCTGCGCCCAGGTCTGGGCGATGATCGCCCCGAGCCGGTTGACCACGCCGTCGGTGGGCACCATCACCGAGAAGCTGAACGGCTGCCCGTCCGGCATCATCCACTGATTGCCGTTCTTGCTGAAGCCGGCTTCGATCAGCAGTGCTTCCGCCGTCACCAGGTCCTGCTTCCACCAGCCATAGCCAAAAGCGTTGCGAACCGCATCTTCGTCGGTCGGCGCATCCGGGAACTGGCCCCGAACCATGTCGGCAATCTGCATGCCGATCGTGGGATCATAGGGCTTGACGGTATTGCCGCCTGCCGTGATCTCGTAATTGGTCAAGAACTCCTGCAGGGGAGCATGGTAGTCCCGCGGATGGGTGCCGGTCGGTGGCACCGATATCGCTGATAGCGTCGCCGCACCGCGATAGGAGGCCATGGACATGGCGCGGGCGTCGAGCATCAGGGCCAGCGCCCAGCGGACACGCTTGTCCGTGAACAGTGGCTTCTGCAGGTTGAAGATGGCCATCACCAGCGTCGGATCGGGATGGGCATAGGGGAAGCCGGGGAACCAGCCCTGGATCTGCGGATCCTGCTCGATGATCGAGAACGTGGCTTCCGGCGACAGATCGTGGACCATGTCGAGATTGCCATTGCGCATCTCGATCAGGCGATTGTCCGGGCTGATATTGTTGCGATAGATGATGAATTTGGGCTTGGGCTCGGCGATCATGCCGAGCGCAGTGCGCTCCCAGTCCTCGCGGCGCTGCCAGATATACCAGGTGCCGTTCGGGTCGTAGGAATGCAGCGTATAGGGCCCCAGGCTCAGCGGCGGATCGTTGGGGAAGCTCAGGATATCCTCGACGCCCTCGAAATGGTGCTTGGCCATGATCCAGGCGCCGGTCCAGCGCACCGCGAACAGTGTATGGAAGCGCGAATTCGGGCCCTTGAGGGTAAAGTGGACGGTGTAGGGGTCGACGGCTTCCACCGTTTCGACCTGGGCATTATAGGCGCCGTTCTGGGACAGGCCCGGGGTTGCCTTGTGCTTTTCGACCGTGAACACCACGTCGTCGGCGGTAAATTCGACGCCGTCGCTCCAGTAGATGCCCTGCTTGAGCTTCACCGTCATTTCGGTGAAGTCGTCATTATAGTCCCACAACCCGTCGGCCAGTGAATTGTAGATGGCGTTCTCGCTGGCGCCTTCGATGCCCGCATCCGGGTCGATCAGCCAGAATGTGTCGGTTGTGAGCTGGTGCAGTCCGTTGGAAATGCCCGAACCGGCACCCACCACCCAGTTGTTGAACCAGCCCGGATTGCGGATCACGCCTTCCGGATTATGGATGATCAGGGTTTCGTTGCGGGGAAACTGCGCCAGATCAGGCGCCACGCCTTGGGCTTCTTGTGCAAAAGCCAGTCCCTTGGCCGATAGCATAAGGGCACTGACGGCGGTACCCAGCATGAAGCTGCGTCTATCCATATCCTTTTCCTCCCATGGCAGAACCCCTCCCGGGTTCCATTCGACACCATTCGGCGCCGTTAAAAATCATACTAACGGGGTGACTCCTCATGTCAACGCGCATTGTGATGTGAATCTGAAAGCGTGATACACAAAACAGAGAGGCGCACCATTGCTGATGCGCCTCCCGACGGCATTGCGTTACTGTCAATGCTGACAGTCTGTTAGCATTTTGGCGGAATAGGTGGTGTCACATCCAATGGGATGTGACGGTCCGCCTAAACCTTCACGCGCACCATCTGGTACGAATAGGGCGGCAGGGTCACGGTCAGCGTGCCGCCCTCGATGCGGGCGCCATCGCCCTTGCGCGGTGCCACTTCGTCCTGCTTGCCCGCCGTATTGACGGCCTTTAGGTTGGTATGGGTCATCACCTGGTGATCGATGATCGTGCCGGCGCCGAAGCCCTGCAGGCTGACTTCGGTGGTGATGCTGTCGCTGCTGTGGCGGTTGACCAGGAAGAAGCTGAGCGTCCCCTCGACTTCATTATGCACGCCCGACACGTCCACA
The DNA here is from genome assembly GCF_014926585.1 of Devosia beringensis. Classification (NCBI taxonomy): domain Bacteria; kingdom Pseudomonadati; phylum Pseudomonadota; class Alphaproteobacteria; order Hyphomicrobiales; family Devosiaceae; genus Devosia; species Devosia beringensis. The sequence continues at coordinate 346,906 of NZ_CP045422.1, read as the reverse complement.
AAGGCTGTGTCCTTGGCATGGGGCGTCTCGTAGCCGGGCGAACTCGTGCGCAGCTGCAGCGCCGTGCCGCGACCGAAGACCGAGGCGAAATAGTAGGGGTAATAGATGGTCTGCGCCCAGGCCGGGCCGCCCTTTTCCGTCATGATCGGGGCGATGACGTTCACAAGCTGGGCAATGCAGGCAATCTTGACCACGTCGGAACGGCGAATGAAGGTGTTGAGGATCAGCCCCACCATCAGCACGTCTTCGAAATTGTAGATGTCTTCCAGCAGGCCCGGCGCTTCCGGCCAGCCGCTATTGCCGTCCAGGATTTCCCGGTCCTTCTTGTTGGAATGGTACCAGACATTCCATTCGTCAAAGGAGATGAACACGTCCTTCTTGGACTTCTTCTTGGCCTTCACCTGCTTGATGGTCGCGGCGACGGTCTCGATATAGGTGTCGAGTTTTTCCGCCAGGCCCAGATAGTTGGGCGTGTTGTCGTCGCGATTGGCGAAATACATGTGCAGGCTGATATGGTCGACATGCTCATAGGTATGTTCGAGCACGATGCGCTCCCAGTCGGGATAGCTGGCCATATCCGAATTCGATGATCCGCAGACGATCAGTTCGAGCTTGGAATCGAACATGCGCATGGCCCGCGCCGTATTGGCGGCCAGCTTGCCATATTCATGGGCATCCTTGTGGCCGACCTGCCAGGGCCCGTCCATTTCATTGCCCAGGCACCACATCCTGACATTGAACGGTTCCTTGCGGCCATTCTTGATGCGCAGGTCGCTCCAATAGGTGCCGCCGGGATGGTTGCAATATTCGAGGAAATTGCGCGCCTCGTCGACGCCGCGCGACCCCAGGTTCACCGCCAGCATCATCTCCGTGCCGACCGTTGCGCACCAGTCGGCAAATTCATGCACGCCGACGGCATTGCTCTCCGACGTGTGCCAGGCCAGGTCGAGCCGGGTAGGGCGGTCTTCGCGCGGCCCGACGCCATCTTCCCAGTTATAGGCGGAGACGAAATTGCCGCCCGGATAGCGCACTACCGGCACGTTGAGGTCCTTGACCAGCTTGGCCACGTCACCGCGCATGCCATCGGCATCGGCGGTGGGGTGGCCCGGCTCGTAGATCCCCTCATAGATGGCGCGGCCGAGATGTTCGAGAAACGCCCCATACACCCGGTCGTCGATCTTGCTGACCGTAAAATCCTTATGCGCGACGACCGATGCTTTCACTCTATCCTCCCAGTGATCCCGTTTTTCTGATTTATATCAGTTGCCCCGTTGTAAACGAAGCGGAACGGATCACGCAAGGGGAGGTGCCGTGAATATGATCGATAATCTCAGCGCTCGGTCTGCAGCCGCATGATGATTTCCTGATCGTAATTGCCGAAGCCGCGTCCGAAAATATTGATGCCGCCAGGGTGCTTGGCATCCGGCTTGACGGCAATGCGCAGCCGGATCGAATGGTGGTTGGCAAGGTCCAGGTCACCCAGCGATAGCGGGGATATCTTCATCCCGTCGACATAGGTGCCGTCCGTCGTCACCCGCCAGCTCTTGAGCTTGCCATACTGGCTGCCCTTGAGCTTCCACCAGTCCGGCGTATAGACGCCGCGCTTGTCCCCGAAATCCCCCGGGCTCATCCAGGTGCCGATTTCCGTGCCATTGACCGACAGCGTGATGTCGCTCGGCCAGTCCGCCGAGGTGCCTGGCACCTCCGAACTGAGCTCCATGGAAAATTCCATCGCCTCGATTCGCGTCTGGCTGAGCTTGGCATTGTTGGGAAACTGGTATTCGAGAAAGCCGCGCGTAAACCAGAGCAGGCCCGCCTTCATCCGGTCCGGATCAAGAAACGTGTCGGGCACGTCGAGCAGCCCGATGATTCCATCGGTCGAGCACAGCCCGCACGGCGCCGAGACTTCGCAACTGGTATAGAGCCCCAGCGGCATGGCGACTTCGATCGTGTTCGACCGCAATGGCTTGATGTCTTCCTTGAACATCACCATCACCTCGTCGAACATCGAGTGGCAGATCTTCTGGTTGCCCTTGCGTGCCCGCTGCGTTTCGGTGCGGATCAGTCCGGCGCTTTCGAGGATCCCGATATTGGTCGACACCGTCGACTGCGGCAGGCTCAGCCGCTCGGCAATGTCATTGCCGTTCATCGCCCCTTCGACATGCAGCAGCTTGAGGATCTTGACCCGGATCGGCGAGGCCAGTCCCTTGAGCACATCCATGTTCTCTTCGGGATCAACGACCAGAAAATTGCGGCTCATCGGGGGTCTTTCGGGCGGGATGGATGCGGTTTTACTGTCTATCACAGATTGTGATGCAATCAATAATAGCCCTTCTGGCCCCGCCAGGCACGCGGGCGCGGCCCCATCACGCCGCCCGTGAAGGCCTTGCCGCCCCACGCCGCCGTCGCCACTTGCAGGCCCGCGGCAATAGCCGCTGCAAATAGCCGAGCAGCCGCTTGCAATTGCCCGCCGCATTGTCTATGCAGACCCCGCGCCGGACGATCCGTCTCCGGCGCCAGCCGGTCACGGCCTGCTGGGGAATAGTTCAATGGTAGAACAGCGGACTCTGACTCCGTCGATCTTGGTTCGAATCCAGGTTCCCCAGCCAAATCTCTCATTAAATGAAATCAATGGATGAACGACACTCGTAATGCGGGATCGTAACGCCGTGGGGTAGGGCTAAAGCTCGTCGAACGCGCTCGCGCGCTTGCCTCCATCTGCAACTTCCCCGCACCGCACACGCCATCTTCGGGGCAGGGGCCGTCTCCCTCAGCCGACATTCAGTCGTCGCGTCGTCGCCCGTGTGATCAGTTCCCCCGCGACGAACAACGTCTTGTCGCCGAGCGCCCGGTCGCTGGCGAGTTCTCCCAGCGCGCGTTCGGCCATCTCCGCATAGGGCAAGGTGACGGTGCTGATCTCGAGGTCCTTGGCAAATTCGCGGTCGTCATAACCGATAACCGCCAGGTCGTCCGGCACCCGCAGCCCGGCCTCCCGCGCCGCCGCCATCACCCCGCGCACGATGATGTCGTTCTGGCCGAAAATGGCATCGGGCGGTTCGGCCAGCGCGAACAGCTCCCGTGCAGCATCATAGCCGCTGGCATGCCCCCAGTCGCTGGTCCGCTCATAGGCCTTGCCCAGGTTGAGCCCGGCCTTGTTGAGCGTGCGGTGGTAGCCCGCCAGGCGCTCCTTGCTGGCAAACTGCCAGGGCTCCCCGGTAATGGTGGCAATGCGCCGGCAGCCGATATCGAGCAGGTGCTGCGCTGCCACGGCGCCGCCATGGCGTTCCGCCGGCAGCACGGCCAGCCCGGAACTGTCCTCGCGCCGGCAGTTGAGCAGCACGTGGCGAAAGGCATTGAGCGCCTCGGGCGGCGTGGCGATGGCCGAAAAGCTGCTGGCATAGACGACGCCCTCGACGCCGAACCGGCTGAAATTGTCCAGTGCTGCGAGTTCCCGGTCGAGCGTGCCATCCGATACCTGGATGATGACCTGCAGGCCCTGCGCATTGGCCCAGCCCTGCAGCCCGTAGATCAGGTCGATCGGATAGGCCGACGAAATTTCGTTGATCAGCACGCCGTACAGCCGCCTTGGCGCCTGTCCCAGCGCGTCCAGCCGCGGCCCGGGATCGTAGCCCAGTTCCCGCGCCACTTGCAGCACCCGCTGCCGCGTGACCTCGGCGATGCGCATGCCGGGCACCTGGTTGAGAATCAGCGACACGGCGGTGCGCGACACATTGGCGGCGCGCGCCACGTCCACCATCTTCACCCGTTTTTTCATGTGCCCTCCCGGTCTGCGATATCCTTGACACGGTCGTGATCCTGTATCAGTTTGCTAAACAAATTTAGCAAGTCCGGCGCGAGGCGGGACAAAAGCTCGACCAACGAGCTTGCGCTGAACCGGAGGAACGATGCCGATCACCCAAGCTGACACCACACTTCCGCCCAATCCGCAATTCCGCCGCGACGGCTGGATCGATCTTTGCGGTTCATGGGGCTTTGCCCATGATGATGCCGATGCCGGTGTCGCGGGCAACTGGTGGCAGCGGCCGGAAGTCTTCGACCGGCAGATCCTGGTGCCTTTCCCACCCGAAAGCGAACTCTCCGGCCTGCGCGAAACCGGCTTTCATCCCGTCATCTGGTATCGCCGCGCTTTCACCGCGCCGGCGCTACAGTCGGGCGAAAAGCTGCTGCTCAATTTCGGCGCCGTCGATTACGCCGCCACGGTCTGGGTCAACGGGCAGTGCGTCGGCAGCCATGAAGGCGGCCACGTCCCCTTCTCACTGGATGTCACCCACGCCCTGAGCCAGGGCGAGCAGGTCGTCGTGGTCCGCGCCGAGGACCAGCCGCAGGATGTCCGCATGCCGCGTGGCAAGCAGGACTGGCTCGAGGCGCCCCATTCCATCTGGTACCATCGCACCAGCGGCATCTGGCAGCCGGTCTGGCTGAGCGTGGTCCCTGACCTGTACTTGACCGATATTCACCTCGTCCCCGATCTCGCCCATGCCCGCGTCCGCTGCGACATCCGCCTCAATACCGTGCCGACCGCCGCGACAACCGTGACCATCCGGCTCAGCGCCGGCGGCAAGCCGCTGGCCGAGCAGACCACGCTGCTCGACGATGCCGAACTCGGCTTCGACATTCCGGTGCCCCAGCTCGAGAACGGCGTGCATCGCGATTACTTGCTCTGGACGCCCGAAAAGCCCAACCTCGTCGATGTCGAGGTCGTGCTGGGCGGGGAGCGGCCCGATCGGGTGCAGACCTATCTGGGCCTGCGCAGCGTCGGCGTCGGCGCGCAACGCTTCCTGCTCAACGGGCTTCCCTATTATCTGCGCATGATCCTGGGCCAGAACTACTGGCCGGAGTCTCACCTGGCCGCGCCAAGCCCGGATGCGCTGCGACGCGAGGTCGAACTGATCAAGCAGATGGGTTTTAACGGCGTGCGCATCCATCAAAAGATCGAGGATCCACGTTTCCTCTATTGGTGCGACGTGCTCGGCCTGCTGGTCTGGGAAGAAATGCCCAGCGCCTACGCCTTTTCCAGCTCAGCCATCGAGCGCCTGTCCAAGGAGTGGATGGCGGCCATCCGGCGCGACAAGAGCCATCCCTGCATCGTCGCCTGGGTCCCGCTCAACGAAAGCTGGGGCGTGTCCCAGATCGCCGATCGGCCCGACCAGGCCCATTATGCCAGCGCCCTCTATCATCTGACCAAGGCGCTCGACACCAGCCGCCCCGTCATTTCCAATGACGGCTGGGAACTGGTCGAAAGCGATATCTGGTCGGTGCACGATTACGCCCCCGATGGCGCCGGGCTGACCAGCCGTTTCCATGATCAGGCCGATATCGAGGCCATGCTGACCGGCATGGGGCCGGCGCGCCGCCGCATCGTCCTGGGCGATCGCGAACTGGGTGATGCGCCGGTCATGCTGACCGAGTTTGGCGGGTTGAGCTACCTGCCCAAGCAGGGCGAGAAGTGGCACGGCTATTCCACCGTGGCGGATCCGCAGGAGTTCGAGGAGCGCCTGCGCGACATCTTCACCGCCATCGCCGCCATGCCCCATATCGCTGGCTACTGCTATACCCAGGTCACCGATACCGAGCAGGAGGTCAACGGCCTGCTCACCGCCGCCCGCGAACCCAAGCTGCCCTTTGCCACCTTCCACGACATCACCACGCTCCCGGCCGCCTCCCTGCCGCACGAGCAGATTGACAATGCCCGGCGCAAGGCGCGCCTGGCCGCGCAGGATCCCACGCCGATCGACTGACGGGGCAGGCGATTTTTGGGCATTTCGTCAATAGCAGCTTCTGCGATATTTATCCGCTTTTATGATGCTGAATGGGATTGACTGCCCGAGCGATCCGTCTGAAAAATAATACAAATGACTGCTGGCCGGGGCCCGACCCCGAGCCGGCGGCACGTGGCGTGATCAACGTCGCCGGGAGAGGAAATTTATGTCCGAGATCGTCCTGAAACAGGTCAGCAAGTCCTTTGGCGTGGTGAACGTCCTGGACAAGGTGTCCATGCACATCGAGTCCGGTGAGTTCATTGTCTTCCTGGGGCCCTCGGGCTGCGGCAAGTCGACCCTGCTGCGCATGATCGCCGGCCTCGAAGAGGTCACCGAGGGCGAGATCCACCTCGGCGGTCGCCGGGTTGATCAACTGCCGCCCAGCGAGCGCGGTGTCGCCATGGTGTTCCAGAACTATGCGCTCTATCCGCATATGACGGTGCGCGACAACATGTCGTTCGGGCTGCAGAATATCGGCACGCCGAAGGCCGAGATCACCCAGCGGGTGGACGATGCCGCCCGCATGCTCGAAATCGAACACCTGCTCGATCGTAAGCCGGCCCAGCTGTCCGGCGGGCAGCGCCAGCGTGTCGCCATCGGCCGCGCCATCGTGCGCGATCCCAAGGCCTTCCTGCTAGACGAGCCGCTGTCCAATCTCGATGCTGGCCTGCGCGTGCGCACCCGGCTCGAACTGGCCCAGCTGCACCACCGCATCAAGGCCACCATGATCTTCGTGACGCATGATCAGACCGAGGCCATGACCCTGGCCACCCGGATCGTGGTGATGAACAACCGCCAGATCGAGCAGATCGGCACGCCCATGGAAGTCTATGCGCGTCCAGCCACCCGCTTTGTCGCCAGCTTCGTTGGCTCGCCGGCGATGAATTTCGTGCCGGTCGCCGCCGTCGCCGATATGGGCGGCAAGGCGTCTTTCACCTTTGCCGGCCAGCCGCCGGTGCAGACCGCCGTGCCCTTTGCCGGGCTGCCCGCGACGGGCCTGACCTTCGGCATCCGCGCCGAAGCGGCACGCATCAGCCAGGATGGCACCGGCATCCAGGGCGTGGTCGACGTCGTCGAGCGGCTCGGCGAGCGCACGCTGGTCTATACGCGCCTGCCCGATGGCACCACTTTGGTGGCCGAGGACAAGGGCGTCAGCCTGATCCAGCCGGGCGAGACGGTGCACATCGCGCTCGATGGCCACGCGGCCATGGTTTTTGACGATTCCGGCAAGGCCTATCACGCCGTCGCCTGACAAGGGGGCTGATGGTCGAGCCGGTATGAGCCCTGTCTTCGGACCGGGCTTGAGGAGGAGTTCAGGGCCGCAATCGGCTTCTGATTATGGCGCTTCTGCTTCGCCAGCGGAGGCTATGCCCAAGGAATGGCGGCGGGGTTTACCCCAAGGGAGGATAACGTGAAGAATCTTTTCAAGATCGCATTGCTGTCGACGGCACTGCTGTCGGTCGGTGCCGCGCAAGCCCAGGAAAATGTGGTTTGGTGGGACTTTCTGGGCGGCGGCGACGGCGTCCGCATGAAATCGCTGATCGAGCAGTTCAATACCGAACATGCCGGCAAGATCACCATCGAGGCCACCACGCTCGAATGGGGTACCCCCTTCTACACCAAGGTGCAGACCTCGGCGGCGATTGGCGAAGGCCCAGACGTGATGACCTATCATCTGTCGCGCGTGCCGCTTGGCGTTGAATCGGGCGCACTCGCCCCGATCGATCCGGCCGACCTGGCCAGCGTCGGCCTCGGGCCCGACACCTTCGCGCCTGCCAACTGGGAAGCCGGTCAGCGCGATGGCATCCAGTATGCCGTGCCGTTCGATATCCACTCCATCATTCTCTACTACAACAAGGACAAGCTGGCTGAAGCCGGCCTGCTCGGCGACGACGGCCTGCCCATGGGCCTCGACGGCGTCGACAACTTCACCGCCGCGCTCGAAAAGCTCCGTGGCGGGTCGGAATATGCCCTCTCGCTGCAGACCTCGGGTGACGGCACGCCATGGCGCGTCTTCTACTCGCTGTTCGGCCAGCAGGACGGCGTCTTCCTCGGCGAAGACGGCACTTTCCTGCCCGATGACAGCATTCCCAAGGCAGTTGCGGCCGTCGAAACCATGGCCAGCTGGGTCGAAGCCGGCCTCGCGCCAGCCCTGACCGAATATGAAGGCTCGGTGGCCCTGTTTACCTCCGGCCAGGCCGCGCTGCACATGAATGGCGTGTGGGAAGTCCCCACCATGACCGATCTGGCGGCCAAGGGCGAGCTGGGCTTTGAATGGGGCGCCATCGCCATCCCCACCTTCTACGACCATCCCGCGACCTGGGCTGACTCGCATGGCTTTGCCATTCCCGCCAATGTCGGAAAGGAAGTCACTCCCGAAAAGAAGGCCGCCGTGCTCGAAGTCATCTCCTGGATGAACAAGAACTCGCTCGCCTGGGCCAATGCCGGTCATATCCCGGCCTATTCGCCGACCCGCGAAAGCGAAGAGTTCAAGACCATGCAGCCCAATGCGACCTATTCGGTCCTGGCCGATACCGCCGTGTTCGATCCCAAGTCGACCCTGGCCGGTGTGGCTTCGCCCGTCTACGACGCCGTGGCCAACTACATCGCCCCTGCCATGAATGGCGAAATGGGTGCGCAGGAAGCCATCGACGAGATGAAGGCCGACCTGCAGGACCAGGCTGACTAAGTCTTCCGCAACTGGTCCGGCGGTTCAACCCCGCCGGACCCCCAATCAAGGTCGGAGCACCCATGATCAGGAACCAACGCCGCGAAGTAGTGGTCGCCTATCTTCTCATTCTTCCCTTCGTGCTGACCTATGGCGTGCTGTTCCTGTGGCCGACCGTGCAGATGGTCTATCTCAGCTTCACCGATGCACCCCTGATCGGGCCCGGCAGCTGGATCGGGCTGGAAAACTACATCGAAATGTTCGATGACCGCCGCTTCTGGACGTCGGTGCGCAACACCGCCTATTTCGTCGCCCTGACGGTGGTCCCCAATACGCTGATCGGACTGGCCATTGCCATGATGGTGTCGCGCCTCAAGGGCTGGCAGCAGAGCATCATCCTGGCCATGTTCTTCCTGCCATATATCCTGCCGGTTTCGGTCGTCTACCGGATCTGGAACTGGATGTTCAACTTGCAGTTCGGCATCATGCAATATCCACTGACCTGGATATTTGGCGAGAAGACGCCTGTCTTCCGCACCCAGTGGATGTTCATGCCGGCCGTGGCCTTCGTCACCATCTGGTGGACTTGCGGCTTCAATATCCTGCTCTTCCTGTCCGGGCTGCGCTCGATCTCGACCGATATCTATGAGGCGGCGGCGCTCGACAATGCCAATCGCTGGACCATTTTCCGCCGCATCACCTGGCCTCTGATCTGGCCGGTCACCGCTTTGGTGCTGACCATTCAGCTGATCCTGCAGCTCAAGATCTTCGATCAGGTCTATCTCTTCGTCCAGGGTGGCCGTCCCGACCCCTCCATGGTTCTGGTGCAATATATCTACAGCCAGGCCTTCCAGAAGAACGAGGGCGGCTATGCCGCGGCGATCTCGGTGGCTTTGTTTGTCATCGTCATTGTCTTTTCCATCCTGCAGTTCCAGTTCCTGCGTGCGCGAGGTGAGAAATGAGCGTCCTTGAAACCCCGCGCGCCGCGGCAGCCGCTCCAGCCCGCTTTGGTACCGGCCGGTCGCTCGATATCGGCGGCCTGGTCCTGACCGCGATCACGGTGATCTTTGCCCTGCTCTGGGCCTTCCCGATCTATTGGGGCGTGGTGACGTCGCTCAAGCCGGAATCCCAGGTCATTTCCGACACCGTGGAATTCCTGCCGCGCACCTGGTCGATCGAGGCCTATTGGCATGTCATGGTCAACACCATGATCGGCCGCTGGTACATCAACTCGCTGGTGACCTCGCTGGGCGTCACGGTCATCACCCTGGCCACCAGCGCACTCACCGCCTATGCCCTGTCCCAGCTCCGCTTTCCCGGCCGCACCGTGCTGTGGTACCTGATCCTGGCCAGCTTCATGGTTCCGCTCACCGCCCTGATCGTCAACCACTTCATCCTCATGGCGCAGCTGTCGCTGATCAATACCTGGATGGGCGTCATCCTGCCCCAGCTGATCCACCCCGTGGTGATCATCGTCTACAAGAACTTCTTTGACTCCGTGCCCAAGGAATATCGCGAAGCCGCCATGATGGACTCGGCCAGCGAATGGCGCATCTTCAGCCGCATCTACCTGCCGATGAACTGGGGCGTCACCACTGCCCTGTCCATCGTCATCTTCATCGGCGCCTGGAACAACTTCCTCTGGCCGTTCCTCGCCGTATCCAAGCCGGAAATGATGAACGTTGCCGTCGGCATCACCCAGGTCAACGACGCCTTTGGCGTGCAATATGCCCGCGAACTGGCCGGCGCCATGATGGCGGCCTTGCTGGTGGCCGTGCTGTACCTGATCTTCCAGCGCCGCGTCACCCAGGCCATCATGCTCTCGGCCGGCGTCAAGGGCTGATCCCTGTGCTCGGCGGCTCCGGCCGCCGGATACCTCATCCTGCCGGCGTCGCCAGCGCATCGAAGTCGACGATTTCCGGCCGGTGGCCCAGTGCGTCCAGCACCTGCAGCAGCTCGGCGCTGCTCAGCGACACCGTCGCCAGATTGGTCAGCGGGTGACAGGTGATGCGGGGCTGCGCCATCATGTCGGCGGCCAGCACCAGCTGCACAGCGTGATCTTTGTCGTTGGTCAGGGCCAGTGGGCTCACCGAGCCCTGGACCACGCCCAAAGCCGCATCCAGCGTCTCCGCGCTGGCAAAGGAGAACTTCTTGGCGCCCAGATGCGCCGCCAGCGCCTTGAGGTCGAGGCGCCGGTCGGTCGGCACGCAGACCAGCCACAGCCCGCCCTTGGCGCCCTTGAGCATCAGGTTCTTGGTATGCATGCCCTCCAGCGCTGACCAGTAGGGCAGGGCCTCCTCCACCGTATGCACGGGCGGGTGCTCGATCATGATGGGCGTGATGCCAAGCCGGGCAAACAGCGCGGCGAGTGCGGCGGACGGATCCGGAAGGGTCATGCTCTGGCTACCTGAAATAAGCGCTGCCGATCAGTGCACGCCGGCATTGTCGCGCGCCGGCTTGCGCCGCAGCGCCAACACGACGTTGGCGTTGAAGATGCTGCCCACCAGCTGCCCGTCTGCCCCGCGCACGCAGACCGATGGCGCGCCGGCAGACAATTGCTCGATCACCCCGGCCAGCGAACTGTCCGCCGCCACTGCGTTCTCGCCATTGCCGATCGGCGGCGACATAATGTCCATGGCGCGCAGCACGTTGAGCGGGTTCATATGGGCCACGAAATCTTCGACATAGTCATCGGCCGGATTGGCGATGATCTCCTGCGGCGTGCCGCATTGCACGATCCGCCCGCCCTCCATCAGCGCGATGCGATTGCCCAGCTTGAACGCCTCGTCGAGGTCATGGCTGACAAAGATGATGGTGCGCTTGAGCTTGGCCTGCAGCTCGAGCAGCTCGTCCTGCAGCCGCGACCGGATCAGCGGATCGAGCGCCGAGAAGGGCTCGTCCATCAGCAGGATCGGCGCTTCGGTGGCAAAGGCCCGCGCCAGCCCGACGCGCTGCTGCATGCCGCCCGACAGCTGACCCACATTGCGGTCCGCCCAATCGGTCAGGCCCACCAGCTCGAGCTGGTCGCGCGCCTTGGCCTCGCGCTGCGATTTCGACAGCCCATCGAGTTCCAGGCCCAGCGCGACATTGTCGAGTACGCTGCGCCAGGGCAGGAGGCCGAACTGCTGGAACACCATGGCCACCGACTTGCGCCGCAGTTGCAGCAGTTCCTCGCGCGTACAGGCGGCCGGATTGACCGACCGGCCCTGATCGATGACGGTGACCGAGCCGCGCACCACCGGGTTGAGCCCGTTCACCGCCCGCAGCAGGGTCGATTTGCCCGAGCCCGAGAGGCCCATCAGCACCAGGATCTCGCCCTTCTTGACGCTCAGCGAGCAGTCATGCACGCCCAGGATCTGCCGCGTCTCCTGCTGGATTTCCTGGCGCGTCTTGCCCTCGTCCATCAGCGGCAGCGCCAGGGTCGGATGGGCGCCGAAGACGATATTGACCTTGTCGAAGATGACGGCGTCGTCCATCGCTCTATTCCTTCCGGATGCGCAGCATGCGGTCGAGCACGATGGCCACGACCACGATCACCAGTCCGCTCTCGAAGCCGAGCGCGGTATTGACCGAATTGAGTGCCCGCACCACCGGCACCCCGAGACCATCCGCCCCGACCAGTGCGGCAACTACCACCATGGACAGCGACAGCATGATGGTCTGGTTCAGGCCCGCCATGACCTGGGGCAGGGCGAAGGGCAGCTCGACCTTGAACAGCTTCTGGTGCGGCGTGCCGCCAAAGGCCTCCACCGCCTCGAGCAGGGCCGGCGGCGTCGATGATATGCCCAGATGCGTCATGCGGATCGGCGCCGGCAGCACGAAGATCACCGTGGCGATCAGCCCCGGCACCATGCCGATGCCGAAGAACACGATGGCCGGAATGAGATAGACGAAGGTCGGCAGCGTCTGCATCAGGTCAAGGATCGGCTGCAGGAACTGGTAGAGCCGCGGCCGGTGCGCCGTGGCAATGCCGATTGGCACGCCGATGGCCATGCACACCACGCAGGCAGAAATCACCAGCGTCAGGCTCTCGGTGGTCTGTTCCCAATAGCCCTGGTTGAGGATGAACAGCATGCCCAGCAGGGTGATCAGGCAGGTGGTCCAGCTGCGCTGCAGCCACCAGGTGATACCGACGAAAATGGCGACGATGATCAGCGGATGCGGCGTCTGCAATATCCACAGCAGGGCGTCGATCAGTGCCTCGGCGGCGTCCGACATGGCGTCGAACACACCGCGGAAATTATCGCGCAGCAGGATGAAGAAGTCGCTCGCCCAGCGCCCCACCGGAATCTTGTAATCTGTCAGCCAATCCACGGTTCATCTCCCCGAAAGCACGAGGGCCCGGTCGTTGCCGACCGGGCCCTCTGGCTAATTCTAGCTGCCCAGCATCGCCTGGACGGCCGCGGCGCCATCGCCGCCATCGAGCGTGGTCACACCCTCGACCCAGCCCAGAGCCGTTTCCGGATTGGCCTTGAGCCATTCCATCGTCGCGTCGGCCGGATCGGTGCCGTCATTGAGGATCTTGCCCATGATCTCGTTTTCCATGGGCAGGGTGAACTTCAGATTGGCCAGCAGTGCGCCCACATTGGGGCATTCGGCGGCATAGCCCTTGCGGGTCACGGTATCGACCACGCCTTCACCGCCGAAGAAGTCCTCGCCGCCCGGCAGGTATTTGAGGTCGAACTTGGCGTTCATGGGGTGTGGTTCCCAGCCCAGGAACACCACGTCCTTGCTCTCGCGCACGGCCCGCTCCACTTCGGCCAGCATGCCCTGTTCCGAGCTTTCTACCACCTTGAAGCCGCCCAGGCCATGCGTATCGGCATCGACCAGGCTGATCAGGTAGCCATTGCCCTCATTGCCCGGCTCGATGCCATAGATGGTGCTGTCGAGCGTTTCGGCAAATTCGGCAATCTTGGAATAGTCGGTCAGACCCTTGTCATAGGTATAGGTGGGCACGGCCAGCGTATACTTGGTGCCTTCGAGGTTGGTGGCGACCTTTTCGACTTCACCGCTCTCGAGATAGGGGCCGATGGCGCCCTGCTGCGCGGGCAGCCAGGTGCCCAGAAACACGTCGACGTCGTCGCTTTCCAGCGACGCATAGGTCACAGGCACCGACAGTACCTTCACGTCGACTTCGTAGCCCAGCGCTTCGAGAATGTGCTTGGTGGTCGCGGTGGTGGTGGTGATGTCGGTCCAGCCCACATCGGAAAAAATCACGGTATCGCATTCGGCTGCAAAAGCGGTTCCCGCCAGCAGCGACAGCGCCAAGGCACTGCTCAGAGTGAGGGTGGTCTTTCTCATAATCCGTCGTCTCCTGTTTGCGGGTAAGTGAGGCGAAGTCTTTTTCTTGATTGACGGCTCAATCAAAAGCGAGACAATCGCAAATGTAAACTTAAATTATGGGCAGCCCCCCTGAAATGCCAAAAATCGGTGCAGAGGCAATCCGGCGAAAAGCCATGGTGGAAGCGGCCATCAGCGAGATCGGCGAAGCTGGAAGCCTCGACGTCACGGTGAGCCAGATTGCCCGTCGGGCAGGTATGTCGCCAGCGTTGGCCCATCATTATTTTGGCAGCAAGGACCAGATGTTTCTCGCCGCAATGCGGCACATCCTGCGTCTCTATGGTGCAAGTGTCCGCCGCCGCAGCGCCGGAATTGATTCGCCCATCGGGCGCATCGACGCCATCATCGATGCCAGTTTCGCCCCGGATCAGTTTCACCGGGACGTCGTCGCGGCGTGGCTTACCTTTTATGTCCGCGCGTTGCAATCACCCGAAGCCAGCCGGCTGCTGCAAGTCTATGCGCGCCGGCTGCACTCCAATCTGGTATACAACCTGCGCCAACTCGTTGACCCGGCGACTGCCGAGTCACTGGCCCAGGGGCTCGCCGCGCTGATCGACGGCTTCTACATCCGCCATGCATTGCAGGACTTCGCCCCGGCTCGGGCCGAAGTGCGCGCCATGGTTTTCGACTATCTTGAACTCAGCCTCGCCCGGAAAGGCATTCATGTCCGCGCAGCCTAACATCCTCATCATCATGGTCGACCAGCTCAGCGGCACGCTGTTTCCAGATGGCCCCGTCCCCTGGCTGCACGCGCCCCATCTCAAGGCGCTGGCGCAACGCTCCGCCCGCTTTGCCAATGCCTATACGGGCTCGCCGCTCTGCGCCCCGGGCCGGGCCAGCTTCATGTCCGGGCAATTGCCGCATCGCACCCGGGTCTATGACAATGCGGCCGAATTCGGCTCCGACATTCCCACCTATGCCCATCACCTGCGCGCCGCCGGCTATGCCACGACGCTGTCGGGCAAGATGCACTTCGTCGGCCCGGACCAGCTGCATGGCTTCGAGGAGCGGCTGACCACCGACATCTACCCGGCCGATTTCGGCTGGACCCCGGACTATGACAAGCCCGGCGAGCGCATCGACTGGTGGTATCACAATCTGGGCTCGGTCAAGGGCGCCGGAATAGCCGAGATCACCAACCAGCTCGAATATGACGACGAAGTCGCCTTCAACGCCACGCGCAAGATCTACGACCTCGGCCGCCGGCTCGAGGAGCGGCCCTGGATGCTGACGGTTAGCTTCACCCATCCGCACGACCCCTATGTCGCCCGCCGGAAATACTGGGATCTCTACGAGGACTGCGCGCATCTCGACCCGGAAACGGCGCCCATCGCCTATGAAGATCAGGACCCGCATGCGCAGCGCCTGATGGATGCCTGCGACTTCCGCGGGCTCGACATCAGTGCCGACGACGTGCGCCGCTCGCGCCGGGCCTATTTTGCCAACATCTCCTATGTGGATGACAAGATTGGCGAAATTCTGCAGGCTCTGGAGGGCACGCGCCAGGTCGACAATACCATCGTGGTCTTCGTCTCCGACCATGGCGACATGCTGGGCGAGCGCGGCCTGTGGTTCAAGATGAACTTCCTCGAGGGCTCGGCGCGCGTGCCGCTGATGATCGCCGCGCCCGGCCTGCCGGCAGGCCGCGTCGACACCCCGGTCAGCACCATGGATCTGACCCCCACGCTTTGCGATCTGGCCGGCATTTCGCTCGACAAGATCGCGCCCTGGACCGATGGCGAGACCTTGCTGCCGCTGGCCAATGGCGTGGCCCGCACGACACCCGTGCTGCTCGAATATGCCGCCGAGGGCTCGATTGCCCCCTTGGTCTGCCTACGCGAGGGAAAGTGGAAGTACATTGAATGCGCGGCCGATCCGACTCAACTGTTTGATCTGTCACGTGATCCGCACGAGCTGACCAATCTGGCCAGCGATCCCGCCCATGCCGAAACGCTTGCCGGTTTCGCGGCCAGGGCCCGGGAGATCTGGGATCTGGATGCCTTTGACGCCGACATCCGCGCCAGCCAGGCGCGGCGCCATGTCGTCTATGCCGCTTTGCGCAATGGCGCCTATTATCCTTGGGATTTCCAGCCCTTGCAGCAGGCCTCCGAGCGCTACATGCGCAATCACATGGACCTCAATGTGCTCGAAGAGAACAAGCGTTACCCGAGGGGCGAATGATGCGCGACGTACAGCCGACCGCCAGCCACTTCATCGACGGCCGCTATGTGGAAGACGTCGCAGGACAGTCGATTCTGAGCATCTTCCCGGCCAAGAACGTTGTCATAGCGAGTCTCCATTCCGCCACGCCTTCGATCATCGAGGCGGCGCTGGCTTCCGCCGTCAGGGCGCAACGCGAATGGGGCGCGCTCAAGCCCGTCCTGCGTGGCCGCGTGCTGCGCAAGGCGGCCGATATCATCCGCGCCCGCAACCAGGAACTCAGCGAGATCGAGACCCTCGATACCGGCAAGCCGATCCAGGAAACCCTTGTGGCGGACGCCGCCTCGGGCGCCGATGCGCTCGAATATTTCGCCGGTCTCGCCGCCACCATGACCGGCGAGACCATGCCCGTCGGTGACGGCGACTTCGTCTATACCATCCGCGAACCGCTCGGCGTCTGCGTCGGCATCGGCGCCTGGAACTACCCCACCCAGATCGCCTGCTGGAAAGCTGCCCCGGCTCTGGCCGCCGGCAATTCTATGATCTTCAAGCCCTCCGAGCTGACCCCGCTCGGCGCGCTCAAGCTGGCCGAAATCCTCATCGAGGCCGGCGCCCCGCCGGGCCTGTTCAATGTCGTGCAGGGCTATGGCGATGTCGGCGCCGCTTTGGTGACCGATCCCCGTGTGGCCAAGGTCTCGCTGACCGGCTCGGTACCGACCGGCAAGAAGGTTTATGCTGCCGCCGCTGCCGGCGTGAAGCACGTCACCATGGAGCTGGGCGGCAAGAGCCCGCTGATCATCTTTGATGACGCCGATCTCGACAGCGCCGTCAGCGCCGCCATCAATGCCAATTTCTACTCTTCCGGCCAGGTCTGCTCCAATGGCACCCGGGTCTTCGTACACGACGCCATCCGTCCCGCCTTCCTCAAGCGCCTGGTCGCACGCACCGCCACAGCCATTATCGGCGATCCGCTCGACGCGGCAACCCAGGTCGGGCCGCTGGTCTCCGAAGCTCAGCGCAACAAGGTGCTCGGCTTCATCGAGACCGGCAAGGCCGAGGGCGCCAGGCTGCTGATCGGGGGCAGGGTGCCGCCCAGCCAGAATGAGGGCTTCTATGTCGAGCCGACAGTCTTTGCCGACGTCACCGACGACATGACCATTGCCCGCGAGGAAATCTTCGGGCCGGTCATGGCCGTGCTCGGTTTTGCCGACGAGGCCGATGTCATCGCCCGCGCCAATGCCACCGAATTCGGCCTTGCCGCCGGCGTGTTTACCGCCGATCTGGCGCGGGCGCACCGCGTCATCGCCCGGCTCGAGGCCGGCACCTGCTGGATCAACACCTACAATATCACCCCGGTCGAGGCGCCCTTCGGCGGCGTCAAGCTGTCCGGCGTCGGCCGCGAGAACTCGCGTGCCGCCCTCGATCACTACAGCCAGATCAAATCGGTCTATGTCGCCAGCAATCCCGTTGCGGCCGCCTATTAGGAGCGTTCGGCATGGAAGCTGATTTCGTCATCATCGGATCGGGCTCGGCCGGCGGCGCCATGGCGGCGCGGCTGAGCGAAGACGGCAAGCATTCTGTCATCGTGCTCGAATTCGGCGGTTCCGATATCGGGCCGCTGATCCAGATGCCGGCGGCCCTGAGCTATCCGATGAACATGCCGCGCTATGACTGGGGCTTCCGCACCGAGCCCGAGCCGCATCTGGGCGGCCGCACCCTGGGCGTGCCGCGCGGCAAGGTGATCGGCGGCTCGTCCTCGATCAATGGCATGGTCTATGTGCGCGGTCATGCCGAGGACTATGACCACTGGGCTCAAAGCGGCGCCACCGGCTGGGGCTATGCCGACGTGGTTCCCTATTTCAAGCGCATGGAACACTGGCACGCAGGCCCCCATGGCGGCGACCCGGATCGCCGCGGTAAGGCCGGCCCGCTGCATGTGACGCGCGGCAAGCGGGACAATCCCCTATTCAAGACCTTTGTCGAGGCCGGCCGGCAGGCCGGGTTCGAACTGACCGACGACTATAATGGCGAAAAGCAGGAAGGCTTCGGCCCGATGGAGCAGACGGTCTGGCAGGGCCGGCGCTGGTCGGTCGCCAATGCTTATCTCAAGCCGGCGCTGAAACGAGCCAATCTCACGCTGCTCAAATGCTTGGCCCGCAGGATAGTGATCGAGCAGGGCCGTGCCGTCGGCGTCGAGATCGAGCGCGGCGGCCAGGTCGAGGTGGTCAGGGCCCGGCGCGAGGTCATCGTCGCGGCGTCATCGATCAATTCCCCAAAGCTCCTGCTGCTCTCGGGCATCGGCCCGGCCGCCCAGCTGGCCGCGCATGGCATTCCCCTGGTGGCCGACCGCCCCGGCGTCGGGGCGAACCTGCAGGACCATATGGAGCTCTATATCCAGCAGGCCTCCATTCAGCCCATTACGCTATACAAGCACTGGAATCTGCTCGGCAAGGCGCTGATCGGCGCGCAATGGTTGTTCTTCAAGAAAGGCCTGGGCGCCTCCAACCAGTTCGAGAGCGCCGCCTTCATCCGCTCCAGGGCAGGGGTGAAATATCCCGATATCCAGTTCCACTTCATCCCCATCGCCGTGCGCTATGACGGCCAGGCCGCCGCCGAGGGCCATGGCTTCCAGGCCCATGTCGGCCCCATGCGCTCGGCCTCGCGCGGCGCGGTAACATTGCGGTCGCCAGATCCGAAAGAGCCGCCACGCATCCAGTTCAACTACATGTCCGCGCCGCAGGACTGGGCCGATTTCCGCCACTGCATCCGCATTACCCGCGAGATTTTCGGCCAGCCCGCCTTCGACCCCTATCGGGGCAAGGAGATCCTGCCCGGGGAGTCCTACCAGACCGACGACGAGCTTGACGACCATATCCGCCGCCACGCCGAAAGCGCCTATCACCCATGCGGCACCTGCCGGATGGGCAGCGCCAGCGATCCCATGGCCGTGGTCGATCCCGAACTGCGCGTCATCGGCGTCGATGGCCTGCGGGTAGCCGACAGCTCGATCTTCCCGCGCATCACCAATGGCAATCTCAACGGCCCCTCCATCATGGTGGGCGAAAAGGCATCCGACCACATCCTGGGCAAGCCCATGCTGCCGGCGGACAACGACGTCCCCTGGATCAACCCGCGCTGGCAAACCTCGGACCGCTAGTCAGCCACCCAACTGCTCACCCGATCGTGACGGCCGCAACCGCTCGCCGTTCAGTTTGCGTACAACTCTCGCCTGATTTTCTGCGTTGCTAGACCATGGAGGCCAGCAATGGGATTGATCAGGATTTCGCGCGCAGACTTTGACCCGGTGACCATGCTGCTGCATTTCGATGCGACGGCCCGCATCGGCGCCTGCCTGACCACCGTGGTCTCCAGCATTCGCCTCGCGGCCCGGCCGCGCGGTGAATCGGCATTGCGCTGGGCCATCATGCAGAAGCTGCGCGACGTGACCCGCTAGGCTGCCACCGCCGCGCCCTTGCGCTCGACGCTCGGGCTGTGCCCGAAAAACTCCGTATAGCTCTGTGAGAAATACGACGCCGAGTTGAAGCCACAGGCCACCGCCACCTCCAGCACCGGTATCGCCGTATGCCGCAGCAACTGGCAAGCATGGTCGAGCCGCAGCTTGAGATAGTGCCGGCTCGGCGGATGCCCGAGATGCTTCCAGAACAATCGCTCCAGCTGGCGGTTGGACAGCCCCACGCTCTTGGCAAACTGGCTCATGGTCAGCGGGTGGTCGATGGTCTGCTCCATCAGGCTGACCACGCGCAGCAGCTTGGGATGGGACACCCCCAGCCGTGTACGCAGATCGATGCGCTGGCGTTCGCCGGCATCGCGGATGCGGTGATGGATCAACTGGTCGGTGATGGCCTTGGAGACCGGATCGCCGTGGTCGCGCTTGATCAGGCTGAGCATCATGTCGGCCGCCGCCACGCCGCCGGCGCAGGTGAAGCGGTCGCGGTCGATTTCGAACAGGTCTTCGCCGATCTCGAGGTCCGGAAAGTCCACCTGCATGCCGGGCCGGTTTTCCCAGTGGATGGTCGAGCGGTAGCCCTCGAGCAGGCCGGCCTTGGCCAGCACATAGGCGCCCGTACAGACCGCCCCGGCGGCGGCGCCGGACCGCGTCAGCCGGCGCAGCACCGTAATGAGGGCGCGATGGTCGATCCGCTTCACCTCGACCCCCGAACAGACCACCACCGCATCCATCGCACTGGCGTCCTTGAAGGCACGGTCGACCTTGACCTGCACCCCATTGGAGGCCTCCGCGGTGACGCCGTCGGCCGAATGCAGCTGCCACTGATAGAGGGTCTTGCCGGTGACCCGGTTGGCCAGGCGCAGCGGCTCGATCGCCGCCGTGAAGGCGATCATCGAGAACTGCTCGGTCAGCATGAAGCCTATATTTTGAGCAGTGCCTGCCATCTGTTCCCTCGCCAACGAACAATGTCGGAAAACCTAAAGCGCTTGTCGCGCCGGTTCAAGCTGGTCGATGAAGAACGGTGAACTGTCGCGGCCAATCGAGGTCGATCATGCCTCGTGTCTCTGTTGAGGAGAGGCATCTATGCTGGACAAGGCTTCGTATCTACATGCGCTGCTGCAGGGCCGCCAGCCGGGACATAGTCTCGATGCCCCCTTCTATACCTCGCCCGAAGTCTTCGCGGCGGATATGGACGCGATCTTCTCCCGCCACTGGATCTATGTTGGCGTCGAGCCCGATGTGCCCGAGCCGGGCGATGTCATGACCATCGACATCGGTCCCAGTTCCATTCTCATCGTCCGCGACGACGACAACGCCGTCAAAGCTTTCCACAATGTCTGCCGCCATCGCGGCGCCAGGCTGATCGACGACGAAAAGACCACGGTGGGCAACCTGGTCTGTCGCTACCATTCCTGGACCTACAATCTCGACGGCGACCTGGTGCATGCGCCCCATATGGGTGCCGATTTCGACCGCTCCTGCAAGGGATTGAAGCCGGTCAACCTGCGCTCGCTCGAGGGGCTGCTGTTCATCTGCCTTTCCGATGATCCTCCCGAGGATTTCGACGACATGGCCGCCCGCATGGGCCCCTATATCGCCCCGCACAAGGTGCGCGAGACCAAGATCGCCTATCAGAGCGACCTGATCGAAATGGGTAACTGGAAGCTGACGCTGGAGAACAATCGCGAGTGCTATCACTGCGAGGCCAATCATCCCGAACTGACGGTGCCGCTGTTTGCCTATGGCTTCGGCTTTGCCCCCGAGGAGATGGACCCCATCGATCTCGCCAATGCCCAGCGCTACGAGGCGCTGCGCCAGGTCAGCCACACGGAATGGGAGGCCATGGGCCTGCCCTCGCGCGAGATCGATGAGCTCGACAGCCGCGTCACCGGCTTCCGCACCGAGCGCCTGCCGCTCGACGGCAATGGCGAAAGCCATACCATGGACACTCGCGCCGCCTGCCGCCTGCCGCTGGGCGCCTTTACCAATGCCAAGCTGGGTGGCCTGAGCTTCTGGACCCAGCCCAATTCCTGGCACCATTTCCTCGGCGACCACATCGTCACCTTCGCCGTATTTCCGCTCGATGCTGGCCGCACCTTGGTGCGCACCAAATGGCTGGTCAACAAGGATGCCGTCGAGGGCGTCGACTACGACCTCGCCAATCTCATCGAGGTCTGGACTGCTACCAATCTGCAGGACGCGGCCCTGGTCGAGATGTGCCAGCGCGGTGCCGAGAACCCGGCCTATGAGCCCGGTCCCTATTCGCCCAATACCGAGATGCTGGTCGAAAAATTCGTCCGTTGGTATATCGGCCGCATGGCCGAGCATGTCGGCGCATGAAGGTTCTTGAAGGCGGCTTTGGCCCCCATGACGAGACGGCCCCAGCCCTCCGGCTGCCCGATGAGCTATGGGACAGCGAGAATGACGACGCGCTGATCTGTCAGGCCGTCCGGCAGGAGACCCCGGACGTCAAGACCTTTGTGCTGCGGCCCGTCTTGCCTCGACGCATGCGATTCCAGCCCGGCCAGTTTATGACCTATGCCTTCGAGATCGGCGGCGAGATCATCAACCGCTGCTACACCATCTCGTCGTCGCCGACCCGTCCGGACACCTTCTCAATCACGGTCAAGCGGGTGCCCGGTGGGCCGGTCTCCAACTGGCTGCACGACAATCTGGTGCCGGGCATGCAGCTCAAGGCACTGGGACCGATGGGTGCCTTCACCTGTTACGCCCATCCGGCGCCCCGCTACCTCTTCCTGTCGGGCGGCAGCGGCATCACCCCGCTGATGTCGATGTCGCGGACCTTCCACGATCTGGGCGAGCAGGAAGACATCATCTTCGTCCATAATGCACGCACGCCTGCCGATATCATCTTCCGCGAAGAGCTCGAATTGATGAGCCGGCTCAGCGTCAATTTCCGCTTCATTCCCATCGTCGAAGGTATCACCCCGCTGTCGCCCACCTTCGGGCTGCGTGGTCGCCTCTCGGCGCCGATGCTCGAAATGATCGCGCCCGATTTCCGCACACGCGAGATCTTTGTTTGCGGTCCGGCCCCCTATATGGCGGCAGTACGCGACCTGCTGATCAAATCCGGCTTCGACATGGCGCATTATCACGAAGAGAGTTTCAACTTCGAGGCGCTATCCGAGCCGGTTCAGGCAGATGTCGTTCTGGGCGAGGCCATGCTCGAAGCCGCGCCAGAGGTGAAGACCTTCAAGGTCGAATTCACCAAGACCCGCCGCGCCATCGACGTGCCCGAGAACATGACCGTGCTCGAGGCCGCCAAGCGCGCCGGCATGCGGCTGCCCTCGTCCTGCACCCAGGGCATGTGCGGCACCTGCAAGTCAAAAAAGCTCTCCGGCACGGTGGACATGAGCCACCAGGGCGGCATCCGCCAGCGCGAGATCGACGCCGGCATGGTGCTGCTGTGCTGCTCCAAACCCACCAGCGACCTGGTGATCGAACGATAATTGTCAGTCTGTCCGTAACGGGGGATATCTCTTGAGCGCGCTCCACAGTCAAAGCCTGGTCATCGATGGCCTCATCATCTCCAAATGGGACCGCTCGGTCTTCGAGGACATGCGCAAGGGCGGCATTTCCGCCGCCAATTGCACGGTCTCGGTCTGGGAGGGCTTCCAGGCCACCGTCGACAATATCGCCACCATGAAGCAGGCCATTCGCGACAACAGCGATATCCTGACCCTCATCCGCACCACGGCCGATATCGAGCAGGCCAAAAAGGACAACAAGACCGGCATTATCCTGGGCTTCCAGAACGCCGCCGCCTTCGAGGACAATCTGGGCTATATCGAAGCCTTCTGGGACATGGGCGTGCGTGTCGTCCAGCTCTGCTACAACACGCAGAACCTGATCGGCACCGGCTGCTACGAGCGGGACGGGGGCCTGTCCGGCTATGGCCACGAGGTCGTCGCCGAAATGAACCGGACCGGCATCCTGGTCGATCTCAGCCATGTCGGCCCCAAGACCTCTGAAGAGACCATTCTGGCCTCCAAGAAGCCCGTCACCTATTCGCACTGCCTGCCCATGGGGCTCAAGGAGCATCCGCGCAACAAGACCGACGAACAGCTCAGGTTCATCGCCGACCATGGCGGCTTTGTCGGCGTCACCATGTTCCCGCCCTTCCTCAAACGCGGCACCGATGCCACCGTCGTCGATTATGTCGAGGCGCTTGATTACATCGGTGACATCGTCGGCTGGGACAATGTCGGCGTCGGCACCGACTTCACCCAGGGCTATGACCGACCGTTCTTCGACTGGATCACCCATGACAAGGGCCGCCATCGCCGCCTCACCGATTTCGGCACCGTGCAGAACCCCGAAGGCATGCGCAAGATCGGCGACTGGCCGAACCTGACCGCCGCCATGGAAGCGGCCGGCTGGAGCACCGAGAAAATCCAAAAGACCATTGGCGGCAACTGGCTGCGCACCTTCAAGACCGTGTGGGGCGCCTGATGGGTCCGCAACTGCCCATCGCAGTCGATGACGAGACCGGCGTATGGACCACCGACGGTCTGCCCATGCTCTATGTGCCGCGCCACTTCTTCACCAACAACCATCTCGCGGTGGAAGCCGCGCTTGGCCGGGAGAAGTACGCCGAAATCCTCTACCCGGCCGGCTACAAGTCGGCTTATTTCTGGTGCGAAAAGGAAGCGGCGACGCATGGCCTGACGGGCCTCGCCGTGTTCGAGCATTATCTCAAACGCCTGTCGCAGCGCGGCTGGGGCCTGTTCAGCTTCGTCTCGGCCGATGTCGAAACCGGTAACGCCCAGATTGCGCTTCGCCACTCCTCCTTCGTGCTGCAGCAGCCCGGTGTCTCGGGCAAGCTCTGCTACATGTTCGAGGGCTGGTTCGCCGGCGCCATGGATTGGGTCGGCCAGGATTCCGGTAACAGCTACCAGACGGTGAGCCGCGAGACCCAGTGCGCCGCCGAAGGCCACGAGCACTGCATCTTCAGCGTCAGTCCCAAGGCGGCGTAATGGCATCCTATCCCCATCTGCTCGCCCCGATCACGCTCAACAAGCTGACCCTGCGCAACCGCGTCGTCTCGACGGCGCATGCCGAGGTCTATGCCGAGCCCGGTGGCCTGCCCGGGGATCGCTACATCCGCTACTACGAGGAAAAGGCCAAAGGCGGCGTCGGCCTGGCGATCTGCGGCGGCTCGAGCCCCGTTTCCATCGACAGCCCCCAGGGCTGGTGGAAGTCGGTCAATCTCAGCAATGACCGCATCATCGACCCGCTGGCGCGCCTGGCCGAGACCATGCATCGCCATGGCGCCAAGATCATGATCCAGGCCACGCATATGGGCCGCCGCAATGCCTTTCACGGCGAAAACTGGCCGCATCTGATGACCCCCTCGGGCATTCGCGAGCCGGTGCATCGCGGCAATGCCAAGATCATCGAGATCGAGGAAATCAGGCGTATCATCAAGGACTTCGGCGTCGCCGCCAAACGCGTCCAGGCCGCCGGCATGGATGGCATCGAGATCTCGGCGGCTCATCAGCACCTGATCGACCAGTTCTGGAGCCCGCGCTCCAATTTCCGCACCGACGAATGGGGCGGGAGCCTGGAAAACCGCATGCGCTTCGGCCGCGAAGTGCTCCATGAGGTGCGCGAGGCTGTCGGCCCCGACTTCGTCGTTGGCCTGCGCATGTGTGGCGACGAATTCCACGAGGACGGGCTCGACCACGAGACCCTCAAGGAAATCGCCCATGCCATGGGCGAGACCAGGCTGATCGACTACATCTCCGTCGTCGGCTCGGGCGCCGACACGCACAATACTCTGGCCAATTGCATGCCGCCCATGGCGCTGCCGCCCGAGCCCTTCGTGCACCTGGCCGCCGGCATCAAGTCCGTGCTCGATATCCCGGTCATGCACGCCCAGTCGATCCGCGACGCCGGCCAGGCCGAGCGCCTGCTCGCCGCCGGCATGATCGATCTGGTCGGCATGACCCGCGCCCAGATCGCCGACCCGCATATGGTGGAAAAGATCCGGGACGGGCGCGAGGACGAGATCAAGCAATGCGTCGGCGCCAATTACTGCATCGACCGCCAGTATAATGGCCTCGACGTGCTCTGCGTGCAGAACGCGGCGACCTCCCGCGAAGCCACCATGCCGCATATCATCACCAAATCGACCGGCCCCAAGCGCAAGGTCGTCGTGGTCGGCGGCGGGCCGGGGGGCCTCGAAGCCGCCCGCGTCGCCCGCTCACGCGGCCATGACGTGGTGCTGTTTGAAAAAGCCGACGCCGTCGGCGGCCAGATCAATCTCGCCGCAAAGGCCCCGCAGCGCGAGCAGATGGCCGGCATCGTCCGCTGGTTCGACATGGAAACCAGGCGGCTCGGCGTCGATCGCCGCCTCGGCACCGAGGCCAGCGCGGACATGATCCTGGCCGAAAACCCCGACATCGTCGTCCTCGCCACCGGCGGCAGCTCCAATATGGGGCAGGTGGCAGGCTGGGGTTTTGACCAGGGCCTGTCGGTCAGCGCCTGGGATATCCTCTCCGGCAAGGTCGCCCCCGGCCAGAACGTTCTCGTCTATGACGTGATCAGCGCCCATTCTGGTTCAGGTACCGCCGACTTCCTCGCCACCCGCGGCAGCACGGTCGAAATCGTCACCCCCGACGTCAAGGTCGCCGACGACGTCGGCGGCACCACTTTCCCGATCTTCTACCGCCGCCTCTACGCACGGGATGTGGTGATGACGCCGAACTACTGGCTCGACCGCGTCTATCGCGAGGGCGACAAGCTGATCGCCGTGCTGCGTAACGAATATACCGAGGCGCTCGAAGAGCGTGTCGTCGACCAGGTGGTGATCGAAAACGGCATCCTGCCCAATGACGGTCTCTACTGGGACCTCAAGGAACGCGCGGTCAATTTCGGCCAGACCGACAATGCCAGCCTCTTTGCCGCCGAGCCGCAGCCATCGCTGAGCGAAGACCTCTCCGGCGACAAGTTCCTGTTGTTTCGCGTCGGCGACTGCATCTCTCAGCACAATATCCACGGCGCCATCTATGACGCCCTGCGCCTCTGCAAGGACTTCTGAGCCATGCTCTGGGTCCAGCTCGCCGTCACACTCGTGTTCTGGGTGGCCGTCGCCACCCTGGGCACCGGGCTGCTCCGGCGCGTCGCCTTATGGCGCAATGGCCGTGACGCCCCGACCGACTGGGCCGGGCTGCTTGCCATTCCCAAACGCTACCTGGTCGACATCCACCACGTCGTCGCCCGCGACAGCTATATCGCCAACACCCATATGGCCGTTGCCGGCGGCGCCGTGGCCGCTTTGGTGCTGGTCGCGCTCAACTATGGCCTGATGCTCTACCAGCCTTGGCTCGATTGGCTGATCCTGGCCGCGGCCGCCGTCATGCTCGCCGGTAGCCTTTTCGTCTGGCTGCGCCGCCGCTCCCCGCCTTCCCGCCTGTCAAAAGGGCCATGGTCGCGGCTGCCCTATACCCTGGCCGCCTTTGCCCTCGCCCTGATCGGTCTTACCCTGGTGGCCATGGTCCCGGCCTCGGCCATGACAGCCGCCTTTGCTTTGACACTCCTGCTGCTGTTGATCCTGGGTTCGGCCGAATTGGCGCTCGGCATCGGCGCAGGTGGCCCGATGAAGCACGCGGTCGCCGGCCTGCTGCATCTGGGCTTCCACCCGCGCCAGCAGCGTTTCGTCGAGCGCTCCGTCGGCCTGCGGCCGCTCGACCTCGAGGCCGCCGACTATGGCGTCTCAAAGCCCGCGGACTTCCGCTGGAACCAGCTGCTGAGCTTTGACGCCTGCGTGCAATGCGGCAAGTGCGAGGACGCGTGCCCCGCCTTCGCCGCCGGCCAGCCGCTCAACCCCAAAAAGCTGATCCAGGACCTGGTGGTCGGCATGGCAACCGGCAGCGATGCCCATTTCGCCGGCAGTCCCTATCCGGGCATTCCGCTCGGCACCCATGCCGGCGCGCCCGACCAGCCCATCGTGCCCTTCCTCATCGAGCCGGAAACCCTCTTTTCCTGCACCACCTGCCGCGCCTGCGTCGAGGAATGCCCGATGCTGATCGAGCATGTTGACGCCATTGTCGACCTGCGCCGCAACATCACCCTCACCACCGGCGCGCTGCCCGGCAAGGCACCCGAGACCCTGGCCAATCTGCGCGAAACCGCCACCGTGGGCGGCCATGACATCACCACCCGCCAGCACTGGGCCGTCGATCTCGACGTGCCGCATGCCCGCCCGGGCCAGCCAATCGACGTGCTGCTGGTGGTGGGCGAGGGCGCCTTCGACATGCGCTACCAGCGCACGCTGCGGGCTCTGGTCAAATCCCTGCGCGCCGCCAATATCGACTTTGCCGTGCTGGCCGACAGCGAGTTCGACACCGGCGACACCGCAAGGCGCCTGGGCGACGAGGCCACCTTCCAGTCTTTGGCGCAGCGCACCATCGCCAATCTGGCCCGCTTCAGCTTCACGCGCATCGTCACGCCCGATCCGCACGTGCTCAACAGCCTCAAGAACGACTATCCGGCTTTGGGCGGCCACTTCACCGTGCTGCATCACTCGACGCTGCTGGCCCAACTCGCCAAATCCGGCCAGCTCAAGCTCGGGCCGACGCCCGACCGGCGCGCCGTCACCTGGCACGATCCCTGTTATCTCGGCCGCTACAATGGCGAGATCCAGGCGCCGCGCGACCTGCTCGCAGGCATCGGTATCGAGATCAGGGAAATGGAACGCTCCGGCCTGCGCGGCCGCTGCTGCGGCGGCGGCGGCGGTGCCCCACTGACCGACATTCCCGGCAGGCAGCGCATCCCTGATATCCGCATCAATGACGCCCGCGCCACCGGCGCCGGCATCGTCGCCGTCGGCTGCCCGCAATGCACCGCCATGCTCGAAGGCGTGGTGGGTGAGCGCCCCGAAGTGCTCGACATCGCCGAACTCGTCGCCCAGAGCCTGCCGGTGCCGGCATGAGCGACACAATTGCCCGCATCAATCCGCGCCGGCCCTTCAGCGTCACCGCCGAGGGCCTGAAACGCATCGTGCTGGGCGAAGCCGGGCAGGGCGGCGCCGTCCACCTCGCCACCCATCGCGCTGACGCCCCCAAGCCGCTGCGCCTGCTCGGCGCGCCACAGGCCCACATCCTCGTCATCGCCCACAGCAGCCGCGGTAGCCTCGACGCCCAGGCGCACCAGGCTATCGCCGCCGCGGCGCTGCTGGCCGATCCGGCGACCGCCGTGGCCGTACTCGTCCTCGGCGAGCTGACCGAGGATTTGGCCGCGCCGGGCGCCGACCAGGTCCACGTGGCCCCAGCCTGCGACGGCACCCTGTTCCAACCCGACCGCGACCTCGCGGTGGCAACCGACCTCATCGCCCGTCTCGACCCGCGCCACATCATTTTGCCCGATACCGCCATTGGCACCGGCGATCTCGGCCGCCGTCTGGCCGCGCGGCTCGGGGCCGCGACAGCCGCCCATGTCGTCGAGCTCCGCCCCGACGCCGTCGCCACCTATCGCCAGGGCGGCGCGCAACTGGCGCGGCGCGACCTGCCACGCCTCATCCTGCTCGATGCTGATACCACCGATACCGTCTTGCCCTTCCGCGGCGCCGGCATGCTCACCCCGCTCGACGCCCCGCAGCCGACCGCAAGCCTCTATGCCGATCGCGGCACCCCGCCGGTCGATGCCACTCGTCTGGGTCTCGAAGAGGCCGATTTCATCGTCGCCGCCGGCAATGGGGTCACCGACGTGCCCAGTGTGTTGGCATTGGCCAGAACCTTCGACGCCGCCATCGGCGCCAGCCGCGTCGCCGTCGACGATGGCCGCTTCACCCGCGAGCAGCAGGTCGGCGCCACCGGCAAGACGGTCAGCGCCAGCGTCTATCTCGCCTTGGGCATTTCCGGCGCCGTGCAGCACCTGCAGGGCATCAAGGCGGTGCGCCACGTCATCGCCATCAACACCGATGCCAGCGCCCCGATCGCCGGCCGCGCCGATCTCACCCTGGTCGACGACGCCCAAGCGGTGATGACCGAACTGCTGGCGGCCACCCGGGGGCGCAATTTTGCCGACGACGCCAACGCCATGCCGCCCCAGACACCGGCCGGTCCCGCCCCCTTGCAGGGGGATGTTAGGAGGGGGCGTGCCCCAACACCCGACCTGGCCAACCCCCGCGTCCTCGTCCTCGCATCCCTCGGCCGCAACCCCGTCAACGGCGCCGCCCGCCCCAATCGCGATGATCTGCTGGCGCTGGAAATGGCACGCGGCCTGGGCGAGACCACAATGCTGCATGCCGGCAATCCGGACGAAGCCGCGATCGGCGACTATCTCGCCTATGGCGCCACCACAATTGACGTCGTGCCGGCCGTCCCCGGCCAGGACATTGCCGAGGCCCTCGTCGCCCAGGCCGCTGGCCATGACCTCATCCTCACCGGCAGCCGTGCCGAGGGCGGCGAGGGCTCCGGCCTCGTGCCCTATCTGGTGGCCGAACGCCTTGGCTGGCCCGTCGTCACCCAGGCCATCGCCGTGACGGTCAGTGACGGCCATGCCGACATCACCCAGGCTTTGCCCAAGGGCCAGCGCCGCCATGTCCGCGTGCGCCTGCCGGCGGTGATCGCCGTTGATCCAAGGGCGCCGGTGACCCCGTTTTACGCCTTTGCCCGCCGCACGGCGGGGCAGGTGGTCCAGCACGAGCCGACTGCCACACCGGCGCTCGACACCGCCTGGCGCCTCGAGCCGGCCAAACGCCCGGTAAAATTCAAGGCCAAAGACCAAAAGACCGGCCATGCCCGCATGCTCTCGGCCATCGTGGCCGAAACCAGGGGCGGGGCGGTCATCGCGACCGGCTCTCCCGCCGACAAGGCCCAGGCGATCCTGGCCTATCTTCGCACCCATAACCTGATCGACTGGTGACCCCCAACATGCGCTTTTCCTTCCCCAACCTGCTCAAGCAAGCGCTGACCGGCAATAGCGGCTGGCCCGAGCAATGGCGCCAGCCCGAACTGAAGGCCAGCTACGACGCCATCATTGTCGGCGCCGGTGGCCATGGCTTGGCCGCCGCCTATTACATGGCCAAGGAACACGGGATGAGAAACATCGCCGTGCTGGAAAAGGGCTGGCTGGGCGGCGGCAATACCGGGCGCAACACCACCATCATCCGCTCCAACTACCTCTGGGAAGAGTCCGAAGCGATGTATGAGCACGCCATGAAGCTGTGGCAGAACCTCAGCCTCGAGCTCAATTACAACGTCATGTATTCCCCGCGCGGCGTGATGATGCTGGCGCACAACATCCATGACGTGCAGGTGTTCAAGCGCCACGTCCATGCCAACCGCCTTGCCGGCATCGACAATGAATGGCTGACGGCGCAGCAGGCGCAGGATTTCTGCCCGATCCTCAATATCGACCCCGATGTGCGCTATCCCATCATTGGCGCCGCGCTGCAGCGCCGCGGCGGCACCGCCCGGCACGATGCCGTGGCCTGGGGCTATGCCCGCGCTGCCTCGGCCATGGGCGTCGACATCATCCAGAACTGCGAGGTCAAGGGCATTACCCGCGGCATTGATGGCGCCGTCACTGGCCTCGAAACCACGCGCGGCCCGGTCGCCACCAAACGCGTCGGCGTGGTTGCTGCCGGCCATACCAGCGTGCTGATGGCAATGGCCGGTGTCTCCATGCCGCTCGAATCCTATCCGCTGCAGGCTTTGGTCTCCGAGCCGATCAAGCCCATCATGCCCTGCGTCGTCATGAGCAATACCATCCACGCCTATATGTCCCAGTCCGACAAGGGCGAGCTGGTCATCGGCGCCGGCACCGACGCCTACACGTCCTACTCGCAGACCGGAGCGCTCCATATCGCCACCCACACGCTCGAAGCCATTTGCGAGCTCTTCCCCACCGTCCGCCGCCTGCGCATGCTGCGCAATTGGGGCGGCATTGTCGACGTCACCCCCGATCGCTCGCCGATCATCGGCAAGACGCCGGTGCCGGGCCTGTTCGTCAATTGCGGCTGGGGCACCGGTGGCTTCAAGGCCACGCCAGGCTCGGGCAATGTCTTTGCCCACACCGTCGCCACCGGCGAACCCCACAAGATCGCTGCGCCCTTCACGCTCGACCGCTTCCGCACTGGCCGGCTGATCGATGAAGCCGCCGCCGCCGCCGTCGCGCATTAAGGACCAAACAAATGCTGCTCATTCACTGCCCTTACTGCGAGATGGAACGGCCCGAGCTGGAGTTCCGCTATGCCGGCGAGGCCCATGTCGTCCGCGCCACCGATCCGGAAGCCATCGGCGACGAGGACTGGAGCCACTTCCTCTATCTGCGATCCAATCCCAAGGGCCTGCATGCCGAGCGCTGGCGCCATACCAATGGCTGCGGCCGCTTCTTCAACTGCGTGCGCGACACCATTACCGACAAGATCGTCACCACCTACAAGGCCGGTGAACCCCGCCCGGAGAGCGCGAAATGACCATGCGGATCCCTTCCGGCGGCCGCGTCAATCGAGGCAAGACCATCAATTTCACCTTTGACGGCAGGGCCCTACAGGGTGTCGAGGGCGATACGCTCGCCTCGGCGCTGCTCGCCAATGGCGTCCACCTCGTGGGCCGCTCGTTCAAATATCACCGCCCGCGTGGCTTCCTCGCTGCCGGCTCGGAAGAGCCCAATGCCCTGGTCGATATCGATCGCGGCAAGGGTCGCTCGGCGCCCAACCTGCGCGCCACCCAGGTCGAACTCTATGAGGGCCTTGTCGCGCGCAGCCAGAACCATTGGCCCTCGCTGGGCTTCGATCTGCTCGAGGTCAACGATCTGGCCCCCGCCGGCCTGCTCGGCGCCGGCTTTTACTACAAGACCTTCATGTGGCCCTTTACGCTCTGGCACAAGCTCTACGAGCCGGCCATCCGGCGCACCGCCGGCCTCGGCAAGGCGCCCAAAGTCGCCGACCCTGACCACTATGCCCAGCAATATGCCCATTGCGACGTGCTGGTGGTGGGCGCCGGCGCTGCCGGCCTCGCCGCAGCCCTGGCCGCGGCCGAAACCGGCGCCTCGGTCATGCTGGCCGATGAACAGGCCGAGCTCGGCGGTGGCCTGCTCGACGAGCGCCATGCTTTGATCGATGGCGTCCCCGCTGCCGACTGGCTGGCGATGACGCTGGCCCGCCTGGCGTCGATGGCCAATGTCACCCTGCTGCCGCGCACCCAGGCCTTCGGGTATTACGCGCAGAACCTGCTCGGCTTGGCCGAGCGCCTCACCGATCACCTGGCCGCGCCGTCGGCGGGTCAGCCGCGTGAGCGCCTGTGGAAGGTGCGTGCCAAGCAAGTGGTCCTCGCCACAGGCGCCATCGAGCGCCCGCTGGTTTTCCCCGACAATGACCGCCCCGGCATTATGCTCGCCTCGGCCGCGCGGACCTATACTAACCGCTACGGCGTTCTGCCCGGCAACCGCGCCGTGGTCTTTACCGCCGACGATACCGGCTATGCCGCCGCGCTCGATCTGCATCAGGCGGGCGTCGCCATCGCCATGATCGCCGACCTGCGCCCCAAAGCGGAAGGTCCCGGCTATGCTGCCGCCAAGGCGGCTGGCCTCCCCATGGCTAATTCATTGGCAATCAACGCCGTTTCTGGCCGCCAGCGCGTCACCGGCGTTCAATTGGGGACACTCGATGCTAACAGTGTGCTCACCAATCTTCACCAGGCCGACTGCGATCTGGTGCTGATGGCGGGCGGCTGGACTCCGGCCGTGCACCTCTTCTCCCAGTCGCGCGGCAAGCTGACCTATGATGCCGCCCGGCAGATCTACCTCCCCGGCATCTCTGCCCAGGCGGCCCGCTCGGCCGGCGCCTGCAACGGCACTTTCGATCTCACCGCCGCCCTAAACGAAGGCGCCGACGGGACCAGGCAATACCACGCCACGAGCGCCATCGCCCCGTCCGGCGGTTTCCACGGCGCCGTGCCGACCACGCAGGACCTGAGCAAAATCAAGGCCTTCGTCGATTTCCAGAACGACGTTACCGCCAAGGACATCAAGCTGGCCGTGCGCGAGGGCATGCATTCCATCGAGCATATCAAGCGCTACACCACCACCGGCATGGCCACCGATCAGGGCAAGACCTCCAACATGAATGGCCTCGCCATCGCCTCGGCCGAGCTCGACAAGCCCATCCCCGATATCGGCCTCACCACCTTCCGCCCGCCCTTCACCCCGGTCACCTTCGGCACCCTGGCCGGCCATGCCCGCGGCCAACTGCTTGATCCGGTTCGCCAAACCCCGATCCATCCCTGGGCCGCCGCCAATGGCGCCGTGTTCGAGGATGTTGGGCAGTGGAAGCGCGCCTGGTATTTCCCAAAAGACGGCGAGGACATGCACGCCGCCGTCAACCGCGAATGCCGCGCCGCCCGCACGTCGGCTGGCCTCTTCGACGCCACTACCCTGGGCAAGATCGAGGTCGTCGGCCCCGACGCCGCTACCTTCATGGAACGGCTCTATACCAATCCCTGGCAGAAGCTGGGTATCGGCCGCTGCCGCTATGGCCTGATGCTCAACGAGGCCGGCTTTGTCATGGACGATGGCGTCATCGGCCGCCTGGCCGCCGATCGTTTTCACGTGACCACCACCACCGGCGGCGCCCCCCGCGTGCTGGCGCATATGGAGGATTATCTGCAGACAGAGTTCCCCGAGCTCAAGGTCTGGTTGACCTCCACCACCGAGCAATGGGCCGTCATCGCCATCCAGGGGCCCAAGGCCCGCGAGATCCTGGCGCCGCTGGTCGAGGGCGTGGACATGTCCAACGAGGCTCTGCCGCATATGAGCCTGCGCGAGGGCACCATTCTGGGCGTCCCGATACGGCTGTTCCGCGTCAGCTTCACCGGCGAGCTGGGTTTCGAGGTCAACGTCCCGGCCGATTACGGCCGCGCCGTCTGGGAAGCCATTCACGCCGCCGGCGCCCCGCACGGGCTCACGCCCTATGGCACCGAAACCATGCACGTGCTGCGCGCCGAAAAGGGTTACATCATCATCGGCCAGGAGACCGACGGCACGGTGACGCCATCCGACCTGGCGCTCGACTGGGCCATCGGCAAGACCAAGGCCGATTTTGTCGGCAAGCGCTCGCTGCGCCGGTCCGACCTGCTCAAGCCCGACCGCAAGCACCTGGTCGGCCTGCTCACGGCCGATCCCAAGATCGTGCTGGAGGAGGGCGCTCAGATCACCCTTGAAGCCTCACCCAAGACCGGCACGCCGGCTCTGGGCCACGTCACGTCCTCCTATTGGAGCGAGACGCTGGGCCGCTCGATCGCCATGGCCCTGGTCGCCAGCGGCAAGGAACGGCTGGGCACAACCCTCCATGTCCCCATGCCCCAGGGCGGCATCGCCGTCACCGTCACCGAACCGATCTTCTTTGACAAGGAAGGGGGCCGCATCAATGCTTGACCTCAGCTCAGCCCGCACCGGCAGCCTGCCCATCGCCATCCCCGCAATCAATGTGACACTGACCCCGGCCGCGCCATCCGCCCGCTTCGTGCTGCGCGGCGCGGACGCGACGGCGGCCGTGGGCGCCGCCTTTGGCCTGGCCATTCCCAGCCGCCCGCTGACTTCCGCCACGGCCGGGGATCGCTCCGCCCTCTGGCTCGGCCCCGATGAGTTTC
Source organism: Devosia beringensis (assembly GCF_014926585.1). Classification (NCBI taxonomy): domain Bacteria; kingdom Pseudomonadati; phylum Pseudomonadota; class Alphaproteobacteria; order Hyphomicrobiales; family Devosiaceae; genus Devosia; species Devosia beringensis. Next base: position 311,872 of record NZ_CP045422.1, on the reverse strand, counting down.
TGCTGCTGGCCCCGGCCACGGAAACCGCCGCGCTCTATCGGGCGCTCACGGCCGCGCTGGACGGCATTGCCGGCGCACTGGTGGACGTCTCGCACCGCCAGACGGCGCTGCTGATCGAAGGCGCCAAAGCCGCCGCCGTGCTCAATGCCGGCGTGCCGCTCGACCTGTCACAGGCGGCTTTTCCCACCGGCATGGTCACCCGCACCATCTTCGAAAAGGCCGAGATCGTGCTCTGGCGCACCGGACCCGAGGCCTTCCGTCTCGAGGTCTGGCGCTCTTTCGCCCCCTATGTGCTGGCTTTGCTGCAGGCCGCCGACCGCGACGCGCCCTGACCGGGAGCGTCGCGCGGCGGGGCAGGGGTCAGCTCAGGAACGCCCTGATCACCAGCCCCACCGCGGTCAGGCTCAGCACCCCGGCCAGCCACAGGCCGATGAACCAGCCGAGCCGGGACAGCACCGGTTTGACCGCCATCAGTGGTAACCCTCCTCGGGGTCGATCTTGCCGCGGAACACCCAATAGGCGTAGCCGGTATAGATCAGGATCACCGGGATCAGCACGCTGGCGCCGACCAGCAGGAAGACCATCGAGCTTTCCGGCGCCGCCGCCTCGGCAATCGTCAGCGCCCCCGGCACCATATAGGGGTAAAAGCTGATCCCCACCCCGACAAAGCTGAGCACGAACAGGCCCAGGGCCGCCAGGAACGGCTGCAGGTGCTTGTCGGTGGTCAGGCCATGCCACAGCGCAAACACGCAGACGGCCAGCAGCATGGGCACGAAGGCCGAGAAGAAGGCCGTCGGCCACTGGAACCAGCGCTCGAAATAGACCGCGTCGATGAACGGGCTCCACAGCGAGACCACGCCGATCAGCACCACCGTAGCCGCGCCGCTGATCATGGCCAGCCGCCGCGCCGTCGCCTGCAGCTCGCCCGCAGTCTTGAGGTTGAGCCAGGTGGCCCCCAGCAGCGCATAACCCACCGTCACGGCACAGCCTGTCACCAGCGAGAACGGCGTCAGCCACTCCCACCAGTCGCCGGCATAGGCATTGTCGACAATGGTGATGCCCTGCACCAGCGCGCCCAGGGCAATGCCCTGGCAGAAGGCGGCAATGGTCGACCCCAGCCAGAACCCGACATCCCACCAGATCGAGCCGCGGATGGTGCGGTGGCGGAATTCAAACGCCACGCCGCGGAACACCAAGGCCAGCAGCATCAGGATGATGGGCATGTAGAGCGCCGGCAGCACCGTGGCATAGACCACCGGAAACACCGCCATCAGCCCGCCACCGCCCAGCACCAGCCAGGTCTCGTTGCCGTCCCAGACCGGGGCAATGGAATTGGTCATCACGTCGCGGTCGTGCCGCTCGGGGAAGAACGGGAAGAGGATCCCCACCCCCAGGTCGAACCCGTCCAGCACCACATAGGCGAGCACCGCAAAGGCGATGATGCCAGCCCAGACTGTCGGCAGGTCAATGGCCACGGTCGGCTCCTTCGCGAATGCTGTCTTCCTGTGCCGGTCCCGGCATGATGCCGGCGGCCCGGGTCGGGCCCTTGTCGAGCTCGTGATCGTCGTCCAGCACGGGCGGGCGGCGGAACAGGCGGAAGAGGTAAAAGACGCCCGCGCCGAACACGACGAAATAGACCACCACAAAGGCCACCAGCGAGGCGCCCACCGCCGGCGCATCCACCGGCGACAGGCTTTCCGAGGTCCGCATCAATCCATAGACCGTGAACGGCTGCCGCCCCACCTCGGTGGTGAACCAGCCCGCCAGCACCGCCACAAAGCCCGACGGCCCCATCACCAGCGCCGCGCGATGCAGCCAGCTATTGGTGAAGAGCGTCTTGCGATAGCGCGACCACAGCGACCACAGGCCCACGCCCAGCATGGCAAAGCCGATGCCCACCATGATGCGGAAGGCAAAGAACGGGATCATCACCGGCGGCCGATCCGCCTCGGGGAAGGCGTCCAGCCCCCGCATGGGCGCATTGAGATCGTGCTCGAGGATCAGCGAGCCCAGCTTGGGGATCTGCACGGCATAGTCCATGCGCTGCTCGGCCTCATTGGGAATGCCGAACAGGATCAGCGGCGCACCCTCGGGATGGCCTTCATAATGGCCTTCCATCGCGGCGATCTTGGCCGGCTGGTATTCGAGCGTATTGAGCCCATGCTGGTCGCCGGCAAAGATCTGCAGCGGCGTGACAATGGCCGCCATCCACATGGCCATCGAGAACATGATCTGCGCCTGCCGGTTGCTGCGGTCCCTCAGCAGGTGCCAGGCCCCGACCGCACCCACGGCAAAGGCGGTGGTGAGGAACGCCGCCAGCACCGTATGCACCAGGCGATAGGGGAAGGACGGGTTGAAGACGATCGCCCACCAGTCTTCCGGCACGAAATTGCCGCTGCCATCGATGGAAAAGCCCTGCGGCGTATGCATCCAGCTGTTGACCGAGATGATCCAGGTTGCCGAGATCAGCGTGCCGATCGCCACCACTGCCACGGCCACCATGTGCAGCGTGTCGCCCACCCGCTTGCGCCCGAACAAGGCAATGCCCAGGAACCCGGCCTCGAGGAAGAAGGCCGTCAGCACCTCATAGCCCATCAGCGGCCCGATCACGGCGCCGGCTCGCTGCGAGAACACCGACCAATTGGTCCCGAACTGGTAGCTCATGACAATGCCCGACACGACGCCCATGCCGAAGGTCACGGCAAAGATGGTCTTCCAGTATTCGAACAGCTTGAGATAGGCAGGATCGCGCTTCCACAGCCACAGCCCGTTCAGCACTGCCAGATAGCTGGCCGTGCCGATCGAAAAGGCCGGAAAGATGAAGTGGAACGAGATGGTGAAGGCGAACTGGATGCGGGCCAGCAGTTCCGCGGTGAGGCCGAAGTCCATGGTGTGTCCTGTATGCTGCCCGATGAGGATGGGTCCACCGGATTGCCCGCATTATGCGCAGGCCATCGCGCCTTTCCAACCTGCAAGATGACGCAGCAATTCCGCCTCGAACCTCTCCTGCTAAACCGCTGATACAAAAAGATATACGACGTCTCTCTGACGCTGTTGCCGCAGCCGCCTGCGCTGTTGTCGCAGCCAGGAGCGGCCGGATTTGGGTCCGGTCAGGGTGCGGATTGACCCGCCTTTTCGCCCAAGATCCCGCGCCGGTCGCGACGACAAGACGTCAGCTTGACGCTATTCGGCAGCCACCAGCGCCAGTTCGGGCGCCATCAGGATACGCCCGTCCACCACGCTGACGGCATAGGTCCGCACCGCGCCCTCGTCTGCGCCCTGTGCCTTTCCGGTGGCCAGGTCGAACACCCAGCTATGCAGCGGGCAGGTGACCGCAGCCCCATGCACAATCCCCTCGCTGAGCGGTCCGGCCCGGTGCGGACAGCGGTTTTCCAGCGCAAAGATCTGGTCCTCCTGGGTGCGGAACACCGCGATCTTGCCGCCCGGTATGTTGACGCAGCGCGCCCCGCGCCGGGGTATGGCGTCCACGCTGCCGATATCGATCCAACCGCTCATGACCTGCTCCATCACTCTGCCGCCACCGGCATGCCGAACTCGGCCAGGGCCGCAAATTCATGCGCATCCTTGCCATTGACGCGCTCCTCCCAGGGGTCGATCTGGGCAAAGGTCTGCGAATAGACAAAGCGCTCGTAATAGGCGCGCCGCTTGTCGCGGTCATCGACGACATTGGCCAGGATCGACGGCGTGCCCACCCGTTTGGCCCATTTGTAGATCCGTTCCAGATACCGCCCCTGTTCGCGATAGAGCTGGGTCAGCGCCACGATGATCTCGAGCGCCTCGTCCTCGCTATCGGAATGGCACAAGAGCTCGGTGCCCTTGATGTCGAGCCCGGCAGCGCCGGCAAAGTGGATGTCGTAGCCACTATCGACGCAGATCACCCCGATATCCTTGCAGGTGGCCTCGGCGCAGTTGCGCGGGCAGCCCGACACCGCCAGCTTGAGCTTGGCCGGCGTCCAGGCGCCCCACATGAACTTCTCGATGCGGATGCCCAGCCCAGTCGAATCCTGCGTCCCGAAGCGGCACCAGTCCGAGCCGACGCAGGTCTTGACCGTCCGCAGCCCCTTGGCATAGGCGGCGCCCGAAACCATGCCGGCGGCATTGAGGTCGGCCCAGACCCCCGGCAGGTCCTCCTTCTTGACTCCCAGCAGGTCGATGCGCTGCCCGCCGGTCACCTTGACCGCCGGAATGGCGAACTTGTCGGCCACATCGGCAATGGCGCGCAGCTCTTTGGGGCTGGTCATGCCGCCCCACATGCGCGGCACCACCGAATAGGTGCCGTCTTTCTGGATATTGGCATGCACCCGCTCATTGATGAAGCGGGACTGGCCGTCGTCCTCGTATTCGCCGGGCCAGTCGGAGACGAGATAGTAGTTCAGCGCCGGTCGGCACTTGGCGCAGCCGCAGCTGGTCTTCCATTCCAGCTCCTGCATCACCGCGGGGATCGATTTGAGCCCCTTGGCGATGATCAGCCGCCGCACATCGTCATGGCCATAGTCGGTGCAGCCGCACATCGGCTGCACGGCCGCCGGATTGTAGCCCGCGCCCAGCGTCAGATGCAGCAACTGCTCCACCAGATGCGTGCACGAGCCGCACGAGGCCGAGGCCTTGGTGAAGGCGCGCACGCCGTCGAGCCCGGTCAGGCCCTTGCCGGTAATCGTCTGGGTGATCTTGCCCTTGCACACGCCGTTACAGCCACAGATCTCTGCCTCATCCGGCAAGGCTGCAACGGCCGCCATAGGGTCCAGGGGGGCGCCCCCCTGATACGCCTGGCCGAACACCAGGGAGTCGCGCATGTCGCGCGTATCCACCCCGCGTTTCATCAGGTCGAAAAACCAGGGTCCGTCCGACGTCTCGCCATAGAGCACGGCGCCGATGATCCGGTCATGCTTGAGCACCAGCCTTTTGTAGATCCCGGCGCTGGCGTCGCGCAGCACGATCTCCTCGCGGTCCTCGCCCTCGCCGAAATCGCCTGCCGAGAACAGGTCGATCCCGGTCACCTTGAGCTTGGTCGAGGTCACCGAACCCTGGTAGTCCGCCTTCTCCCCGATCAGTGTATCGGCCAGCACCTTGCCCATCTCGTAGAGCGGCGCGACGAGGCCATAACAGGTGCCGCGATGCTCGGCGCATTCGCCCAGCGCAAACACATGCGGGTCTTCGGTCCGCATCTGGTCGTCCACCACGATGCCGCGATTGACCGCCAGGCCCGCATTCTTGGCCAGCGCCGTGGCCGGGCGAATACCCACCGCCATCACCACCATGGCGCAGTCGATCACCGTGCCGTCGGCCAGTTCCACCCCCTCGACGCGCTCTGTGCCCAGCACCTGCTTGGTATTGGCTCTCGTGATCACCGTGATGCCACGATCGGTGAAGGCCTTTTCCAGCAGGTACCCGGCCGCCGGATCGAGCTGGCGCTCCATCAGCGTCGGCCCCAGATGCAGCACGGTCACGTCCATGCCCTGCATCTTGAGGCCTGCCGCCGCTTCCAGCCCCAGCAACCCGCCGCCGATCACCACCACCTTGCAGCCCTTGCCGGCAGCCAGCATCTTGTCGACATCGTCGAGATCGCGATAGGTCACCACGCCCGGCAGCTGATGCCCCGGCACCGGCGGAATGAACGGGCTCGATCCGGTGGCGATCACCAGGTGATCGTAGTCGGCGACGATGCCATTGGCCGAGACCACCCGCATAGCCACCCGGTCGATCAGCGTGACCGGCGCGCTCTTGTGCAGCACCACGCCGTTTTCCGCGTACCACTCATCACCATGGGTGATGATCTCTTCATAGGTCTTTTCGCCCGAGAGCACCGGCGACAGCATCAGCCGGTTATAGTTCACCCGGGGCTCGGCATTGAAGATGGTGACGGCAAATCGCCCCGGCGCCGCCTCGAACAGATGCTCCAGCATCCGTCCCGGCGCCATGCCATTGCCGATGATGACCAGTCTCTCGCTCATAGGTGCTCTCCTGTTCGGCGCGGCACAAAACAAAAAAGCTGCCAATCGAGGCGCGCCGGGAAACCGGTCGCGAAACGATTGGCAGCTTTGCCATGCGGGGGCGCCCAACGCTGGACGCCAATGTCTGTGGGCTCACTGCAAGCCCTGCACACCGGATTGCACAAACCGTGCCAAGCCCGCTCATCTGGAAAAGCGCTGCAAGGGCAGCGGCTTACCGGACAGTGCTGAATCAACATGGCCATGCCTTCAGCGCCGTATCGCCCATTCCTGCGGCAATCTGCCTATTGTCTTTGCAGCCGGCACATTTGCCGTCTTCTGCATCAGAGCCCTGCCGCCGCCGCATGCCATCGGCAATGCATTGCATTGCGCTTGTCGGCCCCTTGCTCTACCGTCGATCCCGACACGCAATTAAGTGCGATCGGGCGCTACCGGCCAGTTCCGGGACGGCGACCGCGCACATCAGGAGATCAATGTGACCGATTCCGATCGGTCCGCCGCCGTACCTCCGTCCTCGGACGAGCCGGCACTCCGTACCCCCACTGGTCCTGACCAGGCGGGGAGGGCAGGGACCAGTCGGCCTCCTGACCAGACGGACACGCGGACAGCGCCCGCCCCCAATCCGACTCGCAAGCATCGCGGTCCGCTTTATGCGGCGCTCGATCTGGGCACCAATAACTGTCGCCTGCTGATTGCCCGCCCGCACGACCACGGCTTCCGCGTGCTCGATGGCTTCACCCGCATCGTCCGGCTGGGCGAGGGTGTCTCGGTCACCGGGCGCCTCGGCGATGCCGCCATGGAACGCACCATGGAGGCGCTGCGCCAGTGCCGCAACAAGCTGCGCGAGCACCAACCCGCCCGCATGCGCCTGATCGCCACCGAAGCCTGCCGCATTGCCGAAAACGGCCCCGCCTTCCTGGCCCGCGTCAAGGAGGAGATCGGGCTCGATCTCGAAATCGTCGATCGTCGGACCGAGGCCGAACTGGCCGTCACTGGCTGCGCCGACCTGATCGACATGGAAACGTCCGGCGCCCTGATGTTCGACATTGGCGGTGGCTCGTCCGAACTGGCCTGGCTCGATTTCCGCGGCGGCCGTCCCAAGTCGCAGGGCCGCATGGCCGCATCCATCCGCTCCTGGCAGTCGCTGCCGGTCGGCGTTGTCTCCATTGCCGAAAAGTTCGGCGGCGTCGATGTCACCCCGGCGATCTTCGAGGCCATGGTGGCCCATGTCAGCGAGCACCTGCGCCAGTTCCGCGGCCGCGAAAAGCTGCGCCAGATGATTGCCAGCCACGATGTGCACCTGATCGGCACCTCGGGCACGGTGACCACCCTGGCGGGCCTCCATCTCGGCCTCGAGCGCTATGAGCGCCAGAAGGTCGATGGCTTGTGGATGCAGCGTGCTCAGGTCGACGAGACCATGAAGGTATTGTTGGCCATGCCCTTCGAGCGCCGCGTCGCCCATCCCTGCATCGGCCGCGACCGTGCCGATCTCGTCTTGCCCGGCTGCGCCATTTTCGAGGCCATTCGCCGCGAATGGCCCACCGACCGCGTGCGCGTCGCCGATCGCGGCTTGCGCGAAGGCATACTCATTTCGCTGATGGATGCCGACCGGGCCCGGTCGCGTGCCTCGCGCTATCCTCGGAGAACTCCCAATGGTGGATAAAGCCCTCGGTACCGGCGGACGCAAGTCCGAAAAGGACCTCAAGATCCGGCTCAAGACGGCCAAGGGCCGCAAGACCGGGTCGACCAAATGGCTCGAGCGCCAGCTCAATGACCCCTATGTCGCCAAGGCCCGCGCCGCCGGCTACCGCTCGCGTGCGGCCTTCAAGATCAAGGAGATGGACGAGCGCCACCACCTCTTCCGCCCCGGCATGCGCATCGTCGATCTGGGCGCCGCGCCCGGCGGCTGGTCGCAGGTGGCCGCCCGCGCCATCGGCTCCACCGATGCCAATCCGCTGATCGTCGGCATCGACTATCTCGAAATGGATCCCATCCCCGGCGTGAAGCTGCTGATGAAGGATTTCACCGATGACGACGCCCCGGCCATGCTGATCGAGGCCATGGGCGGCAAGAAGGCCGACCTAGTGATGTCAGACATGGCCTGGCCGACCACCGGCCATCGCCCCACCGACCATCTGCGCATCGTCCAGCTCATCGAGATTGCCGCCGCCTTCGCCCTCGACGTGCTGGCGCCCAATGGCGTCTTCATCGCCAAGGTGTTCCAGGGCGGCACCGAGCATGAACTGCTGCACATGCTCAAGCGCCACTTCAAGACCACCCACCACGCCAAGCCCCCCGCGAGCCGTTCGGATTCCGCCGAGGCCTATCTCATCGCCAAGGGCTTCAAGGGCAGCAATGACACCGTCCCCGGCGCGGGTGAATACGACCGCTAGAGCGTTTTCAGTAAAAGTGGCTTCACTTTTCCGGTTCGAAAACGCGACAAACCAAAGTGCTGGAGCTATTGAGCCGTTTCAGAGAAACGGTGAAATGCTCTAGACAGTCGGCTGGGGCGCCTTAGTGCTCCCCGCCGCCATGCGGGCCACTGGTCAGCTGGTGGCCGGCATTCCTGGGCAGCCGCAGGAACATCACCGTCGAGATCAGGCACACCGCGGCCAGCACCATGAAGGCGAAGTGGAAGTCCGCCAGCAGTAGTTCGCCGCCGCGCAGCGCCTGGCTGGCCTCCAGCATGCCACCACCCAAAGCCACGCCCAGCGCAATCGACAGCTGCGTCGAGACCTGGCTGATCACATTGGCCTGGCCGGCATCCTTGTCCTCGATATCGGCAAAGACGAAGGCATTGCTGCCCGTCCAGAAGATCGATTGCCAGAAGCCGACAAAGACCAGCATGGCCACGATCAGCAGCACCGCCGTCTCGGGGGTGTAGAGCCCCATCGCTAAGAGGCCCAGTGCCGAGATCGCCGTCGACAGCGCCAGCGCCAGCCGGAAGCCCATGCGCATGAACATCCCATTGGCGACGAACTTGGCGACGATCGCCCCGATGGCGCCGGCAAAGGTGATCATGCCGGATTCGAACGGCGTATAGCCAAAGCTCAGCTGCAGCATCAGCGGGAACAGGAAGGGAATAGCCCCCTGGCCGAGCCGGAAGAAGGTCCCCGCCACCACCGCACTGCGGAAGAAGGGAAACCGCAGCAGCCGCAGGTCAAACAGCGGATTGTCGGTGGCCAGCGCATGCCGCGTATAGAGAAAAGCCAGCGCCAGCCCGATGATCGTGGCGCCGACCCCCACCATGGGCGGCAGCGCCGGCAGGCTGATCACCGAGGTGCCGAAAGCGAACAGCGCAAAGGCCGGTGCCGCCAGGCTAAAGCCCTTGAAATCAATGGCCCGCGGCGCCACCCGCACCGTGTCGGGCAGGAACTTGCTGACCAGCGCAATACCCAGAATGCCGATCGGCACATTGATCAGAAAGATCCAGTGCCAGGAAAAATAGGTGGTCAGGAACCCGCCAAAGGGCGGCCCGACAATCGGCCCGATCAGCCCGGGAATGGTCAGCCAGGCCATGGCATTGACCAGGTCATGCCGCGGCGTCGAGCGCACCAGCACCAGTCGCGCCACCGGCGTCATCAGTGCACCGCCCATGCCCTGCAGGAACCGCGCCCCGACAAAGGTCGTCAGCGAGTCGGCAAAGGCACAGGCGATCGAGCCGAGCACAAAGACCGCCATGGCGACACGGAACACGTTGCGCGCGCCGAACCGGTCCGCCATCCAGCTCGAGATCGGGATGAAGATGGCCAGCGCCACCAGATAGGCGGTCAGCGCCAGCTTGAGCGAGATCGGGTCGCTGCCGATATCGTCGGCAATCGCCGCCAGCGAGGTGGCAATGACCGTGGAGTCCATGTTTTCCATGAACAAAGCCGTCGCCAGGATGAGGGGGGTAATACGGGACAAGGTCAATTTGCCGGATCTGGCGTCCGGTCACGCCGCTTGAGGGCGCTGTGGCCGGAAACGTCGCTGCCGGCATCCACCGGCAGTCGCCAGTAGATGACGCTGGCCAGCGCGCTCAGCGCCCCGACCACGAAAAACGCGATCTGGAAGTCGACCAGTTCCAGCGCAGAGCCGCGCATCTGCGTGCTGATCTCGAGAATGGCGCCCGCGACCGCCACGCCGAAGGCCACGCTCAGCTGCTGCGCCACTGCGACGATGGCGGTGGCCTGACTGGCCTCGGCATCGCTCACATCGGCATAGCCCAGCGCATTGGCGCCGGTAAAGAATACCGAGCGCAGCACCCCGCCCGCCAGCAGGATCGCCATCATCAGCGGCACCGGCGTATCGGCCTCGAACAGCCCCTGCGCGGCAATCAGTCCGCCGCCGAAAAACGCCGCAAAGCCCAGGGTGCGCGGAAAGCCGAACCTTGCATAGACCCGCTCCGCCAGGAACTTGCTCATGATGGCGCCGACGGCCGAGACGAAGGTGATGGCGCCCGACTGGAACGGCGTCAGCCCGAAGCCCAGCTGCAGCATCAGCGGCAGCAGGAACGGCACGGCGCCGACCCCGACCCGGAAGAACGAGCCGCCGATGATCGCCGAGCGGAACAGCCGGTGCCGGAACAGGGCGGGATCAAGCAGCGGATGCTCGGTGCGCCGCGCATGCCAGAAATACAGCACCCCGGCACCCACCCCGATCGCCAGCGTGGCATAGCCATAGGCGATCGGTAGCGCCGGCAGGCTGACCACCGAAAGTCCGAACACGGTGCCGGAAAACGCCACGGCCGCGATCAGGAAGCCCTTGAAGTCGAGCTTGCGCGGCGCATGCTCCTCGGGCACCTGCAGATAGATGCTGACGAGGATAATGCCGGCAATGCCGATCGGGATATTGATCCAGAAGATCCAGTGCCAGCTGAGATAGGTAGTGAGAAACCCGCCGATCAGCGGCCCGGTCAGCGGCCCCAGCAGCGCCGGAATGGTCAGCCAGGCCATGGCCGATACCAGTTCATTGCGCGGCGTCGAACGCACCAGCAGCAGCCTTCCCACCGGCGTCATCATCGAGCTGCCAATGCCCTGCAGGAAGCGCGATCCGACAAAGCTTTCCAGCGAGAACGAGAATGAGCAGGCCAGCGAGCCCAGCATGAACACGATAATGGCCGCCCGGAACACGTTCTTGGCCCCGAAGCGGTCGGCCATCCAGCCGCTGATCGGAATGAAGATGGCCAGCGCCACGAAATAGGCCGTCAGCGCCAGCTTGAGCGCAATCGGCTCGCTGCCGATATCGCTGGCAATGGCGGGCAGGGAGGTCGCGATCACGGTCGAATCCATCTGTTCCATGAACAGGGCGACCGCCAGGATGAGGGGTGTGGCGCGGATCACGACAATTGAACCGGGGGAGGAATCGGAAACATCGCGAATGCGACCCCCGCACTATGAACGCGCGACCCGCTCCTGAGAAGCCTCAATGCCATCTTGTATGGTAGAATTATTCTCTTTGCGGCCATGCGCTTGGCTCATCCGCCGGCGCTGCCTTCATGTCAAAACCGTCATGCGGGCGCCCCCCCTATGCAAGCCCCGCGGCCGGTGCTATTGACCCTCGCCAACCTGAACCCGACGAAACCACTTCCGCCCGGTTCAACATCCTTCATGTTCTGATCCATTCAGAAGTCCGGAAAGGTCTGGCCTTGGCGAAGATTATTACAACGATCACTGGCGACGCGGCTTTGACGTTTGACGACGTGCTGCTGCAGCCCGCCCGGTCCGACATCCTGCCGACCGAAACCGACATTTCCACTTTTGTGACCAAGGATATCGCGCTCAACCTGCCGATCCTCTCCTCGGCCATGGACACGGTCACCGAAAGCGCCATGGCCATCGCCATGGCCCAGGCCGGCGGCATGGGCGTCATTCACAAGAACCTCACCGCCGAGCAGCAGGCCGAGCAGGTCCGCATGGTCAAGTCGTTTGAAAGCGGCATGGTCATCAATCCCATCACGATCGGCCCGGACGCCACCCTGGCCGATGCGCTGTCGCTGATGCAGTCCAATCGTATTTCTGGCATTCCGGTCGTCGAGAATGGCGGCAAGGGCGGCCGCGCCACCGGCAAGCTGGTCGGCATCCTGACCAATCGCGACGTGCGCTTTGCCTCCCATCCGGCCCAGCCGATCCGCGAACTGATGACCTTTGAAAAGCTCGTCACCGTGCGCGACGGCATCTCCAAGGAAGAGGCCAAGGTTCTGCTGCATACCCACCGCATCGAAAAGCTGCTGGTTGTGGATGCCGATTACCGCTGCACCGGCTTGATCACCGTCAAGGACATCGAAAAGGCCCAGCTCAATCCAAACGCCGTAAAGGATGAGCACGGCCGCCTGCGCGTTGCCGCTGCCTCCACCGTCGGCGATGCCGGCTTCGAGCGCTCGCTGCAGCTGATCGATGCCGGCGTTGACCTGCTGGTCATCGATACCGCCCATGGCCATTCCGTCCGCGTTGCCGAAGCCGTCGAGCGCGTCAAGCGCGAGAGCAATGGCGTGCGCATCGTCGCCGGCAATGTCGCCACCGCCGAGGCGGTCAAGGCGCTGATCGATGCCGGCGCCGATTCCATCAAGGTGGGCATTGGCCCCGGCTCGATCTGCACCACCCGCATCGTCGCGGGCGTCGGCGTTCCCCAGCTGGCGGCCGTCATGGCCTGCGCCGAAGAGGGCGACCGGCACGGCATTCCGGTCATCGCCGATGGCGGCATCAAGTTCTCCGGCGACATGGCCAAGGCCCTGGCCGGCGGCGCGTCCTGCGTCATGGTCGGCTCGCTGCTCGCCGGCACCGATGAAAGCCCCGGCGAGGTCTATCTGCACCAGGGGCGCTCGTACAAATCCTATCGCGGCATGGGTTCGGTCGGCGCCATGGGCTCGGGCTCGGCTGATCGCTACTTCCAGCAGGATGTGCGCGATCAGATGAAGCTGGTCCCCGAAGGCATTGAAGGCCAGGTGCCCTATAAGGGCGCTGCCGGCGCCGTGTTGCACCAGCTCGCCGGTGGCCTGCGCGCCTCCATGGGTTATACCGGCGCCCACAATCTCAAGGACTTCCGCGACAATGCGGTCTTCGTCAAGATTTCCGGCGCTGCCCTCAGCGAAAGCCACGTCCACGACGTGACCATCACCCGCGAATCCCCCAACTACCGCTCCGGCCGCTAGGCCGGGGCAGGGGGACTTCTCACCTGTAGACCGTCACCCTCGGGCTTGACCCGAGGGCTCTACACTTGCCGAAAGTCGGTCACATTGTGCCGTTTATCCTCGCGTCCCGACCCCGTGCCATAATCAGGCCCATCACCCCGCATGGGCGGCCTGCAGGCGAACAGTGGCGCGGTGAGCCGGGTGGAGGTTTTGCCTCTTCCACAGGTTCCAAGTTCGGTTGCGACAGGGCGAGCGACCCCTAGGACCGGACAGTCCCAAAAACCGGCACCCCGAGGCGAGCGTCGTCTCATTTTTTAAATTTACCAGAGGCGATCGCCGCCTCGGGGTCCGTCCACCTGCCTCCAACCGCCCGGTTATCGCCGCGCGGATCCTTCCCCTGCCAGAAATGCCATGCATCCAGAAGCCCTTGCCGCGCGTATAGGACACTTTAGCGGAGCTGCACTCATGCCCCTCGTCGCCAAGCTCCTGATCCTGTCCATCGCCGCCCAGGCCTTGCTGACCGTGGCCATCCTTGTGCTGATGGGCCGCGAGCGCGTGCCGCGCGTCATGTCGGGCGAAATTCCCATGGCCGACATTGCCGTCGAGCGCACCGCCTATCCCCTCCGGGCGCGGCTGCTCTCCAACAGCTTCGACAACCAGTTCCAGCTGCCGGTGCTGTTCTACGTCGCGGCCCTGCTGGCCCTTCTGCTGGGCGGAGTCACCTGGCTCGAAGTCGTCGCTGCCTGGCTCTTCGTGGCCCTGCGCTACGTCCACGCCATCATCCATGTCACCACCAATCACGTCCTGCGGCGCTTCACTGTCTACAGCGCCGGCCTTGCGGTTCTGGTCATCCTCTGGCTAATGGTCCTCTTTCGCGTCTTCCTTACCTGAGCTTGCCCCATGCGCCTTCCAGGCCGCCTCTCTGCCGCTATTGCCGTGTTGACCGATGTCGAGACGCGCAAGCGCCCGGTCTCCGAAGCGCTCAAGGCCTGGGGCATCGCCAACCGCTTTGCCGGGGCCGGTGATCGCGCCGCCATCGGCAACCTGGTCTATGACGCCCTGCGCCGCCGCGCTTCGCATGCCGCCCTGATGGCCGATGACAGCCCGCGCGCGCTGGTGCTGGCCGTCGCTATCCGCGATTGGGCCATGGACCCCGCCGCCCTCAATGAGAGCTTCGCCACCGACGATCACGCGCCCGCGCCCTTGAGCGTCGAAGAAATCGCCCGCGTCACCGGCCCCTTGCCCGAGGACACTCCGGCCTATATCCGCGCCGACGTGCCCGAATGGCTCGCCGCCTCGCTCGAACGCGCCTTTGGCGAAAACTGGATCGCCGAGGGCGGGGCCATGGCCGGCCGCCCCTCGCTCGATCTGCGTACCAATGCCCTCAAGGCCCAGCGCGACCGCGTGCTCAAGTCGCTTGACCGGTTTCACCCCGTGCCCACCGCCATTGCCGCGCTTGGCGTCACCATGCCGGCCGGCCCGGGCGATGCCCGCACCCCCAATGTCACCACCGATGAGGGCTACCTCAAGGGCTGGTTCGAGGTGCAGGACCAGGGCAGCCAGATCGTCGCTGCGCTCGCTGGCGCCGCGCCGGGCGACCAGGTGCTCGATCTGTGCGCCGGCGCGGGCGGCAAGACCCTGGCTTTGGCCGCGGCCATGGGCAACAAGGGCCAGATCTTTGCCTATGACAGCGACCGCAACCGCCTGGCGCCGATCTATGACCGGCTCAAGCGCAATGGCGCCCGCAATGTCCAGGTCCGCGCCCCGCTGCCCGGCGCGCTCGACGACCTCGTCGGCAAGATGGATCGCGTCATCATCGACGCCCCCTGTACCGGCACCGGGACCTGGCGGCGCCGCCCCGATACCAAGTGGAAGCTCTCTCCCGAGCTGCTGGCGCAGCGCGTCGCCGAACAGGCCGCCATTCTCGCCGAGGGCCAGCGTTTCCTCAAGCCGGGCGGGGCGCTGGTCTACATCACCTGCTCCATCCTGCCCGAAGAGAATGATGATCAGGTTGCCACCTTCATCGCCGCCCATCCCGGCTTCGGCTCGGCCGATGCGAGTGCCCTCTGGCAGACCGCCTTCGGCAGTGCCGCGCCCGCCGGCACCCTGACGGCCGGCGGCGGCATCGCCCTGACCCCGCGTCTGACCGCCACCGATGGCTTCTACGTCAACATCCTGCGCCGCGCCGCATGACGCAGGAGCAGCCCGAGGCCGAAAAACGGCGCGCGCTCATCACCATCCGCATCTTCATCATTGCGGGCGTGGCCCTGGTCGCCAGCGCTGCGGCGGCGCTCTGGTTTGCCATGCCGGCCCCCGATACCAGGCACGTGCTTGCCGCGCCCTCGGGAAACCGGTCCGTCGAGCTGTCCGAGCGCTGCACGCCCATGGGCTGCCAGCGCGTCACCATTGCCGACATCATCCAGCCCGATGGCAGCCACCGGCGCAGCGGCTGCCTGCCGCAGCGCGCCGAGACGACGCCGCTCTTTGCCACCGTTACGGGCCGCTGGTCGGCCGGCGAGGATAGCGTCAGCGTGGATTTTACCCCCGA
Organism: Devosia beringensis; assembly: GCF_014926585.1. Lineage (NCBI taxonomy): Bacteria > Pseudomonadati > Pseudomonadota > Alphaproteobacteria > Hyphomicrobiales > Devosiaceae > Devosia > Devosia beringensis. The sequence goes on along the minus strand of NZ_CP045422.1, from coordinate 296,247 downwards.
TGAGGGGGCATCGGGTACCATGACCATCGTGCTGGCCGACTGCATCCTGCCCGAGGGGCAGTGAACCGTAGCCCTGCCGCCAGCGTAACCAGACCAGAACCAGTTTACGGAACTGCCCGATATGACCGCTGCACCAACCATCGACTACCGCGCCCCCCGCACCTGGGTCACCCTGGCGGTCTTCCTCGTCGTGGTCATCGGCGTCGGCGGCCTGATCGGCACCCAATCCATTCCTGGCGCCTGGTACGAGGGGTTGACCAAGCCACCCTTTAATCCGCCAAACTGGATCTTCGGACCGGTCTGGACCACGCTCTACGTCATGATCGCGGTGGCCGGCTGGCGCATCTGGATGCTGGCGCCCAGCAGTACCGCGATGAAGGTCTGGTTCGCCCAGATGGGTTTCAACTGGATCTGGTCGCCCATCTGGTTCATCGGGCAGATGCTCTGGCCCGCCTTTGCCGTGATCCTGGTCATCCTCGGGCTGATCATTGCCTTTATCCTGGTGGCACGGCGTGTAGACCCGGTATCGGCCTGGTTGTTTGTTCCCTACGCGGCATGGGTCGGTTTTGCGTCGCTGCTCAACCTGTCTATCGCCCTGCTGAACTGACAGGGCTTGGCACTAGGTCTCGGCGGCGGACCTGGCCCTCAAGGCCGCGGGCCCATTGTACCACGGGGCGTTCGAGCAGGTAGAAGCTCGCCGTCGCCACGGCAAAGCTGATGACCAGGGTCGCCCCGGTCGACCACAGCCAGACCGTCCAGGCATCGTCCCCACTCGAGTCAAAGGCCGGCGGCACCAGCCGCGCCAAAAGCCCAATAACCAGGAAGTGCCAGATATAGATGCCGAACGAAATCTCGGCGACATAGCGCGACAGGCGGTTGTCCAGCAGCCGTCCGGCCATGACCGAGGAGGGCAGGGCCACCAGCGCCACCCCGATGGCCAGCGGCATGGCCGGGAAGCCATAGGGAAGGCCCAGCCAGCCAAAGCCCTCGTTGAGCCCGCCAATGTGGCTGGCCATCACCCAGCCGGCCGCCAGCACTGCCGCCAGGCCGATGACGTCAAACGCCCAGTGCAGCAGATGGCCTACCTGCACCTGCACCCCGGCGGCCAGCGCGCCCAGGGCAAAAATGGCAAAAAAGCCGATCGGATTGAAACGCGGCATCCAGGCCTTGGCCCCGCCGATCAGCCCGTGATTCCAGCCCCGCCCGACCTCGTCGATCGGCGCCCATTGTACGACCGCCGCATGCGCCACCAGCACCAGCCCGATCACGCCCAGCCAGGCCAGCCGGGCGGTCCATCCGCCTTTGCCGAGCAGGAACAACCCCGCCAGGCACAGCGGCAGCAGCATATAGGACGTTACCTCAAACCCGATCGACCACAGCGGCCCGTTATTGTCGACCGGGAACAGCGTCAGCCAGTGCCAGTCGCTGACCAGGAAAAATCCGGCCAGAAACCGTATGACCTGCTCGCCATCCAGGTCGCTGCCGCTCACCGTGATGCTCAGCACCAGGCTCACCACCAGCGCCAGCCAGAAGCCGGGCAGGATGCGGGCGGCACGGCGCAGCGCGAACACGCCCAGGTCCGGCATGGCCTCGCCCCGGTCCAGCGCCAGCCAGAACGGCCGCGCCAGCAGGAAGCCGCTGAGCACGAAAAATACCGCCACGCCAAAGCTGCCCATGACCAGGAAGTCCAGCACCGGCCGAATGCCCTCGGGCGCCTTGTTGAGGTCGAGACGGAACGCCACATGGTGCAACAGCACCAGCATGCAGGCGGCAGCGCGCAGAAAGTCGGCGCCGGACAATCGGTTAGGGGACACGGAAGAACTCTGGCTGAAAGGAGACGCGCATGGCGCGGAACGTTCCCTATCGCATTTGGTTGCCCGGCGCACTGCTATCCTTGTGGCAACAGAGCAGTCCTGCACGCCACCATCTTGCGGAATCTCGCCAGCACGGCTAAGGGCTCGCCATGAAAACCCCAGACCCCGCCGACAACCAGCAATCGATCCTCATCGTCGACTTCGGGTCGCAGGTCACCCAGTTGATCGCACGCCGCATTCGCGAGACTGGGGTCTATTGCGAAATCCACCCCTTCAACAAGGCGGACGAGGCCTTCGCGGCAATGCAGCCCAAGGGCGTGATCTTTTCGGGGGGACCCGCTTCGGTCACCGATGAGGGCAGCCCGCGCGCGCCGCAGTCTATCATCGATTCAGGCCTGCCGATCCTGGCAATCTGCTATGGCCAGCAGACCTTCTGCCTGCAACTGGGCGGCAAGGTGGAAGGCGGTCATCACCGCGAATTCGGTCGGGCCGATGTGGAAATCCTGCAGCCCAGCGCCCTGTTTGACGGCGTCTGGGAAGTCGGTGGCAAATATCCGGTCTGGATGAGCCATGGCGATCGCGTCACCGAACTGCCCGAGGGCTTCACCGTGATGGCGACCTCGCCCAACGCTCCCTTCGCCATTGCCGGCGATGAGTCCAAGAAGCGCTACACCACCATGTTCCACCCCGAAGTGGTGCACACGCCTGATGGCGGCAAGCTGCTGGCCAATTTCGTGCACAACATCGTCGGCCTCAAATCCGAATGGAACATGGCCACCTACCGCGCCAAGATGATCGAAAAGATTCGCGCCCAGGTCGGCACCTCAAAGGTGATCTGCGGTCTGTCCGGCGGCGTCGATTCCTCGGTGGCCGCCGTGCTGATCCACGAAGCCATCGGCGATCAGCTCACCTGCATCTATGTCGACCACGGTCTGATGCGCCTCAACGAGAGCGAACAGGTCGTCACCATGTTCCGCGACGAGTACAATATCCCGCTCGTCCATGTCGACGTCTCCCAGGTTTTCCTGCGCGAACTCGACGGCGTCTCCGATCCCGAGACCAAGCGCAAGATCATCGGTCGTCTCTTCATCGAGACTTTCGAGGAAGAAGCCAAAAAGCTCGGCGGCGCCGACTTCCTCGCCCAGGGCACGCTTTATCCCGACGTCATCGAATCGGTTTCCTTCACCGGCGGTCCTTCGGTCACCATCAAGAGCCACCACAATGTCGGCGGCCTGCCCGAGCGCATGAACATGCAGCTCGTCGAGCCGCTGCGCGAACTGTTCAAGGATGAAGTGCGCGTCCTCGGTCGCGAACTGGGCCTGCCCGAGAGCTTCATCGGTCGCCACCCATTCCCCGGGCCGGGTCTGGCCATCCGCTGCCCCGGCGGCATCACCCCGGAAAAGCTCGACATCCTCCGTCAAGCCGATGCCATCTATCTCGACGAGATCCGCAAGTCCGGCCAGTACGACAAGATCTGGCAGGCCTTTGCCGTGCTGCTGCCGGTCCAGACCGTCGGCGTCATGGGCGATGGCCGCACCTATGAATTCGTATGTGCCCTGCGCGCCGTGACCTCGGTCGATGGCATGACCGCCGATTTCTACCAGTTCGACATGAACTTCCTCGGCAAAACCGCCACCCGCATCATCAACGAAGTCCGCGGCATCAACCGCGTCGTCTATGACGTGACCAGCAAGCCCCCCGGCACCATCGAGTGGGAATGATCCGCGGCGGCGCCTGAGCCCGCCTCAGGCCAGCGCCGCCCGACAGACGCCGGCAATGTGATGCTCGATCAGGCTTTCCCGCTCCACCCAGGGAAAGTCCGCCCGCGCCAGCAGCAGCGCCACCAGCCCGTGCAGGCTCGCCCAGGCCGATTGCGCCGCCATCAGCGCCCCTGGCCCATGGGTCTCCACAAACAGCGCGTAGAGTATCCCGAAGGCCCCCACGCCGGCCTCGATCACCACCTGCTTGTCCGCCGACCCATCGCCCGGCATGTCCATCATGAAGGCAACGCGATAGGCGGCCTCATGCGCCAGCCCGAACGCGACATATTCGCGGCTCTGCCGCACCAACCGCTCCAGGGCAGTACCCCCTTGGCTGTCGGCCGCTGTCAGGCGCGCCGTCAGCGTTTCAAAGGCACGTCGGCAGAGTTCAACCGCGATCGCATCGCGTGACCCGAAATGCGCATAGAGCGATGGCTGGCTGATGCCTACTGCCTGGGCGATCTGCCGCGTCGTCACCTGCGCGATTCCGTGACTGACGAACAGCTGCTCGGCTTCCGCCAGAATATGCTCGCGGCGATTGGGGTGGGCTTCCGCCATGCTCAATACAATTCCCTTGACTTTGACCCTCAACCTATCATTGATAGCCTATCGACGATAGGTTTCCTGATCCGGTCTGCTTCAGTTATGATGGATAGCCGCATGAACACCAAATCCGCAATATCGCCCCGTTATGCAGGCAGGCTTGTGGAGCGCTACGGACGCTGGGCCGTGGTGACTGGGGCGTCCAGCGGCATCGGCCGCGCATTCGCCGAGCGCCTCGCCCAGGCAGGCTTTTCCCTCGTCCTCGTGGCCCGCCGTGACGATATGCTGAAGGCCGTTGCCGCCGAACTGAACGCCCATTACGAAACGGTGTGCCATTGTGTGCCCGTCGACCTCAGCCAGAACGGCAGTGCGTCTCAGCTCATGGTACAAACCGGAAGCCGGGAGGTCGGCCTTCTCGTCGCGGCTGCAGGCTATGGAACCTCGGGGCCATTTCTTGACAGCGACCTCGCCAACGAGCGCACGATGATCGACCTCAACTGTGGTGCCGTGTCGGAATTGACCCATCTCTACGGCCAGTCGATGCGGGCGCGTCGACGGGGCGCCATCATCCTCATGAGTTCCCTCTTGGCCTTTCAAGGCGTTCCGCGTTCGGCCAATTATGCCGCGACCAAGGCCTTCGTGCAGGTTCTGGCCGAAGGCTTGCGCCCTGAGCTTCGTCCCTTCGGCATTGACGTTCTTGCCGTGGCGCCCGGCCCCATCCAATCGGGCTTTGCCGATCGCGCCGGGATGACCATGTCGATGAGCCAGGGGCCCGATGTCGTGGCAGTACAGGCTTTGGCGGCGCTGGGCCGGACGGGCACGGTCAGACCAGGCTGGCTGTCTAAACTGCTCGAGGCGGGTCTGGCGCCGCTCCCCCGCCGCTTGCGTACCCACGTCATGCAGCAGGTGATGGCGGGGATGACCCCATGAGCGGCGCCGTCAGCCAGATCTGGTGGGCCACCACCGCCTGCTTTGTACTTGCCTTTGCCACCACCATGCTGGCGCAGCGCCTTGATAGCCGTCAGATCAAGGGAGAGAACGTATGGGTCAAGCCCGCCAAGTTTGCCCTGTCCCTGGCACTGCATTTTCTCACTCTGGCACTTGTCGCCGATCAGTTGGGTTCCGCCTGGCAGGGCAGTGGGGTACTGATCGCCGTCGCCTTGCTGGCCAGCGCCTGTGGCGCGCTGGAACTGGCCTATATTGCCTTTCAGGCATCCCGCCAGCTGCCGTCCCACTTCTATGTCGGCACCCCGCTCTATGCCGGGCTCTATGCCGCCATGGGGCTGGGGGCCGTGCTTATCGTACTGGCGGCCGGCCTTGTCGGGGCGATCGTCTGGCTCGATCCGTCAATCCCGCTTGCCGGCAGTCTGCGCAGCGCGCTTGTCCTGGGCCTGGTGGGGGGCACGTTCCTGACGCTGATCACCGCCTTCCGCCTGGGCGCCAATATGAGCCACGCCATCGGGACGGAGGCACCCGGCGCTGCGCGCATGCCCCTGACGGGATGGTCGATCACGGTGGGCGACCTGAGACCGGCGCATTTCCTGGCCACGCATATGATGCAGGCTGTGCCTGTTGTCGGGCTGGTCGCCGCCTGGTTGCTCCCTGAACAGGCCGCAACTCTCCTGGTCTGGCTCTTTGCGGCCGGGTGGACCTGGCTGACCCTGGCAACCTTCCGACTTGCCCTGGCCGGTCGGCCGCTGCGACTGGCCTTGAGGTAGCGGCAGACGATACAGGGCGTGCTCGCCGGCCGGCATTTTTCCCCGGGCCCCAGCCGGTTTCGCCGCGCATTTGCAATCCCCCGGCAAAGTGCTAAACGTGCGCTCCAATTCGAACCCGACAATTAGGCAGACCATGGCCGAAGACAATATTTTCCGCGAGGTTGACGAGGAGCTGCGCAGCGATCGCATGCGCGCGCTCTGGCGTCGGTTTGCGCCCTATGTGATCGGTGCTGCTGTCGGCGTCGTGGCCATCGTTGCCGTCAACGAGGGTTGGTCCTGGTACAACTCCAACAATGCCGCGCAGTCGTCTGACCAGCTTTACGCCGCCTTCGACCTGGTCGACGGCGGTGATCTTGCTGCTGCCCAGACCCAGCTCGATCTGGTGATCGCCGATGGTACCGGCAACTATCCCGTCCTGGCTGAGTTCCGCAAGGCAGGCGTTCTGGCCAAGGACGGCAAGGTCGCCGAGGCCGTCGCCGCCTATGATGCCCTGGCCAATAGCCAGTCCAATACTCGCCTGCGCGAACTCGCTCTCGTGCTGGGTGGCACGCTCATGGTTGATGCCGGCACACTGGCCGATGTCGATGCCCGCGTTGGCAGTGTCGCCACCGATGCCAGCCCGCTGCGCAATGCTGCACGCGAAGCGCTTGGCCTGGCCCAGTACAAGGCCGGCGACTTCACCGCCGCACAGGCCAGTTTCGATGCGGTCATCAATGACCCGCTGACCCAGACGAGCACGCGCAATCGCATGGGCTACTATTTGGCACAGTTGCTCGCCCAGGGCGCGGTTGCGCCAGCGGTCGAGACCGATGCCGACGCGGCAGCTACCGCCATTGACGCCATCGTCGACGACGCGGCGCCTGAAGCCGACGCCGCCACTCCGCCTGCAACACCGGCAACCGATGCATCGGCCGCCCCCACCGAGACCGCTCCAGCCGCGCAATAGCGGCTGTTGTCTCCCGCCTGATCGGAAGCACATTTCATGACCGTCACCGTCGCCATTGTCGGTCGCCCCAACGTTGGTAAGTCCACGCTCTTTAATCGCCTGGTCGGTCGCAAGATCGCCCTGGTCGATGACACCCCCGGCGTCACGCGCGATCGCCGCGAGGCCGAGGGGCGGATCGCCGACCTGACCTTCCGCATTCTTGATACCGCCGGCTATGAGGATGTCACCGATGGCAGCCTCGAAGACCGCATGCGCCAGCAGACCGAAATGGCCATTCGCGAAGCCGATGTCATCCTGTTCATGATCGACGCCCGCGCCGGTGTGGTCCCGCTTGATCAGCGTTTTGCCCAGGTGCTGCGCAAGGCCGGCAAGACCGTGCATCTGGTCGGCAACAAGGCCGAGAGCGGCGCTGCCGAAGCCGGTCTCGTGGAAGCCTTCAAGCTCGGCTTTGGCGAGGCCATCGCGCTCTCCGCCGAGCACGGCCTGGGCCTGTCCGAACTCTATTCCATCGTCTCGGCGGCCATCGACAAGGCAGCGCTCGAGCGCGGTGCCGAAGAGATCGCCGACATGGATCTGATGCCGGCGGTCGACGTCGACATCACCCCCGACATGCTCGAGGGCGAGGGCGATGAAGCCACGCTGCGCTGGAATCCCAACCGCTATCTCAACGTCGCCATTGTCGGCCGCCCCAATGCCGGCAAGTCGACGCTGATCAACCGCATGGTCGGCGAAGAGCGCGTGCTGGTCGGCCCCGAGGCCGGCATCACCCGCGATTCCATCCTTGTTCCCTGGGAATGGGAAGGCCGCGTCATCAACCTGGTCGATACCGCCGGTATCCGCCGCCGCGCCCGCGTCACCGAAAAGCTGGAAAAGCTGGCGGTCGGCGACAGCCTGCGCTCCATCCAGTATGCCGAAGTCGTCGTGCTGATGCTCGACGCGACGGTCCCGTTTGAAAAGCAGGATCTGGCGCTGGCCGATCTGGTCGAACGCGAGGGCAGGGCGCTCGTCATCGCGGTCAACAAGTGGGACCTGATCGAGGACAAGAACGCCGCCCTGGCCCATTTGAAGGAAGCATGCGAACGGCTGTTGCCGCAGCTGCGTGGTGTTCCCCTAGTGACCCTGTCCGGCCTCACCGGCAAGAATATCGACAAGCTGATGGCCGCCATCTTCAAGATCGAGGCGACCTGGAACACCCATATTTCTACTGCCCGTCTCAACCGCTGGCTGCAGGGCATGGTCGATGGACATCCGCCTCCGGCCGTGTCTGGGCGTCGCCTCAAGCTGCGTTACATGACGCAGGCCAAGACCAGGCCGCCCAGCTTTATCCTGTTTGCCTCGCGCCCCGACGTGTTGCCCACCTCCTACCAGCGCTATCTGGTCAACGGCATGCGCGAGGCCTTCGACATCAAGGGCTCGCCCATCCGCCTCTGGGTGCGCGCCGGCAGCAACAATCCCTATGACGACAAGACTAAGCGCCGGCTGGGCTGATCCCGTCGTCCAAATAGATAATGTGGGGCCCCATCGTGGGCCCCGCATCTTTTTTGGGGCCGCCTCTGTCTTTGTCCAGGGGCATATGCGTGGAAGTCATGGTGCAAAGCCGGCCTTTGCCGTTATATTGCCGGCCGAAGCGACCCGATACCGAGTGCGGGGCCGCATGATTTGATAGTCCCTTGTTCGTAGAAATTCTGATCGTCGTCGTTCTGACCATCGTCAACGGCCTTCTGGCCATGTCGGAACTGGCCGTTGTTTCCGCCCGTCCCGCCCGTCTGCGCGCCATGGCCGACCAGGGCAATCACGGCGCCGCCATTGCCATCACGCTGGCCGAGGACCCGGGCAAGTTCCTCTCCTCGGTACAGATCGGCATTACCCTGGTGGGTATCCTGTCGGGCGCCTTTTCCGGCGCTACCCTGGGTCTGCGCCTCACCTCCTGGCTTGCCTCTGTCGGCGTGGCCGACAACGTTGCCGATATCCTGGGCGTCGGCATCGTGGTCGTGGCTATCACCTATATTTCCCTGATCCTGGGCGAACTGGTGCCCAAGCAGATCGCCCTGCGCGATGCCGAAGGCGTTGCTGCCCGTGTCGCCCCGGCCATGAAGCTGATTGCGGCCATCGGCTCGCCGGTGGTCTGGCTGCTCGACGTCTCCGGCAAGGCCGTGCTGGCTTTGCTGGGCCAGGCTGGCCAGTCCGAGGAGCGGGTGACTGAAGAGGAGGTCAAGACCATGATCGCCGAAGCCACCACCGCTGGCGTGATCGAAAGCGATGAGCATTCGATGATCTCGGGCGTCATGCGCCTCGCCGATCGCTCGGCCCGCGGTCTGATGACCCCGCGCCTCGACGTTGACGTGCTCGACCTCTCCGACGAGAGCGAGGACATCCGCCGCACCATTTTGAGCACTTCTCGCTCGCGTCTGCTGGTGCAGGATGGCGACGCCGATTCCATCATCGGCGTGGTGGCCATCAAGGACATTATTGGCGTCTTCGCCAATGGACTGCCGCTGGAACTGCGCCGCTTCGTGCAGCCCGTGCCCGTGGTCATGGACCATGCCGATGCCCTGGACGTGGTGCGCGCCATCCGCAACTCAACCGTGCACATGGCCCTGGTGGTCGATGAATACGGCCACTTCGAGGGCATCGTCACCTCGGCCGACATTCTCGAGGTCATTACCGGCGTCTTCCAGGAAGAAACCGGCGATGACCCGGCGATTGTCAAGCGCGAGGACGGCTCATGGCTGGTCGCCGGCTGGATGCCGGTGGACGAGTTCGGCGACAAGCTCAAGATCGCCATCCCGCGTGACGCCAAGTACGAAACTGTCGCCGGCTACGTGCTCTCGATCATCAACCGCCTGCCGGCCGAAGGGGAGACCTTCGAACACGACGGCTTCAAGTTCGAAGTGGTCGATCTGGATGGCCGTCGCATCGACAAGATCCTGATGACGCGGCTGCCCGGCTAGTCTTTCAGCTTCATGCCCATCCAGACCGTCCGCCCGATGGTCTGGAGCGGCACGAAGCCGCTGCGCTGCCAGAAGGCGACGCCGCCGACATTGCTCGCATTGGCGCCCAGGTGAATGCCCTTCACGCCGGCCGCCTCTGCCATGGACACCCAGCGCTGCAGCAGCATGGTGCCCACGCCCTGGCCGCGCAACCGGCTGCGCAGGTTCATGTGGATATGGGCTGGATACGCGGCCACGATGTCGGCCGGATTGCGCTCAGGCGTGCGGATGGCAGCGATCCGCTGCCTGTCGGCTGCCGTCAAGGCGGGTGATGGTTCGGCATAGCGTTGCCGCAAGGCCGGCCACCAGTCGCGCTCCTCGCGCGCGGCAAACCCGTCAGTATCGAACGTGCCGACAATATAGCCGGCAACGCCCAGGTCATCTTCCGCCAGCAGCACCTGTTCAGGCTCCAGCACGCCATAGGGCGCGGCATAGAGTTGCCCGATCAGGTCGCGATCGCTGTGCAGGGCGGTCGCGTCCTGGCCGGACGCGCCCGTTGTCAGGCAGATGTCGTAAAGCGCCGGCAGGTCGTCTGGTCTGTAGCCGCGGATCGTTACCATCCCGCCGCCTAGAGATCGCTGGTGGTGCCGGTGTCGGCATCATAGAGCTTGCCGCTGAGCTTGAACGCCGGGCTGATCATGTCGACCAGCTTGGGCGCAATGTCGGCCGGCTTGGGCAGCGCCGCCGGATCTTCTCCCGGCATGGCCTTGGCGCGCATCGCCGTGCGCACCGCGCCGGGATAGAACACATTCACCTTGACCTTGGACTGCTCGAGCTCGGACGCATAGGACTTCACCATGGCGTCGACGGCGGCCTTGCTGGCGGCATAGAGCCCCCAGAACGGCCGGGCCGACTTGGCAGATGACGATGACACAAACACGGCCCGTCCAGCCACGGCCTGCCGCAGCAGCAGGTCGGTCGAGCGGATCAGCCGGTAATTGGCCGTCACATTGACGGCCATCACCTTGTCGAAGTCTTCCGGCTTCACATGGGGCAGGGGGCTGAGCACGCCCAGCTGCCCGGCATTGGCGATCAATCCATCCAGGGCGCCCCAGCGCTCGAAGATGGCCGCGCCGAGCCGGTCGATGGCATCGCCATCGCGCAGGTCCAGGGGCACCAGCGTGGCCGAAGATCCCAGGTCCTGGATCTCATCGTCCAGTTCCTCAAGCCCGCCCACGGTGCGCGCAACCGCGACCACATGCGCGCCGCGCCGCGCCGCCTCGAGAGCGGCCGCATAGCCAATGCCGCGCGAGGCGCCGGTCACCAGAATGACCTTGCCTGCCAGGTCCTGCTGGGCCTGATCCGAAGTCTGAGCCATTAACCGGCCTCTTTCAGCATGGAAACATGTTTGGGCTCGTTCCGGCCACGCCCGTCCAGATCGGTCAGCGGCGTTGGATAGTCACCCGTAAAATAGTGGTCGGTGAACTGCGGCACCTTGTTGTTGCGCTTTTCGCCGCCCACGGCCTCGTAGAGCCCGTCGATCGACAGGAAAGCCAGCGAATCCGCACCGATATACTTGCACATCGATTCGAGCGTCGCGTGCTGGTTGGCCAGCAGCATTTCGGGGTCCGGCGTGTCGATGCCGTAATAGTCCGAGTAGGAGATCATCGGGCTCGCCACGCGGATATGCACCTCGGTCGCGCCGGCATCGCGGATCATCTGCACGATCTTGAGCGAGGTGGTGCCGCGCACGATCGAGTCGTCGATCAGCACCACCCGCTTGCCGGCGATCTCGGCGCGGTTGGCCGAATGCTTGAGCTTCACCCCAAAGGCCCGGATCGACTGGGTGGGCTCGATGAAGGTGCGGCCGACATAGTGGTTGCGGATGATGCCCAGCTCGAACGGAATGCCGCTGGCCTGGGCAAAGCCGATGGCCGCCGGCGTGCCGCCATCGGGAACGGGCACGACCACATCGGCCTCGACCGGTGCCTCGCGAGCCAGGTTGATGCCCATGCGCTTGCGGGCGCCATAGACACTGCGGCCCGAGACCACCGAATCGGGTCGGGCAAAGTAGACATATTCGAACAGGCAGGGGCGCTCGGGCACGGCGCGAGCTGCCTTGCGCGCCTCGATGCTGATCGAGCCGTCCGGCTGGACCTCGCAGATCACCACTTCGCCATTCTCGACGTCGCGGATATATTTGGCGCCGATCATGTCGAGCGCGCAGGTCTCAGAGCAGAAGATCGGCTTGCCGTCGAGTTCGCCCATCACCAGTGGCCGGATGCCGATCGGGTCACGCGCCGCGATCAGCTTGGTCCGCGTCATCGCCAGCATGGCATAGCCGCCCTCCATCTGACGGATGGCGTCGATGAAGCGGTCAGTCGAGGAGCTGTGGCGCGAACGCGCCACCAGGTGCAGCACCACTTCGGTGTCCGAGGTCGACTGGCAGATGGCGCCCGTGGCGATGATCTGCCGCCGCAGCGTCAATCCATTGGTGAAGTTGCCATTGTGCGCAATGGCAATGCCGCCGTCGCCCAGCTCGGCAAACAGCGGCTGCACATTGCGCAGTGCCACTTCGCCGGTGGTTGAATAGCGCGTATGGCCCATGGCCATGGCGCCCGGCAGTTTGGCCAGCAGGACCGGGTCGGTATAGTGGTCGCCGACCAGCCCCATGCGCTTTTCGGCATAGAACTGGCGGCCGTCGAAACTGACGATGCCGGCCGCTTCCTGGCCGCGGTGCTGCAGCGCATGCAGCCCCAGTGCGGTCAGCGCCGCCGCATCGCTATGCCCCAAAATGCCAAACACGCCGCACTCTTCATGCAGCGTGTCGCCATCAATATCAAAACGGTCATCGCTGGGATGGTTCAACGGGCTCTCCATGCCAATGCTGCCTCAACCGCGGTCGCCGCGGGTCGCGCTATGCGAGCGGGCCAGAGCGGGAAATATTCCCAATCCCTAGACCATTTTCCGGGTCCCGACCATTGCCCCGCAAGGCGGTCAGGGTTGTGGCGAGCGCGGTGCCCTCGCCAAAGAGTGATCGGCCGTCAGGCCCCTGGCGCCGGCACAACTGCCGTCGGCGCCGGGGTAGTGGTCGCTGGCGGCGGGATTGTACCCGGCGGGGTACTGTCTTCGATGGCGTCGGTGCCGTCTTCGACTGGAGCGGCCGGGCCGGCTGCATTTTCGTCGGTCAGGCCAGTGCCGCCCTTGAGAATCTGGGTTACCTGCTGCTCGAGTTCGGGCGGCAGCATGGAAATCAGCGTATTGCCCATCGTCTGCAGATGCGGCAGCGTCTGTGAATTGGCAGCCCATGGCGGCAGATTGTTGGGCAGCAGCCAGGTGCCGAAAATCGTGATCACGATGGCAATCAGCACGCCGCGCAGCACGCCGAAGACAAAGCCCAGCGTCCGGTCGATTGGCCCGACGCGGCTGTCGACCACGAAGTCGGCAATGCGCATGGTCAGCAGATGCAGCACGATCAGCGCGATGATGAACGTCACCACGACGGTGGCAATATCGGCCACCAGCGGCTCGGCAATATAGCCGCGCGCGATTTCGGGATGATACTGCCACATATAGATGGCAATGGCAGCCGAGCCGGCCCATGTCGCCAGCGACAGCACTTCACGGGTCAAACCACGGGCGGTAGCCAGGATTGCTGAAATCAGCACCAGCACACCCACACCAACGTCGAACGCTGTCAGCATCTTTGTTCGCCAAGCTCCTGTCGCCGTCCCCGGCTGTGTTGGGCCTCGTTTAGCGGCTTTGCATGCCGATGCCAAGGGTTGGCCGCGCCTTCACGCACGATCTGCCAACAATCGGGCGCGCTGTCATTGCTTTACCACTCCTCGCGATCCGGCTCCCGCGGCTTGCCATTGGCGGCAATACGCCCGACCAGTTCCTGCAGGTTGGTATATTCCGACACGTCTAGCCCGCTATTGCGATCGGCACTGCCCAGCCGGCCGGTGGACACCGACTTGAAGCCCAGCTTCTGCGCCTCGCGCAGACGCAGCGAGCCATGCACCACCGGCCTGACCCCACCGGCCAGCGATATCTCGCCGAAATAGACCGAATCCGAGGGCAGGGGCGAACTGGTCAGCGACGAGATCAGGGCTGCCGCCACCGCCAGGTCGGCCGCCGGCTCGTTGATCTTGAGCCCGCCAGCGACGTTGAGATAGATGTCATTGGCCCCGATCCGCACGCCGCAGCGGGTTTCCAGCACCGCCACCACCATCGACAGCCGCGACGCGTCCCAGCCCACCACGGCCCGGCGCGGTGTGCCCAGCGGCGAGGGGGAAACCAGCGCCTGGATTTCGATCAGAATCGGCCGCGTCCCCTCCATGCCGGCAAACACCGCCGAGCCGGCGGCGCCTTCGTCGCGCTGGTCAAGGAACAGCGCCGACGGGTTGGCAACCTCTTCGAGCCCCAGTTCGGTCATGGCGAACACCCCGATCTCGTCGGTGGCGCCATAGCGATTCTTCACCCCGCGCAAAATCCGGAAGGTGTGGCTGGTATCGCCTTCGAAATACAGCACGGCATCGACCATGTGCTCGACCACGCGCGGTCCGGCAATCTGCCCGTCCTTGGTCACATGTCCCACCAGCACCACGGCGGCGCCGCTCTTTTTGGCAAAGCGCGTCAGTGCCTGCGCCGAGGTGCGCACCTGCGTCACCGTCCCCGGCGCGCTGTCCACGCGATCCGTCCACAGCGTCTGGATGGAATCGATGATCACCAGGTCGGGTGGCGGGCCGCTTTCCAGTGTCGCCAGGATGATTTCGACATTGGTCTCTGCCGCCAGCAGCACCGGCGCCTCGCCCAGCCCCAGCCGCTGCGCCCGCAACCGCACCTGCGCCACCGCTTCCTCGCCCGACACATAGACGACGCGCCGTCCCAGATTGGCCAGCGCGGCCGCCGCCTGCAGCAGCAGCGTCGATTTGCCGATGCCGGGATCGCCGCCCACCAGCAGCGCCGATCCCATGACGAAGCCGCCTCCGGTCACCCTGTCCAGCTCGGCAATGCCACTGACCACGCGGGCGGCGCTTTCCGTCTCGCCCGACAGCGGCACCAGATTGGCCGGCCGGCTGCCGGCCTTGGCCGACTTTGGCCCTGCGCCGACCCCGGAATCGGTCATTTCCTCGACAATGGTGTTCCACTCGCCGCAGGCATCGCATCGCCCCTGCCAGCGGGTGGTGGTCGCGCCGCAGGATTGGCAGACGAAGGACGAACGGGACTTGGCCAAGACATACCTTTCACGAAGCGGACGGCAGCCCATCGCGCCGCCCATCATCGCGCGCGATCATACTGCATCAGGCTTGATGCACAAGAACAAAGCGCGAACTTATTCCGGTGGCAGCTTGCCGTCGCCCACATAATTGCGGTTATAGCGGCCCTTGAGCGCCGTCAGTACCTCATAGCCGATCGTACCGGCCGCATCGGCCTGGTCATCGACGCTGATATTGGCCCCGAGCACTTCGGCGCCTTCGCCGGGGCTGGGGATATCGGCGCCCAGTTCTGTGATATCGACCACGATCTGGTCCATCGACACCTTGCCGATCACGGGACAGAGCTTGCCACGGATCGCCACCTTGCCGCCCGGCCGCGAATTGGTCCCGGAAAGACTCCGGAAAAACCCGTCTGCATAGCCATGGCTGACAATGGCCAGCCGGCTGTCGCGCGACAGGCTGTAGCTGGCTCCATATCCGACGGTCTCGCCGGTCCGGGCTTCCTTGACCTGCAGGATCGGCACATGCAGCGTCACCACGGTCGCCATCGGGTTCTTGCGCCCGTTCACCGCCCGGCCGCCATAAAGCGCGATGCCCGGCCGCACCATCTGGAAATGGTAGTCGCGCCCGCTCATCAGCCCGGCCGAATTGGCCAGCGATGCCGGAATGCCGGGAAACTGCGCCATCACCGAGCCGAACAGCGCCAGCTGCGTGCGGTTCTTCTCGTGATTGGGCTGGTCGGCACAGGCCAGGTGGCTCATCAGCATCTGCGGGGCATAGCCCAGCGTCTCGATGCGCTCGCGCACGAACCCGGCCTCGTTGAGGCGGAAGCCCAGACGGTTGATGCCGGTATCGAAGTGGAAGGCGGACGGATAGGCCTCGTTGCGCTCGAGGCACTTGGCCAGCCATTCCTCCAGCATCTCCACCGAACAGAGCACCGGCATCAGGTTCTGGCGGATGTAGAGATTGGCGGCGCCCGGATAGAGCCCGTTCATCACGAAGATATGGGCTTCCGGCACGGCGGCGCGCACCGCGATACCTTCATCGGGCGTGGCCACGAAGAAGAACCGCGCGCCGGCGGCATGCAGCGCCTTGCTGGCCACGGTAATGCCGGTGCCATAGGCGTCCGCCTTGACCACGGCACCGGTCAGCGCGCCGGCACTGACCTTGTCGAGGGCCCGCCAGTTTCGGGCCAGCGCCCCGAGATCGATACTGAGTTGCCCGCCAAGCCCAGACGTCAACGCCATGCCTATTCCATACGCTCTGGCAGGTAGTCGGCCCGTGCCAGATTGCCGAAGCGCGTATACTGCGCCTCAAAGCTTAACTGAACCGTACCCGTGGGGCCATGGCGCTGCTTGGCAATGATCACTTCGGCCTTACCGTGCACCTGTTCCATTTCCCCCTGCCAGGTCATGTGCTCTGGCGTGCCCTCTTTGGGCTCCTTGTTCTTGAGATAGTATTCTTCGCGGTAAACGAACAGCACCACGTCGGCGTCCTGCTCGATAGACCCCGATTCGCGCAGATCGGAAAGCTGCGGATGCTTGTCATCGCGCGATTCGACCTGGCGTGACAGCTGCGACAGCGCCACGATGGGGATCTCGAGCTCCTTGGCCAGCGCCTTGAGGGTCGTGGTGATTTCGGTCAGTTCCTGCACGCGGTTCTGGCTCGAGGCCTTGCTCGAGCCGGTCAGCAGCTGCAGATAGTCGACCACTAGAAAATCGAGGCCCTTCTGCCGCTTCAGCCGGCGCGCCCGCGCTGCCAGCTGGGCCACGCTGATGCCGCCGGTATCGTCGATATAGAGCGGAATGGCACTCATCATGTTGCTGACATCGACCAGCTTGGAAAACTGGCTGTCATGGATGCGGCCGCGCCGGATGTCGGATGAGGAAATCTCGGCCTGCTCAGCCAGCACACGGGTGGCCAGCTGCTCGGAACTCATTTCGAGGCTGAAGAACCCGACTATGCCGCCATTGACCGTCTTGAGGTGGCCGTCCGGCTGCACCTCGGATTTATAGGATTTGGCGACGTTGAAGGCGATATTGGTGGCGAGCGAGGTCTTGCCCATGGCCGGACGCCCGGCCAGGATGATCAAGTCGGAACGCTGCAACCCGCCCATCTGCCGATCGAGGTCATCGAGCAGCGTGGCGACGCCCGAGAGCCCGCCATCGCGCTGATAGGCTTCGCCGGCCATCTGGATCGAGGCGCTCAGCGCTGTCGAGAAGTTGAGGAAGCCGCCGTCATAGCGGCCCTTTTCGGCCAGCTGGAACAGCTCGCCTTCCACCTTTTCGATCTGCTTGTTGGGCGTCAGCTCCACGTCCGATTCGTAGGCGACCTGCACCATTTCCTCGCCGACCAGGATCAGGTTGCGCCGGATCGCCAGGTCATAGATGGCCTGGCCGTAATCGGCGGCATTGATCACCGTGGTGGCTTCGGCCGCCAGGCGCGCCAGATACTGCGCCATCGTCACGTCGGGCAGCAATTGCTCGGGCAGGTGGGTCTTGATCGTGGTGGGATCGGCCGATTTGCCGGCACGGATGATCTTGCCCACCAGCTCATAGATGTCGCGATGGATGGGCTCGTAGAAATGCACCGGCTCGAGAAAGTCCGACACCCGGTAGAACGCGTCATTGTTGATCAGCACGGCGCCCAGCAGCGCCTGCTCGGCCTCCACATTGTGCGGGGCGAGGCGGAACGACTTGTCTTCGGTCGGATGAAGCCGTGCGATCTCTGCCATGGGTCCCTCGGGTAAAACGTTAACGTGTCTTAACCGTCACGTGGCCGGAGTCGATTCCTAACGGCCAGCCGGTTCGCGATTGGTTAAGGCCCGTAACCGCCGCCGGTTAACTCTGTGAACAACGGGGATTGTGACCGCCTGAGCTTGCATTGGACAAGGCGGCAATAATGCGCCGAGTCGGCGCGTCGGCCCAAATAAAAAGGCCGGGCAAAGCGCCCGGCCTTTCAATTCCTGAGGGGCGTTTGCGGGGCCTAGGCTTCGTCGTCGAAGCGGTCGTCCTGCTTGGCGTCCTTCTGGCCGGCGGCGAAATCGCCATCGACGTCGTCTTCATAGACCGTCACGGTCACATCTTCGCCGGCAACCTGGCGGGCGGCTTCGTCGGCCGAACGGGCGACGTTGACGGTGATGGTCACGGCAACTTCGGCATGCAGGTTCAGCGACACGCTGTGCAGGCCGACCGACTTGATCGGGTCAACCAGGTCAACCTGGCTGCGCTGCACGGTAAAGCCGCTCTCGGCCAGGGCTTCGACGATATCGCGCGAGGCGACCGAACCATAAAGCTGGCCGGTTTCGCCAGCCTGACGGATCATCGTCACGGTGGTGCCGTTCAGGCCTTCAGCAATGCCCGAGGCAGCGTTGCGACGGTCTTCATTGCGCTTTTCGATATTGGCACGTTCGCCTTCGAACTTCTTGCGGTTGTTCTCGGTGGCGCGCAGGGCCTTGCCCTGTGGCAGCAGGAAGTTACGGGCAAAGCCGTCCTTCACTGTGACTTCGTCGCCGATCGAACCCGTACGGGCGATACGCTCGAGAAGAATGACTTTCATGGGGGAATTCCTTGTGGCTGTCCCGTCTCACGGACGGTTAGGAGCGTCGGACCATTCCGTTCGCCCCAGCGATGTGCCGGTTAGGGCACCGATAGGGTGGAGGGGCTGGCCTAAGCCAGCCCGACCGAATTAGGCGACGGCGTAGGGCATGATGCCGATGAAGCGGGCGCGCTTGATGGCGCGGGCCAGTTCACGCTGCTTCAGTGCCGAAACGGCGGTGATGCGGCTCGGGACGATCTTGCCGCGCTCGGAAACGTAGCGCGAGAGCAGGCGCACGTCCTTGTAGTCGATCTTTGGCGCGCCTTCGCCCGAGAACGGGCAGGTCTTGCGGCGGCGCTGGAAAGGACGGCGGGCCTGGGCGGTTGTAAGGTCTTTGATTGCCATAGCGTAGGGGTCCTTGTCTTAGAAACGGCGCGGGCGGCGTTCGGCGGAGAAACCGCCACGCTCGCCACCACGATCGGGGCGGGTATCGTCGCGGTCGCGCTTTGCCATCATGGCAGACGGGCCTTCTTCATGCTCGTCCACGCGGACGGTCATGAAACGCAGGATGTCTTCATTGATGCGCATCTGACGCTCCATTTCAGCGACCGCTGCGGGCGATGCCTCGATGTTGAGCAGGGTGTAATGCGCCTTGCGGTTCTTGCGGATGCGGTAGGAGAGACCCTTGAGGCCCCAATATTCGTTCTTGGTGACCTTGCCGCCGCCGGTGGCGAGGATCTCGGACAGCGCCGTGGTCAGCTCTTCGACCTGCTGCTGGGAAACGTCCTGGCGAGCCAGATAGATATGTTCGTAAAGGGCCATGAATGCGCCTTCCTTCGTGGTTTAAACACAGCGTTCGCTTAGCGCGGAGCCTCCTTGAAGCCGGGAAGGGCGTCAAAGCAGTCTTGCAAAGAGCGGGAACACGGGAGGCCGGGCAAAACCCTATTCGTGCAAAGCACAAACCCTCCGTTCAGCCCCCGGCCAAACGAATTGCTGGCGCGGCTATAAGATAACCGGCACGGCGAAGCAAGGCTAAACTGGGCGAAACCCGTTGCGCGCCTTGACTCCGCCACACCCTCAAGGCAAACGCCGGGCAACTGGACAGGGGCAGTGCCGACTGTCTAACTGCTATCCTGGAGGGCTTTCATGACCAAGCGCGCATTCACATTTCCCGGACAGGGCAGTCAGGCCGTCGGCATGGGCAAGGATCTGGCTGCGGCCTATCCCGAGGCTCGCGCCGTATTTCAGGAGGTCGATGAGGCCCTGGGCCAGCGCCTCTCGGCCATCATGTTCGAAGGCTCTGACGACATTCTGCGTCTCACCGAAAACGCCCAGCCGGCGCTGATGGCCGTCAGCCTCGCCATCATGCGGGTACTGCAGGCCAAGGGCATTCGCCTCGTCGATCACGCCGCCTTCGTCGCCGGGCACTCGCTGGGCGAATATTCGGCGCTCTGTGCGGCCGGCTCATTCTCCCTGGCCGACGCCGCGCGTCTGCTGCGCATTCGTGGCCTCGCCATGCAAAAGGCCGTTCCTGTCGGTCACGGTACCATGGCGGCGCTGCTCGGCCTTGATCTGGCAGTCGCCCGCGAAGTCGCTGCCGAAGCCGCCGGTGACGACGTCTGCGATGTCGCCAACGACAATGCCCCGGGCCAGGTCGTCATTTCCGGCGCCACCGCTGCCGTCGAGCGCGCCGTCGAGATCGCCAAGGCCAAGGGCGCCAAGCGCGCCTTGCTGCTGCCCGTCAGTGCTCCTTTTCATTGCGCCCTGATGCAGCCGGCTGCCGAGGCCATGCAGGCCGCCCTGGCCGACGTCACCGTCAATGCCCCGGTCGTGCCCCTGGTCGCCAATGTACTGGCCGCCCCCATCACCGATCCCGACGACATCCGCCGGCGCCTGGTAGAGCAGGTGACGGGCGTCGTGCGCTGGACCGAAAGCGTCACCTGGCTGACCGGCCCGGGCGGCGTCACCCATCTGGCCGAACTGGGCACCGGCAAGGTGCTCACGGGCCTGGCCAAGCGCATCAATGCCGAAGCCGTTGCCACTGCCGTCTCAACCCCTGCCGATATCGATGCTTTCGTGGCCGAGCTCTCGGCCTGATCCCTGTTCCGGGTCCTGCGACCTGAATCACTTCTCCACCGGAGACCACTAAATGTTTGATCTGACTGGTAAGCGCGCCCTCGTCACCGGCGCCAGCGGCGGCATTGGCCGGGAAATCGCCAAGGCCCTGGCCGCTGCCGGCGCCACCGTGGCCCTCAGCGGCACCCGGGTCGGCGCGCTCGAAGACACCGCCGCCGCCATCGGCAAGGATTGCCCGATTCTGCCCTGCAACCTGTCCAAGCTCGACGAGGTCGACAAGTTGGTGCCGGCTGCCGAAGCTGCTCTGGGTGGCCTCGACATCCTCGTCAACAATGCCGGCATGACCCGCGACAATCTCTTCATGCGCATGAAGGATGAGGAGTGGGATGAGGTCATCGCCGTCAATCTGACCGCCGCCTTCCATCTCAATCGTGCTGTGCTGCGCGGAATGATGAAGCAGCGCTTTGGCCGCATCATCGGCATTTCATCGGTCGTGGGTGTCATGGGCAATCCGGGGCAGGGCAACTATGCCGCTTCCAAGGCCGGACTGATCGGCATGAACAAGGCCCTGGCGCACGAAGTGGCCTCGCGCAACATCACCGTCAATTCCATTGCCCCCGGCTTTATTGCCTCGGCCATGACCGACGAACTCAACGACAAGCAGCGCGAGGGAATCCTCTCGACCATCCCGGCCAATCGCCTGGGCACAGCCCAGGAAGTGGCCGCCTGCGCGGTTTTTCTGGCCAGCGACGCAGCGGGCTACATCACCGGCCATACGCTCAACGTCAACGGCGGCATGGCAATGATATAAAAAGGGCGTTCACCCGCCCAAAACCGGGGCATTGGCTTATGGCGCAGCTTTGACAAGTGTGCTAATCGGCCCCGATTGCATCACTGGCACATCGCCTTGCGGGCGCCCGAAAGCGCGCTTACATTGCCGGTTAATCAGCCAATTGGATGCTTGAAGATTTGGCACTGCGCCAATAGAAGCGAAACGAAACGTCGATTTCGAAAAGGGAAGTCAAACTATGAGCGATGTCGCTGATCGGGTCCGCAAGATCGTTGTGGAACACCTTAATGTGGATGCCGAGAAGGTTGTCGAAAAGGCCTCCTTTATCGACGATCTGGGTGCTGACTCTCTCGACCAGGTCGAGCTGGTGATGGCCTTTGAAGAAGAATTCTCGGTCGAGATTCCGGACGACGCTGCTGAAGGCATTCAGACCTTCGGCGATGCCGTTTCCTTTCTCACCAAGGCTGTCGGCTAATTACCGGCGGGGATAGTTCAACATGGAATTGCGTCGCGTTGTCGTATCCGGAATGGGGCTCGTTACGCCCCTCGGATGCGGAGTTGAAGCCACTTGGGCCAATATATTGGCCGGCAAGAGTGGGGCCCGGCGCATCGATGAATTCCAGGTTGACGATATCGCCTGCCAGATCGCTCATCGCTTGCCGCTCGGCGACTACGCCGACGGCAAGTACAATCCAGATGAGTGGATGGACACCAAGGAACAGCGCAAGGTCGACCCGTTCATCATCTACGCGATGGCGGCGGCGACCCAGGCTATTCAGGATGCCGGCGTCGAGCCCAAGACCCAGGAAGATCAGGAACGCACCGGCGTTTTGATCGGCTCGGGCATTGGCGGTGTCGGCGGCATCTACGACGCTTCCATCATCCTGCATGAGAAAGGGCCGCGTCGGATCAGCCCCTTCTTCATTCCCGGTCGCCTGATCAACCTTGCCTCCGGCCAGGTCTCGATCCGCTTCGGCCTCAAGGGTCCCAATCATTCCGTCGTCACCGCTTGCTCAACGGGCGCGCATGCTATCGGCGATGCCGCCCGTCTGATCGCCCTGGGCGATGCTGATGTGATGGTGGCCGGTGGCGCCGAAAGCTGCGTCAATCGCCTGGCCCTGGCCGGTTTTGCCGCCTGCCGGGCGCTCTCCACCGGCTTCAACGACAATCCCACCGCCGCCTCGCGCCCCTATGACAAGGATCGCGACGGCTTCGTCATGGGCGAGGGTGCCGGCATTGTCGTGCTGGAAGACTACGAGCGCGCCAAGGCCCGTGGCGCCAAGATCTATGGCGAAATCATCGGCTATGGCCTGTCGGGCGATGCCTATCACATTACAGCGCCCTCCGAGGATGGCGACGGCGGCTTCCGCTGCATGCAGGCCGCCATCAAGCGCGCCGGCATCACCCCTGCCGATATCGACTATATCAACGCCCATGGTACCTCGACGCCGCTGGGCGACGAGATCGAACTGGGTTCGGTGACCCGCATGCTGGGCGATGCCGCGCCGAACGTGGCCATGAGCTCCACCAAGTCGGCCGTCGGCCACCTGCTGGGCGCCGCCGGCTCGGTCGAGGCCATCTTCTCGCTGCTGGCCATGCGCGACAATATCGCGCCGCCGACCCTCAATCTGGACAATCCCTCGGTCGAGACGGTGATCAATCTGGTGCCCAAGACGGCATTCAAGAAGGAAATCAACGTGGCGCTCTCCAACAGCTTCGGCTTTGGCGGCACCAATGCGACCCTGGTCATGCGCAAGGTTCACTGATTTTTCAACACCAGCGCGTCACGCCAGACGCGATGTGCCTCTTGTTTTTGCCACGCGTCCTGCCGACAATGACCGCCATGCTGTCGCGGCGCGCCGCTGATTTGCATCCCCATTTACGCGCCGCTGGCGCGATCGCGCAGCAAGGTTGAATTGCACCATGAATGATTCAAAGGCCCGGCGTCCGCGCCGCCGTTCGCGCAACGGCTTTGTCGACATCCTCAATGGCCTGCTGACCCTGCTGGTGCTCGGCCTGCTGCTGGCCGGCGGCGCCTTTCTCTATGGCGCCTCCCAGTTCTATGGCGATGGCCCGCTGGGCGAGGAGACGGTTTTCCGCGTCGAATCTGGCTCCGGTCTGGGCTCGATCGCCACGCGCCTTGAAGAACAGGGGCTGATTTCCAACCGCTACATCTTTCAGCTCGGCGGTCGCGCGCTCGAACGTGCCGCGGCGCTCAAGGCCGGCGATTTCCGCATTCCGCCCGGTGCCAGCATGGACGATATCCTCATCGAGCTCACCGAGGGCAATCCGATCCGCTATGCCGTGACCATCCCCGAAGGCTGGTCCACCTTCGAAGTGCTGCAGCGCGTCAACGCCAATGAGAACCTGATCGGCGAAGTGGCCAGCCTGCCGCCCGAAGGTTCCGTCCTGCCCGGCAGCTATGATTACGTCCCCGGCGATACCCGCCAGTCCGTTATCGACCGCATGCAGGCGGCCATGACCACGGCCCTGGCAGAAGTCTGGGCCAGCCGCCAGGCTGACCTCCCCATCGAAACGCCCGAAGAGCTGCTGGTCCTTGCCTCCATTGTCGAGCGCGAGACCGGCGTGGCCACCGAGCGCCCCCAGGTTGCCGCGGTCTTCGTCAATCGCCTGCGCGAAGGCATGCGCCTGCAGTCCGATCCCACCATCATCTATGGCATTACCAAGGGTGAGGCGCCGCTCGGCCGCGGCCTGCGCCGTTCCGAGATCGAGGCCCAGACCGAGTACAACACCTACCAGATCGATGGTCTCCCCCCCACGCCCATCGCCAATCCCGGCATCGAGGCGCTTCAGGCCGTGGCCAATCCCGATAGCCACGACTATCTCTACTTCGTGGCCAAGGGTGCCTCGCCCAGCGAAGGCCATGTTTTTGCCGAGACCTATGCCGAGCACCGCCAGAACGTCGCCCAGTACCGCAAGCTGGCCGACGAGGCCGAGGCGGCGCGTCAGGCGCTGGAGGATGAAGAGGCCGGGGAAGAGGCCGACGCGCCGGCTGCCCAGTGAGCCACGCCCTGGCCAGTATGACGGGCTATGCCCGCGCCACCGGCGCGGTGCAGGGTGCCAGTTTCACCTGCGAGATCAAGTCGGTGAATTCGCGCGGCCTTGACGTCCGCATGCGCCTGCCACCCGGCTTTGACGCCCTCGAGAGCGAGATCCGCCAGCTGATCAGCAAGATGGTCTCGCGCGGCTCCATCACCTGCAATCTGGCCATTGAGCGCGAAGGCGCCGGCGGCCATGTCCGTCTCAACCAGCAGGCTTTGGATACCGTACTGGCGGCTATCGCCGAACTGGGGAGCAGGCTTGTGGCCGCCCCGCCCAGCCTCGATGGCATCCTGGCCCTGCCGGGCGTGCTTGAGCAGCGCGATCAGCCGCTCACCGCTGCCGCCGAAGACAGTCTTGGCATCGCCATCATGGACGCCGTATCCCGGGCCCTTGTCGATCTCGTGCTGGCCCGGCGCCAGGAGGGTAACCGCATCGCCATCGTCCTGCTCGATCGCCTGGCTGAGATCGAGGCGCTGATCGCTCAAGCCGAAACCCATCCTGCCCGCAGCCGCGAAGTCATTATGGCCCGGCTCCGCCAGCAGATTGCCGATCTTGCCGTTGACGTCAGCCTGTCCGAGGACCGGCTGGCGCAGGAGGCGCTGCTGCTCGCCACCAAGGCCGACATTCGCGAAGAGCTCGACCGGCTGGCGGCCCATCTTGCCAGCGCCCGCCAGCTGATTGCCGGGGGCGGTGCCGTCGGGCGGCGGCTCGATTTCCTGTCCCAGGAATTCAACCGCGAAGCCAATACCCTGTGCAGCAAATCCAATGCGGTGGAGCTGACCGCCATCGGTCTTGACCTCAAGGCGGCGATCGATCAACTACGCGAGCAAGTGCAGAACATCGAATAGGAATTGGCTGATGGAGTTTCAGCGTCGTGGCGTCATGCTGGTGATTGCCTCGCCTTCGGGCGCCGGCAAGTCGTCTATTTCCCGCGCCCTGTTCGGTGCCGATCCCAATATTCGCCTCTCGGTCTCAGCCACCACTCGGGCGCGCCGAACCGACGAGGTCGATGGCAAGCACTATCACTTCGTGGACGTCGCCACCTTCAAGCGTATGCAGGCCGATGGCGAAATGCTGGAATCGGCGGAAGTGCATGGCAATTTCTACGGCACGCCGCGGGCCCATGTCGAAGAGCAACTGGCTGCCGGCAACGACATCCTGTTCGATGTCGATTATCAGGGCACGCTGCAGCTCTATCGCAACAGCCGCAAGGACATGGTGACCGTGTTCATCCTGCCCCCCTCGATCAAGGAATTGCGCGCTCGGCTGGAACGCCGCGCCCAGGACAGCGTCGGCACCATCGAGACACGGCTGCGCAATGCCCGCATCGAGATGGAACACTTCGCCGAATATGACTATGTCATCGTCAACGAAGACCTCGAAGCCTCGACCCAGCGCGTCCGCTCAATTTTGGTCTCAGCGCGCCTCGAACGGGAGCGTCAGATCAATTTGAACAGCTTCGTCAAGGACTTGCAGAACCAGATCGATTCTCTCTGACAGGCCCTTGAATCGATGGGTCAGCCCTGGCCCTGCGCCCGCCGCAGTTCGGGCAGGGCGCGCGCCATCGCCAGGAAAACCGCGATCGGCAGGTCTTCAGCCCGCTCGCTGCCGGTAATGCCGGCCGCCGCCAGCAGCCCCTCCACCGGCACGCCGGTGGCTTTCAGGCTCTGCCGCACCATCTTGCGCCGCTGGCCGAAGGCCGCCTTGGTGATCTGCTCGACATGCTTGACCGCAATGTCCGCATCGACCGCCTTGGGCACCAGGTGCACCACGGTCGAGGTGACATTGGGGGAGGGCACGAAGGCCTCGCGGCTGACATTGAAGGCCATGCGCGCATCACTGCGCCAGCCCGCCAGCACGCCGAGCCTTCCATAGGGATCCTCGCTGGGCTGCGCGCAGATGCGCTCGGCCACTTCGCGCTGGAACATCAGCGTGAGGCTCTCGAAAAACGATGGCCAGGGGTCCAGCGTCAGCCAGCCTGTCAGCAGCGGCGTGGCGATATTGTAGGGCAGGTTGGCAATGATCCGCGTCGGGCCATCCGCCAGCGTCCGGTAGTCCATCTCCAGCGCATCGCCGCTGATCACTGTCAGCCGGCCCGGATAGGCCTCGGCGATCTGCGCCAGCGCGGGCAGGGCCCTTGCATCGCGCTCGATGGCAATCACTTCGCGCGCGCCCTCGGCCAGTAGCGCCCGGGTCAGGCCGCCCGGGCCCGGACCCACCTCGATGACGCGCACGCCCTCCAGCGAGCCGCCCACGCGCGCGATCCGCGCCGTCAGATTGAGGTCGAGCAGGAAGTTCTGCCCCAGCTCCTTCTTGGCGCGCAGCCCGTGTTCCGCGATGACTTCGCGCAGCGGCGGCAGATTGTCGATTTGGCTCATTGGTTCGCCGTCATTGCGTCCGCCAGTTCGATGGCGGCGAGAAAACTCTTGGGGGAGGCCCGCCCGGTGCCGGCCAGGTCGAAGGCCGTGCCATGGTCGGGCGAGGTGCGCACGATGGGCAGGCCCAGCGTCACGTTGACGGCATCCTCGAAGGCCACCGTCTTGATCGGGATCAGCGCCTGGTCGTGATACATGGCCACCACGGCGTCGTATTGCGCCCAGTGCGGCGGGTAGAACAGGGTATCGGCCGGCACTGGCCCTGTGACCCCCAGGCCCTCGAACTGCAATTGCGACACGGCCGGTCCGACGATCTCGAGGTCCTCGCGGCCAATGCTGCCGCCTTCGCCCGCATGCGGGTTGAGGCCGGCTACCGCGATCTGTGGATTGGCAATGCCGAAGCGCTGCCGCAGGTCATGGGCTACCACCCGCACTGTCTCCACGATCAGCGCCTTGGTCAGGAGGTCCGGCACATCGCGGATCGGCACGTGGATGGTCACCGGCACCGCGCGCAGCCCGCCATGCGCCAGCATCATCACCGGCAGCTTTGGTTTGCCGCCCTGGGCGCAGAGCGCCGCCAGGAATTCGGTATGGCCAGGATGCTTGAAGCCGGCCTGGTAGAGGGCTGACTTGTGGATGGGCCCGGTTACCAGCGCGCGGCAACTGCCCCTGAGCGTCGCTGCCACGGCCGCCTCGATGCTGGCAATGACCGCATGGCCTGACAGGGGGGACGACTGCCCCGGCTGGTCAGGCACATTGCCGTCAATCGCCGCGATCGGCAGGGCCTCGGCAAAGGCCGCCATGGCCCCATCAGGTCCGACGGCGGCAAAGGCAATGTCCAGCCCCAGTCGGGCGGCGCGCGCCGCGAGGAAATCGGCATGACCGAAGAGACAAAAGGCGGGCAGGTTGAGCTCAGCACGCCGCGCATAGAGCTGCAGCGCGATGTCGGGGCCGACGCCGGCCGGCTCGCCCATGCTGATGGCCAGCGGCTTTTGCATCTCGGCCCCCACGGCGGATGGCTGACGGGCCCGTCCGGCGGGCCCGCAGCTTAGTTGTAGATGATCTTGGTGCGCTTGCGCAGGTCTTCAAGATAGGTGGCCGTCTGGCCGCCCAGCGCGCTGTCGCCGGCTTCGGAGCGCAGCTCGCTCTTGATGAAGGTCAGGTCTTCGGCCTGGGTCTTTTCGCATACGGCCAGCATGGACACGCCATTCTCGACGACGCGCGGCTTGGTAATGCCGCCAACATTGAGCCCGGCCAGTTCCTGGGCAATGGCTTCAGGCAACTGGGTGGCGTGCCGGCGACCGACATCGACCACGGCCGCATCGGTAAAGTTCAGCGACAGGTCGACCGCGGTATCGCAGCCGGCAAAGCCGCTGCGATACTGGTTGGCCTGGCCGGTCCGGCCGCTGGAGCCCTGGCCGACAAAGATGATTTCCTTGAGGATATAATCAAAGCCCTGATAGGCCTGCACCTTGCTGGCAGCCTGCTGATCGAGGTCCAGCTCGGAAATCTGCACCTGCGGCATGATCGCCATTTCGGTCACGGCATTCCAGGCGATGGCGGCCCGCAACCGGTCCTTGAGCGTATCGATATTGATGCCGCGCTGCTGCAGCAGCTGCCGCAGATTGTCGGTATTCATCTTGAGGTTGCGCGCAATCTGCAGGAAGGCATCGTCGATCTGCGCATTGGACACCGTAATGCCCAGGCGCTTGGCTTCGCTCAGCTGCATGGCCTCATCGACCAGCTGCTCGGTGGCGCCTTTGGTGCCCCCGCCATTGCCTTCCAGGGCAAACAGCTTCACGCGCTGCGAGATCTGCAGATCGGTGATCGGTGTGCCATTGACGGTCACCTTGACGCTTTGCGCCAGGGTCGGCATCGCGGCGGCCACGCTGAGTACGATCCCAACGACCAGGGCGCCGACTGCGCGTCCCCATAAACCATTTGCCATCATCGTCTCTGCCTCGAAATCTTGTGCCCGCCTTCCATGCGGCGGGAATCCCTCGCTGTCAATTGCCCGCACATTGCGGCCAAAATCCGGTTCGGGGGCTAGAGGCCCGGCGTGAGGTCGCGCGTATAGCCCAGATTGAGACCCGCGGGCGCCTTGATGGCAAAGCTGGCAGTGACCGTCGTGGCATTGGGCGAGGTATGGGTCGGTCCGGTGCGGTTGGCATTGGCGCCGATCAGCAGGTAACCGTCGTCATACTGGATGCCCCCGCCGATCGAGGCCAGGCTATTGGCCTTGAGGTCCCAGTAGCTGCTGGCGCTGATGGTCCAGTAGTCGGCAACCGGCACACCGACCCCGGCGCCGATCTCGTGCTGGTCATTGACCACGCCCGCCGCCGGATTGGCGGCCAGATAGGTGTAGTCGACCAGAGCCGAGTAGCCGTCCAAGGCTATGCTCGCCCCAAGGCCTGCCCGGGCCACCCGCGGCTTGGCCGTGTCGATCTGCAACTTGCCGCCCAGCTTGATGCCCGGGGAGAAGGCGCCATAGGCGCCCAGCACAGTATAGGAGGCATTGCTGTCGAGCCCGCTGCCCACTGCCGTCTGCGCCGCATCCGCCGCTGCAAAGGCGTTGGTCCCCGCCAGCTGGAACGATTGCCCGGCTATCAGCTCCAGATAGCTGTCGCCCGCGAAATTGACCTGGTAGCGGGCCCCCACATTGGCGCGCAGCCCGGTTTCCTGCCGGTCGCCGCCGGAAAACCGGTTGTAGCTGAACAGGTTGGTGTCATCGAAGACAAAGCTCTGGGCGTCATCATTGGTGATGCCCACCGCCGTCGTATTGCTGCCGCGATAGACCAGCTGCGCGATCGGTTCGATCAGATGCACGGTCTGTCCGTCGCTGGCCACCATCGGGTACCGCACATCCATCGCTGCAATCGGCGTGGCGCTGAACAGGCTTGTTGGCCCCGGGGCGCCCGCGCTGCTGTCTTCATAATAGGCCATATCGGTGCGAACACCCATATAGGGCGTAAAGACGAAGCCGCCACCGCCGATATACTGGTTTTGCCAGGCGATCTCGACATTGGCGTGCTGCTTGGTGCCATCCTGCCCGAAGCTGTAGGGCACGCCGCTAGCGCTTGTGGTCGCCTTGACGGCACGATGCACGCCGAGCAACTTGCCCTTGACCTCGATACGGCCCTGACCCGGTGCGAGCTCCTCGATGTGGTTGAACCGCACCGACGGCAGGTTTTCGCCCTGCTGCCCCTGGCTGGCCGCCGTCACATCGCCCAACTGGGTAAAGCTCTGCACCCGCGCGTCGATATAGGTGTCGTTGGTCAGGTTGGTCGCATAGATCTCGTTGACCGAGGACTTGTCGTCGGTCCGCGTATAGTCCGGCAGGTAGGCCGCATCGGAAAAGACCGAATAGCTCATGCCTACGGTCCAGTCCTCGATGGGCGTAAAGCTCGCGCTGGTCTGTATCGCCCCGCGCCAGTCGCGCCGGGCTTCGCTGAAGGTGAAGGCGCCCGGATCGCGTTGATTGATCCCCGAGGCCTTGACGCTGACCGAGCCGCCCTCAAACCGCTGCACCACGCCCCCGCCAAGCAGCAGACCCTGTCGGCTCATCAGGGCCGGTGTCAGCACCACATCGGTCCAGGGGGTCGAATAGACGGTCGTATTGAAGGCCAGCGTGTGGCCGGTCTTTTCGGTATAGACGTAGCTGGGCTTGGGAATGCGTGACAGGGCGCTTTCGCTCGTGTCGGGCATGTAAAAGAACGGCAGCCAGGCCACCGGCACGCCCAGCAGCGACAGGTTAGGCTGGTCCATGTAGAGCGAGCCGTCAGACGACGAGATCACCCGTTTGGCCTGCATCGACCAGCCGATGCGCCGGCCCTTGGCGTCGATGCACTCGCCGCAGGGCGCATAGGTCGCATTGATCAGCAGCGTCTCGAGCGCCTCGTCATAGTCGGTGCTGTCGGCCGTGATCCGGGCGCCGTCGTAGGTCGTGATCGTCATGGACTCGAGAAAGGCCTGCTTCATGCCGCCATTGACCTGCAGGTCCGTGGTATTCGTCAGATTGCCTGAGGGGTCTTCAATGGTCACCGCGCCGGTGAATTTCAGTTCGCCGCTGGCGCGCTGATACACCAGGTCTTGCCCGGTCAGCGTATAGCCGCCGCGCTTGAGCACCACATCGCCATTGGCCCGGATGACATCGGCTTCGGCATCGAAACTCAGCGTATTGGCGGCAATTTCCGAAGGGGCGCTCGGATCGATCGGGGCATTGTAGAAATCTGGCGGAATCAGGTCCTGCGCGGCTACGCCGGACACGGCCAGCATCGCCACGACCGCACTGGCACTGGCCAGGCGGAGCGCCGACGTCAACAAATCGCTCCAGCCCAATTTTCTCACGCGCGCCCGTCTTCCTTGTGCAGCAGCACCGTCACGCCAATGACGATGGCCACAAATGCTGGCCCGACTGCCGCAAACGTGGGGTCGAGGACGCCGGTCGACCCAGCCCGGTCGGCCATCTCGGTGATCACGAACACGACAAACCCCAGCACGATCCCGTAAAGGACCGCTGGACCATAACTAGATGACCTTCGATAACCTGCGGTAAACGCAAAGGCAATGAACAGCGAACCCGTCAGCACCAGCGGCAGGGCTAGCAATTTTATCGTGCGCATGGTCGCCGCATTGCGGATCGATTCGTCCGCCACGCCGGCCCGCAGCAGGGCGGCCAGCTCGAAAAAGGTCATGTCTTCGGTGGAGGCCAGCTTGAGGCTGATTTCGGCGGGGCTCGAAGTGGTGGGCAGCCGATAATTGTAGACCGTTCGCGCCGCCTGATGGGCATTGCGGATCACGGCCGTCGGCAGCAGCCATTCTCCCGGCTGCAACTGCGCCTCGGGCGCCTCGATGCGGGTGTCTTCCCCGCCACTGAGCGGAAAGACGGTGACATTGCCCAGTAGCGCGCCGCCCGGCTGCATGCCTGTCGCCATCATCAGATAATGCGTATCGCCACTGCGCTGCTCAAGCCAGATTTCTCCGGCGGGTGTCTGCAGGCTCGCTTGGCCTGGCGGGGTCGGGTAGAGCCCGCGATTGATCATCGTGCTGGCGGTTTCCCCGCCCAGCGCAATCGCCAGGCTGAGCACCGCCAGGGCAATGGTCGGCGCCCGTACAGCCCACCAGATCGAAATCCCGCTCGATTGGATCACCGTCAGCTCGTGGCGCGCCTTGAGGTCGAGAAACCCCAGAATGGCGCCCATCAACACGGTGACGGGCAGCGTCTTGATCGTCCAGCGCACGGCACTCATGGCCACCATCAGGGCGGCCATCGGCAGTCCGTAATTGTCCGCCACGAAGTTGAAACGCCAGGTGTCCAGCGATTCCGCCAGCATGATGATGCCGTAAAAGATCAGCACCGTGACCCCGATGCGGCTGCCCAGGCGGTTCAGCACCAGCCAGTCGATCCGGGTCATGCCGCCACTCCCTGCAGTCGGCGCGGCCAGCTCAGCATCAGCAGCGCACCGCCGCCGATAATGATCATGGCCAGCGCACCGGTCGACGGACCGAGCGGACTATAGGCGCTGATGCCACGCTCACCAAAGGCGATCAGCAGCACCACGGCCTCGAGCGGCAGGTTGAAGCGCGGCCGCCTGCCGTTCGGAAAGCCCGCCATGGCCAGCACCAGCATGCAGATGCCGATGACGCGCAGGCCCTCTGCCGCCCGGTTGCCCAGCACCGTCAGCAGCTCCTGCGACCACACCCCCGTTTCCATGGCCCGCTGCACCAGCGTCAGGCTGTCGGTCTGGTAAAGCCCGTCGCTCTGGCCGACCGGTTGGGAAAAGCGATCAACATTGACGTCATAGCGGGCAAAGGTGACCTCGGAAAACCTTCCATCCGCGCCGGTGTTCTGCAGCGACCCGTCGCGCAGTTCGAGTACATAATTGTCGCCATCGGTCGATACCCGCGCCGACTCAGCCACATAGGTTCGTCTTGTTTCCGGATCGCGCCGGTCATCGGCAAAGAACTGCTGGATTTCGCCATCGCCCGATCGTCCGCCGATCAGCATGACCACGCCAGGCGTCACTTGGGTGAACCGCTGCGGCTTCAGCGTTGAACTGACCAGGTCCGCCGCCACGCTGGCGCTCAGGACGTTGAGGCGCCGATTGGCATCGGGCTCGATGAAATTCGACAGCAGCAGCACCCCCACCACGCCGGCGCCGGCCACGATCGCCGTGGCTTTCCAGAGCGAGCCAAGGCCGCCGCTGGTATGGATGATGTGCAGTTCGCGATTGCCCTGCAGTGCCTGCAACGCCCGAACCAGGCCAATGCCGATGCACACATAGAAGAACGATACCGCCAGCGGGGGCAGGGTGAGCAGCCCCTGCAGCGCCAGCGTGACAACGCCCTGGCCCTTCACCGACACGACGTCGAATGAGCGCAGGCAGTTGACCAGCCAGAGCAGGAAACACACCACGCCGAACAGGATCGCCGCATCGGTGACGAACAGGCGCGCAAGATAAGCCGTCAGTCGCTTCATACTGTCTGACTAACGTCCCCAGGTGCCGCAATTATGGTTCAATCTACGCATCGACCTTGGTGCAGTTCGCGGGGTCAGACAAGCGCTCAAACGGTCCATCGTGATTTGGGGGAGATCCTGTTGCGGGATTGACGCGCCGCCCAAACAAATCAATGTAAGCCCATCATTCCTTCGCGCCGCACGCGCCCCCCGCCCATCAAGGCCCTCATGCCCCAGACTCTCCATATTCACACGTCTGCCCATTCAGGCGTTTCTGCACCCCTCATCGTCCTCTACGCTGCCGAAGGCGCGGCGCCTTCAGGGGCCGCGGCCACCGTCTGGGCTACCACCGGTCTGGACTGGCCCCAGGCCAGCGCGGCCGGGGCCTTCAAGGGACGCCAGGGCCAGGCGCTCGACATCATCGGGCAGGGCGGCATGCATGTGCTGGTGCTCGGCAGCGGCAATGCCCAGGACGACGTGCCGCTCAATGGCTGGACCGATCGGGGCGGTTCGCTGTTCGCCAAGATCGCCGCCACAAGGGCTGAAACCGTCGCCGTCGTGCTCGACGAAGCCGGCGCCACGCCGGCAGCGGTGGCCGAACTGGCCGCCGGCCTGCGCCTGCGCCACTATCGCTTCGACAAATACAAATCCGTGCGTGCCGATGACGGCCCCGCCAATCTCGCCATCACCCTGCATGTTGCCGATCCGGCCGCCGCCGATCTGGCAATTGCCGACCGTGGGGCCACCGTCGATGGCACTTTGCTGGCGCGTGATTTGCTCAATGAGCCCGCCAATGTGCTCGGCCCGGTCGAGTTTGCGGCCCGCGCTGCCGAACTCGCCGCTTTGGGCGTCGAGATCGAAATTCTTGAACCCGCCGCCCTGGAAGCGCTCGGCATGGGCTCGCTGCTCTGCGTCGCCCAGGGCTCGGACCGCCCGGCACGTCTGGTCGTCATGCAGTGGCGCGGCGACAAGGCCGATATTGCGCCGCTCGCTTTCGTCGGCAAGGGCGTGGTCTTCGACACTGGTGGCATCTCCATCAAGCCGGCGGCCAATATGGAAGACATGAAGGGCGATATGGGCGGCGCTGCCGCCGTGACCGGCCTGATGTGCGCCTTGGCCACCCGCAAGGCGCCCGTCAACGTCGTCGGCGTCATCGGCCTTGTGGAAAACATGCCTTCGGGCGGCGCCGTCCGCCCCGGCGATATCGTCAAGGCCATGAGCGGCACCACCATCGAGGTCATCAATACCGATGCCGAGGGCCGTCTCGTCCTGGCCGATGCGCTTTGGTACACTCAGGATCGCTTCAAGCCCAAATTCATGATCAACCTGGCCACGCTGACCGGCGCCATCATTGTCGCGCTGGGCCACGAGCATGCTGGCCTCTTCTCCAACAATGACGAGCTCGCCACAAAGCTGCTTGCCGCCGGCCTCAGTGCCAATGAAAAGCTCTGGCGCATGCCGCTCTCCCCGGCCTACGACAAGCTCATCGAATCCAAGTTCGCCGATATCCGCAATTCCGTCGGTCGTCCCGCCGGTTCCATTACCGCTGCCCAGTTCCTGCAGCGTTTCGTCAACGATGTGCCGTGGGCCCATCTCGATATCGCCGGCACCGCCTTTGGCACCAAGCCCAGTGAGGTCAACACCTCCTGGGCACCTGGCTTCGGCGTGGCACTGCTCGATCGGCTGGTGCGGGACCATTACGAGCGCTAGGGTGCGGCATGACCGACGTCCTGTTTTATCATCTGGAATCCCGCCCGCTCGAGGCGGTCTTGCCGCAATTGCTGGAAAAGACCCTTGAGCGCGGCTGGCGGGCCGTCGTCGAAGTCGGCTCCACCGAGCGGGCCGAGCTGCTCGATGCCCAGCTCTGGACCTGGCGCGATGACAGCTTTTTGCCCCATGGCCTGGCCGGCGCCGAAACCGATCCGCTCCAGCCCATCCTGATCACCACCGCCACCGACAATCCCAATGGCGCAGCCTGTCGCTTCTTCGTTGACCGCGCCGTTCCGCAATCGACCGAAGGCTATGAGCGGGTGGTCTATATGTTCTCCGGCCACGATCCCGACGCTGTCGCCGAGGCCCGCCTGGCGTGGCGCGCCCTCAAGGACAGCGGCAACCTGACCTATTGGCAGCAGGAAGCCGACGGCCGCTGGAACAAGAAGGCATGACCCCCGACCTCTCGACCCCCAGCCGCCACCTGCTGCACGAGGATATCTTTGCCATGCTGATCGGCACCATGCTGGTCTCGCTGGGCATTGTCCTCTACGCCGAGGCCACGCTCACCACCGGCAGCACGGCTGGCCTCGCTTTGCTGCTGCAATATGGCACCGGCATCCCCTTTGGCTGGCTGTTCTTTGCGATCAATCTGCCCTTCTACGTGCTGGCCGTGCTGCGCATGGGCTGGCCTTTCGCCATCAAGACCTTTGCCTGTGTCGGCCTGGTTTCGTTCTTTACCGCCCACATTCCCGATTGGCTCGACATCGCGTCCATCCAGCCGCTTTATGCGGCGCTGCTCGGCGGCGGGCTGATGGGCCTGGGCATTCTCTCGCTGTTCCGCCACAAGGCCAGCGTCGGCGGCATCAATATCCTGGCGCTCTACCTGCAGGACAATTTCGGCATCCGCGCCGGCTATTTCCAGCTCGGCGTGGACGCCGTCATTCTGCTCGCGGCCTTCTTCGTGCTGCCGCTCGATCGCGTGCTTTATTCGATCCTGGGCGCCCTGGTGCTCAACCTGATCATTGGCTTCAACCACAAGCCGGGCCGCTATGTCGGCTTCAGTTAGCCGCCGGTTCCGCGTCGCTCCAGCGGCCCACCAGATCCTGCTTGGGCTCATCGCTGGCTGCCCGCTCGGTATCGTCTGCGACTGCCGCCTCCGCATCTGAATCCGACAGCGGCAGGATATCGTTGACGTAGAGGCCGAACATCGAGTCTGCCAGTTCGTAGCAATAGGTCACCGTGCTTTCGCTCGGGCTGTAATAGGCATTGGCCTCGCCACATAGCGTCGCGGTGAAGGTCACCGGCCCCGGCAGCACATAGCTCTCCGTGATCAGCGCGGCGGCGCGTTCCAACACCTGTCGGCTCTTGAGTTCGTCGGCAAAGGCCTCATAGTCCCCGGCATCCTCATAGGTCACCGTGATCTCGGCCCCGGGCGCGTCGGTCACTTGATGCGGCTCCAGTAGCGTTGCCCAGGCCGAGGCCGCCTGTGAAAAAGTATAGCCGCAGCTTTCGCGGCGGTCCGCGTCCAGCTCATAGGCGTCCGCCGTCTGGGCAAAGGCTTCCGGGTCCTTGCCCACCATCATGCAGACCATGGCATAGGCACGCTGGATATCGAGGCTATGGTCCGAATAATAGGAGAGTTCGTCCACGCCCTCGCCGGTGGATTTCACCGCATTGAAGTACCAGCCGTCGGCGCTGTCGATCAGGGCATTGTAGCTGTCTTCATCGGTGTCATCGAGCAGCAGCATGATCGTGGCCAGCGCGTCGGCCGCGTCTTCTTCCTTGCCCAGCACCGGCAGGCCCAGTTCGCCCACCAGCATGTGGCCGATCTCGTGATACATGGTGAACACGGCGTCATGCATGGCAAAGTCCATGGCCTCGGCAATCTGCGTGTCATCGAGATCTTGCGCCTGCACCGGCAGGCTCAACAAGGCGACCGTGGCGGTCGCGATCAACAATGCAGTCGGCGTCGTCATCTTGATTTCCCCCGCGCCAGCATGGCGGCTGGTGCGTGGTATCAGTATTGGCGCGATTTGTCCGCGTGGATGTCTGATTGTCGTTACGATCCGGGGCAGGGCGCCCCGCCATTTTATGGCTGGCCGGGTTCCCAGCCGGCCGGCGCCAGCTCGAAGCCCGCGAACTGGAAGCCCGGGCTCACGGTGCAGCCCACCAGCGTCCACGCGCCCATGCTTTCGCCCGATTGCCAGGCCGCTGGTGGCACCACCAGCTGCGGCCGTTCGCCCACGTCGATATTGGCGCCCAGCACGAAGGAATCCACGCTGGCGCCGTCGGAGATCCGCAGCTTTAGTGGCGCGCCGGTATAGAAGTGCCAGACCTCCACCGCATCCACGCGGTGCCAGGCCGAAACCTCGCCCGCTTCGAGCAGATAGTAGATCGCCGTCGAGCGTGCGCGGCCATCTGTCTGGGCAGCGTCTTCGAAGGTCTGCGCATACCAGCCGCCTTCGGGATGCCGCTGCAGCCCGAGGGTAAAGATCACATCCTGGGCGGTCAGTCTGATCATGCCTGTTCAGCGGTCTCCAGCTCGGCACTCAGCGCCAGCCACTCTTCTTCGGTGCGCTCAAGCTCGGTGCCGTAGCGTGCCTTGTCCTTGCCCAGGGTAATCACCTGGCCAGGATCTCCATTGTAGACCTTGGGGTCATCGAGCTGGGCGTTTATCTTGTCGATTTCCCGCTTCAAACGGGCAATCTTGGTTTCCGCTTCCTTAATGGCGCTCTTGATCGGCGCAACTTCGGCGCGGCGTGCCGCAGCTTCTTGCTTGTTGGCCTTGCGCTCGGCCTTGGTGCCGCCCTTGCCTTCCTTGGCCGAGGTGATCGAGTTCTGGTAGCTGTCCAGATCCTCGTCCAGCACGCGGATCGTGCCGCCTTCGGCGATCCAGAGTGTGTCGCAGGTCGCCTCGATCAGATGGCGATCATGGCTGATGATCAGCACGGCGCCTTCATAATCGTTGAGCGCATGCACCAGCGCATCGCGGCTGTCGATGTCGAGATGGTTGGTCGGCTCGTCGAGGATCATCATGCCCGGGCCGGAAAAGGTAATCAGGCCCATCAGCAGGCGGGCGCGCTCGCCACCGCTGAGGTTCTTGGCCAGTGTATCCATGCGCGATTTGGTCAGGCCCATCTGGCTCAGCCGCGACCGGCGCTTGGACTCGCTGTCGGTCGGCATGATGTCCACGATATGCTCGAACGGCGTCCATTCCGGCTTGAGCTTGTCCATCTGGTGCTGCGCGAAATGCGCGATTTCCAGCTTCTTGCCCTTGTTGACGCTGCCGCCCATCGGCTTGATGTCGCCGGCCAGCAGCTTGGCAAAGGTCGATTTGCCGTTGCCGTTGACGCCGATCAGCGCGATGCGGTCGCCTGGATCGATGCGCATATTCATGTGACGCAGAATGGTCTTGTCGCCATAGCCGGCCGACGCCCCATCCATCGAGATCATCGGCGTCGCCTGCTCGGTCTTGGGCTGCTGGAAGGTGAAGGGCGCCGAATATTCGTCGAACATCGCCGCGGGCGGCTTGAGCTTGGCGATCATCTTCATGCGCGCCTGGGCCTGCTTGGCCTTGGTCGCCGAGGCGCCGAAGCGGTCGACGAACTTCTGCATATGGGCAATCTGGTCCAGCGATTTCTCGCGGCCCTTGTTGTTGAGCTCCATCTGCATGCGACGTGTGCTCTCGAACGTGTCGTAATTGCCCTTGTAGAAGGTCAGCTTGCGGTGCTCGAGATGGATGATCGAGTTCACCGACTTGTTGAGCAGGTCGCGATCATGGCTGATCATGAAGACGGTATAGGGATAGGTCGCCAGATACCGCTCCAGCCACAGCGTACCTTCCAGATCGAGATAGTTGGTCGGCTCGTCGAGCAGCAGCAGGTCCGGCTGGCTGAACAGCACACCGGCCAAAGCCACGCGCATGCGCCAGCCACCCGAAAGCTCATGCGTCGGCGAATTCTGCCGGTCCTGCTCGAAGCCGAGACCCTGCAGGATCGTGGCGGCACGCGCCTCGGCCGTATAGGCGTCGATATCGGCCAGACGGATATAGATCTCGCCGATCCGGTCAGGGTCGGTGGCCGTCTCGGCCTCGGCCATCAGCGCCGTGCGCTCCTTGTCGGCCGACATCACCACTTCGAGCACGGTCTCGTTGCCGGCGGGCGCTTCCTGTGCCACCGCGCCGATCCGCGCCTTCTTGACCAGCTCGATATTGCCGGCGTCCGGGTGAATATGCTCCTGGATCAGGTGGAACAGCGTGGTCTTGCCGGTGCCGTTCTTGCCGACAAAGCCGGTCTTGGAGCCGGTCGGCAGCACCACCGAGGCGTCCTCGAACAGTTCGCGACCCTGGATGCGATAGGTAAGGTTGTTGATCGAGAGCATGGCAGCGGCAATCTATGGAAAGGGCAGGGCAAACGTTCGCTCGGCTCAAGCCGCACCCGTACCCGCAACAAAAAGTCTTTGTCGCTGGATAAGGTCATGTGACCGCGAAGGCAACCGGCATTCCGGCATGGCTGCTCTGGCCTGGCCCTGCATGCAACCATTTGGGTATTCGTGCGCTACTTTGGAGACAGCCAAAAGGGATAACCATGCGCCTCACTAGACTAGCCCTCGCCACCCTGTTTCTGCTACCCGCCGCTGCGTTCGCCCAGGGCGGCCAGCAGTTTGACGATCTCGATGCCGACCGGCTCAACGCCAATCAGGTGCTGATCGAGTTTGAATATACCGGCGGCGCCTGCGAAACCGTCGGACCGGCCGCACTGGGCGAGACCACCGACGGCAATCTGGCGCTGACCTTTTCGGTGACCGCCACCGCTGAAGTCTGCACCATGCAGGCCAAGGAAATCGAGGTCGATCAGGCGGTCGCTGCAGACGCAGCCGTCACCCATGTGACTGTAACCTTGCTGGGCGCCGACGGTGCCGTCATCGCCACCGAAAGTGAGCGTGTGGACGACTAACCATCTGGGCGGAGGCAGAGGGGCTCGAGCAGAGCCTGTCTTGCCTCCGTCAGACTCTCCCGTTACAAGGCGCGACCATTCCCTCCCAGACCTATTCAAGGATCTACCCATGGCGCTCGAACGCACCTT
Source organism: Devosia beringensis (assembly GCF_014926585.1). Lineage (NCBI taxonomy): Bacteria > Pseudomonadati > Pseudomonadota > Alphaproteobacteria > Hyphomicrobiales > Devosiaceae > Devosia > Devosia beringensis. The sequence continues at coordinate 256,222 of NZ_CP045422.1, read as the reverse complement.
CTCCATTATCAAGCCCGATGCCGTCCGTCGCAACCTGATCGGCAAGATCGTCGCCAAGTTCGAGGAAGCCGGTCTGCGCCCGATCGCCCTCAAGAAGATCCACATGACCCGCGCCCAGGCCGAAGGCTTCTACGCGGTCCATAAGGAACGCCCCTTCTTTGGCGAACTGGTCGAGCAGATGATTGCCTCGCCCGTCGTCGTCCAGGTTCTGGAAGGCGAAGGCGCCATTCTCAAGAACCGTGAAGTCATGGGCGCTACCAACCCGGAAAATGCCGCTGCTGGCACCATCCGCAAGGAATTCGCGCTCTCGATCGGCGAGAACTCGGTGCACGGCTCCGACGCCCCCGAGACCGCTGCCGAAGAGATCAAGTATTTCTTCAAGGACGACGAAATCGTTGGGTAAGGCCCGACGGCTGGCGCTTCGCCGGCCGGAAAATCGTTCCAGTGGAGCGATTTGAAGGGCGAACGCCCTGAAGCTTGCCAAGGGCCGGACCGGCCTCGCAACGCGCACTGACCCTTAGGTCGCCCGCCGGGCGGCCTTTTTTGCTTGTTTGTGCTATAGTGCACCAACTTCAGAACTCCTTGCCGCCCTCCCGACCATCAAGGGGAGGCCCGGGTGGGGGTTCTCACCCCATCCGAAAGATACCCATTGTCCCTGCCTGAAACCATTTCTCCCCCGCTCGCTCGTGCCCTCGCCGCCAAGGGTTACGAGACCCTGACCCCCGTGCAGTCGGCCATCATCGAAGATGAGACCGCCGGCCGCGACCTGCTCGTTTCCGCCCAGACCGGCTCCGGCAAGACCGTCGCCTTCGGCATGGCCATCGCCGCCACCCTGCTGGGCGACGCCGAACGCTTCACCGAAACCGGCGCCCCGCTGGCGCTGCTGATCGCCCCGACCCGCGAACTGGCCCTCCAGGTCCAGCGCGAACTCGAATGGCTCTACGCCGAGACCGGCGCCCGCATGGCCACCTGTGTCGGCGGCATGGATGCCCGCACCGAACGCCGTGCGCTTGAGCGGGGCGTGCACTTCGTCGTAGGCACCCCCGGCCGCCTGCGCGATCACATCACCCGTGGCGCCCTCGACATGTCGTCGCTGCGTGCCGTCGTGCTCGACGAGGCCGACGAAATGCTCGACCTGGGTTTCCGCGAGGATCTCGAATTCATCCTCGACGCCGCCCCCGAAGATCGCCGCACCCTGCTGTTCTCGGCCACCGTGCCCAAGCCCATTGCCCAGCTGGCCAAGACCTTCCAGCGCAATGCGCTGCGCGTTGCCGCCACCAGCGGCGGCGAGCAGCATGCCGATATCGACTACAAGCTGATGCTGGTGCCCGCCAATGAGCGCGAAAACGCCATCATCAACACGCTGCTCTACTTCGAGGCCGCCAATACCATCGTTTTTGCCTCCACCCGTGAAGGCGTCAAGCATCTGTCGGCCCGCCTGCACAATCGCGGCTTCGACGTCGTGACCCTCTCGGGTGAACTCAGCCAGGCCGAGCGCACCAATGCGCTGCAGTCCATGCGTGATGGCCGCGCCCGCATCTGCGTGGCCACCGACGTGGCCGCCCGCGGCATCGATCTGCCCAATCTCGACCTGGTGATCCACGCCGATCTGCCCACCAATCCCGATACCCTGCTGCACCGCTCGGGCCGTACCGGCCGGGCAGGGCGCAAGGGCACCTGCGTCATCATCACCCCGATGCACCGCCGGGCTGTGGCCCAGCGCATCCTGCGCACGGCCAAGCTCGACGTCACCAATATGGCGCCGCCCACCGCCGCCGAGATCGACGCCCGCTACCGCGAAGGCATTCTGAGCGCGGCCGCGCTGGCCCCGCCTTCGGGCGAGGAAGAGATCGAATTCGTCGCTCAGCTGATGGCGCGCCATTCCGTGGAAGCCATTGCCGCCGCCTATCTGCGCCAGCAGCTGGCCTCGCGTCCCTCCCCCGAGGACGTCACCGAAAACCCGGTGGCCGGCAAGCCCGGCGACAGCGATCCCCGCAGCCGCGAACGCTTCGAGGGTGGCACCTGGTTCAAGGTCAATGTCGGCCGCAAGCAGCGCGCCGAGCCGCGCTGGATCCTGCCCATGCTGTGCAAGGCCGGCGACGTCACCAAGACTGCCATTGGCTCGATCCGCATCTTCGATACCGAATCCATCTTCGAGGTGGCCGCGCCCAAGGCCGATGCCTTCCTGCGTAGCATCACCAAGAATGGCTCGGGCGAAAAGGGTGTCACCATCACCGCGGTCGACGGTCCGGGCGAGCGTCCGGCCGGTCCCCCGCCGTCGCAGCGCCGCCCGCCCGGTCCGGTCGAACGCTACGATCCTGATGCGCCGCGCCCCGAGCGGGCTGATCGCCAGGCGCGCTACGGTTCGGCTGGCCTGCGCCCGGACGATCTCGAAGCCCCACCCAGCACCGGCTGGAGCCCCGATGCCGACAAGCCACGGCCGCCCAAGCCCGACTATGACAAGCCGCGCGCGCCCAAGGTAACCAAGGCGCCGCCGAGCAAGGACAAGGGCAAGCCCAAATGGGCCGCCAAGCCTGCCGACGGCAGCAAGCCGGTCAAGAAGGACCACAAGGCCAAGCGCAAGCCGCAGATCTGACGCGGCGACAGTTTTGAGACGGACGGGGTGGCTCAGGCCGCCCCGTTTTTTTATGGCCGCCCGCCGGTCTTCTTGGCGGCGTGATAGGTCAATGCCAGCGCCACCACATGCCGCAGCGCGTCAGCATCGGCACCGGCAGACAGCACCACGGCCCGATCGCCCTGGTAGTCGAACGCGTCCGGATAAAGCGTCCGGTACCGGCTCACCAGATCGGTCTTGCAGTTTACATAGAGCGCCGGCCGTCCGCTGAGCTTGTCGTGATCGATGCGGATCGTCGTGCCGCTGCCGCTCTGGCTCGTCAGGTAACTCACCTGGCCCCATTTCAGCGTCTCTTCCAGCGCTCCAACGCCTGGCATGCCCGCTGCGGTGTCAAGGATCAGCGACCGCAGGCTCAGCAGTTCATCTCTCGTCGCGTCCGGATAGCGGGCAAATGCGTCGGCAATGGCAGGCATCATCGCTGTCGTCTCCGTGCTGAGGTGGCCAAGACCATCACAATGACCTGACAGGCGATGTCAGCATGATCCGGGTTCTTCTGACTCCTCGCCAGGCCAGTCGACGTCATTTCCGCATAAATTTCAATACTTTGCGGCCGGCGGTGGAATCAGTCTGCCACCTGGCCTGCACCATCATCCCTGTGCCTTTTGCGCCGCTGCGGCCGGCCGATTGGCCAGTGGCGCAAAATTCTCAATAGCCAAATCACTTTGCCTTGCTAAGATTCGGCCATCCACATCGCCGTCCCGCGTCACCGGCCGCAGATATTGGAGAGCAGTAGTGCCTTTACGCTGGCAGGAAGTGGCTGTGCCACTGACGATTATCGGACTTCTTGTTCTTCTCAAATATGTTCCCTTTGCCGCCGGCCTGCCGCTGGCCCGCGCTGCGGGCGTGGTGGCCTTCGGCTATGCCGCCTTTCTGGCGCTGCGTCTGCTGCAGAGCGAGGAGGCGGTGCATATCGATGGCTGGTCCGAACTCCGTCCGGCTCCGGTAGAGTATTTCGCCTGCTATGGCGCAGCGGCTCTGGCAATCGTGCTCATGTCGGCCGTGATCGTCATTGGCGGAGCCAAGCATGCGCCGGCCACCCAGATGATTGCTACCTTCCTGGCCGCGCTGCTGCTCGGCGGCGGGGCCTTCGGCATCGGCCTGGGCGGCTTGTTCACCCGGGTACGCTGGAACCATCAACTGGTGGAGCATCGCTCCGCGCTGGGCCGCGTCACCAGCCTGGCCTGGTCGGATGTGCGTGCAGTCCGCCCCAATTGGCGCGGCATCACCATCGCTACCCAAGATTCCCGGCGCGTCACCTTTTCCCAGTTCCACGCCGGCGCCGCCCAGCTCGCCCTTCATGCCAGCAACCGCGCCCGCCGCAATGCCGAGACGTCGACAAAGGCCTTCGCTACACTGTAGCGCGCGGGCAGGGTGATCCGGCGGATTACTCGGCGGGGACCTGTCCCCGGAACCCGGGAACGCGCAGCGAGCGCAGGCTTGCCGCATGCTGCGTGCTCCACACGCGATGGACGAAATAGGCCTGTCCCAGCAGCAGCACCATTTCACAGACCCAGAGCACGCTGATCAGACCCGGCACGCCGTTGAATATGGCGTTGAGCATGGCAATGGAGAACAGGGTCCGTACCGCTATGTCGGTCAGCCCATTGGCCCAGCTCGGATTGATCAGCCGTATCACGGCCCAGATCGAGATCAGCGAGCCGAGGAAATTGACGAACATCATCGCCAGCGGCGACAGTTCGCCAACCTGGCCGCCCAGCCCGGCCGCGCCGTTGAGTGTATCGAGCACGATCAGGTAGAGCCCGGCGACACCGGGCAAGGCCAGCGGCAGGCAGGTGGCAAGATCATAGATCGCGCTGGTCTTTACTGCGCGCGCAAGCTGCGTGTTCAGGTCTGCCATTTACAGTTCCCCAAGCAATGACAACAGCATACTGGCACGTTTACGAAGTGTTTACCATAATGGCGATGCGATCGTCGTTAATGGCCGTCTTGGCCCCGTCTACACCGGCCCCGGCACACCATTCACGCTGCCGATCGCGGTCATCACCCCAATTCGTTTGAGCCAGCCCCGCGCCTCCGCTATCCTGTCGCCATGAACCAGCCCATCGCCCTTCGCACCGTCCGCTCGGTCTGCCCGCACGATTGCCCCTCGGCCTGCGCGCTCGACGTCGAGCTCCTCGACAACCAGACCATTGGCCGCGTGCGCGGCGCCAAGGACGACCCCTATACCGCCGGCGTCATCTGCGAAAAGGTCGCCCGCTATGCCGAGCGCGTGCACCATCCCGAGCGCCTGACCCAGCCTATGCGCCGCATCGGCCCCAAGGGCAGCGGCCAGTTCGCCCCCATCTCCTGGGACGAGGCGCTCGACGAGATTGCCGCGCGCTTCGCCAGCATCGAGGCCGAGCACGGCGCCGAAGCCATCTGGCCCTATTACTATGCTGGCACCATGGGCCATGTGCAGCGCGACGGCATCGATCGCCTGCGCGCCTCCAAGGGCTATTCCCGCCAATATGATACCATCTGCACCGGCACCGCCTGGCCGGGCTACATCGCCGGCACCGGCATGCTGGGCGGCGTCAATCCCGAGCAGATGGCCGAAAGCGATTGCGTCGTCATCTGGGGCACCAATGCGGTCCATACCCAGGTCAATGTGATGACCCACGCCATGCGCGCCCGCAAGGAACGCGGCGCCAAGGTGGTGGTCATCGACATCTATGAGACCGCCACCATGGCCCAGGCCGATCTCGGCCTCGTGCTGCGCCCCGGCACCGACGGCGCCCTCGCCGTTGCCGTCATGCATATCCTGCTGCGCGATGGCCTGGCTGACCGCGCCTATATAGAAAAATACACCGATTTCGGCCCCGATTTCCAGGCCCATCTGGTGGGCAAGACGCCCGAATGGGCCGCCGACATCACGGGCCTGACCGTGGCCGAGATCACCGCCTTCGCCCATCTCGTCGGCACCACGCCGCGCTCCTATTTCCGTCTTGGCTACGGCTTTACCCGCCAGCGCAACGGCGCCACCGCCATGCATGCCGCGCTCTGCATCCCGGCCATGACCGGCGCCTGGCAGCATCGCGGCGGCGGCGCCTTCCATTCCAATTCCGGCACCTGGGCGCTCGACAAGTCCCGCCTGACCGGCGCGACAATGCAAAAGGGTGAGCCGCGCTGGCTCGACATGTCCGAAATCGGCCCGGTCCTCACCGGCGACGCCAGGGCGCTCAAAGGTGGCGGCCCGGTCAAGGCCATGATCGTGCAGAACACCAATCCCGCCTCGGTCGCGCCCGAACAGGCTCTGGTGCGCGCGGGCCTGGCGCGCGAGGACCTTTTCCTCGTCGTGCACGAGCAGTTCATGACCGAAACGGCCGAGCTGGCCGATATTGTCCTGCCCGCCACCATGTTCCTTGAACACAACGACTATTACACCCGCGGTGGCCATACCCGCGTGCTCTATGGCCCCGCCGTCATCACCCGCCCCGGCGAAACCCGCTCCAACCACGAAGTCATCAACGCCCTGGCCTTGCGCCTGGGGCTGACCGATCCAAGCTTCCACGCCACCGACCTCGAGGTCATCGCCGACACCTTCCAGCGCTCCAACTACCCGAGCCTCGAAACCGTCGAACAGACGGGCTTTGTCGATCGCGAACGCCCCGATGCGGTGGCCCGGTTTGCCGATGGTTTCGCCTGGCCCGACAAGCGCTTCCGCTTCGCCCCCAACTGGGCCGGAACCGCGGCCAAGAAGGGCTATCAATGGGCCTGCGATCCCGCCGACATGCCGCGCTTTGCCGACCATTGGGCCATTACCGAGGCCGCCACGCCGGAACACCCGTTCCGCCTTGCCACCAGCCCGGCGCGCGGCTTCCTCAATTCAACCTTCAACGAAACCCCGGGCAGCCAGAAGCGTGAGGGCGTGCCCTCCGTCTTCATCCATCCCGAGGATGCTCTGCGGCTCGGCATCATTGATGGCCAGTTCGTCACCGTGGGTAACCACCGCGGTAGCGTTGATCTCACCGCCCGCATCCGTCCCGGCCTGCCTACGGGTGTGCTGATCGCCGAAGGCCTGCACAAGAACCGCTCCCATCGCACCGGCAGGGGCATCAACACCCTCACCAGCGCCACCCCGGCGCCCCCCTTTGGCGGCACCGTCTATCACGATACCGCCGTCTGGCTCCGGCCGGCGGAGATGCACTAGGGCAGGCGGCCGTGCCACCCATCGCCCGTCACCCTCGGGCTTGACCCGAGGGCTTTACAATGGCTGCGTGCTGTCCAGATGTCCTGAGCTTTCCCTCCCCCTTGTGGGGAGGGAAGCGAGATAGGGCTTGGCGCTCGCCAAGTCCGTGATCGAGCAGGGTGGGGGGATCTGCCCCATCGTGGCCCTAAGCCAGATAGGCGCCCCAGAAGAAATACCCGGTCATGAACACGCCATAGACGATCACCGCCACCCGGATCCACAGCGTCGGGATGTGGTGCGCATTGCGCGCGGCGAGATAGCCGCCGACCACCACGCCCACCAGGGCGATCGAGCCGTGATACCAGTCGATCGAGCCGCTGACCGCGAACCGCGCCACCGCCACCAGCGCCACCACAGCCGACACATAGAGCTTGAGCCCGTTCATGGCGTGGATATCGGTCATCCCGGCCGTGGCGAGAAACGCCAGCAGCAATATGCCGAGGCCCGCATTGAAGAACCCGCCATAGACGCAGGCCGCCGCGAGGAAGGCCATAAGCAGCCCGCTGCCCACCAGCTTCATGCCGCGCCCGCCGCCGCTGCGCGCCGCGACAAAGCCATTGAGCTTTGTGCCAAAGGCAAACAACAGCACGGCAAAGCCCATCAGCCAGGGCACGACCAGCCCGAACTGTTCGTCCGATACCACCAGCAGCAGCTCCGCCCCGATATAGCCGAACACCGCCGCCACCGCGCCATAGAGCACCAGCAGATGCTTGTACTTGCCCATGGCATGCCAATAGCCATAGGCGCCGCTGGCATAGCCGGGCAGGGCGGCAAAGGTATTGGAGGCATTGGCCATCACCGGCGGCACGCCGACCAGCAGCAGCGCCGGAAACACGATGAACGAACCACCCCCGGCCAGCGAATTGAGCGCCCCGCCAATGAGGCCGGCCAGCAGCAGGAACAGCGTTTCAATCACCTTGTTCTCCTCATCCTCGATGTCATCCCGGCGCAGGCCGGCGTCATCCCGGCGCAGGCCGGGATCCATCCTGGGGTGCCAGCGCATAGCCCGAACCGACTGCTTCGCCCAACGCTAATTGCTGATGCCCGCCATCAAAGCCACTGATCCGCGCTGGGCAAAACCTTGACAAAACCGCGCCCCGCGCCCATATCCCGCTTCGGTCGCTGGCACCTGCCGCTCGCCGGAAGTAATTCCGATGGTGAAGTCCAGCCCTTCTGCAAAAGCGAACCCAGGTTCATCTTTGCGAGGCGCTTCATGGCAATGCGGGCTCCCATGCACCAGACGCCTCATGCAAATGAGAGACCCTGTCATGTCGTTTTCCCTCGATACCCCCTCCATCCAGACCCTCAAATCCGAGGCCCGCGCCCTGCGCGACAGCCGCGCTGCCGCAGGCGCCCCGCTGACCCATGGCGCTGCACTCGAGCAGGTCGCCCGTTCCCATGGCTATCGCGACTGGAACACCGCCCGCGCCGTGCTGCCCGAACAGCGTCCGGCGCCGTTCCAGGTCGGCGGCCGCGTCACCGGGCTCTATCTCGATCAGCCGTTTACCGGCTTCCTGCTCGGCATGCACCTGCTCGGCGATGGCGGCCACGCCAAGCTGACCGTGCAGTTCGACACCCCCGTCAACGTCACGCCGGACTTCATGTTCGCCACCCTGCGTCACCGCGTCGTGGCCACGGTCGACGGCCAGGGTGTCACCCCGGCTTTGCGCGGCAATGGCCAGCCGCAGCTGCGCATCCGTCGGGCATGATGAAATCTCATCGGTGGCAGGGCGCCTGCGCGCCTTGCCCTTCATCGTCAAAAGCCGATATAAGCGGGGCAACCGCTAACCAGGATATCGGCTCATGACCACCCAGACCAAGCCTATCGACGCCTTCTCCCTGCCCACCCCCAACGGGCAGAAGGTGCACATCATGCTCGAAGAGCTGGGCGTGCCATGGACCTATCACCGCATCGATATCGGCAAGGGCGAGCAGTTCACCCCCGAATTCCTGGCCATTTCGCCCAATAACAAGATCCCCGCCATCGTCGATCCCGAAGGCCCGGGCGGCGCGCCGATCTCGATCTTTGAATCCGGCGCCATCCTCAAATATCTCGGCCTCAAGTTCGGCCAGTTCTACCCCAGTGACCCGCGCGAGCAGGTCAAGGTCGATGAGTGGCTGTTCTGGCAGGTCGGCGGCTTCGGCCCCATGCTGGGCCAGAACAACCATTTCAACGTCTATGCCCCCGAAAAAATCCCCTATGCCCAGAAGCGCTATACCGACGAGACCCATCGCCTGTTCCGCGTGCTGAATACTCAGCTCGCGGGCAAGGATTTCATTACCGGCACCTATTCCATCGCCGACATCGCCTCCATCGGCTGGGCCCAGTCCTGGGAACGCTATGGCATCACCAAGGCCGAATATCCCAATGCCCTGGCCTGGATCGAGCGCCTCAACGCCCGCCCGGCCGTCGCCAAGGGCCTCGAAATCGGCAAGGACGCCACCCAGAAGAGCCTGGCCGACGACAAGGAAGCCCAGAAGGTGCTGTTCAACCAGCGCTGAATCGACATCGGCGGGCCCGGCATTGCCGGGCTCACCCCCATGGCGCCGGCGATTCGACTTTGTGACCTTGCACCACCGTCCGCGACCGGTTCTATCGGTTCGGCCTCACGATCTGACCGAATGGCGGCCGGCTGACATGCGAGAACAGCCACTTATCGCGCCCCGGCCGCCTCACCTGTGCGCTCACGGTGCCCGCCGGCAAAAACCTCTTGCCTTGGCGCATCCCGACCGCTATCCAGCCCGCGACGGAGAGGTGGCCGAGTGGCCGAAGGCACGCCCCTGCTAAGGGCGCAGATCTCAAAAGGGTCTCGTGGGTTCGAATCCCATCCTCTCCGCCACTTTTTCCCAAGCCATTGAAGTCCCGGTAAGCCCTTGCATCGCAAGGGGCCAGTCGCGAACAACGTGACAAAGCCGGCGTCAAAATCGCTGGCCACCGACAAATACCTTCACGGCACGGTACCAATCGGGATGTGTCTGAGCTCATCACCGGCCATCAGGATCAGTCGCTAGGTGGCATCTAAGTCGGTGACGTGTACGTCACGATCATTGAGGCAATGCGTGACGGGCTGAATGGGGTCGAGTTCAAGCTGGCGTAGAGTGGTCTAGTTGCTGCCGCCCCTCGTGCCACTCTTCAATGTCAAAGCAGAACATGCCGAGGCTATAGGATTGAATCGTGGGCTCCTGTTCGCCATCCGGAATGAACTGATAGTAATCATCAAGGTCATTGTCGTCAGTTCGCCACGTTCCTATGACTTCGCCGTCTCTAGTGATGACATCGCCAGATCGATGCTCGCCATGCTCGCCCAAGGTGAATTTGTATTTAGGCATCGCGCCTCACCTATTGGGTTACGCCTGACGGAGGCGGCAAATAGTATGAAGGCTGTGGGACGCCACCCGGCAGCGCGCCGGGTTTTGTGCGGCTGCTAAACCACTCCCACACCCAAGGTGGTGCTACACCCCAAGAATTTGGGGGATACATCTGCATGACAGTTACGCTGTCATTCGCTCTGAGCGCTTTCTGAATGTGATCGCTGATCTGCTTTGAATTTTCGTTTGAAAATACAAACCAAGTATCGAATGTGAAGCGCAGCCAGTCACCATGCAATCCCAGCAATCCATCGATAAGTGGCGGATGAATAGGCGTATCAACCCACCGCACAGTTATGACGAAGAAGTTCGCCATTAATGCTCTCCCTTAGTAAAGGATGCAGGCGGCGTAACATTTTGCGTTTTCTCGAAGGGAATTTGGTCGATCATCAGCCCCTTTGCAGCCATTTCTGCCTGCTTATATTGGGTTGCTTCGCTTCCTTCTAGGACAGAAAGGCTGGGGTGAATGAACGCGAACGTGTAAGCCAATCCGATGCCGAGTAGGAACTCCAACACCACGGCGGAGCCCAATACTACTTTGGCTTCCGGGAATGGCATCACAAGAGTGACACCCAATGTGCAGATCATCGCCATGCCCGTCAGGATGGTGGTCCTACCGACCACACCGGGACCCCACTTAATCTTATTAAAATTTGCCAGATCAAGCACGCGAGCGAATCCTGTCAATCGACGGGCAATAGTTCGACAATGATAAGTTGTTTGCGGAGCGTATGAAATAGCCGCTAGCAGGGGATTCACATTTTGTTCTGGGTCAGGCTTATTGTGGTACTATATTGCGACAGGAGCTGACCTCTTGCCCTCTGTCGACTTCATTCCTGTCGTCGTCCGCAAGGCTGATCCTGAGCCCGCACCCCAGCCGCCTCACACCCCATCCACACCTCACCCAGCCTTGCGCCGCGCTGTCGGCTTCATCGCCTTCCCGCGCGTCCTGCTGCGCTTGCCGGCCAGGGTCATCAGGCGCCGAAATCGCGGACACTCCAGATGCGACGGCGCCGGGCATTCGGCGACATGGCGGAGCAGGTCGCGCAGCGTGGCCAGGTCGCGGATCTGCCGGTCGAGCGCATCGGCCTTGTCGGCGAGTACCGCGCGGGGCAAGTCCTGCATGCCAGTGCTGCCGAACATGCCGCCGATCTCCGCCAGCGAAAAGCCGGCCGTCCGGCCCATGGCCACCAGACGGAGCTGCAGCAGCACCTCGGGGGCAAACTGCCGGCGCAAGCCATGCCGGTAAACCGAGGCAATCAGCCCTTCCGCCTCGTAATGGCGCAGCGCCGACGGCTTGATGCCGCTCCGGGCTGCGACCTCCCCGATATCGAGAAACTTCATGCTTGACCTCAAGTGAACTTGAAGTCGTAGCCTGCTTGCCAAATCAGCTTCAGGCAAGAGGAAATCCGCATGCAACGCGCAGATCGCGACCCGTCGAACACCGCCTCACCGGCGATCACCGCAACGCTGGCGCTCGCCACGCTGCTGGCCGCGCTCGGGACCAGCATTGCCAATATCGCGCTGCCGACCCTGGCCGCGGCCTTTGCCGCGCCGTTTGCCCAATTGCAGGGGGTCGTCGTTGCCTACCTCGCCGCGCTGACCATCTCGGTGATCGTCGCCGGCCGGCTCGGTGATCGCCATGGACTCAAGCCCATGCTGGTCGCCGGTCTGGTCCTGTTCGCCATCGCCTCACTGCTCTGCGCCCTGGCGCCCACGCTGGGGCTGCTGATCGCGGCCCGGGCCCTGCAAGGGGTCGGCGCTGCCTTCCTGATGACGCTGTCCATGGTACTCATGCGCCAGACCGCCGGCGCGGCCCATCTCGGGCGGGCCATGGGCCTGCTGGGCACCATGTCGGCTTTGGGCACCGCCCTCGGCCCCTCGCTCGGCGGGCTCCTGCTGCCGCTGACCGGCTGGCGCGGCGTCTTCTGGCTGCAGCTCCCGCTGGCCGTCATCGCTTTGCTTATGGCCGTCCTGGCGCTGCCCGGCATGACGCGCAAGCCGGCGTCGTCGGCGCCCGGTCTGCGCTCGGTGCTGAACCGTCAGCTCGCTGCCGGCCTCCTGGTCAATATTCTGGTTGCCGCCGTCATGATGACCACGCTGGTGGTCGGGCCCTTCTATCTCAGCCTTGGTCTGGGCCTGACAGCTTCCATGGTCGGCTTTGTCATGGCCATCGGCCCCCTGGTCTCCATCGTCAGTGGCGTACCCTCCGGTCAACTGGTCGATGCCTGGGGCGCCGGCCTTGTGCTCGCAGTCGGTCTGGTGCTTCTGGCAGTGGGCGCGCTGTTGCTGGCCGTCCTGCCCGCTTGGCTGGGGGTCTCGGGCTATGTCATGGCCATCGTGGTCCTGACGCCTGGCTACCAGCTCTTTCAGGCCGCCAACAATACCGCAGCCCTGATGGATGTGCCGGCCGATCGGCGGGGCAGTGTCTCGGGTCTGCTCGCCCTCTCGCGCAATATCGGGCTGATCGCGGGGGCATCCCTGATGGGCGCCGTCTTTGCCTGGGGCGTCGGCACGGATGATTTCAGCCGCGCCAGCGTCGCGGCGCTCGGCGCCGGCGTGCGGCTGACCTTCCTGCTCGCGGGTGGACTGATGCTGGTTGCGATCGGGCTGGCCTTCGGCCACCGCCTCTTCGTCGGGCGTCAGCCGCAAGCGGCAGTATGAGAGCAGGCGGCGCCGCTGCGCCGCCTGCCAATATCTCGTCTCCGCGCCGTCGCTTACGCCCCGTCGGGCCGGTCCCAGAACCGCAGCGCGCGGCAGGCCGCGATCAGCTCCTCGGCATCTGCCGGCTCGTCCATCGCGATGAAGCCCTTATCGAGGTCCTCCGGCAGACCAACCTTGGCAAAGAGCTTTGCTGCCGGCGCGGTGAAGCCGACGAACTTGTAATGCGCATAGGCGTCGCTGACGAAGTCGCGGGCCGGGGGGAGTTTGAGCAGCGACAGGATGCCCTCTTCAGCCGGCAGCAATGCCACCGCGTCGAACAGTACGGAGGGCCCGCCATCGATCTTGTGATGCGCCGGCTGGATCGTGCCATCGCTCAGCGTCACCCCGCCCACCATGGGGGCAATCAGCTCCACCGCCGTGCCTTCGGCCGCCGCCGCCGCCAGCAGCGCCGCCAGCAGCTTGGCATCGGTGCCATCGGTAATCAGGATTCCCAGCTTGCGCCCGGCAAAACTCTCCGGCGGGTTCTTCAGAATGCTGAGCAGGTCCGAAGCCGGCAGGTCCATCTTGGTCGGCCGCGCCGCATTGGCGGCCTTGGGCAGGGCCTTCATCCCCAGGCCATCGGCCACAGTCTGCGCCAGCTCTTCATCGATATTGAGCAGATGGCCCACCATGCGCTCGCGAATGGAAGGGAAGGCGCATTTGCTGAGCTCGAACACCAGCGCATCGCCGATGTGCTGCTGCTCGATCAGGTCTTGGCTGATGAAAAACTGCCGTGCCTGGCTGTAATGGTCGGCAAAGCTCTCCGGCCGCAGCCGCACCTTGGGCCCTTCGGCTTCCTGCGGCACGGTCTGGAAACCCAGCTCCTTGGACTCGCGCGGGCCGCCGGCTTCGGTGCCCCAGCCATTGGGCTCGTAATTGGCGCGGCCGGTGGGGTTCTTGAAGGCCATGTGGCCGTCCTGCTGGAAGTGGTGCATCGGGCATTTCGGCGCATTGATCGGCAGCTGCGCAAAGTTGGGGCTGCCCAGCCGTTTGAGCTGGGTGTCCAGATAGGAGAAATTGCGCCCCTGCAGCAGCGGGTCATTGGAGAATTCCACGCCGGGCACGATGTTCTGCGTCATGAACGCCACCTGCTCGGTCTCGGCAAAGAAATTGTCCGGCATGCGGTCGAGCACCATGCGGCCCACCGGCGTGGCCGGCAGCAGCTCCTCGGGAATGAGCTTGGTCGGGTCGAGCACGTCGAAGTCAAAACTGTCGGCAAAATCCTGGTCGAAGACCTGCAGGCACAGTTCCCATTCGGGGAAGTCGCCGCTTTGGATGGCATTGAACAGGTCGCGGCGGTGGAAATCGGGATCGGCGCCGTTGATCTTGACCGCCTCGTTCCACACCACCGACTGCATGCCCAGCTTGGGCTTCCAGTGGAATTTCACGAAGCGCGCTTCGCCCTTGGCATTGACCAGCTGGAACGTGTGGACGCCAAAGCCCTGCATGAAGCGGAACGAGCGCGGAATCGCCCGGTCCGACATCACCCACATGATCATGTGCATGGCTTCGGGCGTCAGCGAGATGAAGTCCCAGAAATTGTCATGCGCGCTCTGCGCCTGGGGAAAGCCCTTGTCGGGCTCGGGCTTGACCGCATGGATGACGTCGGGAAACTTGATCGCATCCTGGATGAAGAAGACCGGGATATTGTTGCCCACCAGGTCCCAATTGCCCTGCTTTGTGTAGAACTTGACCGCAAAGCCGCGCACGTCGCGCGCCAGGTCAAACGAGCCTTCCGAGCCGGCCACGGTGGAAAACCGCACGAAGACCGGCGTGCGCTCGCCCTTGCGCTGGAAGATGTCGGCCTTGGTGATGGCGCTCAGCGAGTCATAGGTTTCAAAAAAGCCGTGCGCCGCATAGCCGCGCGCATGCACCACGCGTTCGGGGATGCGCTCGTGGTCGAAGTGGAAGATCTTCTCGCGGAAATGTCCGTCCTCGACCAGCAGCGGGCCGCGATCGCCCTGCTTGAGCGAATTCTGGTCATCGCCCACCGGCATGCCGTGCTGGGTGGTGAGGACATCATAGCCCTCTTCGGCCGTCTGATGGGTCTCGCCGCCCGGACCACGTTGGATGGTCTGGTCGCCATAGACGACATTGCTTGGACTGTCGGGTTTCTTGCTGCGCGCCATGATTGCCTCCGGGCTAAAAGAGCTGGCGGCATAATCCGTGTCTGTGCGCATTCGTTCCCGCGCTGGTCGGCGGTAATTTTGGGCTTCTGGTGGAACGTTAGCCGTCGGGCCGCAGCGCCACCCCTGATAAGTTCTGCCCCGGCAATGTCGCCGGGACGGGCAAACGGGCGCCGGCCTGTGGGCCGGGCGCCCGAGGCGAATTCAGTGATGCGTGTGCTGCTCTGGTGTCTCGGAGTCGACGGTTTCGGCCGGGCTCATCTCGTCCAGCGGCGCCTCTTCCTCGCTGCCGGCCAGTTCCTGCTCGGCCGCATGCCAGAAATACAGGTCATTGCCTTCCGGCGATCCCGCCTCGATCCACAAGGCATAGGCACGGTCGCGAATGGCGTCGTCACTTGGGGTATGCATATCCATATCCTCCTTGCCCGGCAGGGGCGGCCACGACGCCACGGCGGCGCCGCGTCACCAGAGCCTAGCGTAGAACCATGACAGCCGTTAACGCAGATTAATCATGGGTGCTGCGCGTCCATTGCCGGTCAAGCCAGGTCGAGCGGGCCGGTCGCTTACCCCTTATGGGCCAGTTCGGCCAGCACCGGTCGCAGCCGTTCCTGGTTTGCGCCGAGCAGGCGGCGCGCGCCTTCCAGGTCCGCCGCGCCGGCCGCCAGCACGATCGCGAGCTTCACCCCGCCGTCCGCCAGTTCGAGGCAACGGGCCGCCTCGGCGTCGCTCACCCCGGTAATGCCGATCACGATGCGCTGCGCCCGTCCGCGCAGCTTGGCATTGTCGGCGATCAGGTTGACCATGAAGCCGTCATGCACATGCCCCAGCTTTACCGCCACCAAGGTCGATAGCATATTCAGCGTGATCTTCTGCGCCGTGCCGGCCCCCATGCGGGTGGACCCGGCGATCACTTCGGGTGGCGTCGCTAGGCAGATGGCCACGTCGACCAGGTCAAACAGCGCCGCGCCGGCATTGTTGGCAATGCCGATCGTCCGCGCCCCCGCGGCGCGCCCCGCCGCAGCCGCGGCCAGCGGGTAGGGCGTATAGCCGCTTGCCGTGAGCGTGATGACACAGTCATTCGGCCGCACCGCGATTGCCGCCAGTTCACGCCGGGCGGCCTCGGCATCATCCTCGGGTCCCCCCTCGAGTGCCGGCAGCGCGGCAATGCCCCCCGCCAGCAGCACCACAATGCGGTCGCGCCCGATGCCGAACGTACCCGGCAGCTCCACCGCATCGGCCAGCGCCATCAGCCCCGAACTGCCTGCCGCCGCATAGATCAGCCGTCCGCCGGCCAGCAGGCTCGTCGCCGCCAGCTCGGCTGCGGCGGCAATCTCGGCCACCGCACCCTGCACGGCCTGCGCCGCCTCGACCTGCGCTGCCGCCAGAATCGTCAGCGCTTCGCCCGCGGCCCGGGCGTCAAAGCCCGTTGCGCTGGCATGGGTCATCTCGGTTTGCGTCGTGGTCATGCTGTTCTCCAGTCAATTGCGATAATGCCAAAAAAATACCACTTGTCCACAAAGCCATGCGCTGCTCGACGGCCAGCCGCCGTTTGCCCCCTGAAAATCCAACGTGTTCAGTCCCATGCGGTGGATTGAGACTAGAGATGGATTGCCTGTTGGAAAATGGTATTTTATTGGTATTGTGAAACAAAGGGCGCGCTTGGCAAATCGACGCCGGGCGCGTGATAGTCATTGCCAGGGCAGCGCCAACCGTGGCGGGGGGATATGTGACGGATCTGTCGAACAGTTTCTTTGCCGAGGGGCCGGTGGCCTTGCCGTCGGGTGGCCCGCTTTATCTCCAGCTCAAGCGCTGGATCGAGGATGCCATCCACAGTGGCGCCATCAATCCGGGCGATGCACTGCCCTCCGAGCGCGATCTGGCCGCCCGGGTGGATGTGTCGCGCGTCACCGTGCGCAAGGCCGTGCTGCAGCTGGTGCAGGATGGCGTGCTGGTGCAGCGTCATGGCTCGGGCACCTTCGTTGCCCAGCCCACGCAGCGCGTCGAACAGTCATTGTCCCAACTCACCTCCTTCACCGAGGACATGGCCCGCCGCGGCATGGAGGTGCATGCCCAATGGCTGGAGCGTGGTCTGTATTTGCCGTCCCCCGAGGAGACCGTCATTCTGGGTCTCTCCTCGGGCGATCAGGTGGCGCGCATCTCCCGCTTGCGCCTGACGGGCGATACGCCCTTGGCCATCGAGCGCGCCAGCCTCTCCTCCCGCGTCCTGCCCGATCCCCTCGCCATCGCCGATTCTCTCTATCGGCACCTCGACAAGTCGGGCAACCGTCCGGTCCGCGCCATCCAGCGCATTCGCGCCGCCAATCTCGACGAGGACAATGCCCGCCTGCTGCAGGTGCCCACCGGCTCGGCCGGCCTCAATATCGAGCGCACCTCCTATCTGGCGTCCGGTCGCGTCATTGAATTCACCCGCTCCATCTATCGGGGCGATACCTATGATTTTGTTGCCGAACTGCGCCTCGGCGATGCGCCCGCCAAAGGAGGCAAGAAGCCATGACCGAACAGACCCATATGCGCCGCGAGATCGAGGAAATTCCTTCGGTCGTCGCGACCTTTCTCGAGCGCAGCGGTCCTGTCCTTGACGCCACTGCCGCCGCCTTGCGCGAAAAAGATCCGCTGCTGGTGGCCACGGTGGCGCGCGGCTCCTCCGATCACGCCAGTGCCTATCTCAAATATGCCATCGAGCTCACCCTGGGTCTGCCGGTGGCTTCCATCGGCCCCTCCATCGCCTCCATCTATGGCAAGGATCTGCGGCTTGACCGCGCCGCCACCATCGCCATTTCCCAGTCCGGCAAAAGCCCCGACATTGTCGGTATGGCGCAGTCCGCCCGCCGCTCCGGCGCTACGGCCATCGCCATTACCAATACCGCCAGCTCGCCTTTGGCTGAGGCATCCGATTTCACCATTGACCTGCATGCCGGCGTCGAGCAGTCGGTTGCCGCCACCAAGACCTTTGTCACCTCGGTGGTTGCCGGTCTGGCTTTGGTCGCCCGCTGGAGCGGCGACGAAGCGCTGGGGGCCGCCGTCAATGCGCTGCCGCAGTCGCTGGCCAAGGCAGTGGAATGCGACTGGTCGAGCATGATCGGCGCCCTCGACGGCCACAATGCCCTCTATGTGCTCGGCCGCGGCCCCGGCTTTGCCATCGCCAACGAGGCGGCGCTCAAGTTCAAGGAAACCTGCAATATCCAGGCCGAATCCTATAGCGCCGCCGAGGTCATGCACGGCCCGGTCGCCATCGTCACCAAGGGCTATCCCGTGCTGGGCCTGGCCGCCCGCGACGCCGCGGAAGGCTCGGTGGCCGACATGACGCACAAGCTGGCCGGGCAGGGCGCTTTGGCCTTCCTCACCAGCTCTCGGCCCGGGGCCGCCACGGCACTGCCCTTTGCCGCAACCGGTCACCCGCTCACCGATCCGCTGGCGCTGATCGTCTCCTTCTATGGCTTTGTCGAAACGCTGTCGCGCCACCGCGGCTTCAATCCCGATCTGCCGGTGGCACTGAAAAAGGTCACTGAAACGGTATGAGCGACCTTCTCGCCATTGCCGGTGCGCGCATCTTCGACGGCCACGTCTGGCACTATGATGCCGCCCTGCTGGTCGAGTTCGGCATGGTCTCGGCCATTGTCGCCGCCGATGCGGTGCCGGCGCACGCCTTGCCGGTCCGTCTCGCTGGCGGCAGCCTGATACCTGGCTTCATTGACCTGCAGGTCAATGGCGGCGGCGGCGTGCTGTTCAACAACGATCCTTCCGTCGCTGCCATCCGCACCATCTGCGCCGCCCATGCCCGTTTCGGCACAACGGCCCTGCTGCCCACCCTGATCACCGATACGGTTCCGGTTACCGAGGCCGCCATCGCTGCGGGCCACAGTGCCGCCGCGCAAGCTGTTCCCGGCTTCCTCGGCCTCCATCTCGAGGGGCCGCATCTGTCGCTGGCCCGCAAGGGCACCCACGATCCGGCGCTGATCCGGCCCATGGACGACGCCGATCTGCGCCGCCTGGTCGCGGCCCGCGCCGCGCTGCCCAACCTGCTGCTGACCGTCGCCCCCGAAACCGTTACCCCCGCCCAGATCACCACTCTGACCGCAGCCGGCATCACTGTCAGCCTGGGTCATTCCGATGCCGGATTTGCCGCGGCAACAGCGGCCTTTGATGCTGGCGCCAGCATGGTCACCCATTTGTTCAACGCCATGAGCCAGCTGGGCAATCGCGAGCCCGGCCTGGTCGGCGCGGCCCTGCACAGTGGCGAGGTTTCCGCCGGCCTGATCGCCGATGGCATCCATGTCCATCCCGCCGCCATCGCGCTGGCACTGCGCTCCAAGGCCGGCAAAGGGCAGGTTTTCCTCGTCACCGACGCCATGTCACAGACCGGCACCGACATCACCGAGTTCACCTTGAATGGCCGCACCATCACCCGCTCGGGTGGCGCGCTGCGCCTGGCCGACGGCACCCTGGCCGGCGCCGATCTCGACATGATCGATGCCGTCACCTTCATGCATAAGGTCATCGGCGTGCACTTCGACGAGGCCGTGCGCATGGCCTCTCTCTACCCGGCCCAGGCCCTCGGCATTGCCGACACCCACGGCCACCTCGCCCCCGGCGCTGTCGCTAGCTTCGTGCATCTCTCCGATAAGCATGCCGTGCGCGCCACCTGGATCGCCGGCGCCGAGGTCTTTCGCGCTTAAGGGGTTACCCCCGCCCGATATAGGGCATGTTGGTCGCCATCACCGTCATGAACTGCACACTTCGAACCGCCCCGCAGGGCAAATCGCTCCGGTGGAGCGATTTGAGGTGAGAAGGCCATGAGAGCTCTGCTCGAATGGCTAGCCCCTGCCGATATAGGGCATATTGGTCGCCATCACTGTCATGAACTGCACATTCGCAGCCAAGGGCAGGCCCGCCATATAGAGCACCCCATCCACCACATGCCGCACGTCGAAGGTCGGCTCCGGCATCATCGTACCATTGGCCTGCAGCGAGCCGCTGTTCATCTGGCTGGTCATGTCGGTGGCCGCATTGCCGATATCGATCTGGCCGCAGGCTATGCCGAATGCCCGTCCATCCAGCGAGATCGCCTTGGTCAGCCCGG
The DNA here is from genome assembly GCF_014926585.1 of Devosia beringensis. Classification (NCBI taxonomy): domain Bacteria; kingdom Pseudomonadati; phylum Pseudomonadota; class Alphaproteobacteria; order Hyphomicrobiales; family Devosiaceae; genus Devosia; species Devosia beringensis. The sequence continues at coordinate 236,099 of NZ_CP045422.1, read as the reverse complement.
TAATGGCATGCTTGGACGTTGTATAGGAGGCGGCCTCGGGGCGGGGGGCATGCGCCGAGATCGAGCCGTTGTTGATGATCCGTCCGCCCTGCGGCGCCTGGTCTCGCATGATGCGGAAGGCTTCTCGCGCCACGTAGAAGGCGCCGTTGAGATTGGTATCGATCATCTCGCGCCAGACCTTTACATCCAGATCGCCGAACAGCGTGGCCGGCGCAAACCGCCCCGCATTGTTGAACACCACGTCGACGCGGCCATAGGTGCGCCGGACCCCGGCGAAGAAATCGGCGACCGCGTCCGGGTCGGTAACGTCGCAGGCCGCCGCATAGCCACCGGTGTCACGGCGCACGGGCTCCAGCGCATCCCGGCGACGGCCGCAGATGGCGACATCATAGCCCTGCGCCGCAAATCCCAGCGCCACCGCTCTGCCGATCCCCGATCCGCCGCCGGTCACCACGGCGACCTTCTTGCCCTCAGTCATGCACCCTCCAATTAAGGCAACGCCGACCGACGCGCCTTTTCCTTGCCTGATTCCGTCCACGCTTCGGCCACAGCCACTGGCGCACCATTTCGGCGCATTTGATGCCCCCAATTCGGCGGCAGCGCCAGTCCTTGCCGCGAAACCCCTGCAAAACCGGCAATCTTAACGTCGCGTTCAATTTGGTTAACGAATGGTTTCGGACTGTGTGCTGAATCTGCAACATCCGCCTCACAACCACATTGCTGCCATGCAAAACGGCCTTTGCGTGATTGCGTCGGCTTTGCCCATGCGTAGAGTGGGTCTTGCGAATCCATGCATGGGATCGTTTGTCGGTCGCAACGCGACGGCAACACACTGCACCACGAATAGTGTGGTCGCGTTTCGACAAACCAGCCGGGCAACCGGCACCAAGAATGACTGACTTTGGAGGTCAACCTATGAAACTCAAGAGCCTTATCCTCGGTTCTGTTGCTGCTGCCGGTCTCTCGACCGCTGGCTTTGCTGCCGATCTCGGCGTCCTCACCTCGCTGGACGTTTGCGACGACCTGGGTCTTTCCGGCCTGACGATCTCGTCCGACGAAAACTGCCTGCAGATTTCGGGTAGCGTTGCCTACACGTTTGAATATGGCAACTTCAACGGCGACGGCCGTATCGTTGCCAACACCCTGCCGTCAGCTGCTTTCGGCGGCGTCAACGGTGACGGCGTTCGTCGCTTTGATACTCCAAACGGTACCGCTGCCGGCGCTGCTGACTGGAATTCGAAGGTCGAGACCTTCCTTAAGTTCGTCGGCACCCAGGCCAGCGATTTCGGTCCCGCTCGCGTGGTGATCAACCTGCGCCAGCGCGACTATCTGCGTGCTCGTGACAACGTAACTGCAACTGACGGCGATGCACACCCACTGCGCGCTCAGGATGCCTATGTTCAGGTCGGCGACGGCACCGTGCTGTCCGCCGGTAAGAAGGGTTCGATCTTCAACGAAGGCGACGACGAGCCATTCAACTTCACTGGCCTGTTCATGTCTGACGACGCCGACAAGGGCGTTTGGGAAGGTCCGGTTCGCAAGGGTGGCCACGTCATCCAGCTGGAATCCTCGTTTGGCAACGGCGTTGCCGGCGGCATCGCTCTCGAAGCGCTCGATCGTACCGACAACCAGGCTGGCAGCCTGATCGGCGTGCTGAACTACGCTGGTGACTCTGTCACTGCACACATCAGCGGTTCGCTTGGTGGCATACTCGACGGTGTCCAGACCACCGGTGACACCTATGCTATTCATGCCGGCGTAACCGGCACGTTCGATGCCTTCAAGCTCCGCGCTGCTGGTTCGTACAGCGGTGGCTACGCAGTTGGCGGCAACTGGTCCTACTGGAACGGCCTGGCCTCGGCCGAAGGCAATTTCGACATGTTCAAGGTTGCCCTGTCCGGTGAAGTTGGCGGCGGGACTCTCGCTGGCGGCGGTGACGCAGGTACCGACTTCGGTATCGGTGCATCGGTTGGTGCCACTGTAACCGAAGGCGTCTCGATCAACCTCGGCGGCCGTTACTTCAACGACGGCACTGCTGGTGTTGGCGACGGCTACCAGGTTGCAGCCCAGCTCGTTGCTGCTGTCACCGAAACCCTCAAGATCACCGGCGAAGTCGGCGTCTATGGCCATGGCGAAGACACCGTTGCCTTCAACCGCAACACCGGTGCAGCTCTCAACGCTGCAACCTCGGACTTCTACGGTTCGGCCGAACTGGCTTGGGCTCCCGGCGGTGGTTTCACCTCCTCGCTCGGCGCCAAGGTTCAGCAGAACGGCGCTTACAAGGTTACCTTCAAGGCCGCCAAGGCTTTCAAGTAAGCCTTACTGCTTATCAGAATGGAAAGGCCCGGCTCACGCCGGGCCTTTCTGCTTTTGCGGTCAGTCTTCAGGGCCACCTGCGGACCGGCCACCCGATTCTGTCCAAACCACCATGGATGCCCGGCGTATCAGCGACCGGCGAGATATAGCTGTGGTTTGCCAAGGGTTTGCGCTCCCAATTTTCATTCCATCGCATGCCGAAATACTCTAGCCTTGCGCCAAATGCGGGCAGCTCATCGGAACAGCTATGATTAGGGACCTCCTCAAGTGGATCGTGCCGGGGCTCGCCATCGTCCTGGCTGGTTCGACGCTCACCCTGGCAATGACCTCCACCCGCATAGCCGGGGACGTGGCGTCGCAATCCACCGCCATGGCGCAGCGCGCCGGCTTTGATTGGGCTGAACTGTCCTTTGCCACGCGTGACGTCACTGTTTCAGGCACGACGACGGATCAGGCCTATGTCGATGCCGCCGTGCAGCGCCTCGCGCTGGTTCCGGGCGTTCGCAGTATTCACGCCGACGTCACTCTGGCCCCTTCACTGGCGCCTTTTCGCCTCGAGGCGGCGTTGAGCGACGGCACGGTCGCGCTTTCGGGCGGCGTTCCAGACGAAAAAACCCGTCAATTGCTGCTCGCCCGCGCCGATCTGCAGCAGGCCGATCTTGAACTGCGCTCCGGCATGCCCGATCGCCGCGCCTGGATCGCCGGCGCCCAGTTCGCCATCGACCAGTTGCGCTATTTCGACCAGGGCACGACAATGCTGGCCGATCTTTCCGTCGACATCACCGGCCGTGCCAAGTCCGAGCGCGCCTATCGCGATCTGCTGATTGTCATGCGCGCCGGCCCGCCTGCCGGCGTTACGCTGGGCAAGGTCGAGATCATTCCGGCGCTGATATCGCCCTATCAATGGAGCGCCAGCTCGGATGGGTCGCGTATAGAGATAACCGGCTACATACCCGATCACCTGCTGGCCGAACGCTTTCGGACGGCGGCCACCAGTGGCCTTGAAGTTGCCACGGGCCTCTCGCTGGGCTCCGGCGAGCCGGCTGGATTTGCCGAACTATCCCAAACGCTTGTCGAACAACTCTCACGTCTTGAATACGGCAAGGCGAGTATCGTGGATGGTCAAAGCACCCTGGCCGGCGCGCCCCGGACACTCGAGATTGCCCAGGCCGTCACCGAGGCTCTGCAGCCGGCCGGTTCCATCGTCGTGCTGGAGCCGCCGCGGATCGATGACTATTGGGTGAGTGCCACCTTGCAGGCCGGCGGCAAGGTGGTTTTTGATGGCTACGCCCCCGACGCGGCAACGCGCGATGGACTGCAGCAGCGCCCGGGCGCCGATACCCAGTATCTGCAGCTGGGGCGCGGCGCGCCGGAGCGCTACCAGTCGGCAGTGGATTTCGGTCTTTCGGCACTCGCCCGCATGAGCGAAGGCCGCTTCGCCCTGCAGCAAAAGCAGCTCACGCTCAGCGGCACCGCCCTGTCCGGTGATGATTATCAGGGCCTGCTGGCGGCCTTGTCGTCAGAAGTGCCGCAGGGCTTTACCCTGGCATCTTCGGAAATCCTGGCTCCCGCCGCCACGCCCTATCTCTGGTCCGCCACCAAGCCATTTACCGGTCCCATTACCCTCTCGGGCATGGTGCCGCAGCCCGAGGCCAAGCTGGCCCTTCTGGGCGCGGCCGGCCCCTCGGCAACCGACGCGCTGGCCTATGCCTCAGGTGAGCCGCGCAACTTTCTCGCCACGGCCCAGACGGGTATCGCGCTGCTGCGCTGGCTCGCGGACGGACAGGTGGTTTTCGACGGCACCGGCTGGACCGTAACCGGATCGGCAAAATCGGCCATCGACAAGGCCGCCCTCGAGGCCGACTTTGCCTCCCGCCAGTTGGCCGGTTCAGGCTGGTCCATGGCCGTCGCCAGCCCGCCGCCCGCTGTTGCGACCGTCGCTGTCCCCGCCGCGTCGGTAGAAGCGCCCTATCGCTGGTCAGCGACCAAGCTGCCGAACGGCGCCATCACGCTGACCGGCCGCGTACCGGCAGAGACGCTCAAGCGCATCCTGGCCGATCGGGCAGGCGATCAGGTCACAGACGAGACCACCATCGATCCCGCCGCCCCTGACGGCTTTACTCAGGATGCGCTCGCAGCCATGAAAGCCTTGGCCAATGTGAGCGATGGCCTGGCCAGTTTTGATGGCGACCGCTGGCGGATCGACGGCAATCTGGTCGAGGCGCGCAGTGCCGATGCCATAGACACCGCCCTGGCGGGCGCCGCAACGCCGGCTTTGGACTGGCGCCTGACGCTGCTGCCACCCCCCGCGATAGCGGAGGCAGCGCCTGCTGAGCCGGCCGCGGCTCCTTTGGTTGTGGCGCCCACTGCCGCGCCACCGCCAACCCCGGTTACCGTCGATCCGGCCTATGCCTTTTCCGTCCGCCTGTCCGCCGATGGCAGCCTGATCTTCAGCGGCCAGGTGCCGAGCGACGCCGCTCTGCAGAGCCTCCTGGCCATTGCCGATGGCGACACAGCCGCGGTCAGCATCGCCGCAGGCGCGCCGGACACCTTTCTTGCCAGTGCCGAAATCGGCCTGGCGGCCCTGCGCCAGCTGACCGCCAGCGAGCTCAATTTTGCCGCCTCTGCCTGGCAGCTGACCGGCGTTGCTCCCGATACTGCCACCCGCGACACCGTCACGGCGAAAATTGCCGCCGACACCACCGCCACCTGGTCCGTGAAACTTGAAACGCCCGCACCCGCTGTAGCGCCCCCGGTTGCCGCGCCCCCGGTCGTCGAGCCGTCCAGCGAAAAAGTCGATATTTCGGCCTGTGCCGGCCCGATCGCCGATTTTTCCGGCCGCAATGCCATCCTGTTCCAGTCCGGCGCCGCCTTGATCGCCGATGAATCCGAACTGGCGCTTGATGAATTGGTGATCCTGCTCAATGCCTGTCCCGAGGCGGTGATCCAAGTTGAAGGCCATACCGATGCCGATGGCGATGCCCAGCAAAATCTGGGCCTGTCGGTCGCGCGCGCCGAAGCCGTGGTCAACGCCCTGACGGCGCGCGGCGCCAATCCGGCCCGCCTCTACGCGGTCGGCTATGGCGAGAGCCAGCCCATTGCCGACAACGCCACGGCTGCAGGCAAGCGCCAGAATCGGCGTATTGTGGTAACGGTGAGCGATGCGCACTTCTAGGCGTGCGGCGCAGGGCGGAGACGGGCGATGAGCTGGGCGTCGATTGGGTTCCTGACGGCATATGACTGGCCCTATCTGCTGGCCGTGGCTCTTGTCGGCCTGCTGGTCGGCTGGCGCAGCTTCAGCCCACCCAAAGCGTGAGCGGCCAGCCATGCCCAGCCTGACCCACATCCTCGAAACGACGCTGCTGGTGCTGCTGGCCTATCTGCTGGGCTGCAGCATCGGCTATCTTGTCCATCGCGTGCTTTATGCCGCGCGGGGGACGCGACAGGTGCCAGCGGCAGCTATCCCCGTGGCGCTCACCCCGACCGCCGCCGCGCCGCGGGCCCGCCGGACGATGACGCCGGCCGCGCGCCTGGCTTCCGCCGTATCCGACGACCCGGTCTCGCGCAATGCGCCAGTGCCATCCGCCGGTTCAGCACCGGCGACGCCTGCATCAGCCGCCGGGCCTCGGCCGTCTGCCCTTGGCAAGCCACGCGCCGGTGGCCCCGATGATCTCCGGCAGATCAAGGGCATTGGCCCCAAGCTCGTGGCTGCGCTCAACGCCCTGGGGGTCTATCACCTCGATCAGGTCGCGACCTGGTCTGCCGCCAATGTCGATTGGGTCGACGGGCAACTGGCCCTCAAGGGCCGGATCACGCGGGAGCGCTGGGTGGAACAGGCCAAGGCGATCGTCAATGTCACCCGGCTGAGCGCCTGAGCGTCCATCCCGGCGGTCCGCACGCCCCCTAGGCCGCCCGTCCCAGCATCTTGGCGCTGGCGCGCGCGACGAAGGCTGCCACCGCCGCAATCTCCTCGCGCTGGTCAAACAGGGCAGGGGATCCCTGTCCGGCAATGGTCAGGGCCAGTGCATCGGGGCGACGGCGGATCATCTCGTCAAAGGTCTCGCGGCGCAACTGGTCGGTCAGTTGGGTGCGCAGCAGCAGCAGCGGGGCGCCGCTAAGGGCGTCAAACAGCGGCCATGGGGCCATCAGCACATCATCGAAATTGATCTCGGCCAGCGCCTCTATCAGCCGCGGATCGTAGAGCGGCTTGGCGCGGCCGCTTTTATCGAGGAAATGGCTGCGCCCCACCAGGGTATCGAGCTGCTCATCGGGCAGGCCTGGATAGTCGCCACTCAGGATGCGCCGAAAGCCGGCCGTCACCGCCTTGTTGCCGCGCAGCCCCTCGATATGGGCCAGATTGTTGCGCAGTCGCACGATGCCGCGCGGGTCGGTCACCGGCCCGGCGTCGAGCAGCACCGTGCCTGCCACCAGCAGCGGGTGCGCCGCTGCGAGCGCCATGGCGACCTGTCCGCCCTGGCCCTGGCCGAGCACCACCGCTTCCGCGATTCCGAGCGCCATCAGGATGGCGGCGACATCGCGCGCATCGGTAAGCGTGTTGTAATCCTCGGCCCGGCGTCGATTGTCAGCCCTGCCGCGCCCTGGCAGGTCGAGCAGCACCACCGGGCCGTCGCCGACATGGGAAAAATAGCCGGCAAAGGCAGCAAAATCGCTCATATTGCGCTGGTAGCCGGGAATGCAGACCACCGGCAGCCGGTTCGACGACAGCGTGCCGACGATATGCACCGCGGCCGCAATCCCCTCCGCCAGGCAGATAGGGGTAATCGGCAGGCCGGCAAAGGCCGCATGGTCGGCGGGCACGACTCTCGGTCGAGGCATGGTCAGGGCACCTTTGACTTTCGCCCATGGTGCGGCAGCGGCCGCGCCGGCTCAAGCGTTTTCGGCTGCAACGCGTCAGTTCGTGCGGCCTCCAGGTTGCGAAAAAGACCATTCCCGGCAGCGCCGCGCTCAACTAGCCGTTGTGGACCCCGGCGATAAAAACTATGGTGCGGCGTCCAAAAACCGGCGCAATAGCCGGATCAAACTATCGGCCCCGGCGCGCGCGGGGCACCCCAAAATGAGGAAATTTCGACAAATGCTGCGAGGATCGATACCGGCACTCATCACTCCCATGGCCAATGGGATCGTCGATGAGAAAGCCTTCGCGAGCTTTGTCGAATGGCAGATCGCCGAGGGCAGTCATGGCCTGGTGCCGGTCGGCACCACCGGCGAAAGCCCCACCGTCAGCCATGAAGAACATCGGCGCGTCGTCGAGATCTGCGTCGAGGTCGCCAATAAGCGTGTCCCGGTCGTGGCGGGCGCTGGCTCCAATTCGACGGCCGAAGCGGTCTCCCTGGCAAAGTTTGCCGAGGCGACCGGCGCCGATGCCGTGCTCTCCGTGGTGCCCTATTACAACAAGCCCAACCAGGAAGGGCTGTTCCAGCACTTTTCGGCCGTTGCCAGCGCGGTCGGCATCCCGGTCATCCTCTATAGCGTGCCCGGCCGCACCATTGTCGACCTCAGCGTCGACACCATTGCCCGGCTGCACGAGGCGCACGCCAATATCATCGGCGTCAAGGATGCGACCGGCAACATGGAGCGGGCCAGCATGCAGCGCAGCAAGCTCGGCCCCGATTTCATCCTGCTCTCGGGCGATGACAGCAGCGCTTTAGGCTTCAACGCCCATGGCGGCCACGGCTGCATTTCCGTCACCGCCAATGTCGCGCCGCGCCTGTGTTCGCAGTTGCAGACCCTGTCGCTGGCCGGCGATTTCGTCGGTGCGCGCGCCGTCAATGACAAGCTGGTCTACCTGCACAAGGACCTGTTCATGGAGCCCAATCCATCGCCGGCCAAGTATGTCGCCAACCGGCTCAACCTCTGCGCCAATGAAATGCGCCTGCCCCTGGTGCCCATCAGCAAGTCGACGCAGGACGCCATGGACTTTGCAATTGCGCATGCAGGGCTTATCTAAGCCCCATGGCTCCAAAGAACGACAAAGCAAAGAACGGTGTGATCAGCCACGGTCTCGTGGCGGAGAACCGGCGCTCGCGTTACGACTACGAGATTGGCGAAACCTTCGAGGCCGGCATCGTCCTGACCGGCACCGAGGTCAAGTCACTGCGCCTGGGCAAGGCCCAGATCACCGAATCCTATGCCTCGCCGGAAAAGGGCGAGCTCTGGCTGATCAACGCCCATATCCCCGAATATCTGCAGGCCAATCGCTTCAACCACGAGGAAAAGCGGCCGCGCAAGCTGCTGGTGTCGCGCAAGCAACTCGCCCATCTGGGCGAGGAAGTCGCCCGCGCCGGCAATACCATCGTGCCGCTCAAGCTGTTCTTCAACGATCAGGGCTTTGCCAAGCTGCTGATCGGCGTCGGCAAGGGCAAGAAGAACTATGACAAGCGCGAAACCGAGCGCAATCGCGACTGGAATCGCGACAAGTCACGCATCATGAAAGAGGGCGGCCGGGGCTGATCGCCACCGCCGCCCTTGGCGATCCGCTCAGGGCGCCGACTGCGCTACTCGGCTTCGTCCGCCATTGGTGCAGCAACCGGCCGCGTGGTCGGTGGACGTCCCACGGTCTTGGCCAGATCGGCGACATCGATGAAGAAATCGGCCTGCCGGCGCAGATCGTCCGAAATCATCGGCGTCGACGTGGTCAGCGTTGATACGACGGTCACTCGTTTGCCCATGCGCTGCAGCGACGCGACCAGCGCGGTAAAGTCGCCATCGCCGGAAAACAGCACCATATGGTCATAATGGGGGGCGAGCTCGAGTGCATCCACGCAGAGCTCGATATCCATATTGCCCTTCACCTTGCGGCGCCCGGCAGCGTCGGTGAATTCCTTGGCAGGCTTGGTCACCACCGTAAAGCCATTGTAATCCAGCCAGTCGATGAGCGGGCGTATCGAGGAATATTCCTGATCTTCCACCAACGCCGTGTAGTAATTGGCCCGCAGCAGGAAGGCCTTGGCCTTGAACTCGGCCAGCAGGCGACGATAATCGATGTCGATCCCGATGGCCTTGGAGGTCGCGTAAAGATTGGCACCGTCGATGAACAGAACTATCTTTTCGCGGGCGTCGATGGTCATAGCAAATCTCTCAAAAAGTGCCGCGGGGCCAAGTCCAGCGCGCATCAGATTATTATTTTAAATTCCGCAGAAAGTCTAATTAATCGGTGATGTCACGTTTTTGGCCCTGTGACAAGATGATGCCGGTTTTCGTGACCGATTGGAGGCATGGGACACGCCATCCTTGTGCCGGGCAGGGCGCTCGTGTATGGGAAGCGCTCATTCCATAAATTTTGGAGACGTCCGTGGCCCGCGTCACCGTTGAAGACTGCATTGAAAAGATCGAAAACCGCTTCGATCTGGTTCTTATGGCCGCCCATCGTGCGCGCATGATTTCCTCGGGCGCCCAGATCACCGTCTCGCGCGACAATGACAAGAATCCCGTTGTTGCCCTGCGCGAAATCGGCGACGGCGCCATCTCGCCCGACGATCTGCGCGAAGATCTGATCCACTCGCTGCAGAAATATGTCGAAGTCGACGAGCCTGAGAGCCATGCCGCGCCGCAGATCGAAAGCGCTGGCGCTGATGATTCGATGAGCTTTGACAGCATGAGCGAAGAAGAACTGCTGCGCGGCATCGAGAGCCTGGCCCCGCCAGAGCGCCGCGATGACTAGACATCGTCCCGTAAGGGCAAATCGCGCCGGTGGCGCGATTTGAGATGGCTAGGCCATGAGAGCTACGCTCGAATGGCCCGGGTGACCAGCATGTACGATATTTCAACACCCTCGGCGCCAGCTGGGGGTGTTTCGTTTCTGGGGCGGGGCAGGGAGCAACCTACGCGCGTCCCGCACATACTTGTTCCCGCGCACCTTTCCCATTTTCTTTCAAAGCGCTAAGCTTCTCGTTCAGAGCGAGCGACCAATCCCATGATGCGTCAGTACGAGCTTGTCGAACGCGTTCAGGCGTATAACCCGAACGTCGACGAGCAGTTGTTGAACAAGGCCTATGTCTACGCCATGCAGAAGCATGGCTCGCAGAAGCGTGCCTCGGGCGACCCCTATTTCAACCATCCCCTCGAAGTGGCGGCCATCCTCACCGAGCTCAAGCTCGATGACGCTTCCATCGTCGTTGGCCTGCTGCACGACACCATCGAGGATACCGACGCCACCCGGGCCGAGATCGACCAGCTGTTCGGCGCCGAGATCGGCGCCATCGTCGATGGCTTGACCAAGATCGAGCGCCTCAACCTCGTCTCGCGCGAAGAGGCCCAGGCCGAGAACCTGCGCAAGCTGCTGCTGGCCATCAGCCAGGACGTCCGCGTGCTGCTGGTCAAGCTGGCCGACCGCCTGCACAATATGCGCACCCTGCAATACATGCCGCCCGAAAAGCGCACCCGTATTGCCCAGGAGACCATGGATATCTATGCCCCGCTGGCGGGCCGCATGGGTATGCAGGACATGCGTAGCGAGCTTGAGGACATTTCCTTCAAGATACTGCAGCCCGAGCACTATCAGGCCATCGTCGCCCGGCTCGACGAGATGCAGGCCACCTATCGCGAGACCATTGCCACCATTTCCACCGAGCTGAGCGAGCGCCTCTCCGCCGAGGGCATCACCGCCCGGGTCAAGGCGCGGGTGAAGTCGCCCTTTTCGATCTTCAACAAGATCGAGCGCAAGTCGATCGCGCTCGAACAGCTCTCCGACATGATCGGCTTCCGCGTCATCGTCGGCTCCACCGACGAGTGCTATCACACGCTGGGCGTGGTCCACACCAAGTGGAAGGTCGTGCCTGGCCGGTTCAAGGACTATATCTCGGTCCCCAAGCACAATGACTATCAGTCGATCCACACCACCATTGTTGGCCCCGGCCGCCAGCGCGCCGAGCTGCAGATCCGCACAGAGGAAATGGACCGCATCGCCGAGTTCGGCATCGCCGCCCATGCCCTCTACAAGGATGGCGCCTCGGCCGATCTCAGCCGCATCGAGAACGAGTCGCACGCCTATGGCTCGCTGCGCTCGACCATTGCCCATCTGACGGCCGGCAATTCCACCGAGGATTTCCTCGAATATACTAAGCTCGAACTCTTCCAGGACCAGGTGTTCTGCTTCACCCCACGCGGCCGCCTGATTGCCCTGCCGCGCGGCGCCACGCCCATCGATTTCGCCTATGCCCTGCATACCGATATCGGCGATACCACCGTGGGGGCCAAGATCAATGGCGCCATCCTGCCGCTGGTGACCCAGTTGCGCAGCGGCGACGAGGTCGAGATCATCCGCGACCACAACCACATGCCGCCCATCAACTGGCTCGGCATTGCCGCCACCGGCAAGGCCCGCGCCGCCATTCGCCGCGCCGTCCGGCATGCCGCGACCCAGCGCACCTTCGCCTTGGGCGAACACGTGCTCAACATGATGCTCGAGCGCGAAGGCGTCATGCTGGACGATACCGAGGCCAAGACCCTGGCCGAGGCCCTGGGCATGGCCAGCCGCCGCGACCTGCTGATTGCCGTGGGCGAAGGCAAGATCGGCGCCGAGCCACTGGCCACCGAACTGGCCAGCATCAAGGGCCTGCGCAAGCGCCGCCGCAAGCTCGATCTGCCGGTTGCCGACACCGCTGATGGCTGGTTCGCCCTGCGCTCCACCGATCTGTTCCGCTTCCGCGTGCCGGGCGGCCAGCGTTCGGGCCCCCATGCCAAGGCGGCCCTCTCCCAGCTTGATTTCCACATCGGCGTGACGGTTTCGGCGGAAGGCGTCGTGCCCGGCGATCGGCTGGTCGGCATCCTGCAGCCCGACCAGCCGATGCAGATCTATCCCATCCATTCCGAGGCGCTGATCGACCTGCATGACAGCGATGTCGCCTGGGTCGACGTCCGCTGGAACCTGGCGGGCCGCGAAGATCGTCCCTATGCCACGGTCATCTCCATGGAAAGCGTCAACAAGCCCGGCTCGCTGGCCCAGATTTCCGCCGCCATCGCCGCCTGCGACGCCAATATCAACAATCTGGTGATGCGGATGATTTCACCCGATTTTCACCAGATGATCTTTGAAATCGAGGTGCGCGACCTTGCGCAGCTGACTGATGTTCTGGCAACGCTCAAGCGCAGTCCCGGCCTTTCCGCCGTGCAGCGCGCCGGGGTGCGCGAGGCATCCATGATTTCCACCCTTGAGTGGGACGGCAAGGTCGACAAGAGGTTTAACGATGACAAAAGATGACGTGCTGGCCATTTTCCGCGAATGCGGCGCCATGCTCGAGGGGCACTTCATCCTGTCCTCCGGCCTGCGCTCGCCCGTTTTCCTGCAGAAGGCCAAAGTGTTCCAGTACCCGGCCCAGACCGAAAAGCTCTGCAGGGCGCTGGCCGCCAAGATCCATGCCGATGGCTTCGGCGATGTGACCAAGGTCGTCTCCCCCGCCATTGGCGGCATCATCCCCGGCTACGAAACCGCCCGCCATCTGGGCCTGCCCGCCCTCTATACAGAGCGCGTCGACGGCAAGTTCGAGCTGCGCCGCGGTTTCGAGATCGCCCCTGACGACAAGGTCATCGTGGTGGAAGACATCGTCTCTACTGGCCTCTCCATCCGCGAATGCGTCGCCGCCTTGCGCGCAATCGGCGCCAATGTCGTGGCTGCGGCCTGCCTGATCGACCGCTCCGGCGGCGAGGCCGATGTCGGCGTGCCGCTGGTCAGCCTCATCGAGTTCAAGGTGCCCGCTTACCCTGCCGATCAGCTCCCCCCCGAACTGGCCGCCATTCCGGCCGTCAAGCCCGGCAGCCGCGGCATTCAGGGGGTCAAGTGATCATCGGCCTCGGCTCCGACCTCATCCAGATCGATCGCGTCGCCAAGACGCTCGAGCGCTATGGCAGCCGCTTCACCCAGCGCTGCTTCACCGAGATCGAGCAGCGCAAATCCGATCGCCGCGCCCAGCGTGCTGCCTCCTATGCCAAGCGCTTTGCCGCCAAGGAGGCCTGTTCCAAGGCCCTGGGCACCGGTCTCAGCCACGGCGTCTATTGGCGCGACATGGGCGTGGTCAACATGCCGTCCGGCAAGCCGACCATGGCCCTGACCAATGGCGCCGCCGCCGCTTTGGCCCGACTTGTCCCGCCTGGTCACACACCCCACATTCACATCACCATCACCGACGATGCCGGGCTCGCCCAGGCCTTCGTCATCATCGAAGCGCTGCCCATTGCTGGCACCGAACACGCCTAGGCGCCGCAGCTTGCCCAGCCGGCCAACGCAATTGACCGCGCTGACGCAAGAGACTAACCCTGCCGCACGATCAATCCGGGGAAACCGATGAGCCAGCCCGCCGACAAACCTGCCCACAAGTCTGCGACCAGTGAATGGCTTGAAACCATCATTGTCGTGGTCGAGGCGCTGCTGATCGCCATCGTGCTGCGCTCTTTCCTCTACCAGCCCTTTTCCATCCCCACCGCCTCGATGCAGCAGACCCTGATGATCGGCGATTACTTCGTCGCCAACAAGTTCGTCTGGGGCTATGGCAAGCATTCCTTCTCGCTGGGCCGCTACGGCAATTTCACCGCGCTCGATTTCGAGCTGCCCATCACCAACCGTATTCTCGGCCGTGATCCCAACCGCGGCGACATCGCCGTCTTCCGCCCCGTGCCGCAGGATGTCGAATACATCAAGCGCATCGTCGGCCTGCCGGGTGACCGCATCCAGATGAAGGAAGGCCGGCTCTATATCAACGACGTCATGGTCGAGCGTGAAGAGATCGGCACCACCACCGATACCGACAGCTCGGCCCAGTCGGTGCAGGTTACCGTCTATCGCGAGACCTTCCCCGAAGGCACCACGCACACCATCCAGGAAATCTCCGATGCCGGCCCGCTCGACAATACCCAGGTCTATGTCGTCCCTGCCGGTCACTACTTCATGATGGGCGACAACCGGGATCGCTCGGCCGACAGCCGCGTGCTCAGCCAGGTCGGTTATGTCCCCGCCATCAACCTGATCGCCAAGGCCGAGGCCCGCTTCTTCTCGATCACCGACAATATTCCGCCATGGCAGATCTGGCAGTGGCCCGCCAATGTCCGCTGGGATCGCATGTTCCAGTCCGTCGACCGATGAGCCGTGGCGCGCGCGATCATGAAAAACTGCAGTTCCGTCTCGGCTATCGCTTTGCCGATCCGGGCCTGCTCGATCGCGCGCTGACCCATTCCAGCGCCGTCTCGCCCGCCCGCCGCATCGAGCAGTCCTATCAGCGCCTCGAATTCCTCGGCGATCGCGTCCTCGGCCTTGTCGTCGCCGACATGCTCTATCGCCGCTATCCCAAGGCCAATGAGGGCGAGCTCAGCCGCACGCTCAATACCCTCGTGCGCAAGGAGACCTGCGCCGTCATCGCCCGCACCCTCAATCTGGGCGCCGAGATGATCCTGGGCGAGAGCGAGGCCCGCACCGGCGGCGCCGAGAAGGAAGCCATTCTGGGCGACGTCACCGAAGCCGTCATCGGCGCCATCTATTGCGACGGCGGCATGGGCAAGGCCTATGAATTCGTCGAGCGCATGTTCGCCGAGTTTCTCGCCGACGGCCAGGCCAACAAGCCCGATGCCAAGACCGCTCTCCAGGAATGGGCCCAGGCCCGCGGTCTTGAGCCCCCCAATTACCTCCAGGTCGCCCGCACCGGGCCCGACCATGCCCCCGAATTCACCATTGCCATTGCCCTGGGCGATTTCGAACAGTTGAGCGCTATCGGTCCTTCCAAGAAGATCGCCGAACACAAGGCGGCAGAACTGTTCCTGCTCACCCATAAGGTGTGGAAGGAAAGCAAATGAACACACCAGAACAACTCTCCGATACGTCCTGCGGCTTTATCGCTTTGGTCGGCGCCCCCAATGCCGGCAAGTCGACTCTGCTCAATTCCCTGGTCGGCACCAAGGTGTCCATCGTCACCCACAAGGCGCAGACCACCCGCAGCCAGGTGCGTGGCGTCGTCACCCAGGATCAGGCGCAGCTGATCTTCATCGATACGCCCGGCATCTTCGCCCCCAAGCGCCGGCTGGACCGCGCCATGGTGCAGAGCGCCTGGGGCGGGGCAGGCGATGCCGACATTGTCGGCTTCATCATCGATGCCGAGCGCGGCATCACGCCTGATCTGGAATCCATGATCGAGGGCCTGGGCAATATCAACCATCCCAAGATCCTGATCCTCAACAAGATCGACACCATCAAGAACGAGGCTCTGCTCGAGCTCAGCCAGACCCTCAACGCTAAGCTGCGCTTTGAGGCCACCTTCATGATCTCGGCCCTCAAGGGCTATGGCGTCTCCGATCTCATGGCGTGGTGCATCAAGCACATTCCGCCCGGCCCCTGGCACTTCCCCGAGGATCACCTCACCGATCTGACCATGGCCATCACCGCGGCCGAAATCACCCGCGAAAAGCTCTTTCTGCGCGTGCATGACGAGATCCCCTATAACTGCACGGTCGAGACCGAGAGCTTCAAGATCCAGCCCAACGGCTCCTACAAGATCGATCAGGTGGTCTATGTCACCCGCGACAGCCACAAGAAGATCGTGCTCGGCGCCGGCGGCCAGACCATCAAGGCCATCGGCCAGGAAGCCCGCAAGGAGCTGATGGAAATGTACGAGGTGCCGATCCACCTCTTCCTGTTCGTCAAGGTCCGCGAAAAGTGGGGCGACGACCCCGAGCGCTACCGCGAAATGGGTCTCGAATACCCGCACGGGAAAGACTAGGCTCCAGCGATGGAGTGGACCGGCGAAGCCCTGCTCATCGGCGTTCGCCGCCATGGCGAGAGCAGCGTCATTGCCGAGGCCATGGTGGCCGGGCGCGGGCGCTGCCTGGGCCTGGTGCGCGGCGGCCGTTCCACCCGCTTGGCCCCCGTCCTGCAGCCCGGCAATACCATCCAGATCACCTGGCGCGCCCGTCTGGAGGACCAGCTCGGCCAGTTTATCGTCGAGCTGCTGACCGCCCGCGCCGCCGAACTGGTCGTGGATCGCACCCGGCTCTATCTGAGCCAGCTGGTCTGCGAGCACCTCCGCCTGCTGCCCGAGCGCGATCCCGATGATCGCCTGCTCGGCATGGCCCTGCGCCTGATCGACAGCCCGCCAGACGGCGTTGCTCTCGTCCAGTTCGAACTGGCCGTGCTCGACGACCTCGGCTTCGGCCTCGACCTCACCCAGTGCGCCGTCACCGGCACCACCGAAGACCTGACCCACGTTTCGCCCAAATCGGGCAGGGCGGTCTCCCGGGCCGCCGCTGCGCCCTATCTCGATCGCCTGCTGCCACTGCCCAGCTTCCTGACCACCCGCGGCAATGCCAGCCCGCATGACATCGCCGACGCGCTGAGCCTCACCAGCCATTTCTTGCAAAGCCGCGTCTTCGGTCCCCGCGACCTGGCGCTTTCGGCCACCCGTGACGCTCTGGTAACGGCCCTGACGCGGGAGCACTGACAGCCGCGTCGCTTGTGGCGATCAGCTGATGTCTCAGCGCGCATTAGACGCTGCCTATCTGCCCCGCTTATCCCCGCTTGTTCACGCCATGGCATAATGCCTCATCACCCCACGCGGCGGCCTGCAGGCGAACAGTGGTGGGGTGAGCCGGGTGGGGGCTTTGCCTCTCCCACAGGTTCCGAGACGGCCGTGCGAGGACGAGCGATCCCGTGCCGCCGAACAGTTCCAAAAACCGGCACCCCGAGGCGAAGGTCGTCTCATTTTTAAATTTACCAGAGGCGATTGCCGCCTCGGGGTCCGCTCCTCTGTGACAACCGCGATCCAGGCGGCGCTTTTGCACGTCCAAACCCGTGCAAAAGCTGGCGTCTTCGTCCACAAGCCACCGCCAGCCGCTATAGTGCTTTCCTGATTCGTTCTGCTGGAATGCTTGCCAATGGCCGACACTGATACCCTGCCGCCTGCCGATGACCAGCGCGTTGTCGACCTCAAGCAGGCGCTTGAGGAGCGGTATCTCTCGTACGCCCTCTCCACCATCACCCAGCGCGCGCTGCCCGACGTGCGCGACGGCCTCAAGCCGGTGCATCGCCGCATCATCCATGCCATGCGACTGCTCAAGCTCGATCCGGGTCAGGGCTACAAGAAGTCCGCCCGTATCGTCGGTGACGTGATCGGTAAGTTTCATCCCCATGGCGACCAGTCGATCTATGACGCCCTGGTCCGCCTCGCGCAGGATTTTGCCCTGCGCTATCCCCTGGTCGACGGCCAGGGCAATTTCGGCAATATCGACGGCGATAACGCCGCTGCCATGCGCTACACCGAAAGCCGCATGACCGATGTGGCCATGCGCCTGCTCGAAGGCATCACCGAAGACGCCATCGATTTCAAGGCCACCTATGACGGCGAAGACGAAGAGCCCGTCGTCCTGCCCTCCAACTTTCCCAACCTGCTGGCCAATGGCTCCACCGGCATTGCCGTGGGCATGGCGACCTCCATCCCGCCGCACAATGTCTACGAGCTCTGCGAAGCCGCGCTGCACCTGATCAACGTCAATCCGGACGCCACCGCGCTCGAGCTCACCCAGTTCGTCAAGGGCCCCGATTTCCCCACCGGCGGCATCATGGTGGAGAGTGCCTCCTCCATCGCCCATTCCTATGCCACCGGCCGCGGCTCGTTCCGCCTGCGTGCCAAATGGGAAATCGAGGAAACCGGCCGCGGCGTCTATCTGATCGTCGTCACCGAAATTCCCTATGGCATCCAGAAGTCGCGCCTGGTCGAAAAGATCGCCGAATTGCTGCTGGCCAAGAAGCTGCCTTTGCTCAAGGACGTGCGCGACGAAAGCTCGGACGATATCCGCCTCGTGCTCGAGCCGCGCGCGCGCACCGTCGACGCCGTCATCCTGATGGAGCAGCTGTTCAAGACCAGCGACCTGGAAACCCGCTTCCCGCTCAATCTGAATGTGCTCGATCGCGGCGCCGTGCCCAAGGTCATGGGCCTGCCGCAGGCTTTGCGCGCCTGGCTCGAGCACCGCAAGGAAGTCCTGGTCCGCCGCTCCAACTATCGCCTGGGCCAGATTGCCCACCGCCTCGAAGTGCTGGGCGGCTATATCATCGCCTATCTCAACCTCGACGAGGTGATCCGCATCATCCGCGAGGAGGATGATGCCAAGGCCAGCCTGATGGCGACCTTCGAGCTCAGCGACGTGCAGGCCGAAGCCATTCTCAACATGCGCTTGCGCTCCCTGCGCAAGCTCGAGGAAATCGAGCTGCGCAAGGAACACGACAACCTGACCAAGGAACAGGGCCAGCTCGAGGCGCTGCTGGCCTCCGACAAGCGGCAATGGGCGTCAATCAGCAAGGAAATCGAGGCGCTCAAGAAGGCCTATCCGCTACTCGAGGCCGATGGCATAACGCCCCATAAGCTGGGCGCCCGCCGCACCATTCTCATGGATGCGCCCAATGCCGACCTCTCCGAGGTCACCGAAGCCTTTATCGAGCGCGAGCCGATTACCGTCATCCTGTCTGAAAAGGGCTGGATCCGCGCGCCCAAGGGGCACTCGGACGACATCGACGACAAGGCCTTCAAGGCCGGCGACCGGCTCAAGCTGGCCATCAAGTGCGAGACGACCGACAAGCTGCTCATGCTCACCACCGGCGGCAAGGTCTATACGCTGGGGGGCGACAAGCTGCCCGGCGGCCGCGGCCAGGGCGAGCCGGTGCGCATCATCGTCGACATGGAGGAAGGCCAGGATATCGTCGATATCTTCGTCTACAAGCCGGGCCGCAAGCGCGTCATTGCCTCGTCCAACGGCTATGGCTTCATCGTCAGCGAAGACGAGATGATCGCCAATACCCGCAAGGGCAAGCAGGTGCTCAACGTCACCACGCCGGACGAGGCTGCGCTGCTGGTGCCGCTCAATGGTGACCGCGTCGCCGTCATCGGCCAGAACCGCAAGCTGCTGGTCTTCCCGCTCAGCCAGCTGGCCGAAATGGGCCGCGGCAAGGGAGTGCGGCTGCAGAAGTACAAGGATGGCGGCATTTCCGACCTCAAGACCTTCTACGCCGCCGATGGCCTGACCTGGATGGATTCCTCGGGCCGCACCTATACCAAGCCGATGGAAGAGCTGACCGACTGGCTGGGCGACCGTGCCACCGCCGGCCGCCAGCCGCCCAACGGCTTCCCTCGCAACAACAGGTTTGTCGGATGATCCGCCACTGCGTTTTCGTGAAATTCCGCGCCGACGTCTCCCCGGCCGAGAAGGCCGATATCTATGCCGGCCTCAACGCCTTGGTCGGGCAGATTCCCGGTCTGCTGGGCGCCGATTTCGGCCCGAACATCTCGCCGGAAGGCGTGTCGCAGGGCTTCAATGACGGCTTCATCATGGACCTGGCCGACGCCGCCGCCCGCGACCGCTACCTGGTCGATCCGGCCCACAAGGCCGCCGGCTCTCGCCTTGTCGCCGCCCTGCAGGGCGGCCGCGACGGCATCATGGTCTTCGATCTGCAGGTCGACTGAACAGGCCAGGCCCGCGACGTCAGTGCACCGAAAAGGTGAACACCACCGGCAGGTGATCGCTGGCGGTCCGGCCGCCGGCATGCAGCTCATGCACCACCACGCCGCCCCGCACCATCACATGGTCGAGCGGCAGGAACGGGATCGCATCGCGCCAGGCGCCGAAATAATAAAAGCGCATCGGAAAGGTCACCAGGTTGACCGTTTCGCGCACCAGCCCATTGGCCGCCACGAAATTGCGCAGCGCATAGGACCAGGCCGTCGAGTTGAAATCGCCCGCCACGATAAGCGGCCCCTCGATGCTGGCAAGCAGGTCCGATAGCCCCGCCAGCTGATCGCGCTGCCGTTCCATTGGCAAGGGCCAGTCCATATGCGTGGTCAGCAGCGAAAACGACTTACCCCCGGGCGTGCTGAACTGTGCCAGAATATGCCCGGTCCGGTCGGTCACATAGGCATTGTTGGGGCAGGCCCCGTCCTGTGCCTGGTCGAACGGCAGGCGGGAATAGAGCCCCAGATTGGCGCGTTTGCCGCCCAGGCACCGCGCGAAGAACGGATAGCTGGCCAGCAGCAACGGATGCAGGTCCGTCGCCTGCTCGCCAAAATATTCCTGCAGCACGATGATGTCGGGATTCTCCGCCCGGATCGCCGCCATGACCTGTTCCATATCGTAGTTGAGGCCAAACAGGTTATGCGTCATCACCGTCACGGTATCGGACGTCGTCGCCGGCGGGCGGGGCTGTAGTCCGGCAATAAATTCCGGAACCATCACATTGGCCGATGCCGCCAACCCCATGAAGGCATAGATGACAGCAATCTCGCGGACCTTGCCGCGCAGCGCGAGCGCGACGATCAGCAGCCCCGCCAGGGTCGCCGGGAACAGCAGGATCTGCGCGTGATTGAGAAGGTCGAAAACCGGTACGGCAAAGCCGAACAGCGCGGCGATGGCCAGGGACGCCGCCAGCAATGCCCCAAGCACGAGGCAAAACCGGATCGTCTGCAGCAACAGGGGCATGGGCAATCCCGTGAGAATGGTGGAACCGCTCTCGGGGAGAGGTGTGGCGCAAAGATGGCGCCGTCAGTCCAGCAGGCACCAGCCGAGCGGACCGCGTTGCACCTGCAGCGGCGCGAACTGCACCTTGTAGGCCATCTTGGGCGAATCCTTCACCCAATAGCCAAGATAGACATAGTCGAGCGCCGCCGAACGCACCTGGGCAATGTGGTCGAGAATGAGAAAGGTGCCCAGGCTGCGGTGCGCCAGGTCGGGATCGTAGAAGGAATAGACCATGGAAAGCCCGTCCGGCATGACATCGGTCAGGGCCACCGCCACCAGCCTCTGCTCGGGGTCGTCGCGCAGCCGGTATTCGATCAGCACCGATTGCACCGGCGTGTCTTCCACCATGTATTCGTAGTCGACAAAGCTCATCTGCGTCATGCCGCCGCCGGCATGGCGCGACTCCAGATAGCGTTTGAACAGCTCATATTGTTCGCTGGTGGCCACGGTGGGGCGCACCTCGATGCTGATGTCTTCATTGGTCCGCAGCACCCGGCGATAGCGCTTGGACGGCTCAAAGGCATCTGCCACGATCCGCACCGACTGGCAGGCATTGCAGCCTTCGCAGGCCGGCCGGTAGATCAGGTTCTGGCTGCGCCGGAAGCCGTTCTCGCTGAGCAGGTGATGCAGGTGTGCCGCCCGCCTTCCGGTCAGGTGCGTGAACAGCTTGCGCTCCTGCTTGCCCGGCAGATAGGGGCAGGGCATGGCCGCAGTCAGGAACAGCTGGGTGGTGTCGGGCGTCTGGTCGGTCATCCGAGACCCTTGAGTGCGATCAGGGGATTGTACGCCCCCCGATCACCCGCGGCAACGGTTCAATATGCCTCGTTGGTCCGCGCCGAATGATTGCGCCAGTGCCGCTCCATCGGCGACCGTCGCAGCATCAGTGTGCCGGTGATCAGGTCATGCAGCATTTGCCGGCGCGGCGTGAACAGCGCGAACAGCAGCGACACCGGCCAGGAAATCCAGGTCGTGATCCAGAACACGCCGGCATGGATGATGGCCATCCAGCCATCCAGCGGCTGCCCGCGCGTCGGCGTCAGCACGATATCCATGGCCTGCATGCCCCAGGTCGCCCGCTTGGGGGAGCCCAGCGTAATGCCATAATAGAGCACGATGGTCGCCGGTACGACCAGGGTCAGGGCTAGCCATGCCAAGCCGAAGGTCAGGAAGCCGGCAATCAGCCCCACCAGGGAAAAGGCCAGGATCATGGCGCCCATCACCAGGAGGTCGACGCAGAATGCGGCAACGCGCCGGGTCAGTAGGCCCTCGAACAGTTCGGGGGCGCTTTGCGGGTCGGGCAGGGCAGGGCGGAGCGTATCGGTCTGGTTCATGATCAAAACATTGTCATGGCAAGGGGCCAGCGCAAGAGGCCGGATGTAAAATCCTGCCCGGTTATCCGGCCCCGACGCCTATGCCGCTTATTTGCCCAGGTCGCGGGCGACCTCGAGCGCAAAATAGCTCAGCACGCCATTGGCGCCCGCCCGCTTGAAGGCATGCAGGCTTTCCAGGATCGAGCCCTTGCGATCGATCGCCCCTGCGGCGGCGGCCAGCTCGATCATCGCGAATTCCCCGCTCACCTGATAGGCGTAGATGGGAATGTTGAAGCTGTCCCTGGCGCGGCGGACGATGTCCAGATAGGGCAGCCCGGGCTTGACCATGATGCTGTCGGCGCCCTCGGCAATGTCCTGCTCGATCTCGCGCATGGCCTCATCGGAATTGGCATAGTCCATCTGATAGGTGCGCTTGTCGCCCTGGAGTCGGCTGCCCGAACCGACCGCTTCGCGGAACGGTCCATAGAAGTACGACGCATATTTGGCGGCATAGGCCATGATCTGGGTCTGCTCGAAGCCATTGTCGTCGAGTGCTGCGCGGATGGCGCCGACTCGGCCGTCCATCATGTCGGAGGGCGCAATGATATCGGCACCGGCCTTGGACTGCACCAAAGCCGACTTGATCATCACCGCAACGGTCTCGTCATTGAGGATTTCGCCGTCCCGCACCAGCCCGTCCTGGCCATCGCTGGAATACTCATCCAGCGCCACATCGGCGATCAGTCCGATCTCGGGCACCGCGCTCTTGATGGCGCTGAGCGCCCGGCACATCAGATTATCCGGATTGTAGGCCTCGGCGCCGTTCTCGCTGCGCAGATGGTCAGGCGTGTTGGGAAACAGCGCCAGCGCCGGAATGCCGGCATCGCGCGCCTGCCGCGCTGCCTCGACACAGAGATCGACACTCAGCCGCTGTACGCCGGGCATGGTGCGGATGGCGGTCTTCTCGTTATGCCCCTCGATGACAAAGAGCGGCCAGATCAGGTCGGACGGCGTCAATGTGGTTTCGCGCACCATGGCCCGGCTCCACGCCGTCCGCCGCGTGCGGCGCAGCCGCTGCCCGCCGAGAAAATCCATGTCGTGCTTCTGCCACTGCTCGGCCATCATCGTCTCCTGTATTGCAGGGGGTTTATCAGGGGCCTGCGGCCACTCCAAGCACCGGCTTGTCGCAACCCCTCCGGACGGATAGAAAACCACGATGGATTTCAACGCTTCCCCAATCGGCATCTATATCCGCATCGTCGCCATCATCAGCCTGATGCTGGGGCTCAACGATGCCGCCCGTCTGCTCGGCGTCAATCTCGGTTCCGTCAGTCCCATCACGACGATGGGCATGACAGGCTTTGTCTATCTGGCCATCTTTGCCCTGGCGCGCCTGTTCGCGGCGGTCGGCCTCTGGATCAAGGCCAGTTGGGGTGCAGTGCTGCTGGTGGGCGCCACCAGTGTCGAACTGGCGCTCTATCTGATGGGCAGCAGCGACGTCGACATGAGTGCCATCGGCTTTGCCGTGCGGCTGGTATTGCTAGCCTCGATCATCATTATTTTCGTCCTCAGCATCCGCATTCGCCGGGCTGGCGCAGCCGACTGAACGACCATGGCTGCAATTGCTTCAAACGCGTTCACACCCCCGTAAGGTTACAGAATCCTCTACCGGTGTAACGAAGAATAAAGCCAAATTCTCATTGCATTCCAGTAAGATGCTCTTAATCACGCTGCTTAGGGCGATCTTAGAAAGGCCACGGTAGTTTAGGCTCATGAGATGCGAAAAATCGCGCAGACTGCAAACAGTGAGGCTACCATGGCATTCAAATCCAACGCAGCTGAGGCCCTGACCCCAGAAGGCTCCAAGAGCTTGAAGCCGCTCTATATGGAGGCTGTTTCCCGGGTCGAGCGCCTGCACCGCCGCCTGCTCGACCTGATAAAGGACGAGTTCGACCGCATGGGCTGGGACGACATCAACCCGGTCCAGGCACTGCTGATGTTCAACATCGGTGATGCCGAGCTGACGGCTGGCGAGCTGCGTTCGCGGGGCTACTATCTTGGCTCCAACGTGTCCTACAACCTCAAGAAGCTGGTCGAGACCGGTTACATCTTCCAGGAGCGCTCGCGTTCCGACCGCCGTTCGGTCCGCATCAAGCTGACCCCAAAGGGCGAAGAAGTGGCTGAAGTTATCGACGAGCTCTACGATCGCCACCTCAAGTCCATCGATAAGGTCGGTGGTCTTGGCGACGACGAATTCGACGGCCTCAACAAGGCGCTGGCCCGTCTGGAACGCTTCTGGGTCGATCAGATCCTCTACAAGCTCTAGGCTCGCGCAGCAGCACCTGTTGCTGGCCTGCCACATTGATTTGCAAACGCCGGTCCCATGGGCCGGCGTTCTCATTTCTGCCGCAAACTCAAGCAAATCGGGGTAGGTGGTTCAACAACCATTTCCCGCGTCGCCAGAGAAACTAACAGCTGACCTGGTTCACATGCGTTTGAGCGCGTTGTGACAGTTGGAGCGGAATGGTAAAAGTGCTTCTGCTTCGGCCATCAGACAGAATCGGGTGAATTAATGCGGCTCAATCGACGTTCTCTCCTCCGGTACACGGCCATGGCCGGGGCTAGTCTGGCCCTGCCAACTGCCCTGCGCGCGCAAGAGGGCGAGTCGATATTCGACTTGTTCGATCGCAATCGCGTGCTGCGGGACGCCGACAAGGGCGGCAATACCATGGCCGCCGAAGCGCTGATCGCTACCAATGAGCCGATCCTGTCGTTCGATACGGTCTACAATCTGCAGATGGCCATCGCCCAGTACGAGCCTTTTGTCGCCGCCGGCGGTTGGGAAGAGATTCCCCAGGAGGCCTATACCCTCACCTTGGGCAATTCCACCAAGGCCGTGATTGCCCTCAAGCGCCGCCTGATTTCCTCGGGCGATATGGCCATGGTCGAGAACGTCAACGACGTCTTCGACGCGGCCACCGATGCCGGCGTCCGCAAGTTCCAAGCCCGCCACGGTCTCAACATCACCGGCCAGGTGGATGAAGCCACTTGGTACGCCATGGCCGTCCCCGCTCAGCAGCGCCTGCAGCAGCTCTATCTCAATTACACACGCGTTCAGGCGCTCGCCCCCAAGCTGAACCCGCGTTATGTCGTGGTCAATATTCCGGCCGCCACCATCGAAGCCGTCAGTGACGGCATGGTCGAGCAGCGCCATACTGCCGTGGTGGGCCGCGTCGATCGCGCCACCCCGATCATGGCCAGCAAGGTCAGCCAGATCAACTTCAACCCCTACTGGCATGTGCCCAAGTCGCTCGTCGAACGCGACCTGACCAAGTACATGAAAGAAGATCCCGAATATCTGGCCAAGCAGAACATCCATATCTATGACGGCAGCGGCGCCGAAATCTCGCCCGCCACCATCGACTGGAACAATCTGGGCAACGCCATCAACTACATGTATCGCCAGGAGCCCGGCGCCGAAAATTCCATGGGCCACTGCAAGATCAACTTCTTCAATCCCTATGATTGCTACCTGCACGACACGCCGTCCAAGGCCCTGTTCGACGAGAATGCCCGCTTCCACTCGTCCGGTTGCGTCCGCGTTGAAGGCGTGAATCAGCTGGTAAACTGGCTGCTGCGTGACAATGGCGACTGGGACATCACCAAGGTCGATGCCCAGTTCGAATCCAACCAGCGCCTCGATGTCGAGTGCAAGGCCCGCGTGCCGTTGCACACCACCTACATTACGGCCTGGGCCAATCGCCAGGGCACCGTCAGCTTCCGCGACGACGTCTACAAATTCGACGAGCAGGGCAAGGTCAGCTTCGAAGAAGCCTGAGCCCCTTGTCTTCGCCGCGACATTGAGCGCCCTCCCAACGGAGGGCGCTTTTCTGTTGGCGGCCCGCCGAATCTTGCTATCGTGCCGGTATGGGGCAGGGCGAAGTCTATTTTGAATTCTCGCAGGTCGGCCGGCAGATGCGGGTTGCGGCCATCGATGCCGATACCGGTATCGAGGTCATTGTCATCACGCCGGTATCCGCTACCAAAATGCAGATGCAGCAACTGGCGCTGGCCAAGCTGCTCAAAAAGCTCGGCACCACCCCGCCGCCGCCGGCTCGGCCCGCTGGAAAACTCGCTTGAGCCCAACGCAAAGTCTCTTTCGCTCACGGCGCTTCTGCGGCATAGTTGGGCTGTTCGCGCGACTGGCGAGAAGAGATGGGGAACCATCGGGGAACGCGAACCTTGTAGAGCCGCTCGCCTGGGCACCCATTTGCACACAGGGAGCCCGCATGCACCGATCTCAGTTTTCCCGGCCTTGGAATCGCACTTCGCCCCGTGATAAAGGCTGCATCACGCCCGCATTTTTCGTCCGTTTCGAGGTACTTGTTCCATGAGCGCCGCCACCGCACTTCCGCTCTTTCCGGACTTTTTCACCAGCTCGGTCAATCAGACCGATCCTGAACTGGCTGCCGCCATGCGCGACGAGCTGGCGCGCCAGCAGGGCGAAATCGAGCTGATCGCCTCGGAGAACATCGTTTCCCGGGCTGTGCTTGAAGCCCAGGGCTCGGTACTCACCAACAAATATGCCGAGGGCTATCCCGGCCGCCGCTATTATGGCGGCTGCCAGTATGTCGACGTTGCCGAAACCCTGGCCATCGAGCGCGCCAAGCAGCTGTTCGGCGTCGACTATGCCAATGTGCAGCCCAATTCCGGCTCGCAGGCCAATCAGGGCGTCTACCAGGCGCTGATCCAGCCCGGTGACACTATTCTGGGCATGTCGCTCGACGCTGGCGGTCACCTGACCCACGGCGCCAAGCCCAATCAGTCGGGCAAGTGGTTCAACGCCATCCAGTACGGCCTGCGCAAGCAGGACGGCCTGGTCGATATGGAACAGGTGCGCAGCCTCGCCCTTGAGCATCAGCCCAAGATGATCATCGCCGGCTTCTCCGCCTATTCGCGCATCATGGACTGGGCCGCCTTCCGCGCCATCGCCGATGAGGTCGGCGCCATTCTGTTCGTCGACATGGCCCATGTGGCCGGTCTCGTCGCTGGTGGCGTCTATCCCAGCCCGTTCCCGCATGCCCATGTCGCCACCACCACCACCCACAAGACGCTGCGCGGCCCGCGCGGCGGTCTGATCCTGACCAATGACGAAGCCATTGCCAAGAAGATCAACTCGGCCATTTTCCCGGGCATCCAGGGCGGTCCGTTGATGCATGTGATCGCGGCCAAGGCAGTGGCCTTCAAGGAAGCCTTGCAGCCCGATTTCAAGGCCTATGCCCGCCAGGTTGTCGCCAATGCCAAGGTGCTGGCCGAAACACTGGTCAAGGGCGGTGTCGATATCGTCAGCCAGGGCACAGACAATCACCTGATGCTGGTCGACCTTCGGCCCAAGGGTCTCACCGGTAAGGCAACCGAGCAGGCACTCGAACGCGCCCATATTACCTGCAACAAGAACGCCGTGCCCTTCGATCCGGAAAAACCGGCCATCACCTCAGGCATTCGTCTTGGCACGCCTGCCGGTACGACGCGCGGCTTCGGCGAAGCCGAGTTCAAGCTGATTGGCGAGCTGATCATCGAAGTACTCGATGGCCTCAAGGAAAACGGCGACGACAATAACGGTGCCGTTGAAGCGCAGGTGCGTGCCAAGGTGAAAAGCCTCACCGACCGCTTCCCGATCTACGGTCTGTAAGGGAAAACCATGCGCTGTCCCTATTGCGGCAATGACGACACGCAGGTCAAGGACAGCCGGCCCACCGAGGATTCCGGGGCCATCCGCCGCCGCCGCGTCTGTAATGGCTGCGGCGGCCGCTTCACCACCTTCGAGCGGGTGCAGTTGCGCGATCTGACCGTGGTCAAGAAGAGCGGCCGCAAGGTGCCCTTCGATCGCGAAAAGCTGGCGCGCTCGGTCTATACCGCCCTGCGCAAGCGGGCTGTTGAACCCGATCGCATCGAGCGCATGATATCGGGCATCGTCCGCCAGCTCGAGAGCCTGGGTGACGTGGAGGTGACCTCCGACCAGATCGGCGAATATGTCATGGACGGCCTCAAGGGCCTCGATGACGTCGCCTTTGTCCGCTTCGCCTCGGTCTACAAGAATTTTTCCGCTGCCGATGACTTCCGCAATTTTCTGGCCGAGCTGGCGGAAGGGCAGGGTACCCTGCGCGATGACGATTGACCCAGGCAACCGCTGAAGACCTGCGCTGGCTCGATGCTGCCGTGCGGTATGCGACGCCGTTTCTGGGCACCACCGCCGACAATCCCTGCGCCGCGGCCCTGGTCGTCGAACCGCGCAGCCAGACCCTGATCGCCCGCGCCGTCACCGCGCGGGGCGGCCGCCCGCATCCTGAAGCCCTGGCGCTGGAAAGCGCCGGCTTCGAAGCCGCCGGAGCCACCCTCTATGTCACGCTGGAGCCCTGCCACCATTGGGGCCGCACGCCGCCCTGCGCCGATGCCATTGTCCGCTCCGGCGTGATGCGGGTCGTCATTGGTGTTGTCGATCCGGACCCCCGCGCAGCCAAAGCCGGCATCGAGCGCCTCGAATCTGCAGGCATCGAAGTGGTCCTGGCCAGCCATGCTCCCTCCGCCGCCCTGCATGCCGGCCATTTGCGCCAGCACATCAAGGCGCGGCCCTATGTGACGGCGATGCTCGTCGTCTCGCCCGAGGAAAAGATTGTCACGGCCACCACCGGCATGGCGCGTGACTGGATCGACCTGCAGCGGTCCCGCTCCAGCGCGGTGCTGGTCGGTGCGGCCACTGCCCGTGCCCAGCAGGCGCAACTGGCTGTTGCCCTCCCGGGACTGACGGCACGCACACCCCTGCGCGTCGTGCTGGCGGGCGCACAAGGCGCCGATCGTAGCGTGAATCTGATTGGCAGGTTTTCCGGCCATCGCACGGCAATCATTGCGGAAAACGACGCCAGCGTCGACGCCCCGGTCTCGGTTGAGGTGCTGCGCGTCAAGGGTTCAAGGGGGCGTCCCGACCTGGCCGCCAGCCTGGGCGCCCTGGCCAGCAAGGGCATTCAAAACCTGCTGGTCGAACCGGGTGCCCGCCTCACGGCCGCCCTGCTGTTCGCCGGCCTGATTGATTGTTTCGGCCTGATCAGGAGCAGCGCAGCTCCGAATACCGGTCCGGCAGCGGCCAGCAGCGGCAAGATTGCCGACCTTATCCAGGCCGCCGGCCTGGTTGAGCGTGGCCAACAGACCCACGGCACCGATACGCTCACCTTTTTTCGACGTCCCGAATAGAAGCTGCCAGCCAATTCTATTGATGTTCCCGTCCGGGGCGACTATGGGGTTGGCCCTTCCCGCCCGGCGTCTGCATCCCGGAACGAACAGAGTGACATTCCATGGCTGATGCCCCCAAGCGCAATCCCCAGAGTGACAAGCCGGCCAACCAGCGCGGCGCTGCCCGCCTGGCGGCTGTGCAGGCGCTCTACCAGATGGACATTGGCCGCGCCTCGCTCGAGGATACGCTGGCCCAGTTTGGCAGCTTTCATCTGGGCCGCGAGATCGAGGGCGAGCAATACCTGCCCGCCGATGCCGATTTCTTTCGCCAGATCGTGTCAGGCGTCACCAAGCATCAGCTTGAAATTGATCCCGCAGTCGACCGGGCCCTGGCCGATGGCTGGCCGGTAGAGCGGGTCGACGCGACGCTTCGCGCCATTCTGCGGGCGGCCGCCTTTGAGCTGCTGCGCCGCCAGGATATCCCGCCGCGCGTGGTGATCACCGAATATGTCGACATCGCCAAGGCCTTTTACGAGGACGACGCATCGGGCCTGGTCAATGGCACGCTCGATGCCATTGCCCGCGAAGCTGGCTCCGATCTCAAAGAGACGCGCTGAGCGTCTCGCCTAATCGGGCATCGGTACGTTTTCGTCCTGCCAGCTCTCTTCTGCCACATCATCGCCGCCTGCAGCCGCCACAGCCTTGACGGCGGCATTGGCCGCGTTGCGCGCATGGCCTGGAATATGCGCTGTCGCTGCAGCGTGCGCGGCTGACCGTGCCGCCTCTCGCGCCGCCGGGGTGCCAGCTTCACGTGCCGCCGTATGGGCGGCAATGGCTGCCTTGCGGGCGTCGGCCAGGGTAATCTTGCCATTGGCCCAGCGGCGCGCTGCCGAGATCGCGGCCTTGACGCGCGAGTCGCCCGGCTTGGCGGCCTCGAAGAGCGGCAGGACGCGTTCGGCGCAGTCCGCTGCCCAGCTGGCAATGGCTTTGTGCTGCTTTGTGTTGTGTTGCATCGGGTCTCCAAAAGCAAAAAGCCCCGGTTTCCCGGGGCTTCAAAATTGTATGGGTCTGCGGCCTAGAAGGACTGCAGGATCTGGTCGATAAAGGTCCGATCTTCGCCGAACGACGGGGTGCGCCGCGTTTCGATGGTGACCGTCTTGCCGTCCTTGAGCGAATAGACGGCCTTGTCGACCACCTTGCCGTTCTTGTCAAAATAGATCGCCAGCACGGTACGCGAATCGATCATCGTCAGGCCGAACGCGGTCTGGCGTACCTTGGTCTCGACATAGTACCAGGCGGTCTGGTCACCGAATGTATTGGTCGACTGCGGGGAGCCCAGCACCAGCGTCACCAGTTCCTGGCTTTGGCCGTTGCGTATCTGCGCCTGGGCACTGTCGGAAATTTCGTAGCCCTGTGTCCGCGCATTGATCAGCGATGTGCTGCTGCTGCAGGCGCCCAGGGCGACCGCGAGAACGACAGCAGCGGCGAGGGGCGCGAGTGAACCGTGAACGGTACGCAGTGGCATGAATTTGACTTTCCCGATGGCTCTCGACTATAGGCACGACTGCAAGGCGGCAATGCTTCAACCGCCGGAATGTGTAGCTGCCAACCTGCCTGTCTGGCAAGCCGGCAATGGTCCCAAGGGCCGTTGTGCCCTTGTGTTAGGCCGATCACGAAGCTGAGCGCAACCCCATGATAATGAACCTGTTCCGCAAGAATACAGCAACTGAACCGGTTTACGCCGTCTATAGCGCCATTGTGGCGCAATCCCGGCAACCCCATTTCTATGCTGATTGGCACGTGCCCGATACGGTGACCGGCCGGTTTGACATGATCAGCCTGCACATGGCGCTGCTGTTCCGCCGGCTGCGCAGCGAGCCCGGCGCCGGCAAGGATTTCAGCCAGGCGGTATTCGACCTGTTCTTCAAGGATATGGATCGTTCCCTGCGCGAGATGGGGGTGGGAGACCTCGGAGTCCCCAAGCGCATCCAGAAGATGGGCAATGTGTTTTTCGGGCTGCTGGCAGCCTTGTCCGAAGCCATGGATCGCAACGATCCAGCCGCACTTCAGGCGGTTTTGGCGCGCAACGTCTTTGCCGACAGCCAGGAGGCCGAAGTCAGCGCCATGGCTGAATATCTGCTGCGCCAGGACGCGGCCATTGCCCGTCAATCCGCCGAGGCCATCACCGATGGCACCATTGAGTTTGTGAGCCCGCTATGAGCCAGTCCGATACCCCCATTATTGACGCCATCGTGCGTGTGGACCGCCTGCCATCCGCCGGCCGTTCGGTTGACGTGGCGCCGGACGCGGCCGCTCGGGCCGAACTGGCCAAAATTCTCAATGTCCAGGCGGTCGAAGCCATGCAGGCATCGCTGACCGTCACGCCTCTACGTGGTGGTATCCGGGCGCTCGGCCATCTGACGGCCCGCATCGTACAGGCATCTGTGGTGTCCTTTGAACCGGTGGTGCAGGACATTGACGAGGTGGTGGACCGTGTGTTTCTCCCGGCCAGCACCGAGAACGTGCCCACGCCGGGCTCGGAGATCTTCGTCGACCTCGAGGACGACGATTTCCCCGACCACATCGACGGTCCTGAAGTCGATCTCAGCGCGCTGCTGATCGAAACCATTGCTCTGGCCATCGATCCCTATCCACGTCGGCCCGGCGAAAGCCTGGAGTCATTGGGCCTCAACGACGATGGCGAGCCCTCGGGGCCCTTCGCCGCCCTGACGAAACTCAAGAAGTCCACCGACATTGACCGGTAGCAACAGTGCCGGGGCTTGCACCGAGTCCGCGATGGGCTATGTTCGCATGCCGGCCGATCAGGCGGAAAACGGGCTGAAATGACCGAAACAGTTACACTATCAGTGGATGCCATGGGCGGCGACAATGCTCCCCGCGCGGTCGTCCACGGCGCCCACCTGCTGTTCCAGCAGCACAAGAATGCCTGCTTCCTCTTTCATGGACGCCAGGAACTGATCGCCCCGCTGCTCGAAGAATATCCGGCCCTCAAGCCGGTTTCGACGGTGCGCCACTGCGAGACGGTGATCGCGATGGATGAAAAGCCCAGCCAGGCCTTGCGCAAGGGCCGGGGCACCTCATCGATGTGGATGGCCATCCAGGCCGTCAAGGATGGCGAAGCGGGCGTCGCCGTTTCCGGCGGCAATACCGGGGCGCTGATGGCCATGGCCACCTTCTGCCTGCGCCCCATGGAGGGCATTTCCCGCCCGGGCATCGCCGCCATCTGGCCCACCCTGCGCAGCGACATCGTCGTGCTCGACATGGGCGCCACCATTGGCGCCGATGCGCGCCAGCTGGTCGACTATGCCATTCTGGGCTCGGCGCTGGCGCGGTGCCTCTTCAATCATGCCTCGCCCACAGTTGGCCTGCTCAATGTCGGCACCGAGGAAGTCAAAGGCCTTGAATCGATCAAGGAAG
The DNA here is from genome assembly GCF_014926585.1 of Devosia beringensis. Lineage (NCBI taxonomy): Bacteria > Pseudomonadati > Pseudomonadota > Alphaproteobacteria > Hyphomicrobiales > Devosiaceae > Devosia > Devosia beringensis. Next base: position 203,313 of record NZ_CP045422.1, on the reverse strand, counting down.
CCGGGCGCATGCTGACCGAGGCCAGCGGCGCCGGCTTTACCTATCATGGCTTTGTCGAAGGCGATGACATCGGCAAGGGGACGGTCGACGTCGTCGTTACCGAGGGTTTTGTCGGCAATATCGCGCTCAAGACAGCCGAAGGCACAGCCCGTCAGGTCGGCTCCTACCTGCGCACGGCGCTCAAATCCAACCTGATGAGCCGCATCGGCGCCCTGTTTGCCACCTCAGCGCTCAATGCGCTGCGCCGCCGCATGGACCCGCGCACCGTCAATGGCGGCGTGTTCATGGGCCTCAACGGCATCGTCATCAAATCGCATGGCGGTACTGATGAAGTCGGTTACAAGAGCGCGCTGTCGCTGGGTTACGAAATGGCCCGCAGCAATCTGATCGAGAAGATCAACGATACCATGAAGCAATTCCCCATCAAGGCGGCCCCTGCCGCCATTGACTCAGAATCCGAGGCGTAACGGCGTGACCAAGACGCGTTCCATTATCCGTGGTGTCGGTGGCTATCTGCCTGAAAAGATACTCACCAATGCTGAACTGGCCACCATGGTCGACACTTCCGATGAGTGGATCCAGCAACGGGTCGGCATCAAGGAGCGCCATATTGCCGCCGAGGGGCAGTTCACCTCCGACCTGGCTGTCGAGGCCGCCAAACGGGCCATGGCCGATGCGGGTGTCACCCCCGACGACATCGACCTGATCATCGTCGCCACCACCACCCCCGATTATACGTTCCCGGCTGCCGCCACGCTGGTGCAGATGAAGCTGGGCATGCATCACGGCATGGCCTTCGACCTCCAGGCCGTCTGTTCGGGCTTCGTCTATGGCATGGCCACGGCTGACAGCTATATCAAGAACGGCCTCGCCACCCGCGCTTTGGTGATCGGCGCCGAGACCTTCTCGCGCCTGCTCGACTGGACCGACCGCACCACCTGCGTCCTGTTTGGCGACGGCGCCGGCGCCGTGGTGCTGGAAAAGCTTGAGCTCGATGACGACGCGCCCGAACAGGGCATCCTGGCCTCCGCGCTGCGCTCGGATGGTCACCACTGGCAAAAGCTCTATGTCGATGGCGGCCCATCGACCACGGGCACCACTGGCCATGTGCATATGCAGGGGCCTGAAGTGTTCCGCCACGCCGTGGGCAAGATCACCGATGTGGTCTATGCCACGCTCGAAAAGACCGGCTACACCGTGGCCGACCTCGATTGGTTCGTGCCGCACCAGGCCAACAAGCGCATTATCGAAGGGGCAGGGGCCAAGCTCGGCCTGCCGCCCGAAAAGGTCATCATGACCGTCAGCGAGCATGCCAATACATCGGCCGCCTCCGTCCCCCTGGCGCTGAGCGTGGCCGTGGCCGACGGCCGGATCAAGAAGGGCGATCTCGTCATGCTTGAGGCCATGGGCGGCGGCTTCACCTGGGGCGCCTCCCTGATCCGCTGGTAGGCAGGGTCTGAGCGTGTTGACCTTAGGTGTTTCAAGGCGTTAGTGTCGTTTTCTGGTGGAGGATAAGGCGCCGCAACGGGCTGTATGAGGGGTTTGTGCAGTCCACGGTGCTGACCGGATTGACGGGTTTCTGCTGATTAGCGCGATCTCAACCAGGATTGCGCTTCCGGCACTCTTGCGCGGCGGTGTCATGGACGCTGGCGTCATGGGAAACGCGGCTCTGCGGACAACACGGGGTTTCGAATGACGCAAAAGACGGTAACGCGGGCAGATCTTGCCGAAGTGGTCTATGGCACGGTCGGGCTGTCCAGAACTGAATCGGCCGAATTGGTCGAGCGGGTTCTTGAACTGATCGGGGATGCGTTGATCACCGGTGCCAATGTGAAGCTCTCTTCCTTCGGCTCCTTCCAGGTTCGCTCCAAGAACGAGCGCATCGGCCGCAATCCCAAGACCGGCGAAGAGGTGCCCATCCTGCCGCGACAGGTTCTTGTGTTCAAACCGTCCAACGTGTTGAAGTCCAAGATCAACAAATCTATGGTTGTCTCTGGGAAATAAGCTATCCAGCGAGTCTCAGCCTTCGTGGACAAGTCGCCAGACGCCTTCCGAACCATATCCGAAGCTGCCGAGGAACTGGACCTGCCCCAGCACGTCCTGCGTTTCTGGGAGACCCGCTTTGCCACCATCAAGCCGCTCAAGCGCGGCGGCGGCCGGCGTTATTACCGTCCCGACGATGTCCTGCTGCTGCGCGGCATCCGCCATCTGCTCTATGATCAGGGCTTTACCATCAAGGGCGTGCAGCGCATCCTCAAGGATCAGGGCAGCCGCTATGTCATTGCCGTGGGCGAGGGCAAGTCGATCGATGATATCCTGCCCATGATCGAAGAGGCCGAGGCCGCCGGCGACGCCGCCGAGCTCGAAGACGCCATCATGCTGGCCAGCCCCAACCTCGACCTCGACTCCCGCAACAAGCTCTCCGACGTCATGCGCGAACTGCTCGAGTGCAAGCGCATCCTCGAGCGCGCCCGCGAGACTTGAACGCGTCCCGCAGGGCAAATCGCTGCAGTGCAGCGATTTGAGCGTTCAAGGCCATAAGGGCTACGCCCGCATGGCACGAAGCCTCCGCGCAAATAGAACGTACGTTCCATATTGACACCACGCCGGTGCACGTGTTGCATCGCGCTCTATCTTGAGGAGACTTTCCATGACTGTTCGTTTCGGCCTGCTCGGCGCCGGTCGCATCGGTAAGGTGCATGCCAAGGCCGTGTCGTCCAATCCCCGCGCGACCCTGGTTGCCGTGGCTGACGCCTTTGACCAGGCCGCCAGCGACCTCGCCAGCCAGTATGGCTGCCAGGTGCGCAGCGTTGCCGAGATCCTGGCAGCCTCCGACATAGACGCCGTCGTCATCTGCACCCCGACCGACACCCATGCCGATCTGATCGAGCAGTTCGCCCGGGCCGGCAAGGCCATCTTCTGCGAGAAGCCCATCGATCTGGACGTCGAGCGGGTCAAGTCCTGCCTCAAGGTCGTCGACGCCGAAGCCGGCACGCTGATGGTCGGCTTCAACCGCCGCTTTGATCCCCATTTCATGGCCGTGCGCGATGTCATCGACCGGGGCGAGATCGGCACCGTCGAAATGGTCACCATCGTCTCGCGCGACCCCGGCGCCCCGCCGGTGGATTACATCAAGCGCTCGGGCGGCATTTTCCGCGACATGACCATCCACGATTTCGACATGGCGCGTTTCCTGCTGGGCGAGGAGATCGAGTCGGTCACCGCCCAGGCCTCGGTGCTGATCGATCCCGCCATCGGCACGGCCGGCGACTATGACAGCGTCTCGGTCATGCTGCAGACCGCCACGGGCAAGCACGCCACCATCTCCAATTCGCGCCGCGCCACCTATGGCTATGACCAGCGTATCGAGGTGCACGGCTCAAAGGGCGCCGTCTCGGCCGAGAACCAGCGCCCGGTCTCCATCGAGGTCGCCAATGCCAGCGGCTATACCCGCCCGCCGCTGCATGACTTCTTCATGACCCGCTACCTCGACGCTTATGCCCACGAAATCAGCAGCTTCATCGACTTTGTGGAATCAAAATCTCCGGCCTCGCCGAGCGGCATCGACGGCCTGATCGCCCTGGCTTTGGCCGAAGCCGCACTCAAGTCGGTCAAGGAAAGCCGCACCGTCAAGGTCAGCGAAATCACCGGCGCCCTGGCCGACAAGAGCGTGTTTCAGGGGCGGTGACCCCCAGCTATCCTCCTCCTGAAGGGGGAGGGACCGCATCGAGGCTTTGGTGTGATCGAATACAAGCACCAGGCAGCCCCTCCCCCTTCAGGGGGAGGCCGGGTGGGGGCTGGTTATTTCAGCAGCCACTCATGCTCGGCCGCATTGTGGAATTTCCACACTCGTTTTGGGCCGGCCATCACGTTGAGATAATAGAGGTCATAGCCGGCCACGGTGGCGACAGGGTGATAGCCCTTCGGCACCAGCGTCACGTCGCCATCCTCGATCACCAGCGCCTCATCAAGGCTCCGGTCATCGGTGTAGACCCGTTGCATGGCAAAGCCCTGTGGCGGGTTCAGCCGGTGGTAATAGGTCTCTTCCAGTTCGCTCTCATGGGGCAGGTTGTCCTGGTCATGCTTGTGCGGCGGATAGGAGGAGGTATTGCCCTGCGGGGTGATGACTTCCACGACCAGTAGCGCATTGGCCGCGCCGTCGTCCTCGGGCATGATATTGTGCACGTGGCGCACATTGGCGCCCTTGCCACGGGTGATCTGCTTATGCCGGTCAGGCGGAATGACCTGCGCGGTGTGGCTGCCGCCGCCGGGCGCGGCACAGACGGCCAGTTCCAGCGCCGTGGTGGCCTCGGCCTCCCATTCGCTGCCCATTGGCACATAGACCGCCCAGGGCGCGCCCTCGAACGGGCTCATGCGTTCGCCGATCTCGCCGAGCTCCACGCCGTCGACGCTGATCTTTGCCTTGCCGCTGACCAGCACGAGGCAGAGCTCGTTGATCCCGGCATCGCCATCGGCCGCCTCGCCCAATGCCAGCTTGTGCAGGGCAAAGCCGACATGGCGCCAGCCAGCCGAAGCCGGCGTGATATTATGAACCTGGCCCGTCTTTGCTGTCGGGCGTTGGCGCAGCTTCAGGTGGCTGGACATTGACGGGCTCCTCCTTGGGAAAGGCGTAGAAGAAATTGTAGAGCGAATAGAGCAGCGCCGCGCCCACCAGGAAGGCCCAGAACTGGTCCTGCGTCCAGATCAGCTCCCAGGCGAGCCAGATGGCCAGGAACACGGTGACCGCGACCCGGCGCCAGAGCGGCCGGAACCAGCTTACTTCATTTTCTTTCAAGCCAATTCGCCTTCAGTTTGCGCTGCACTGCACCCTGCTTAGCACAGGCGGGCCCTCGGTTTCACCCCTTGGGAAAGCCCATTGTCTCGACCGTGTAGCCCGCCGCCGACATGACGCGCATCAGTTCCTTGTGCCCCACCTGCGCCATGCGCAACGGTGGATTGGCCTTGGGATCCTGCTCGGCCTCGACAACGAACCAGCCCTCATAGCCATAGTCGGCAAATTTCTGCACGATGGCTCCGAAATCGAGCGACCCATCGCCCGGCACGGTAAAGGCGCCCAGGGCCACGGCGTCGAGGAAAGACTGCTTGGAGCGATCGAGCTTGTTGATCACCTCCATGCGCACGTCTTTGACATGCACGTGGTTGATCCTTGCATGGTGGTTGTCGATGGCGCGCAGCACATCGCCGCCGGCAAAGGCCAAGTGGCCGGCATCGAGCAGCAGCGGAATGCCAGCGCCGGAATGGTTCATGAAAGCGTCGAGCTCGGGCTCGGTCTCGACCACGGCAGCCATATGGTGGTGATAGGAGAGGGGCATGCCCTGTTCCGCGCACCATTCGCCAAAGGCCGTGACCTTGCTTGCATAGGCCTTCATCTCGTCGTCGCCGAGCTTGGGCTTGGTGGCCAGCGGCTTGCTGCGATCGCCCTGTACCGAGCGGCCGACCTCGCCATAGACGATGCAGGGGGCGTTCACGGCCTTGAACAGTTCGATCATCGGCGCAATGCGCGCCTTGTTGGTGGCGAGGTCCTCATCCACCAGCGTGCCGGAGAACCAGCCGCCGCATAGCGTCACATCGGCCGCCTTGAGGATGGGCAGCATCACTTCCGGATCATCGGGGAAGCGGCGGCCCTTTTCCATGCCGGTAAAGCCCGCCGAGCGCGACTGGCGCAGGCACTCTTCCAGCGACACGTCATCGCTGAGTTCAACCAGATCGTCGTTCCACCACGCGATGGGCGACATGCCGAGTTTGGCTTTCATGCTTTTGCTCCTCCCGTACACCCCCACCTAGCCTCCCCCTGAAGGGGGAGGGACAGATAGGGGGGCTTTGATAGATTTCGTCACACCCACCGCACGGTCCCTCCCCCTTCAGGGGGAGGTTAGGTGGGGGTATCCCTGCTTAGGCCCTCAGCCCGCCCGCTGTGCCTTGAGCGCCGTCACATATGCTTCTCGCGCCGCGTTGACCTGCGGCCGGTCACTGACCTCGGGCACCGCCACATCCCACCAATGCCCGCCGGCATCGGTGGAAATCAGCGGATCGGTGTCGATGACGATGACCGTGGTCCGGTCGCTGCTTTCAGTTTCCTGCAGCGCAGTCTCGAGCTCCCCCAGCGAGGCCACCTTGCGCGACACCGCGCCCATGGCGGCGGCATGCGCGGCAAAATCGATTCCAGGCAGAGTGACATTGCTGGTATCCTTCAACAGATTGTTGAAGTTGGCGCCGCCCGTGGCCATTTGCAGCCGGTTGATGCAGCCATAGCCCGCATTGTCGAGCAGCACGATGGTGAGCTTGGCGCCCAGCATGATGGCGCTGACCATCTCGGAATTGGCCATCATATAGCTGCCATCGCCTACCATGACGACGACGTCGGCATCCGGCCGCGCCAGCTTGACGCCGAGCCCCCCGGCAATCTCGTAGCCCATGGTCGAGAAACCGTATTCCATATGGTAGCTGCCCGGCCCCTTGGCCTTCCACAGCTTGTGCAACTCGCCCGGCAGGCCGCCGGCAGCGCAAACGACGATGGCATTGTCGCGCGCGCGCTGCACCGCGCCGATCACCTGGGCGTCCGAGGGCAGTTCGGCATTGCTCGAGGCAGTCGCCTTGTCGGCGGCGGTCAGCCAGTCGTCCTTGCCGGACTTGGCCCGGTCGGTCCAGTCGGGGTCGGCCTGCCAGCCGGTCAGCGCCGCATTGAGCGCCTCGAGCCCGGCGCGGGCATCGGCGACCAGGGGCAGGGCACTATGCTTGTGCGCGTCGAAGGGCTGCACGTTCAGTCCAACGATCTTGAGATGATCGTTCTTGAACAGCGCCCAGGAGCCGGTGGTGAAATCCTGCAACCTTGTGCCGATCGCCAGCACCACATCGGCCTCTTCCGCCAGGGCATTGGCCGCTGCCGTACCGGTAACCCCGACCGAACCCATATTGAGGTCGTGGTCATGCGGCAGACTGGATTTGCCGGCCTGGGTCTCCATCACCGGCACGCCATATCGTTCGGCGAAGCTGCGCAGCGCCGCTGTCGCCTCTGAATAAAGCACGCCGCCGCCTGCGATGATCACCGGCTTCTTGGCCCGGATCAGCGCCGCCGCAGCATGGGCGAATTCATCGCCATCCGGCATCGGCCGGCGCACGCGCCAGACCGTCTCGGCAAAAAAGCTCTCGGGATAATCATAGGCCTCGGCCTGCACGTCCTGGCAGAGGCTGAGCGTCACCGGGCCGCATTCGGCCGGGTCGGTCAGCACCGCCATGGCGCGGCGCAAAGCCGGCATGATCTGCTCGGGCCGGGTAATGCGGTCGAAATAGCGGCTGACCGGCTTGAAGCAGTCATTGGCGGTGACGCTACCATCGCCCCAGTCCTCGACCTGTTGCAGCACCGGATCGGGCAGGCGGTTGGCGAAGACATCGCCAGGCAGCAGCAGCACGGGCAGGCGGTTCACATGGGCCAGGGCGGCAGCGGTGACCATATTGAGCGCGCCCGGGCCAATGGAACTGGTGCAGGCCATGAAGCGGCGTCGGAAGCTGGCCTTGGCAAAGGCAATGGCGGCATGGGCCATGCCCTGCTCGTTCTGCGCCCGATAGGTGGGCAGCGTATCCTTGACGCCATGCAGCGCCTCGCCGATGCCGGCGACATTGCCATGGCCGAAAATGGCGAAGACGCCACCAAAGATCGGCACGATCTCCCCGTCGATCTCGGTCTTCTGCATGGTCATGAAGCGCGCCACGGCCTGGGCCATTGTCAGTCGCACGGTGTTCTGGCTCATCGCCCTGTTCCTCGTCATTGGCGCCACGGGCGCCTGTATTCGTTTCATCACCGTGAACCGGCGCGGCCCGATCCTCAGGCCGCGTTGCCCGTACCCAGCTTTTCCCAGACCGCCACCAGCGCGCCAAAGCGACTTGCCATGTCCGCCACGGCATCCTCATCGCTGAGGCTGCCGGCCAGCCACGCCTTGGCGGCGGCGGCAAAGATGGTCCGTCCCACGGCGAAGCCTTTGACTTGCCGCGACTGCCGCGCCAGCGCAAAGCCGGCTTCCAGCGCCGCATGGCTGGCTTCCAGCCCCAGCAGCACAATGCCGCGGCAATGCGGGTCGCGGCTGTCGATCACGGCATCGATCGCCGCCCAGGCCGCTGCCGAGGCCTGCGGCTCGAGCTTCCACCAGTCGGGCAGGATACCCGCATAGTAGATCTCGCCCATGGCCCGGGCAATGGTGTCATCGCCCACCGCGCCGTGCTTGCTGGCAATGATTTCCACCAGCAGGTCGCGGCCGACCTTGCGGGCGGCGTCATAGGCGGTGCGGAGTTTTTCGACCTGCTGCTGCTTGAGCGCGGCCGCATCGTCGGGATGATAGAAGCACAGCACCTTGATGCAGTGGTCGACCGGCCAGTCCACCAGCCGCGAGCCGAGGTCCTGGCTGAACTCGAACTGCAGCGGCCGGCTGCCGGGCAGCTCGATCGGCCTGCCGATCCAGAAATCGGGCAGGGCGGACGTGGCGAAGAGCGCATCGCGCCCATATTTGTCATCAAGCAGCATGCCAAAGCCCGGCCGACCATTGGCGACCTGCACCGCGGCCTTGACCGCCAGCGCCTTGAAGGCGGGAATGCGCGCCAGTTTCTGCGCATCGCCCGCCGCCATGTCTTCGAGCTGGCTGCGATGGTCGATGGCCAGGGCCATCAGGCCGGGAATGGCACGCCGGCGATTGGTCGCCCAGTGCAGATGGTTGAGAACGGGGTCCTTGCGCAGGGCGCGTTCGGAGCTGCCCTTGGCCAGAAAATGGCTCAGCTCGGTCCAGCTCGGATATTCCGGCGAGCACATCAGCCGCGACACGGCAAAGGCGCCGCAGGCATTGGCCCAGGTGGCGCTGGTGGCATGGCTTTCGCCCGTCAGCCAGCCGCGCAGCCAGCCGCTCATGAAGGCGTCGCCCGCGCCCAGCACATTATAGACCTCGATGGGAAAACCCTTGCCGACGATGCCGGCTTCGAGATCGTCGGGAATGGCGCCGTCATAGACAATGCAGCCCATGGGCCCGCGCTTCAGGACGATCGTGCCGGAGGACAACGAGCGGATCGTCCTGAGCGCGGAGAGCAGGTCGGCCGCGCCGGAGGCGATAAGGATCTCCTCCTCGGTGCCGACGATCAGGTCGCAGTCGGGCAGCACCGACTGGTATTTCTGCGAGACCATGTCGGAGGCGACATAGCGTTCGAAGCCGGCATCATGGCCGGCCAGGCCCCAGAGATTGGGGCGATAGTCGATATCGAAGGCGACTCGGGCGCCATTGGCCTTGGCCAGGGCAATCGCCTTTTTCTGCGCCGCCTCACTATGCGGCCGCGAGAAATGCGTGCCGGTGACCACAATGGCGCGAGCCGAGGCGATCAGGTCCGGGTCGATATCGACTTCCGACAGCGCCATGTCGGCGCAGTCGGTGCGATAAAAGATCATCGGCGAGACGCCTTCGGCTTCCACCGACAGCAGCACCAGCGCCGTCAGCCGCTCCGGATCGGTGGCGATGCCGGCCGTCTCGACGCCTTCGCGCGCCAGCTGCTCGACGATGAAGCGGCCCATCTGCTCATGGCCGACCCGGGTGATCAGTGCCGATTTGAGCCCCAGCCGCGCCGTGCCGACGGCGATATTGGCCGGGCAACCGCCGACCGATTTGGCGAAGCTGCCAATGTCTTCCAGCCGCGTGCCGATCTGCTGGCCATAAAGGTCGACCGAGGCGCGGCCGATGGTGATGACGTCGAGGGTCTTTGCGCCGGTACCGGCTTGCGCAGTGCTCACTCTTGTCCTCCCATTCCATCCACGACCTGCCGGTTTGATCCGGAAGACTGTTACCTGCGATGAAACATAGGTTCCGGCTCTGCGTCAATATGGAATGCCCGTTCCATCAATGGAATTTGCTGCCGCCGCCAGTCATCATGCGTTCAGGCTCGTGACCAAATGGCGGCTAGCTGCGCCGTCTATGCTCGGCAATCGAGACGGTCAGCGCCATGGCAAAGGCCATGCTGGCCGACAGCGAGCGGAAGCCGGCATGGTCCGCCTCGACCACTTCGAACCACTCGCGCGAGCAGGCTGCCAGCGGCGAAAACGCCGAATCGGTGAGCGACACCACCGGAATGTCACGCAGGGCCAAAGCCCGGGCCTGGGCCGCGCTCTCGGAGGCATAGGGGGCAAAGCTGATGGCAAAGGCCGCGTCGCGCGGTGTGGCCATGGCGAGGATATCGTCATCGATGCCGGCCGAGGTGCCTACCAGGTGGCACTTCACCCGCAGCTTGCCAAAGGCATAGGCCATGTAGCTGGTGATGGGGTAGGAGCGGCGCTTGGCAATCAGGTAGATGGTATCGGCCTGGGCCAGCAGCGTCACCGCTCGTTCCAGGGCATCGGGATCGACCGCCGCCGCGAGGACATCGATGGACCGGTGCGCCGCGGCGACGAAGCCGTTGAAGAGCGTGGTGCTCTCGGCCAAAGCCGCGCCGTCCTGTTCCAGCGTCTTCAGCCGCTCCTCATAGGATGAGGTGCGGCCGCGCAGCCGGGCACGGAACAGCAATTGCAGTCCTGAAAAGCCGTCAAAGCCGAAATGCTGGGCAAAGCGCACCAGCGTCGAGGGCTGCACCTGCGCCGAGGTGGCAATGCTGGCCGCGGTGCCAAAGGCGATTTCGTCGGGATGGTCCAGCGCATAGGCGGCCACCTGGGTCAGTCGCTTGGGCAATTCGCCCCTGCGCTCGAGAATGACGGCGCGCAGCGTCTCGAAATCCTCGGGCGGAAGGTCTCTGGTGTCGGTCTGGGTCATGGCGGGCTCTCGTCTTGCGCCCAGCATAGTCCCCAAACCGCGGCCGGGATCAAGTTTTCTCGAACGCCCGTTCCACCAGCAGAACAATCGGGCCGCCGCGGACGGCGACCCGGGGTCGATCAGGCCAGACTGAGTTTCTGCCGATTCTGCGTTTCCGCCCACAGGATGAAGGTCGAGGCCGCCAGGATCAGCAGCGAGCCGGGCCAGAACCAGACCGAGGGCATCTGGCTCAGCACGATCCAGCCCAGCAAGCCGCTCAGCGGCACCTTGAGGTCGCCAAAGGGCTGCAGATAGGTGGCGTCGGCCACCTTGTAGGCATAGCTGAGCAGATACTGTGCGGCCGCGGTGAGAGCACCAAGCAGCAGCAGCAGCCACAACGCATTGCCCGAGGGCAGGGCGAATGGGAAGCCGGTGGCGAGGCCCGCCGGCACGGCACCGGGCGCCAGGAAGGCAAAGGCGTTGACGGCCAGCAGGATCAGCAGGTGATTGGGCGTTACCAGCACCAGCAGCGAGATAGTGAGGGTTTCCGGCGATTCCTCGCGGGCCAGATATTTGGTCAGCACGTCGGTCGTGGCCCACAGCGCTGCGGCGGCGACAGGAATCAGTGTGGTCAGGCTGAGGCCCTCGCTGCCGACGCCCGAAATGATGATGGCGCCGACAAAGCCGACAAGGCCCGCCAGGATCCGGGCCGTGGAGGCGCGCTCGCCCAGGAACAGCGTCGAGCCGAGGATGATGAAGAGCGGGCCGGTGGCCAGCAAAGTGACCATCTGCCAGATCGGCACGCCCGAGGCGAAGCCATAGACAAAGACATGCACGCCCAGCGCCGAGACGAAGGCGCGGATTTCATGCGCCAGCGGGCGTGTGGTGCGCAGCTTGTCGATGCCGATGCGCGCGATTAGCGGCAGCGCCAGCACCGAGGCGATGAGATATTGCCAGAAAGCCATGCCGGTCGAGCTCATGCCATAGCCGCCATATTCCACCGGGGTGGGCAGTGACGATTGCAGCAGGTTGGTGCCGGCGAAAGCGAGGCTTGCCACCACCATGAACAGGGCGCCTGTCGTGGCACCATTTTGGGGAGTCGAGGAAACGTGGTTCATAAAAAGTCCTTTCCGTAACCAGTTTCCTCAGGGTTACGGGAAGTCTCGCCGGTGCCTCGACCGGCCCAAAAAGGGTGCGGATGCGCGGCGTGCCAGCGTTGGTCCCGTTCTCTTTCATCCGGACTATACCGTCGGCTCCGGAGTCACACCGGATCTGCTGACCTCCGCCTTCGCGGAGCGCTCGCGGGCTTGAGCATTGCTGCCTTTACCGCCGGTGGGGAATCGCACCCCGCCCTGAGAACATTGCGGGGCTCTATCGTCCCGCGACGATGAACATAGGTCAGGGCGATACCGCCTGCAAGCAGCCACAAAAGCGTAACCGGGCTACCCGAAACGCAAAGGTCGCCGATTCAGCCGATCTTAACCACATTGGGGCCAACACTTGCCCAGGACCAAAGGGGAGACCGTGGTGCCCGCACTCAGTGACTACGCGCAGCGCCGCAAGATCGAGCATTTCTTGCTGCCCATTCCCAAGCATGCCCGGATCCTCGAAATCGGCTGCGGTTCGCGCTGGGTCGGCGACTATCTGCGCGCCAATGGCTGGCAGCACTATGTCGGGGCCGATCTGGTGGCGCCGGCCGATATTGTCGGCGACATCCGCGAGTGGCGTCAGCTGGGCCTGCAACCGGCTTCCTTTGACGTCGTCATCGCCTTTGAAGTGATTGAACATGTCGACCTGGTGCAGCAGGCCTATGACCTGCTCAAGCCGGGCGGGCAGCTGCTGCTGACCTCGCCGGTGCCGCACATGGACTGGGCGATGAAGCTGCTCGAGCGGCTCGGCCTCAATCAGCAACGCACCAGCCCGCATTCCAACCTCGTCTATTTCGACAAAATTCCGTTGTTCGAGCCGGTATCGCTGCTGCAAAAGGCCTTCCTGTCGCAATGGGGCGTGCTGCGCAAACCGGTCGCTGCCTGATCGTACCGGGCATCTGAGCGGGGTCGATGGGCGTAATAACCGGACGCGCCGAAACGCCGCCCGGCTTGCGCTTGCGGTGTCACGGGTAATGGGCGGCCTTTGACTCAATCCAGTTACTAACTCGGGGAGCCAAGGGCCGCCCATCACGGTATCGGCTTGCTTAGGGGGTCTGGTATCAGGCGGTACCAATATTGCAGGTCCGGCTGCCAACTTTCTGCCCACGCAGGAGAGCGCCCTCTCCATCCGATCCTCCCCGCCCGACCCTGCGTCGGGGCCGCGTGAATGGCGGGAATGGAGCAAGTATGCAGGAAGGTTTAGGGGGCGGGGATAAGTTTTTCCAATGCCTGGCAAAGAATGTCGATCGCGGGAAAGAGCCGACGGGACGGACAGAACCGACCCTGTGCCGCCCTTGATCAACGTCTGGGCGGCGGCGGCATGAACTTTTATCATCACAATGCGGTTCACCGACATCCCTTTGGGCGTGTCGCGCATTACCCCTTGCGTTGCAGTATTCTGGTACCGAGCACATGTCACAAATCAAGCGGATCGCCCTGGTCGGCGGCGGACCAACGGCCGTTTATACGCTCAAAAATCTCCTGCAAAAGTCAGACCGGCTGCACATAACGATTTTTGAAGCCGGACAGGTGGCCGGCTGCGGCATTCCCTATTCGGAGGAGCACAATACGGCGGACATGATGGCCAACATCACCTCCGTCGAGATTCCGCCGGTCCTGGTATCGCTGTCCGACTGGGTCCGCTCGGCGGACGGCCCTTTGCTGAAAAAGTTTGGTATCGACCGCGAGCAGGTCGTCGATCGCGACTTTTATCCGCGCGTGCTGATCGGCGCCTATTACACCGACCAGCTCACGCGCCTGGTGCAGGCCTGCGCCCCTTGGCAGACCGTCGTCATCGAGACCCAGACCCGCGTGCTGGACGTCAAGCCGGATGGCGCGGGGTTTACGCTCTTCATCGAGCGGCGCAGCGGCAGGGCCCGACGCCGCTTCGACGCCGTGGTCATGGCCACCGGTCATCTTACGGAGGTGGAAAAGCCCGCGCCATTGCCGGGGCTGTTCCGCTCCCCCTATCCCGTGCACGATCTCGCGCTGGGCAGCGATCGGGCGGCGCTGATATTGGGGTCTTCGCTCAGCGCGATCGACGCCGTTGTCGGCCTGGCGAGCCGTTATGGCAATTTCGTCGGCGACGAGAATGCCCTGTCGTTTAGGCCCCTCTCCAAGCAAAAGCTGCGTCTGGTCATGGCGTCGCGCAAGGGCACCGTCCCCGATGCCGACTTCTATTACCCGATCCCCGAAGAGCCGTTGATGATCTTTACGCCGGCGCGGCTCGACATGCTGCGCCACGAAGGCCAGAAGGGCCTGCTGGGCAGGGCCTGGAAGCTCTTCAAACAGCAGATGGTGTCCGCTGATCCCGCCTTCGTCGACAGTCTGGGCTTGGCGCGCTTCACGCCTGAAGGCTTTGCCAGGGCCTATTTCGCCCTGCGCAAGACGCGCCAGGGCTTTGATGCCGTGGCGGAAAACCTCGATGAATCGCGGCGCGACTATCGCGACCGCCGCGTGGTGATGTGGCGCTACACAATGATGCGCGCCCATGAGGTTTTCAGCGAGATCGTGCCTTTCCTTGATCGACGCGATCTCGCCCGGTTCAGAAGCCATGTCGCGCCGGTCTTTGCTGACGCCTATGGCTGCGTGCCGCACCTGTCCATCCTGCGCCTGCTCGCCCTCCATCGCGCCGGATGCCTCGACATCGTGGCGCTGGGCGACGGTGGCACGATCCGCTATGGCGCGGGGGAATTCACGCTGACGGCCAGCGGGCGGGAGGAGACCTTCGGCACGCTGATCGATGCCCGCGGGCAGAAAGCGGCGTCGATATCGGACCTGGGTTTCAACCAGCTCGACCAGGCGCTCGCCACCGCCGACCCGCTCAAGCGCAGCAATGGCCAGAGTGAAGACGATCAGTTTCGCCTGCGCCTGGATGGCCGATCGCAGGCCGACATATTCTGCCTGTCCATCCCGGTAATGATGGAGCGCTATCCTTTCGCGCAGGGCCTTGTTGCCTGCTCGGAAGCCGCCGAAGCGGTGGCGACGGCGATATGAGGTCGGCTATGGGGTCGTCGCGCCAGCAGGGATCGTCATGAGCACCTTTCGCATCGACCAGATTTCCATCTATCCCGTCAAATCGCTGGCCGGGATGGCGGTCCCCGAGGCCGAAATCACGCCAAGCGGGTCTTTGCGGGGCGACCGGGAATGGATCGTCACGCGACCGGACGGCAGCCTGCTCTGGCAGGGCGATATCCCGCGCATGGCCCTGCTGTCGGCCAGGCTCGACGGGGGCAGTCTCGTATTGCGGGATCACGACGGCGCGCTTGGGCCGCTGCCAGTGGATGCGTCGGACACGTCCGTCATGGTGGAACAGGAAGGCTATCGCCTTGCCGGGCGGGATCAGGGCGATGCCGTCGCCAACTGGCTCACCGAACGGCTGGGATCGCCCTGCCGCCTCGTCCGCGTCGGCGAGCAGGCGCACCTTTGGGCAGGCCTGAACCCCATTCACGCGGTGTCCACCGTCTCGCTGTCGGCGCTCAATGCCCGCCTGGCAGGGCGGGGCGAAGCGGCGATAGTGGTGGAGCGCTTCCGGCCCAATATCGTGCTGTCCGGTACCCACGCCGCCTTTGCCGAGGAAACGGCAACCGAACTGCGGTTCGACCAGACATCGCTTTGCCTGCGCGAGCCTTGCGTGCGTTGTGAACTGCCCAATATCAGCCTCGAGGACGCAAGCCGCGGCAAGCAGCCGCTCAAGCTGATTGGCGCCATGAGCCGCGAACGCCCGGCGGCGCGACCAGCGTCTTTTGGCACCTACTGCACAGCCCGCGGCACATCCCTCCGGGTGGGCATGTCCGCGCACCTGAACGACTAGGTCGTGCCGAGGAGACCAAACGACCAAAAGAAAGGGCCCCACGGGGCCCTTTCAACTTTCCTAGCCGTGGTCGAGCCAGGCGACCTGCTCTGGCGTCAGCTTGATCTCGAAGGCCTTGAGGCTGTCGTCCAACTCGCCCAGGGTCCGGGGCCCGATCAGCGGGATGGACGGGAAGGGCTGGGCCAGGACGAAAGCGAGAGCCACATGGATGGGATTATGGCCGATCTGTTTGGCCAGCTCGATGGCGCGGTCGCGGCGGGCAAAGTTCTTGTCATTGTACCAGCAGCGCACCAGTTCCTCATTGTCGGTCTTGTCGCGACCGGCGCGGTCGGTAAAGAAGCCGCGGCCCTGGCTGGACCAGGAGAAATTGGTGGTCTGGGTATCGGTCAGCCACTTCTTCCATTCGTCCGAAGCCGAGGTGACGCAGCCATCCCAGATCGGCACCAGCATTTCGCTGAGGGCGAAGTTGTTGGAAAGCGCCATCGGCTTGGCCTTACCGGTACGCTCGGCATATTCCACGGCGGCGTCGAAACGCTCCATGGTCCAGTTGGAGCCGCCAAAGGGACCACGAATGCGGCCAGCCTTGACCTCGGCATCCATGGCATCGACGAACTCGCCGACCGGCACCTCCGGATTGTCGCGGTGCATGAAGTAGACGTCGACATAGTCGGTCTGCAGCCGGTCAAGCGACTGGGTCAGCTGCTTGGCGATAACGTCTGGATAGACCAGGGGACTATGCGCGCCCTTGCCGATCAGGACGGCGCCCTCGCGGGTGCCGCGATTGGTGTGCCATTCGCCGAACAGCTTTTCGGTATAGCCATTGCCATAGACAAAGGCGGTGTCGAAGATATTGCCGCCCTTTTCCCAGAAGGCGTCGAGCAGGATGGCGCCCGAGGCAAAGCTGCGGAAATCCTCAAAACCCAAGGCCACGGCCGAAGCCTGCTTGCCAAGGCCCGGAATGGAGCGCTTGGGGATGACGCCGTTGTTGGCGCCGAGCGTGCGGTTGTCCAGGGTCGTGCGGCGGTTGGCCGGCTTTTCGACTGAGAATTCGATCCCGGCGTCGCGGCGCCATTGGTCGAGCACGCGGGCATTGCCCAGGCTGTCGTCCCAGCCCATGCCGGGCGCGGCCAGTTCCTGCCGCTTGGCCATGATCGCCTCGGCGGCGGCATCGGCCTCGAAGGAATAGACGTGGCGCTGTTCGCCGACGCTGATCGTCTCGGTCTTGCCCTGCTTGATGATATCGATCCGGCCTTCGCCCTTGGTGCGGTCGCCACCGGCAAACCAGAAATCGGGCACCTCGATGCGGCCATCGGCGCCGTGGATGCGCAGCACATTGTCGAGATTGGCCATGACGGCGCAGGAGACCTGGGCGACAATGCCGTTCTCGAAGGTCAGCACTGCCGCGGCCCAGTCATCGGTGCCTTCGGCATTGAGCTTGGCGGTGCCCGATACCTTGACCGGATCGGCAAAGGGCTTGCCCATGGCGGCGCCGGCGATGAGCCGGGCCATCGAGACGGGATAGCCGCCGACATCGAGAATGCCGCCGCCGGCCAGGGCGGAGGCGAACAGGCGATGCTCGGGCTGGAACTTGCCCATCGAGAAGCCAAAGCTCGACTGGATCATGCGGACCTCGCCGATCACGCCGGACTGGATCAGTTCGATCAGCTTGGCGGTCTGCGGATGCAGGCGATACATGAAGGCTTCGCCGGCAAAGGTGCCGGCCTTCTTGTGCGCATGCAGCACGGCGCTGATTTCAAACGAGGATAGCGCAAAGGGCTTTTCCACCAGCACATGCTTGCCGGCCTCGGCGGCCTTGATGGCCCATTCGGCATGGCCGGTATGGGGCACGGCGATATAGACGGCGTCGATCTCGGGATCGGCCAGCAGGGCCTCATAACCCTTGACGACGCGCACGCCGGGGAAGTCGGTGACCAGGTTCGGCTTGTCCGGATTGCGGGTGGCAATGGCCGCGATCACGCCATGCCTGGAATCGGCGACACCGCCAAAAAACGCCTTGGCGATGCTGCCGGGTCCGATAATGCCCCAGCGAATTTTCTCAGCCATGAAAATGGTCCTTTTCGTCAAAAATAGAGGTCCGGCCAACCGGCCGGTTGATGGAAGTGCTGGACGGCCAGCGCTACTGGATGCGCAGGCCCTGGGCGTCGAACAGATAGGCCCGGTCCGGATCGATCGAGACGGTGATGCTTTCGCGATCGAGCTCGTTGCGCGATTCCTCGCGTTCGATGATGATCTGCTCGCCGGTCTTGGTATTGGCGTAGATATAGCTGGTCGAGCCGAGATGCTCGGCCACATCGATATCGAGATGAATGTCGGCGCCACCGGCACCAGCAGCCCCGAAATGCTCTGCCCGCAGGCCAACCGTTACGGCGTCGCCGATAGCGGGGGCCGTGCCGGCAACGGGCAGGGTGACCTGAGCCTTGCCTTGATGGGTCAGCTCGACAGTGATCGAGCCTTGGCCTGAGGCGGTGACACGGCCGGCCATGAAGTTCATCCGCGGCGAGCCGATAAAGCCGGCAACGAAGAGATTGGCCGGGTTGTCATAGAGGTCGAGCGGCCGGCCCACCTGTTCGATGCGGCCGTCGCGCAGCACCACGATGGTGTCGGCCAGGGTCATGGCCTCAACCTGGTCATGCGTGACATAGACGATGGTGGTCTGCAGCTCCTTGTGCAGCCGGGCAATCTCGATGCGCATATGCACGCGCAGCTCGGCATCGAGGTTGCTCAGCGGCTCGTCGAACAGGAAGACCTGCGGATTGCGCACAATGGCCCGCCCGATGGCGACGCGCTGGCGCTGGCCGCCCGAGAGTTCCTTGGGCACGCGGTCGAGCAGCGGCTCGAGCGCCAGGATGCGCGCGGCTTCCTGCACCTGGATGGCGATCTGGTCCTTGGCCACGCCGGCAAAGCGCAGGGCAAAGCCCATATTCTCGCGCACCGTCATATGCGGATAGAGCGCATAGGACTGGAACACCATGGCAATGCCGCGCTTACTCGGATCAACCTCGTTGATGCGCTGGCCGCCGATTTCGAGATCGCCGGCACTGATATGTTCGAGGCCGGCGATCATGCGCAGCAGGGTGGACTTGCCGCAGCCCGAGGGGCCGACAAAGACGACGAATTCCTTGCTCTTGATTTCGAGGTCCACGCCCTTGATGACCTCAAGATTGCCGTAGGACTTGCGCACGCCCGTGAGTTTCAAGCTGCTCATGTTGATTGCACCTATTTGACCGCGCCCAGCATGCCTTCGACGAAGCGGCGCTGGAGCAGGAAGAAAATGACGAGGGTGGGCAGGGTGGCGAGCACTGTCCCGAACAGCAGCATACCGTAATCGGGGGTATAGGCCGAGGTGAGGGCGGAGAGGATCAGGGTGATGGTCTTGTTCTCGGCCGTCTGCAGCACGATCAGCGGCCAGAGATAGTTGTTCCAGTTGGTCATGAAGATGATGATGGTGGCCGCCGCATAGGTCGAGCGCATCACCGGCATGTAGACGAACAGGAAAATCTGCCATTCCTTGAGCCCGTCGATCTTGGCCGCGTCGCGCAATTCGCTCGGGAAGGCCTTGGTCGCCTGGCGGAAGTAGAAAATGATGAAGATCGAGGCCACCGTGGGCAGGATCACTGCCACATAGGTGTTGACCAGCTTGGCCTGGGCAAACATCACGAACAGCGGCACCATCATCGCCGCAAACGGGATCGACAGCAGCAGCAGCAAGAGGCTGAAGATGCGCTCGCGAATGCGCGACCGGAACATCTCGAAGCCGTAGCCGGCCAGCGAGGAGATCACCAGCGTCAGCGCGGTGGCGACCACCGCGATGAAGCCGGAATTCCAGAACACCCGCAGCGCATCGACCTGGGTGAAGAATGTGGCGGCATTGGTGAACAGGGCATCGCCGAAACTGGCCTTGCCCTTGATGATGTCGGCCGAGCTGTTGGTGGCGCCCACGATCATCCAGAAGAACGGGAAGACCGAGATGAAGGCGGCCACGCTGAGCATCAGATAGACGAGGCCACGGCGCACCAGGGCCCAGGCATTGCCCGGCATGAAGGAGCGCGTCGCCACGGCCCGGTCGGCAGCCATGTCGGTCGTCGGCGAAACGGTCATGGCTTGACCCTCCGGTCGCGGGCGACAAGGAACTGCAGGAAGCTCAGAATGGCGACCACGATGACGATGACCCAGGAGGCAGTGGCCGAATAGCCGAAGCTGGGCATGAACTTGAAGGTCAGGTTGTAGATGTAGAGCGACAGGGTCAGCGTCGAATCCGAGGGGCCGCCGGTGCCGGCGGTGAAGTTGTAGACCTCGTCGAACAGCTGCAGCGTGCCGATGGTGGAGATTACCGTGGTGAACAGGATCACCGGCTTGAGCATGGGAATGGTCAGGTAGCGGAAGCGCGCCCAGGCCGGCACGCCGTCAATGCGGGCGGCCTCGTAGATCGAGCGGTCGATATTCTGCAGCGCCGCCAGGTAGAAGATCATGTTGTAGCCGGTCCAGCGCCAGGTGATGGCGATGATGACCACGACCTTGGCCCAGAAGGGGTCGCCGAACCAGGAGATCGGCCCCGAAATGGCGTGGATGGCCATCAGCGCCTGGTTGACCACGCCGTCGGTGGCGAACATCGACTTGAACAGCGTCGAATAGGCGATTAGCGAGGTCACGCAGGGCAAAAAGATCGCCGTGCGGAACAGGCCGCGGAATTTCAGGGTCGCATCATTGAGCGCCACCGCGAACAGCAGCGCCAGGGTGATCATGATGGGCACCTGAATTATGAAGAAGGTGAAGGTATTGCCCAGCGCCCGCAGGAACACCGTATCCTTGGTCAGCCGCATGATATTGGTGAAGCCGCCAAAACTCAGATTCATCCCCTTGCCGACCTGGAAGCTCATCCAGAGCGACCAGACGATGGGATAGATCATGAACAGTCCGAGCAGCACGAGGGCAGGGGCGATGAATGCCCAGCCCGTGATCTGCTCGCGGCGATCCAGTCGCGCCTGTGCCAATTGTCAGCCTCCCTGATAGTGCAACGCCATACGGCCGATAGCGGCCGGGCACCGCAAGGCGGCACCCGACCCAATGGGGCGAGCCGAAGCCCGCCCCGTCAGTCAGCCTATTGCATCTGCTGGGTGGCCTGGTCGTTGATCGCCCGCAGCGCCGCGTCGATGTCGCCGCCCTCGATGATCGTGGGCAGCTGGGCCTGCACGGCCGCATCGACTTCGGCGGTGAAGGTGCCGTAGTCCACGCTCGGGATCTGGCCGAGCCAATCGGAGAAGTTCTGCCAGACGGGCGCGCCGCCGAAGAAGTCGTCGGAGGCCTTGAAGGCATCGCCTTCACGCGCAGCGAGCAGCGAGCCCACGGCGCCGCGCTTGATCAGGATGTCCTGGTAGAACTGGCTATTGCCGGCCCAGACGGTGTTGAGGAAGTCGATGGTCTCTTCCTTGTTGTCCGACGAGGACAGGACAAACCAGCTCGAACCGCCCTGGTTGGAGGCATTGACCGAGCCTTCGAGGTCCATGCGCGGCGTGGGGGCGACGCCCCACATGCCGGACTGATCGGCATTGGCCTTGATGGTGGCAGTGATCCAGACGCCGACCGGAACCATGGCGACTTCGCCCGAGGTGAAGGCGCCGGTATATTCGGCCCAGCCGGAGACCGGCTTGACCAGGTCGGCCTGGTAGAACTTGGCATAGGTCTCGAGCGCCTTCTTGAGCGCTGCATTGTCGACGATGTTCAGGCTGCCGTCCGCGTTGAAGTACCACTGGCCGGCCGACTGCATCATCATGCGGATCAGGCCGGTATCGTTGAGGTCGAGGTCGAGCAGCAGATGGCCGGTCTTGGCCTTGATCTCGGTGCCGATTTCGACCAGGCGATCCCAGGTGATATTGTCGAGGTCGGCCGCGGTGAAGCCGGCTTCCTCGAGATAGTCGGAGCGGTAGAACAGGCCCGTTACGCCCGAATCGAAGGGCACGGAATAGGATTTGCCGTCCAGCGTGGCGGCGGCGACCTTGTAGGGCGCAAACACCGACATATCGATCGAGTCCGACAGCGGCTCAAAGGCGCCCGGGAAGGACTGCAGGTATTTCTGGGCAATGTCGTCCTGGATCAGCACGATATCGGGCAGACCTTCGGTGCTGCCGGCCAGCAGCTGCGTCTGCAGCTTGGCGCGGATATCGTCCTGGCTTGCGGTGTCATCGACGTTGAAGGTGACGTCGGGATGTTCGGCTGTGTAGAGAGCGCCGGCCTCGCGCATGGTGTCGCCATTGAAGGCCTTGTCCCAGACCCAGACCGAGATTTCGCCGGCCGATGCGGCGGCGACGGTGAGCAGGCTGATGCCGGCGAGGGCGACGGCGAGCTTCTGGTGCCACCGTGATGCGATGCGGTTCATGAAAGATCCTCCCTTTTCATTTGCTCTTAGCGCGAGCCCTTCCTAAGCTATGCTTCTGGTGCAATACGTCTATGCCAAAAGGTATGTAGAGTTGGCGGAAAGTAAGATGGCGCCCCGAGCCTATTATGTGCCCGAGGCCAATGGCGTGGAGCGGCTGCCCACCGAGCTGCAGATGTTTCATGCATCGCCCCTGGTCATGCGCGCGGCCCACTGGCACGCCCAGGTCGAGGTGAATTTTATCGTTCGCGGCTGGGCGCATTACCGCATGAGCGGGCATGATGTGCGCTTCAATGCTGGGGATATGGCCCTGTTCTGGGGCGGTCTGCCGCACTGGCTCGACGATGCCTCCGACGACCTGATCTATGCCGGCGGGCACCTGCCGCTGGTGCATTTCTTTCGTCTGCGGCTGCCGCAGAACGTGCAGTCAAAGCTGATGCAGGGGGCCACCCTGGTGACCCGCGCCACCGACGCCTCAGACCCGGTCAATTTCGCGCGATGGAACGACTATGCGCGCTCCGGTGACCCGATGAAGGCCAGCATGGCCGTCGATGAGCTGCTGCTGCGCATCGAACGGGTGCGCTTCGACGCCTATGACCTGCTGCCGGGACCGGCCGATGTGGTCAGCGCGGTGGACGGACTCGATCACCACTCATCGCCGATCGTGGTGCGCATCTGCGATTTCATCGCCGACAATTTCCGTGAGGACATCGATTCCGCCGACATTGCCGCGGCCGCCGACATTCATCCCAAATACGCCATGACGGTCTTCAAGAAGTCCACCGGCATGACCCTCAACGACTATGTCAACCTGATGCGGCTCAGCTATGCCCAGGCCCTGCTGATGCAGGAAGAGGCCAATGTGCTGCAGGTGGCCATGGATAGCGGCTTTGGTTCACTCAGTGCCTTCAACAAGTCGTTCCGCAAGATCGCCGGCATGTCGCCCACCGACTTCCGCCGGGATGTGCGCTGCCGCCCCCCTGCGGCAACACCGCTGCGCGCCAATTCCCGCGGCGCCGTGAACTGATATCCGTCAACAATGGCGCCTTCAGGCGCCATTGCTCTGCGCGGGGTGTCTGCCGACCGCTATTCGGCCGGCTCGGTCTTGACCGCCTTGAGCTTGTCGATGCCCAGGACCTGCAGGGCAAGATGCTCGTAGAAGGGCTCTGACTTGCCCGAGCGGATCTTGCCCAGGAAATACTTTTCAAAGCCGATCTTGGCCAGGTGCACCCACTTGCCCTCGGCCGACCAGTTCACATTGCGCGGCGGCAATTGCGGCTGCGCCACGAAGGCAATGCCGGAATCGCCGAAGTCGGCGAGGCAGATGGCGTTCCAGGTGGGAATGGCATTGGGCTGCTCGCCCGCCACCAGCCGGGCGATGTTCTGCACCGTGGCGGTGACCATGGATTCGATCATGAAGCCGGTCTTGGGCACGCCCACGGGCACCGGCGTCTTGGCCAGGGGCGGGATCGCCACGCAGACACCCACCGAGAAGATTTCCGGGAAGGCGGGGTTACGCTGATACTTGTCGGCCAGGATGAAGCCGCGCGGATTGGTCAGCCCCTCGATATCGCGTACGGCAGCCACCCCGCGGAAGGCGGGCAGCATCATCGAATAGGCAAAGGGCAGCTCATGCGCCTGCTTGACCGAACCATCCTCGGCGATTTCCGATACGCTGAGCTTGCCGGCCTCGACCTTGTCGACCTTGGCATTGCAGATCCACTTGATGTGCCGGTTGCGCATGGCGCTTTCGAGCATGCCCTTGGTATCGCCCACGCCATCGAGACCGAGATGGCCGATATAGGGTTCGGCGGTGACAAAGGTCATCGGCACGCGGTCGCGCACCTTGGCATCGCGCAGGGCTTTTTCGAGAATGAAGGCGAACTCGTAGGCCGGCCCGAAGCAGGACGCGCCTTGCACCGCGCCGATGATCACCGGCCCCGGATTGGCCACCAGCGCATCAAAGGCCGGCTTGGCCGCCAGGGCGTGATCGATCTGGCAGACCGACTGGGTAAAGTGCTCCGGCCCGAAGCCCGGGATTTCGTCAAAGGCCAGTTCCGGCCCCGTCGAGATGGCAAGATAGTCATAGCTGACGCTCCGGCCGTCGGTCAGTTCGACGCGCTTCTCGGCTGGATGCAGTCGCTTGGCGCCCTCGGGGTGAAAGCCGATTTTGCGCTTGGCAAAGACCGGCCCCAGATCAACCGTTACGGCCTCGCGATCACGCCAGCCCACGGCCACCCACGGATTGGAGGGCACGAACGAATATTCCGGGCCCTTGTTGATCACGCTGACCTGGTGCTCCGCCCCCAGGGCATCACGCAGTTCATAGGCCATGATGGTGCCACCAAGTCCGGCGCCGAGTACGACGATATGTGCCATTGGTTTCCTCCCTGGCGAGCAACAGACGCATCTGGAGGTGTGGATCACGCTGCCAGACTCAGCCCGCCGATACCGCAGGCTACCAAGGCGCTGGCTGCCGTGATTTGACCTGCATCAAGATCAGAAGCGATTGGGGAGGCCTGTATCGGGGACCTTTTCGTTTGTGCGGGGGAGGTGGGCCGGTTAGGACTCAGCGGGTCAAAACCAGGATGTGCCAGCAGTGTCCGATGATAAAGAACTGAATGCCTCCCTGCTCGGCCAGGCGCGCAAGCTTCAGTCGATCCTGGAATCGGCGGTGGACGGCATCATCACCATTGATGATCACGGCGCCATTACTACGGTCAATCCGGCAGCAGCGCGCCTGTTCGGCTATGATCAGGAAGAGTTTCTGGGCCGCAACGTGCATTTCCTGATGCCCGCGCCCTACCATGCCGAGCACGACGGCTACCTGCACAATTACCGCTCCAGCGGCCGCCGGCGGATCATCGGCATCGGCCGGGAAGTCAGCGGCAGGCGCCGCGATGGCACGGTCTTTCCCATGCACCTGGCCGTCAGCGAATTTGAAATGGACGGCCGCACCTTCTTTACCGGAATCATTCACGATCTGTCGGCCCACAAGGCCACCGAGATCGCGCTGCGGCAGGCCCAGAAGATGGAGGCCATGGGGCAGCTGACCGGCGGCATTGCGCACGATTTCAACAATCTGCTGACCGTCATCATCGGCAATCTGGAAATGCTTGAAGGCAAGCTCACCACGCCGCTGCAGCGCGAGCTGACCACCGAGGCGCTCGACGCCGCCGATCTCGGCGCCCGCCTCACCGCCCGCCTGCTGGCCTTTGCCCGCCGCTCCCATCTCGAGCCCGAGAGCATCAACCTCAACAGTTTCGTGCTCGGTCTCACCGACATGCTGCACCGCACCCTGGGGGAAACCGTCTATCTCTCTAGTGCCCTCACGCCCAGCCTGTGGCCGGTGCGCGTCGACCCGTCCCAGGTCGAGAGCGCCATCGTCAACCTTGCCGTCAACGCCCGCGATGCCATGCCCAATGGTGGACGGCTGGTGATCGAGACGTCCAATGTGGCCGTCAGCGACGATATGGCCAGCCGGCTCGATACGCTGCATGCGGGCGACTATGTCAAATTGACCGTTTCCGATACCGGCGAAGGCATGAGCAGCGCCGTGCGCGAGCGCGCCTTCGAGCCGTTTTTCACCACCAAGGAGATGGGACGCGGGACCGGCCTGGGCCTGTCGATGATCTATGGCTTTGCCAAGCAGTCGGGCGGCCTGGCCACCATTGACAGCGCCCCCGGCAAGGGCACCATCGTCGCGATCTATCTGCCGCGCCACCGGGTCGAACCCACGCTCGTCGTCGACGCCGACCTTGGCGGCTCGACGCTGGTCGGGGCAGGGCAGACCATCCTGGCCGTCGAGGATGACGAACGGGTCCGCAAGCTGACCGTGACCCGTTTGACGCAGCTCGGTTACACCGTCCTGGCGGCGGGCAGCGGCGCCGAGGCCATCGACATTCTGGCGGGCGGCAGGCCGGTGGACCTGCTGTTCTCCGATGTGGTCATGCCCGGCGGGATGAGCGGCTTCGAGCTGCGCGCCAAGGTGCAGGCGCTCTATCCCAACATGCCGGTACTGCTGACCTCGGGCTATGCCGAGGAACTGTCGCGCGAGGGCGGCGCGGTCGGGGATGGCCCCCTCAAGATCCTCAACAAGCCCTATCGCCTGGCCGAGCTCGCCGCCGCCATCGACGACGCGCTCAAGTCCTGACCTTCAGGACTGCAGCGACTGCGGGGTAAAGCTGTAGCCGGCGCCACGCACAGTCTTGAGGAGCCGGGGCGCGCGGGCGTCCGGCTCGATCAGCTTGCGCAACCGGGCCACCTGATTGTCGATGCTGCGGTCATTGGGGCTCCAGTCATGCCCCTTGAGCAGATCCATGATCTGATCGCGGCTGAGCACACGGTGCGGGTGCCGGGCGAACAGCGCCAGCAGGTCGAACTCGCCGCTGGTCAGGCGGATCTCCCCGTCCGGTCCGCGCAGATCGCGGCGATCCAGATCGAGCACAAAGCCATCGAAACTCACCCGGGCCGCCTTGGCCGGCGCGGACGCTGAGGCCGTGGCGAGCGGGGCCGGACGCGGCTGCGTGCGGCGCAGCACCGAGCGCACGCGGGCCAGCACTTCGCGCAAATGGAAGGGCTTGGCGATATAGTCGTCGGCGCCGATCTCCAGCCCCACGATACGGTCGATCATGTCGCCCTTGCCGGTGATCATGATGATCGGCAGGTCCCAGTTCTGCCTGATGGCGCGGGCGATCGAGAGTCCATCGGTCCCGTCCAGGTTGAGATCGAGGGTGATCAGGTCCACCCCGGTCGCCAGTGCCGCATCGACGCCGGCCTGCCCCATGGCTTCGCTGACGCGATAGCCCTCATCCTCGAAGCAGCGCCGCAGCATGCGGCGAATCTGGGCGTCGTCATCGACGATCAGAATGTGATGCTGGCGATCGCTCATGGGTCTGGCTCGGCATCTCGCATGCAAGGGCAGGGCGCCCGTTACATTGGGTTACAAATCACGACAAAGGCACCGCACGGCGCTTACACGGCCAGGCGCATATAGATCACATCCACGATGATTTGCGGTTTGGAAGATTCATCATGCAGCTCTCTGATAATGTATCCCCATTGCAGACTCAAACGCTCTGGCCAAGCGAGGGCACCGGTACCGGCGCCGTACGCCTGCTGGCCCCCTATGACGCCCTGTTTCGCGAAGGCGATGACACCGTCGCCTTCTATGAAATCCTCAGCGGCGCCGTGCGCGCCTACAAGATCTTTCCCGACGGCCGCCGCCAGATCGTCGCCTTTGCCTTTCCCGGCGACATTGTCGGCTTCGGCCACGGCGATACCTACCGCTTTGACTGCGACTCCCTGACCACCACACGGGTGCGCGTCATCCACAAGCTGTCGCTGCTGCGCGCCATGCGCGATCGCCCCGAACTGGCCGAAAAGCTGCTCGAAGTGGCGCGCGGCGAAGTCGAGACGCTGCAGGACCTGTCGCTGCTGCTATGCCGCAAGACGGCCATCGAGCGCATTGCCAGCTTCCTGTTGACCATGGCGCGCAAATCGGCCGATCCCGCCTCGGGCGAGCGCCTGCCGCTGCCCATGTGCCGGGCCGACATTGCCGACTATCTCGGCCTGACCATTGAAACCGTCAGCCGCAACATGACCCGGCTGCGCTCCTTGCGCATCATTGATCTTCCCGACCGCGGCAGCTTCCAGGTGCGCAGCCTTGAGCGTCTCCGCCAACTTGCCGAATGTGACGGCAACAGCCACTGATCGCGCAGAGAGCTCCCATGCCTGAGGTACGTCGCCGCGCCGCGATCGGCATCTTTAACACCGCCGCTGATCTGGACGCCGTTACCTCCAAACTGCGCAGCCAGGGCGTCGACCGCTGCGTGGCATTGGACGTCGGCTCGGCTGCGGCCGGCATCCAGCAGGTCGGCCCGTTCCCGCTGCTCAATTCATCCCTGCTGGGGGACCTGCAGGCCCGCTACCCCGACGCCTTCATGCTGCAAGTGGATCTGACCGGCGGCGCCAAGGAAGAAGCCCTGGTCGCCCGCACCCTGCTGGCCAGCGCCGCGCAAAGCGTTCAGCTGCACGATCTCTGAGCGCCATCGGCCTCGACGGTCGCACCAGCATTTCGTATGCGCCGCATCCGCAGACGATTTCACCTGGCCCCGTCGCGTCAGCCCGATCCGCTCCTGGTGACGCCGAGCCGGGTCATCTTTTCCGTCAGGGTGCGGCGCGGCACGCCAAGGGCGAGACAGACCGCGGCAATCGAATTGTTCTGGCGCCGCAGCTCTTCCTCGATGATGCCCCGCTCATAGCTGGCGACGCGTTCGGCCAGGCCCGGCTCGATGGGGTCATTGGCTCCCAGCAGTGCGCTCATCGACTGCTCGCGCCGCGACAGACCCATGGCAAAGCGGTCCGCCGCCGCCTTCAGTTCGCGGACATTGCCCGGCCACTCATGGGCGAGGATTGAACCGATATCGGCCGGATGGAGGGGCAGTTCAGGCTTGTTGAAGCGCCGCTGTGCCAGCGCGAGGAAGTGCTGGAACAGGAAGAGGGCATCGTCGCCCCGCTCGCGCAGGGGCGGCAGGTCCACGGTGGCGGTATTGAGCCGGAAATAGAGATCGGCGCGAAAACGCCCGGCATTGGCCTCGCGCTCCAGATTGACCTTGGTGGCGGCGATGATCCGCAGGTCGAGCGGAATCTGCCGGTTGGAGCCGACCCTTTCCACCATCCGCTCCTGGATCACCCGCAGCACCTTGGCCTGGGCCAGCAGCGGCATGCCCTCGATCTCGTCGAGCAGCAGGGTGCCGTGATTGGCGAATTCGAACTTGCCGATCCGCACACCCGCGCTGCCGGTGAACGCGCCCGATTCATGGCCAAACAGCTCGGATTCGATCAGTTCGGCGGGAATGGCGGCGCAGTTGACGGCCACGAAGGGGCCCTGGGCCCGGCTGGAAAAGTCGTGCAGGCAGCGTGCCACCACCTCCTTGCCGGTGCCGGTCTCGCCCTGGATGATGACATCGGTGTCGATGGCGGCGATGTCGAGCAGCAGATTGCGCACCTCCTCCATCGCCCGCGACGGGCCGATCAGCCGGCCGGCCAGCTGTTCGCTGCCGCCGTCGAGGCGCCGGCGCAGGTCTAGCAGTTCGCGCTGCAGCCGGGCCTGGTTGGCGGCGCGCTCGATGACGCTGACCAGTTGCTCGGGCTCATAGGGCTTTTGCAGGAAGTCGAAGGCGCCGTCCCGCATGGCCTTGACCGCCATGGGCACATCGCCATGCCCGGTGATCAGGATGACGGCGATGGTGGGATCCTGCTCCTTGATCGCGGTAAGCAGCTCGAGGCCGCTCTGGAACGGCATGCGCACATCCGAGATCACCACCAGCGGGCGGGTTTCCACGACCTTGGCCATGGCCTCGCGCGCATTGGCCGCGGCGCTCACGGCAAAGCCGGAGAGGCTGAGCCACTGGTTGAGGGCATTGCGGACAATGCCCTCGTCATCGACGATCAGTACGGCCGTTGGCGTCATGCGGGTTCGAACTCCAGACGTGTTTCGCTCGGCGCCAGCGGCAGCACCACGGTGAAGGTGGTGCCGGCGCCGGGTGTGCTCTCGACAAGGATGCGGCCACCCATGTCCCGGATCAGGCCCCAGGAAATCGACAGGCCCAGGCCCAGGCCCTTGCCCGGCTGCTTGGTGGTGACGAAGGGGTCGAACAGCGTCTCGACGACGGCCGGATCGATGCCTGTGCCGACATCGCTGAGGCTGAGCACCACGCTCTGCTCGCGCTGCGCGACGGCAATGGTGAGGAGCGGATGATCGACCCCCTCCATGGCATCGGCCGCATTGCTGATGAGATTGATCAGCACCTGCTCGATATGCACCGGATTGCCGATGACCAGCAGCGGGGCGTCCGGCGCGTCCAGCGCGATGACGATCTGCCCCGCCTCGGTCAGATGGCCTGCCAGTTCCACGGCATTGTGCACGATATGAACGACATCGCTGCGGATCGATATCTCGGTTTCCCGCCGGGCAAAGGTTTTCAGATGCCCCGTCAGCGCGGTCAGCCGACCGAGCACGCCTTCCATGGCGCCCAGCAAGTCCAGCAGCTCGGGCCCCTTGCCGCGGGCCAGCAGCTTGGCGCTGGCGGTCTGCATGCGCAGGGCGGCGATCGGCTGGCTGACCTCGTGCGCCACCCCAGCCAGGGCCTGGCCCAGGCTGGCCAGCTTGGCCGCCTGCACCAGGCCATGCTGGGCCGCCCGCTCGGCCTTTTCGGCGCGGATGCGGTCGGCGATTTCCTCGCGCAGTGCCTCATTGGCAATGTGCAGGTCTTCGGTGCGCTCGGCCACCCGCAGCTCCAGCCGGTCATGCTCGGCCAGGCGCTGGGCGACGATGCGCCGCCGCTGCACCAGCAGCAGCACGATGAGCAGGCTGGCCGCCGCGGCAAGCGCCGCCGCTGCCGCGGCCGTCCAGGCGGCGCGGAACAGCGGTCCGGTCGGCGTGAAGGCGACGATGCGCCATTGATGGGTGGGCAGGCGCAGTTCGTCGAGGATGAAATAGCCCGAGGTCTCGCTGTCCTCGCCGGTGAGCAGGGCGAACTGGGTGCCGCGCGACGGCCAGACAGCGGTGGCCACGGGGGCGGCGATCATGCCGGCTTGGCCATAGCGCCGCTGGTCGGCAATGCGGCTGGCCGCCCCCGGATCGAGCGTGGCGAGCGGACGATAGCGCCAGTCCGGCCGGGTCGACAGGATGGTGACATTGTTGACGTCGACGATGACAATCAGCTCGCCCGAGCGCCACCAATTGGCTTCGATCTCGCCGAGATTGATCTTTGTCACCGCGACACCAAGCGGACCATCGGGCCCGTCGATGCGGCGGGCGAGGAAATAGCCGGCGACCCCGGTCACCGAGCCCACGGCATAGAATTTGGCGTCACCATCGACGATCGCCTCCTCGAAATAGGGGCGATAGCTCAGGTTCTCTCCGACAAAGCTGTCATAGGCCCACCAGTTGGAGGCAGCCACCACGGCGCCGTCGGGGTCCATGATGAAGAGCTCGCCAGCGCCCGCCGTTTCGTTGAGCTTGGACAGAAAGCCATTGGCGGCCTCGCGCCGGTCCGGGTCCGCCGGGTCTTCGAGGACGGAGCGCGCCTCTTCGGCCAGCGCGATGCTTGAGGGCAGGTAGTGAAAGCGCTCGATGATGGCCTCGAGCGTGCGGTCGAACAGGGCCAGCCGCCGGTCCGATTGCTGGCCCGCATTGGCAATGGCGCCGGCCAGGGCGATTTCGAAGGCGGCCCAGCCGGTCAGCATAATGGCAGCCAGCGCCACGAAGGCCAGGATCAGCTGGCGGCGATTGAGCAGGTCACGAAAGCCGAAGCGACTGGCCAAGCATGCTCCTTGGGCAAGAAATTGCCGAAACCTCGCCCGTCGTTAGGCAAGTTCTTGCTCATGCTGCTAGCACGAGACAGGGGAATTGCATACCTGCCTTGCATTTTCGCCGTGGCACGCGTCTTGCTAGGGAGAGGGCAGAGGTGCGGCGGGGAGCCCGCACCCTGCAATTTGGGAGGACCAATAATGAAAAAGACCCTACTCACCCTGGCCACGGGCGTCGCGCTTGCGGGCATGACCTTTGCCGGCACGGCCATAGCGCAGGATTACCCCAGCAAACCCATCACCGTGGTGGTCCCCTTCGCCGCCGGCGGTCCCACCGATACAGTGGCCCGCCTCGTCGCCGAAGTGATGAGCCAGGACCTCGGCCAGCAGGTGGTGATCCAGAATGTCGGCGGCGCCGGCGGCACGCTGGGTGCCGGCCAGGTCGCGACGGCCAGCAATGACGGCTATACGCTGCTGCTGCACCATATCGGTATGTCCACGGCGCCGACGCTCTATCGCAGCCTGCCTTACGATCCGACCGTGGATTTTGCCACTATCGGTCTCGTCACCTCGGTGCCGATGACGCTGGTTGCCCGCAAGGATTTCGAGCCGTCGACGATGGCCGAGCTGATCGCCTATGTGCAGGCGGAAGGCGAGAACATCACCTATGCCCATGCCGGCATCGGTTCGGCCAGCCAGCTCTGCGGCATGCTGTTCATGGATGCGGTGGATGCGCAGATGACCACGGTGCCCTATCAGGGCTCGGGCCCAGCCATGACCGACATCATCGGCGGCCAGGTGGACCTGATCTGCGACCAGACCACCAATACCACCAGCCAGATCCAGGCCGGCGAAGTCAAAGCCTATGGCGTGACCTCGGCCGAGCGCCTGGGCAATCTGCCCGACCTGGCCACCACGGCCGAAGGCGGCCTTGAGCTCGAGATCGGCGTCTGGCACGGACTCTATGCGCCGGCCGGCACCGATGCCGCGATCATTGCCCGGCTTGAGACCGCCCTGCAGGCGGCCCTGGCCAATGAGACGGTGATCAGCCGCTTTGCCGAACTCGGCACCGTTCCGGTCGCCGCGGCAGAAGCGACCCCGGCCGCCCTGACCGAAACGCTCACCAGCCAGATTGCGCTCTGGAAGGGCGTCATAGAGGCCGCCGGCGTTTACGCGGACTGATCGGCAAACCTGCTCCGCGGCCTGGCCGCGGAGCACCAAGCAAGAAACTTGTGGGGGGCCCGATGGCCATCAATGCTTCGACCAAGGAGCTCGTGTCGGGTGGGCTGTTTGCCGCCTTCGGCGCCTACTTCGTCGCTGAATCGCTCAACTATGAGGTCGGCACCGCCTTCCGCATGGGGCCTGGCTTCATGCCCTTGCTGCTCGGAGGCGTGCTGGTGCTGCTGGGCCTCGGCGTGGCGGCCAGCGGGCTGAAGAAGCCCGATATCGAGCTGCGCGACCCGGTGGCCTGGCGCGGCATCATCCTGATCTCGGGGGTCATCGTCTTCTTCGCCGTCGCCATTCGCGGCCTGGGTTTCGTGCCGGTGGTGGTGATTTCCGCCTTCACCACGGCCATGGCCAGCCGGATGAATTCGCCCCTGTTCGCCGCCTTGCTGGCGACCGGGCTCACCGTCATGTGCGGGCTGATCTTCAAGATCGGGCTCGGCTTCCAGGTGCCCTGGTTCGGCCCCTGGCTCGGCCTGTAGGAGAAACGCCATGGATATGATTGCCGCGCTGAGCCTTGGCTTTTCGGTCGCGCTTGACCCGACCAACCTGCTCTATTGTTTCATCGGCGTGCTGCTCGGCACCCTGGTGGGCGTATTGCCCGGCATCGGGCCGACCGCCACCATCGCCATGCTGCTGCCCATCACCTTTACGCTGGGACCATCGACGGCACTGATCATGCTGGCCGGCATCTATTACGGCGCCCAGTATGGCGGCTCGACCACGGCCATCCTGATCAACCTGCCGGGGGAAAGCTCCTCGGCGGTGACGGCCATTGACGGCTACCAGATGGCCAAGCAGGGCAGGGCCGGGCCGGCCCTCGCAACCGCCGCGCTCGGCTCGTTCTTTGCCGGCACGGTGGGCACGCTACTGCTGGCCTTCTTCGCCCCGCCGCTGGCGCGGGCAGCCTTGAACTTCGGCGCGCCGGAATATTTCGCGCTGATCGTGCTGGGCCTGCTGGTCTCTATCGCGTTGGCCCATGGCTCCATCCTCAAGGCACTGGCGATGATCGTGCTGGGCCTGCTGCTCGGCATGGTGGGGCAGGACATCTATACCGGCCAGCCGCGCTTCACCTTCGGGGTGCGCGAGCTCTATTCGGGGCTCAACTTCGTTTCGGTGGCCGTGGGCATTTTCGGCGTTGCCGAAATCCTGCGCAATCTCGAGAACGAGAAGAACCGCGACGTCATGGTCAAGGCGGTCAAGAACCTCTGGCTGACCAAGGATGACTTCCGGCGCATCATCGGGCCGGTGCTGCGCGGCACCGGGCTCGGCGCCGTGCTGGGCATCCTGCCCGGCGGCGGGCATATCCTGGCCTCGTTCGCCTCCTATTCCGCCGAAAAGCGGCTGAGCAAGACGCCCGAGCAGTTCGGCAAGGGCGCCATCGAGGGCGTGGCGGGACCGGAATCGGCCAATAATGCCGCGGCGCAGACCTCGTTCATCCCGCTGATGACGCTGGGCATTCCCGCCCATCCGGTGATGGCGCTTATGGTGGGGGCGTTCATTCTGCAGGGCATCACCCCCGGCCCCAATGTCATCAACGACCAGCCGGCTTTGTTCTGGGGCATCATCGCCTCGATGTGGATCGGCAATGTCATGCTGGTGCTGCTCAACCTGCCGCTGGTCGGGCTATGGGTGAAGATGCTCTCGATCCCCTATCGGGCGCTGTTTCCGGCCATCGTGCTGTTCGCCTGCATCGGCTGCTTCTCGATCAACCAGAATATCTTCGACATCTATGCCATCGCCTTTTTCGGCATCCTCGGCTACGTGCTGATCCGCTTCGGCTGCGAACCGGCCCCGCTCCTGCTCGGCTTCGTGCTCGGGCCTCTGCTGGAAGAGCATCTGCGGCGGGCGATGATCATCTCGCGCGGCGATCCGACGATCTTCGTGACGCGGCCGATCTCGGCCACCCTGCTGGGCCTGGCCGTGTTGGCCGTGGTCATCGCCGTGCTGCCCAGCATTCGCAAGAAGCGCCAGGAAGTGTTCGTCGAAGAGGATTGAGACAGCGGGTGCGCGGTGCCAAGTGCCGCGCACCATGCAATAGTTGGGCCCTGGCCCTGATCATGCCGCCGCGTTCAAGGGATGCCCATCTTGTCTGATCTGGTGATCCGCCGGGGTACGGCGGCATTCTGGCGCGCCAATATCGCGTTTTTTCTCTCGGCTTTTGCGGTCTTTGCCTCGCTCTATTCGGTGCAGCCCCTGCTGCCGATCTTTGCCACCGAGTTCGGGCTTGATGCCGGGGCGAGCTCGCTGGCCCTGTCGGCCACCACCGCCACCCTGGCCGTGGCCCTGCTGCTGGCCAGCTGGGTCTCGGACCGTATCGGCCGCAAGACGCTGATGGTCTGGGCTGTCCTGCTCACCGCCGTGCTGGGATTGCTGCTGCCATGGGCGCCCGATTGGGGGTGGCTGATCGCCATCCGCACCCTGATGGGCCTGACCCTGTCCGGCCTGCCGGCAGTGGCCATGGTCTATCTGGCCGAGGAAATCGAGCCTGAGGCCTTGGGCTTTTCCATGGGGCTTTATATCGGCGGCACCGCCATTGGCGGCATGGCCGGGCGCCTGGTCAGCGGCGTGCTGGCCGACTGGCTGGGATGGAGGCCCGCTCTGGCCGTGCTCGGCGTGGCCGTGGCTCTCGCGGCCCTGGTCGTGGTCTGGCTGCTGCCGCCGCCGCGCCATTCCTCCCGCAGCCCGCTACGCGTGGGCGAACTGGTCCGGCGGCTCCGCCTGCAGTTTACCGATCCGGGACTGCCCTGGCTGTTCGCCTCGGCATTCCTGCTGATGGGCAGTTTCGTCACCCTCTACAATTATGCCGGCTTCCGGCTGGCTTTGCCGCCCTTTTCGCTCAGCCATTCGGCCATCGCCGCCATCTTCATCGTCTACCTGCTGGGCAGCCTGAGCTCGGCCTTTGCCGGTGGGCTGGCGCAGCGCCTGGGGCGGCGCAAGGTCTATTGGGCCACCGTGGTAATCATGGCCCTGGGCGTGGCGCTGACCGCCGTGCCGTCGACACTCGTCATCATCCTGGGTCTGGCCATTGCCACCATCGGCTATTTCGCCGCCCATGGCATTGCCAGCGCCTGGGTGGCGCGCCGGGCCGTGATCGGTCGGGCCCAGGCAACCGCGATCTATCTCTTTGCCTATTACCTCGGCTCGTCTGTCCTGGGCACCATTGGCGGCTATGCCTGGACCGCCTGGGGCTGGAATGGCGTCATGCTGGTCAGCGGCGGCGCCATGCTGCTGGCTCTGCTGGTCGCCTTCCGCCTCATCCGCCTGGCCCGGCTACCGCTGGCCGAACAGCCCGCAATGCCGCCGGCCGGGCTCTAGGCCACTAGCGGCAGATTTCAGCAGCGCGCTGACCGAGGGCAGGATGGACTGGACGATTCTGCTGACGCCGGCCGCATTGGGATGCATGCCGTCGGCCTGGTTCAGGCTTGCATCGGTGACCACCCCATCCAGGAAGAACGGGTAAAATGCCGTATCGAACTGCCTGGCCAGTTCGGGAAACACCGCCTCATATTCCTGCACATAGTCACTGCCGAGACTCGGGCTGGCCCGCATGCCCACCAGCAGCACGGGAATGCCCTCGGCGGCGAAGCGCTCCAGCATGGTCGTCAGATTGCGGCGCATCGCAGCCACGTCCAGGCCCTGCAGCATGTCATTGGCCCCCAGCTCGAGCACCACGGCATCGGGTCGCTCGCCCAGCGACCAGTCGAGCCGCGCGAGGCCATCGGCCGAGGTATCGCCGGACACGCTGGCATTGACGATGGTCACTTCGTCGCCCAGCTCCGCCTGCAGGCGGCCGGCAAAGCCATCCTGTTCGGAAAGACCCAGGCCGGCCATCAGAGAATCGCCATAAAGCATGAGCGTCTGCTCGGCGGCAAGGGGCAGCGGCAACGCCGGCAAGGGCAAACGCCGCCGCCAAGGCGAGGCCGCGAAGCCTGTCACGGAGAATTTTGTTCATCGTCACTGTGCTTTCCATCAAGAGCGCATACCTGTGTAATACCTGACCAGCCAGAAAGTGCCGCCCATGCGCAGCCCCGTCGTCGAGACTCCGGATGAACCTGCACCTGCAGTCGGGGGCGACGCCGCTCCATATCCTCAAGGATATCGAGTTCAGCATCGATCCGGGCGAGGTCGTCGCCGTGGTCGGCCCGTCGGGCAGCGGCAAGACCTCACTGCTCATGGTACTGGGCGGGCTCGAACAGGCAACTGACGGTAGCGTGACCGTCGCCGGTACCGCCGTCACCGGCCGCGGCGAGGACGAACTGGCGATTTTCCGCCGGCAGAACCTGGGCATCCTGTTCCAGAACTTTCACCTGATTCCCTCCATGACCGCGCTGGAGAATGTGGCGCTGGCGCTCGAGATCGCCGAGAGCGGCCGTTCCTATGCCCAGATCATGGCCGCTGCCACCGCCGCGCTGAGCGCAGTCGGGCTCGCCGACCGCCTCGATCACCGGCCGAGCGCGCTGTCAGGCGGCGAACAGCAGCGCGTCGGGCTGGCCCGCGCCATCGTCAACCGCCCCAAGCTGCTGCTGGCCGACGAGCCGACCGGCAATCTCGACCAGGATACCGGCGCCCGGGTCATTGACATGATGTTCGCCCTGGCGCGGGACAATGGCACCGCGGTCTTCCTCATCACCCATGATCCGGCTCTGGCCCGGCGCGCCGACCGCGTGCTGGCCATGAATCACGGCCGGCTGTCTCCGGTTATCCAGGGCGTCCCGGCATGAGCCGCCTGATGGGCTGGATGCGCATCGCCCTGCTCGACCTGCGCGGCGATGCGAGGCGGTTCATCATTCTGCTGGCCTGCCTCGCTTTGGGCGTCGGCGCCATCGCCGCAGTCCTGTCGGTCGGCGCGGCGCTACAGTCGGCCGTCGATCGCGACGCCCGGGTGATCCTGGGCGGCGATATCGAGGTGCGCAGTCGCGGCACCGACATCACCCCCGAACAGCGCGCCGCGATAGACGAGCTTGGCCAGACGGCCCGGGTGCTCGACCTCAATGCCCGCGCCAGCGGCAATGACGCCAGCCTGCTGCTCAGCCTGCGTGCCGTCAGCGACAGCTACCCCTTGCTGGGCGCGGTGACGCTGGGGCCCGAGGCGACCGGCAGCGCCCTGGCGGAACTGACCGCGATGCGGGACGGCTTGCCGGGCGCGGTGGTCGATCCGCGGGCGCTCGACCGCCTGGACCTGGCGCTGGGCGACACCATGCGCATCGGCAATGCCGATTTTGTCATCCGCGCCACGCTGCTCGGCGTGCCTGACCAGGCGGCGCAGGGCTTTCAGCTCGGCATCCCCGCCATCATCGCCGATTCTGCCCTGGCCGGGGCGGGCCTGAACCAGGCCGGCGTGCTCAGCCGCTATGGCTACAAGGTCATGCTGCAGGACGGCGACGCCGATGCTGCCATCACGGCGCTTGATGCCCAATTCCCCGACGCCGACTGGGATCTGCGCCGGCCTGCCGATGCGGCCGCCAATCTCAAGCGCTTCTTCGACCTCTTCGCCCGCTTCCTGACGCTGGTCGGGCTCTCGTCCCTGCTGGTGGGGGGTGTCGGCGTCTCCAATGCCGTGGCCGCCTACATTGCCGAGCGGCGGACCTCGATCGCCACCATGCGCAGCCTGGGCGCCACCAGCGCCCGCATCATGGTGCATTTCCTCACCCAGATCTTGGTCTTGTCGCTGGCCGGCGTGCTGCTGGGCGTGCTGCTGGGCGCCGTGACCAGCCTTGTGGCACTGCCGGTTCTGTCGGGCATGTTGGCCATCGACCTGCCGCCGACCCTTGATGGGGTAGCCTTGCTGACGGCTGCCGGCTTCGGCCTGCTGATCGGCTTTGCCTTCGCCTTGCTGCCGCTGCGCAGCGCGCAAAAGCTCAAGCCGGCCGAACTGTTTCGTGCACCTGCCGGCGCCGACACGCCCATGGGCTGGCGCGACCTGGCCCAGTGGCGCACCGCCGTTCCGCTGGCCGCAGCGCTGGCGGCCATTGCCGGCCTGGCAGTCTTGACCACTGGCGCGCCATGTCTGGTGCTCTGGTATGCGGCGGGCGCCGCACTCGCCTTTGGCCTGCTGCGCCTGGCCGCCTGGCTGCTGCAGGCGGGGTTGCGGCGCCTGCCGCCTCTGCCCAATGCCACGCTGCGCCAGGCCATCAAGGCGATCCACCGTCCCGGTGCAGCGGCCCCCGTCGTGGTACTGTCGCTCGGGCTGGGCCTGGCCCTGCTGCTGATGATCACGCTGCTCGACCAGAACCTGCGCGCCCAGATCGATGGGGCCGTCGCCGACGATGCCCCGGCCTTCGTGCTGCTCGACATGCCCCGCGAGCAACTGCCGCTGGTCGAGGCCTTTGCCGCCGCTGACCCCGGCATCGAAACCCTCGCGACCATCCCCATGCTGCGCGGCACCATCGAGTCGATCAAGGGAACGCCCACGGCCGAGCTCGGCCCGGTGCCAGACGACATTGCCGACCTCTTCGAGGGCGACACGGCCCTGAGCTGGGCCCGCACCCTGCCGGAGGGGTCAACGGTCACCGACGGCGCCTGGTGGGCATCCGACTATGCCGGCGCGCCGCTGGTATCGCTCAGTACCGAATTGCGCGAACCGCTGGACCTGTCGGTGGGCGACCAGCTGACGATCAGCATCGCGGGTCGGCCAATCGAAGTTACGATTGCCAGTTTCCGGGCCATCGACTGGCGCGCCGGCGGGCTGAACTTCCGTCTGCTGTTCTCTCCCGGCGTGGTCGAAAGCGCGCCGCAGACCATCATGGGCAGCATTGACGTTGTCGACGGGGCGGCGCCAGCGGTGGAAAGCCGGCTGAGCCAGGCCTTCCCGAAGCTGAGCTTTCTGCCCGTGGGCGATGCTCTCCAACGCATCGACGACATCCTGTCCAGCCTTGCCAATGCCGTTGCCCTGGTGGGTAGCCTCGCCGTGATATCGGGCGTGCTGGTGCTTGCCGGCGCCATGACCGTCGGTCGCCGGCAGCGCGAGGCCGATGCCGTGGTCATGAAGGTGCTGGGCGCCACCCGCCGCGACGTGGTGGTCGCCTTCCTCGTCGAATATGGCGTGCTCGGCCTGCTCGCCGCCCTCATGGGCGCCGCCCTTGGCATGTCTGCGGCCTGGGCCATCCTGACCTTTGTCATGGACATTCCCTTTGCGCCCAATCTGCTGACGGTGGCTGCGGTCGTTGTCGGCGCCGTTGTGGTGACCATCGCCACCGGTGTGGTGACAACCTGGTCGGCGATGTCGGTGCGGCCCGCCCGCCAGCTGCGCGCGGACGCCGCCTAGCGGGCAGGCCCACCTCTGGTCAGGGCGTGTTGCCGAGATAGTCATTGGAGTAATAGGCGGTGACATCCGGCATGGTCGTCAGGGGCGCGCCATTGCCGTCCTTGAGCATGCCGGCCTCAAAGACAAACTTGCCGACCGCCGCCATCTTGGCCGGGTCGATGGTGCCCACGGCGCCATCCGGGCCCTGCAGATAGTGGCCGTCGATGAGCGCCTGCAGCGACGCCCGCACGAAGTCCCGGTCGAGCAGCGCATCGGCATTGGCAGCAACCAGGATATCGGCCGCCTCGTCGGGATGGGCGACGGCATATTGGTAGCCGCGCTGGGTAGCCGCGATAAAGTCCCGGGCTGTCTCGGGATGTTCCGCCAGATAGGCGTCGCTGGTGCCGATGAAATTGGTATGCTGGTCCGGTATCCCGAAATCGGCATAGCGGAAGGCGCGTTGCGCCGGCCCGTCGCGCTCGGCCTTGACGCCCTCCCAGGTATAGACCTCCAGGGTGAAGTCGACCGCGCCATTGGCCAGCGCCTCATAGGCCGAGGTGCCCAGGGTCACGGTCTCGAACACGCCGGCGCCCCCGTCATGGCGGATCATGGTGCCGATCAGTGCATTTTCCCAGTCGCTGCCGAAGCCGGCATAGATCTTGCCGTCGAGGTCGCGCGGACGCTGGATGTCCTGCCGGTCGGCCTTGAACACCAGCCGCCCGGTTTCGGTCTGGACCAGGGCATAGGTCGCCACGAGGTCCGCGCCGGCCGTGCGCTGGGTCAGCAGGCTTATGGAGCCTAGAATACCGAAATCGGCGACATGGTTGGCCACCAACGTCCCGGCGGAGGTATCCGAATAGGGCAGGATCTGCACATCAAGCCCGGCCTCGTCGTAAAAGCCCTTGGCCTGGGCGACGAAGATGCCGATGTGGTTGGTATTGGGTGTCCAATCGAGCGCCATGGTTACAGGCGTAGGCTGAGCCTGCGCAGGTGCGGTGGCCAGGGTGGCCGCCAGGCCCAAGGCCAAAAGCGTGCGGATCATCGGCATGGTTCTTCCTCCGGATAAAACAGGGTTTGCAGAATATCGGCCTCAATCGCCGCAAGCGCGGGCGAACCAAGCGCGGGCCGCGGGTGGGGCAGCGGCACAATGAACTGGCGCGCGATACGGGCCGGGCGCTGCGACAGCACATAGATGCGATCGGACAGCAGCACCGCCTCGCGCACATCGTGGGTAATGAGCAGCACGGTCCAGCGATGCCGATCCCACATGCCGGCCAGCCAGCGCTGCATCTGCGCCCGCGTCAGGGCATCAAGGGCGCCGAACGGCTCGTCGAGCAGCAGCATGGGCCGCTGCTGCACCGTCGTGCGCAGCAGCGCGGCCCGCTGCCGCATGCCGCCGGACAGCTGCGCCGGATAGTGATGCTCAAACCCGGCCAGGCCGAACTCGGCCAGGAGTGGCGTGACCCGGGCCCGCGCCGCCCGGCGGTTCATGCCCTGCACCTGCAGGCCCAGCGTGGCATTGTCGATGATCCGGCGCCACGGCATCAGCGCATCGCCCTGGGGCATGAAGGCAAAGGGGTGGCGCGACGGTGACAGGGGAGCGCCATCGACCAGCATCTGTCCGGCATCGGGACCGCCGGCCCCGATCAGCAGCTGCAGGATGGTCGACTTGCCCGCCCCTGACGGGCCCAGGATTGAGACGAACTCGCACGGCTGCACGGATAGGCTGATATCGGCCAGCACATCGACGGCGCCAAAGCTCTTGCGCAGATTGACCAGCTGCAGGCGCGGCGGGCTCATTGCCGCGCTCCAGAAAGCCGCGTCCAGGGCATGGCGGCGCGTTGCAGCAGCACGGTGGCGCCAAACAGCGCCAGGGTCAGCGTCGAGCTGACCAGCACCGCCGCCAGCACCAGATCGGGCCGGAAATTGTTCTTGGCGTTGAGGATGTAGATGCCCAGCCCCTGCGCCGCCCCCGCATATTCGGCAAAGATCGCCGCGACCACGGCATAGGTGATCGAAATGCGCAGGCCGGCAAAGAAATAGGGCAGGGCCGATGGCAATCGGGCCAGCACGAAGATGCGCCAGCGCGAGGCGCCCATCGAGGCCAGCAGCGTGGTGATCTCGCGCTCGGTGGCGTCATAGCCCTGGACCAAGGCCACCAGCATGGGAAAGAAGGTCACCAGCGCCACCAGCACGATCTTGGGAGTGAGCCCGAAGCCGAACCACAGCACGATGAGCGGCGCAATCGCCACCAGCGGCAGCGTCTGGGTGATGATCAGCACCGGAAACAGCGCCCGCCGCAGCGGCCGGTAGAAATCGATCAGCACCGAAAACACAAAGGCTGCGGTCAGCGACGCGGCAAAGCCGAACAGCGTGGCCTGCAGCGTCGCCTGGCTGTGACGCGCCAGGGCGTCCCGGTGCTCAAAGGCCTGGGTGAGGATGCGCGACGGGGCGGGCAGGGCGGTGGGCGAAATCCCCGACAGCTGCACATAGGCTTCCCAGCCGAGGATCAGCCCGGAGACCGAGGCCACGGCCGGGCCGGCAAGGTGAAAAAGGCGCGCCAGCAGGCGCGGCAAGGCTGGAAGGCTCGACATGAAACGACCTTCCGTCAGCGCGCGCTGGGGCTATTGGCCGAAACCGTCAGATCGATCGTGACATGGCCCTCGGGCGGCCCGAAGCGGCAGAAGCCCTGCTCCAGGGTGGCGAACAGCGCCCCCGTATCGCCGCTGAGCTTGGTGGCGAAGTGCTTGGACTTTTCGAAGGTGCCGGACTGCTTGAGGAAGTCGATGCAGCCATAGATCTCCGCCATGTGGTCGCCCTGGCCCATCACGTAAAGCGAGAACTGGGCCACCGAGGACACACCCATGTCGGGCGCCGTGCGCACTGCATCGAGGGCACTGGCCTGTCGCTCGGACAGGGCGGCAAGCGGGCCCTCGAACTGGCCCGACTGGCAGATGGCATCGTCCGGTTCGCCGGGGCAGCCGCGCGAGATGGTGGCGGACAGCACGCAGTGCACGCCGGTTCCGGCCGCCGCACTGAACAGGTCGCGCATGGCCGGGAACAGCACCT
Source organism: Devosia beringensis (assembly GCF_014926585.1). Taxonomy (NCBI): domain Bacteria; kingdom Pseudomonadati; phylum Pseudomonadota; class Alphaproteobacteria; order Hyphomicrobiales; family Devosiaceae; genus Devosia; species Devosia beringensis. Next base: position 160,337 of record NZ_CP045422.1, on the reverse strand, counting down.
CGGGCGGCCCTACCAGCAGCGTCGAGACATCATCGGTCTCGATGCGCAGCCTCTCGCGATAGGGATCGAGCGCGCTCAAGGCGCTGGTGATGACGCCGACGAAATCGCCGGTCATGGGATAAAGGGAAATCTGTGCGCCAGAAAACATCGCCCGCCTCGCTCCGCTGGTATTACCCAGATCAGCTATAGGGTCCGAAGGCTTCCCGCCCCCATCTCAGCCCCGACCTACGGAGCACCCCTGTGGATGTGTCAGCATAGGCGCTACTTGCATGAAAACGCAAGCGGGTTTGCGCATCAGGGGTTTAGACAGAGATCGGGACCTTTTGCTGCACATCAGCCGTGCGCCGGCGCGGTCCTTGCCGGCAGATGCTCAAGGCAGGCATGAGCTTTGCGTCTACCGGCTCCGAGCATTGGTACCGGCCATCAAACTCACTGAGGTGACACTTCGGGTGGGGGGGTGAAGGCGCGGATCTGCGCTCTGCCCTGGCCTGGTGCTTTCAGCGGTCATGACGCCAGAGTTTGACCAGGCGCTGGTCCACGACGTCAATCAGCTCCACGTAACTGCGTTCGGTGGCGCCATAGGCGGATCCGGCGCGCGCCTGCAGACGCGGCCGATCGAGAATGTCGATCCGTCCACGTGTCGACCTGATCAGATGCTCGCCCTCCAGTTCGTGCAGCGCTGTCGTTACGCCGGCACGCCGAACGCCAAGCATGATCGCCAGGAGGTCGTGCGTCACGGGGAAGGAGTTCCCCTCCACACGGTCGTCGATCATCATCAGCCACCGTGCCAGCCTTTCGGGAATAGGGGCATGGGCACTCGCCAGGGCTGTGTAGGCAGTCTGAATCGACAGCACATGGACATAAAGGTTGAGCGCATTGCGCAACGTTTCGCTTGCGCGCATGGCGCGCACCAGCGCCTCGGTCGGCAGGACCGACGCCGAACCCTCGAACTGGACGTAGCAGTCGAAGGGGCTTGGAGCGCCGCAGATCACCGATGTCCCCGTCATGCCTTCCCAGCCGATGAGTCCGACTTCAAAATTCCGGCCACTGCGCAATGTCGCAACAACCGAAGCAATGCTGCCTTCGGGAAAGTACAAATTCTGCGGCAGCTCATCGGCAACCTCGAGGGGCTGCAACAAGTGCAGGGATGACTGCTCCAGCTCTGGCGCCAGCAGGGCAAAGTCGTCCGCCGAAAGCGACTGCAAAAGCCGATTCGTGCCCTCGTATGGCGATGCCAAACCCATCATAATTCCTTTCCTTGCAGTCATCGGCTGGCCACTGTGATCAGGATCGCGGCCGCTGCTGCTCATTTGCGGCATCGTTCAAGAAGCGCCCGATCAGGCGCTGGCCCCACGCATTTCTGCTGTGCGCCCGAACATGACCAACCCTGCTGTAACATCGAAGACACGCGACAGATAAACAAGAATCCGGCCGGCCACTGGCTCGCTCCGCTGACGCGGAAGGTCCCGCGGCGACGTTAACAGTGGTCAACAGGGGGCGGCTCCCCCGCATTCGCCCCCAGTGATTGAAGCAGTAGCTACCCGTCAGGCTCCCATACTTCTCGGACCGGGGGGACTGCACCGTCCCCTCGCAAGCTAGGTAGATGGCCAAGATTTTATGGCTAAATGCCAGAACTGTACTTGAGTCTGAAAAGGAGCCGATAACGGTCTGACGGCTTTTGTGTCGGAGGCCTGAAAAGCGGACGGATTCTACGTTGTCGCTTATGTCGAGCAATAGCGGGGCGCTGGTTGAGAGGACGCTGAGACGCACGGTCATCGTGCATGCCAGCGTCCAGGAGGCGTTTCGGTTCAATCAAACCGCCCGGGTCAGTCAATCGCTTGGATCGAGGTCCGGGCGGCAGATCTGCTCAATGGCCTATTGTGCGAGCCCCAGGGCGGCCAGGTGGGCCGCGGAGGCCTGGATCTGGGACTTGTCGCGAATTTCGATGATCAGGCGCGGATGCGAGGTGATGTCGGCCAGGCGGGCGAAAATGGCGCGCCAGTTGATATTGCCATGGCCCAGCGGCCAGTGGCGGTCGGCATAGCCATCGGCATCCTGCAGGTGCACGTGCTGCAGTTTCTCGCCGGCATCGAGGACGAAATAGTCTACGGGCGGCGCGCCCGTCGAGCCATAGGCATAGGCGGCATGGCCGGTATCGATCGACAGCGCGAAGGCGGACGAATTGAAGCTTTCCACCAGTTTGCGGCGGTCGGCTGGATCCTTGTCCTCGATGTTTTCCAGCACGAAGACGCAGCCCTGGTTTTCCGCGCGTTTGACGGCGGCATCAAGGGTGGCATGGGTGAGCTCGAACACGCGCTGGCGCTGCTCGGGCCAGTTGTCGAGATTGTTGTGCATCCAGGTCGAATAGGGGCTGTGGATGACGATCTGCGTCACGTTGAGCGCGGCCGCAACATCGAGCGCCTGGTCCATGCGCTTGGCCACCACCGCCTGAACATCGGGATCGGACGAGGCGACATTGAGGCCCATGAACGGGCCATGCATGCCCAGGCGACCCTGATGCCCATCGAGCAGGCGCCGGGCGTGGTCGACAACGCTCTGCCAGTCGCCAGCCAGCACTTCGGCCGGCACGAAATCCTGCAATTCAAGGTCGCGGGGCTTTTCCAGCAGCCAGTTGCGGTTGATTTCGACGTCCTTCAACGTCATGGCGGCGCCAACGATAGGCAGTTCAGTCATAGTCGCGTCCTTTCGTAACCGGCATTGCTCTGCCGATGGGGGGTGTCAGGTGAGGGTTGGATCGAGCTTGTCGCGCAGCCAGTCGCCGACCAGCGATATGCACAGCGCGGTAATGGTGATGACAAAGGCCGGTGCCAGCATGATCCAGGGAGCGCTTGAGAGGTATTCCCGGCCAAAGCCGACCATATTGCCCAGCGATGTATTGGGGGGCTGCACGCCCAGGCCGAGGAACGACAACCCGCTTTCGAGCAGGATGATTTCTGGAAAGGCCAGGGTCATCGAGACGATCAGCGTCGAGGCGATATTGGGCAGGATATGGCGACCATAGAGCCGCAGGGGAGAAGCGCCCAGTTGGTGGACCGCCCCCGAATAGCCCTGCGCATTGCCGCTGATGGCCAGGCCCCGCGCGATGCGCGCATAGCGCTCCCAGGCATGCAGGCCGAGCAAGCAGATGAACAGCGTGATCGAATTGCCGAAAAAGGCAAGGACGGCCAAGGCGAGGACCAGGAACGGGATCGCCGCGGAAAAGTCGACTAGCGCCAGGACGATCTGCTCGATGAAGCCGCGGAAATGCGCCGCCACGAAACCCAGCGTCACGCCGATGACGGCGCCTATAATGGTGGCACCAAAGGCAATCAGCAGGCTCATGCGGATCGAGGCAATCAGCCGGGACAGCACGTCGCGGCCCAACTCGTCCGTGCCCAGCGGATGACTCCAGGTGCCACCCATGAAGGCCGGCGAACTCAGCCGGTTATGCAGGTCCATCTGCGTATAGGGATAGGGCGTGAACAGGTCGGCCAGCAGCGCGACGGCCAGCATGAAGCCCAGCCAGGCAAGGGCAACCAGCATCAGGACCGGCAACTGCCCCAGTCGGGCGAACAGGGCCTGTCCGCGGGCGGCAATCGTATCGGTGTGTGGGCCCTCGGTGGCGTCAATGTCAGCCATGTGCTGTCTCCTGGTATGAAGGTCGCGGTCAGCCGCGCGCCTCGCGCGTCTGCGACTGCATTTTGGGGTCGAGCAGGCCGTAGAGGATGTCCACGACCAGATTGGCGGTGACCATGGTCAGCGCAATCATCAGGACGATGGCCTGCACCACCGCCAGATCGCGATTGGAGACCGAGACGACCAACAGCCGGCCCACGCCGGGCCAGGAGAAAACGCTCTCCACCACCACAGCGCCGGCCACCAGCCCACCGAGCATGAAGCCGATAATGGTGACGGTCGGGATGGCGGCATTCTGCAGCGCATGCCGCCAGACCACGGCCGACCATGACAGTCCCTTGGCGCTGGCCGTGCGGATATAGGATTGGCCCAGCACTTCGAGCATGGCGCTGCGGGTGAATCGGGCCAGCAGGGCCGCGCCGCCAAAGCCCATGGTGACTATCGGCAGGATGGCATTGTGCCAGGAATCCTGTCCGGCCGATGGCAGCCAGCCCAGATTGACCGAGAACACCAGCACCAGCAGCATGGCCAGGATAAAGGACGGCATGGCAAAGCCGGTAACGGCCATGACCATGACGAAGCGGTCGATGGCTGTATTGCGGTGCAGGGCGGCATAGACCCCGGCCGGAATGCCGATGCCCACGTTGAGCAGGAAGGCCGGCACGGTCAGCGCCAGGGTCGAGGGCACGCGCTCGAGCACCACGGCGACCGCATCGCGGCCATCGCGCATCGACTGGCCCAGATCGCCGCTGAAGATCGCCTTGAAGAAGGACAGGTACTGCACCCAGATCGGCTGATCGAGACCCCAGGCCGCGCGGAAGGCATCCACGGCCTCGGGCGGCGCATCAGCCCCCATGATCACGACTGCCGGATCGCCCGACATGCGCAGCACGATGAACACGAAGGTGACAACCATCACCACGCTGACGGCTGCCCGGAGCAGGCGCGATCCGAAATAATGCAGCATCAGCTCAACTCCAATTGGCCAACATGGCCGGGCGCCACCTCGCCATGGGCGACGTGACAGGCCACGCGGCGCCCATCGGTCTGGCGTGGCTTGAGCACCGGCACCTCGATTCTGCAGCGCGCAGCGGCGACCCGGCAGCGGGGATGAAAGGCGCAACCGGCGGGACGATCGGCTGGATTGGGCGGATCGCCCTGCAGGACGATGCGCCTGGCGGTCTTGCCTGGATGGGGAATGGCCGAGACCAAGGCCTGCGAATAGGGATGGGCGGGCGCATGCAGGATATCGTCGGGCGCTCCTTCCTCTACGATCCGCCCCAGATACATCACCGCGACGCGGTGGCTGATCTGGCGCACGGCGCGCAGGTCGTGGCTGACAAACAGCATGCCCATGCCCAGCCGCTCCTGCAGATCGACCAGAAGGTTCATCACCTGCGCCTGGATCGAGACGTCGAGGGCGCTGATCGGTTCATCGCAGACCAGCAGGTCCGGCTGGGTCACCAGCGCCCGGGCGATGACGGCGCGCTGGCGCTGTCCACCCGACAGGGCATGCGGGTGCCGGCTGGCATGGTGCGGCTGCAGGCCGACCTCGGCCATGACGGCGGCAACGCGGTCGTTTTGCTCGGCAGGCGTGCCGATGCGGTGGATTTCGAGGGGTTCGCGGATCTGCATGCCGATCGGCAGGCGCCGGTCCAGTGCGCTCAGCGGGTCCTGGAACACCAGTTGCATGCGCCGGCGCAGCGCCGCCCAGGCCGGACTGCCCGAACGCGGCATCTGGGCGCCGTCAAAGCTGACCTGGCCCTCATCGGGGCGCTCGATGCCCAGCACCAGCCGCGCGGTGGTCGATTTGCCACAGCCCGATTCGCCGACCAGGCCGAGGGTCTCGCCGCGCGCGATGGTCAGGGATACCCCGTCGACCGCCCGCACATGGGTCACCCGGCCGGTCATGCCGCGTCGCACGCTATAGGTCCGGGCGAGATCGCTTGCGCTCAGCATCGGCGTGTCGGTGATGGTCATGCCAAAACCCTTTCTGGCGTCCGGCCGGTCACAGGGGCAGGCGCGGTTCTGATACAGGCGGCAATATGGTCGGCAGCCACGCTGACGGCCGCCGGGTCGATCCGGCCACAGTCCGCTATGGCCAGGCTGCAGCGCGGCGCGAAGGCACAGCCTGCTGGCATGCGCGCGGCTTCCGGAACGCTGCCGGGAATGGAAACCAGCTTCTGGCGCGGGCCGCTGATCGGGGGCATGGCGCCCAATAGCCCACGCGTATAGGGGTGGCTGGGATTGGCAAAAATGCTGGCGCTGTCGGCTTCTTCCACAATGCGGCCGGCATACATGACCGCGATGCGTGAACAGGTTTCGGAGACGACGCCCAGATCATGGGAGATCAGCACCAGCCCCATGCCCGTATCGCGCCGGATCGTGCCCAGCAGATCGAGAATCTGTGCCTGGATGGTGACATCCAGCGCCGTGGTGGGCTCGTCGGCCACCAGCAGTTCGGGCTCGCCGGCCAGGGCCATGGCGATCATGACGCGCTGGTTCTGGCCGCCCGACAATTCATGCGGATAGGCGTTGAGGCGGTTCTTCGCATCGGGAATACCCACCTGGTCGAGCAGGCGGATGACTTCGGCGCGGGCCGGTGCGCCGGTCAGGCCGCGATGCAGGGCGAGGGCCTCGGCGATCTGCCGGCCGATGCGGTGCACCGGATTGAGGCTGGCGGCGGGGTCCTGGAAGATCATGGCGACACGACCGCCGCGCACCGGTTCGAGCACGGTCGGTGGCGCGCCGATGAGTTCGACACCGTCGAGCAGTACCGAGCCGCCCACCTTGGCCGAGCGCGGCAACAGGCCCAGGGCGGCCAGCCAGGTGATGGACTTGCCACACCCTGACTCGCCGACCAGGCCGAGCGCTTCCCCGCGCTCGACCGACAGGCTGATGCCACGCAATGCCGGAGCGGCGCCGAAGGCCACCGACATGTCGCGGATCTGGACGAAGGCCATGGCCTTACGCGCTCCAGTTGTGGCGGCTGAAGTCCATCACGAAGGACTGGGCGGCCGTCCACTGGATGTCCTTGCGCTTGGCCGTGAACGAGGCATTGCGGTGCAGGACAACGTAAGCGGGGTCTTCGATCTCGATGATCTGGAGCATGCGGCGCCAGATTGCGATGCGACGGGCGTGGTCAGTGCTGGTTTCCAGATCGTTTGACAGCGGACCGAATTCCTCGTTGATCCACTGGCCATTGCGCCAGCCATTGCTGGTCGGGCCCCAGGAGCCGGGCATTTGCACGCAGGGATCGGGCAGCGTGGCAGCGGCCGACCAGTCATGGATGCCGCGGCTTTCTGGCTCGCCTTCGCTGATCTGGCCCCAGTTTTCGACCATCTGCAGTTCGACATTGAGCCCGATGGAGCGCCAGCTTTCGGTATTGATCTGGGCGGTCGAGGTCTGGTTGGTATAATAGTCGTTCAGCACGCGGTAGGGGATCGGTTCGCCGGCATAGCCTGCTTCGGCCAGCAGGGCGCGGGCCTTGTCAGGGTCGTAGGCGGGGTTTTCGTGGTCCGTTATGTAGAAGTCGCCATAGAACTCCCACTGCAGGCCACGCGGTACGGTCGTGCGGCCGCTCCACAGGGCCTCCACGATCAGGTCACGATCCACCGAGTGGGTCAGCGCCTGGCGGATCAGAGGGTTGGCCAGCACGGGGTGGGATTTGTTGAAGATCGTGTAGCGCGAGTTGTTGATCGGGCCGCCGACGACCTCGAAACGGCTGTCCGCTTCGACGGTCGCGATCTGATCGGGGGGAATGTCACACGCAAAGTCGGCGCCGCCCGAGAGGAGCAGGTTGATGCGCGAGGCGGTTTCGGGGGTCTCGACAAAGCGCAGCTTGGCCAGCGGCGGGCGACCGTCCCAATGGTCGTCAAAGGCTTCAAGGCTGAGCACGGAATCGGCCTGGAAGTCGGCAATGCGATAGGGTCCGGTGGTGACGGGCTTGCGGGCCCAGGTCATCCAGTCGCCGGTTTCAAGGAACGCCCGCTTGTTCACGACCATACCCATGGCGCTGGCCAGGCGACCTTCCATTACCGGATCGATGATGGAATTGTGGAAGCGCACCTTGTTGGGCGCCAGGATTTCCACGCTCTCGAAGGCCGGCAGGCTGCGCCGCGATGCGGCGATGACGGCCTCAGGCACTTCAATCGTGCCGCCGCCCCACATGCGGTCCGGACCAAAGGTGAAGGCCACGTCTTCTGCAGTCAGTGGGTCGCCATTGTGGAATTTGACGCCATCGCGCAGCTCGACATCGATCGTGTAGTCGTCAACGCGCGTCCAGGTGGTGGCAATCGAGGGCTGCAGCGACATGTCGCCGATCCAGTCGGTGCCGATCAGTGGCTCGGCATAGCTGGTATAGATGCGGGCGCCGACATTGGACTGTTCCGACAGCATTTCCAGCGTGTTGGAATTGGAGACCTTTTGCACCGCTACGGTAACTTCCGGGCGGTCGTCGGCCTGGGCAAAGGCCGCGCGCGGCAGCGCCAATGCGGCGGCTGTCGCAGCCCCCAGGGTCAGCACGGTGCGACGATTGAGATCAGTCATGGTGTCTCCTCTCGGAATGCCAATTGGCTGTGAAGGCGCATGCCGCAGCGGACACGGATGCGCATGGCGCCCGACGCTTCGGTTGCGGATTTGCTATGTTCAGTGATGGGCGGGCTCGGAGGGGAGCGTTCGCCGTGACGGTGCTTGTCTAGAACGGCATTGTGTAACGTGCATGACAGCTGTAGGTACAGCTTGAAAGTATTTGGTGAGGCGACGGTATGACGGCCCAGTGGTTCCGCGTCTATGACACGCTGCGCAAGGCGATCATGGTGGGAGAATTGCGTCCGGGCAGCCAGTTGCCGCCCGAATTCGAGCTGTCAGTCGCCCACAATGTGAGTCGCAACACGGTCCGGCGTGCCTACCTGGCCCTGTCGCAGGATGGTCTGATCCGCAGCGTCAACGGGCGCGGCTCCTTCGTGATGCAGACCGGCATAACCTATGAGGTTGACGCGACCTCGCGCTTTCGTGACGTCCTGGACGGGCAGGGGGTGCGATCAAGCATGCAGGTGCTTGATCAAGTTATGGTGCCAGCCGGCACTGAACTGGCAACCAGCCTCGGCGTCGCGCCGGATACAACGCTGTTGCGGGTCACTGGGCTCATCATGGGCAACGACATCCCGTTTATCCTGACCGTCCGTCACATTCGCGCCGACCTGGTGGATAATCTCCAGGCAAAGCTGGCCGAAACCGACTCCCTGACACGGATCGTCCGCAACGAGGGGCTGGGGCAACTGCGGCGCGTCTCGACGACCGTCAGCGCCCGGTTGCCGACCGACCGCGAAGCAGACTTGCTGCAAAGCCCGGCCAATGCGCCGATCCTGGTCGTGGGATCGACCGGGCGCATCGACAATGGCCAATTGCTGGAATGTCAGAACGCGGTCATGAACGGCCAGGTCGTCCGCCTGTCGTTTCGCAACGATTAGACGGCAGCTGAGAAGGCGGCGCTTCGCCGTCCACGAGGTGGCCCGCTAGCTTTTGGCCAGGCGTTGATCGCAAATCTGCCAGGGCGCTCGGCATCGGTTACTGATCTGGCGCCACCGGCCAGAAGATCCAGAACCCAGACCTGCTCGTAGAACCGGGGTCAAAGACAATCGCAGAGTCTAGCGTCAGGGGACCGTTACCGTGAATTTTCCAATCCCGATCAAGCCTGGGTCAGGCGAGGAAAGCGTCTGGGACTATCCGCGCCCGCCCAGGCTCGAGCATGTCGCCAAGCCTGTGCAGATTGTCTTTGCCGGTGTCCTTGTCGTGGACGCATCCGAATGCTACCGGGTTCTCGAAACCAGCCACCCACCCGTCTACTATATCTCCCCCGATTTTGTTGCGGCCGGTGTCCTGATCCCCGCTGCCGGCTCCAGCCTGTGTGAATGGAAAGGGCGCGCCGACTATTTCGATGTCGCGGCCAATGGCCGGGTCGCGGCGCGGGCCTCCTGGCGCTATGCCGCGCCCACGGAGCGGTTTGCGCCCATCGCTGGTTTCCTGGCCTTCTATGCCGGACCGATGGACCGGTGCGCAGTCGGCGGCGAGATCGTGACCCCTCAGCCGGGCGGCTTTTATGGTGGCTGGATCACCCCCGGCATTGTCGGGCCGTTCAAGGGTGAGCCGGGATCGCTCGGCTGGTGACAGGTCGACGGGTCAAGAGTGGCTCCCGGCAAACTCTTCCAGCAGGCCGCGGACATCCACTGTCGCGCCAAGCCGGCTGGCCAGCAGGTACATGCCGCCAATCTTGCGGTGGATGAACAGGGTGTCGACGGGTGGTATCGACCAGAGGTCGGCGCCAAAGCCGGCGCTCAGGGCACGGTCCCGGGCGCGCCGAGGCAGGTCTGCCGCCACAAAATCAAACATCGGCCCGGCCATGACCGCGTCCATGCCCATGGCCAAAAGGTCAAGGGCCAGTTGCGCCAGCCGCTGCCGCCCCGGCGCGAAATAGCCGATATCCACCATGGCATCGGTTTGCCCGGCCCTGTCGCGCGCCAGCGCCGCCCGCAGCAGAAGTCGCAACTTTTCGGTCAGCTCAGCGGGAATGGTGCGCGTCGCGCCGAAATCGAGCAGGACCAGGCGCCCGCTGGCCTTCTGGTAGCGGAAATTGGCAAAGTTGGGGTCGGTCTGGATGACACCGAAGTCGAAGACCTCCTGCAGCGTCAGGCGGATGAGGCGTTCGGCAATACGGTTTCGTTCCGCCTGCGGGCGGCCGATCACCCAATCGATCGGCTCGCTGTCGATAAAGGTCATTGCCAGCACGCCCGGGCCGGTCAGCTCGCTGTCTACCTCGGGCACCAGCAGGGTCGGATCGCCGGCAACCAGGCCGGCATAGCGGGTGAGGTGGTCGGCCTCGCCAAGATAGTCGGCTTCCTGCTGCAGCTGAAGGCGGGCCTCTGCCACCAGGGCATCGAGCGACACGCCCGGCGGGATCAGCCGCGACAGGCGCAGCAGCGCGACCACGTTGTCGATGTCGCTGTCAATGCTGGCGGCAATGCCCGGATACTGCACCTTGATCGCCAGGTCGCGGCCCGAACGGGTTGTGGCGCGGTGCACCTGGCCAATCGACGCGGCGGCCACCGGCGCCATCTCGAAATGGTCGAACCGGTCCCGCCAGCCCCGGCCCCACTGCCGGACCAGCTGCTGCTCAAGCTGAAAGCGCGGCATGGGCGATGCATCAGCCTGCAGGCGCGCCAGGATAGTAGACCATTCGCCCGGCAGGATTTGTCCGGCATCCATAGATAGCAGCTGCCCCAGTTTCATCGCGGCGCCGCGCATGTGGGAAAGTTGGTCGGCAACGCGCAGGGCATTGGCGGGCGCCAGCAGCAGGTCGCTCAGGCTCGGTGGCCTGCCGTTCAACAGCTGCCGGGCGGATGAAAATGCCACCCCGGCGCCAATGGACGCTGCCATGCCGCCCATGCCAAGCAGTCGTCCCAGCCTTCCGGTTGGCACGGCGCGGTTGTTTCGATCATCGGACATGGGCTACCTCTAGCCCTTCTACGATCAGCAGCGGGAACTGGATCGTTCACGACTGCCCGATGGCCTCAACGGCGTGGCCCAGCGCCCCGCGGGCCCCATACACGCAACATCGCGCAAAATGGGCAATGTCAGGCCGGTCTGATCAGCCCAGGCTCGCAACCTGCCGCACGGCCAGCGCCACGTCATTGACGAGAACCCCGCCAACCCCGATCGCGGCGAGCCCCGCCATATCGGTGCCGTTATGGTCGCCGCCATCAAAACTAGTCCCGTCACCCCCGCTGGTCACCCAGACCTCGGCGCCAAGCGCCTGCAGGGTGGTGACCCGCGCCGGAGAAACATCGCCTTCCCACAGGCGGATGGTGGTCGCGCCGGCCTGCCAGAACGCCTCGGCCATGTCGGGAGCGGGAATAAAGCCCAGGATCGTCGCCCCGCGCGCGCCAAAAAACCGCACCGCCTCTAGGCCGTGGCACCCTGCGATCACCAGCGGGTGCTGCGCTGCGGGCACTTCGGCCACGATGATCTGCCAGATCCGTTCGAGCGCCTGCGGGCTTTCATCCTTGAGATCGAGCAGGACGTAATGGCCATTGCCCGCATAAGCCAGCACATCGGCAAGCCGCGCAATGCGCGCGCCGTTTGGACTCTCCAGCGCTTCCAGTTCCGGCCATGCAACATCGCTCACCCGTTCGGGCCGCCCGAACAGCCGGTCGAGATCGTCGTCATGGGCGCAGACCGCAATGCCATCGCTGGAAAAGCGGATATCGGTTTCGATGGCATGGGCGCCGGCAGCCAGCGCTGCGTCCCAGCTCTGGGGTGTGTTCTCGGCGTAATCGGCGCTATAGCCGCGATGGGCGATGATCTTCATGGAAAACTCGTGGTCAGGCAGCAGCGGCTGCCAATCAGGGGGGATCAGAGCAGGGTGGTGGACAGCTTGCCGCTGGCGCGAAACGCCTTGAAAGCATCGAGCGCCCGGATGGAGCGGCCGTCATCGATGGCGGCGAGCTCGAGGATGATCGTGTTGGCAATGGTCATGGGAACCACCAGGGACTGCGACTCGCCGGCTGCACCGCGCGAGACGACGACGTGGCGGTCAACCGTGTTGGCAAAGCGGCCCGCCTGGCGGTCGGTAATCGCCAGGGTCAAAGCGCCCCGCTGGCTGGCTATGGCCTGGATCTCGCCGACCAGCGCCGGCGCCTTGCGGAAGGCGAACAGCCAGACGACATCCCGGTTGGTCAGCCCATTGAGCGCCTCGGGCAGCTGATGCATCTGAGCGCCCAGGTCGAGTGCATCATAGCCCGAGCGCGTCAGCCGCAGGCTGATCAGCGCTGACAGCGTGGCGGCATGACCGCGGCCGAACACAAAGATCCGCCGGCAATCGCGCAGGCGCTGGGCAAAGTGGGCGATATCGTCATCGCTGACCGCCCGGCGCATCTGGCGCAAAGCGGCAATTTCGCTATCGATGACGGAATCGAGCAGGCCGCCGGACGGGGCGCGGGCCAGCCGCGCCGCCATGCGTGCCGCCGGGCTTTCAAAGTCACCCTCGCTCTGCACCAGGCTTTCCTGGATGAAGCTGCGCAGTTCGGGATAGCCGGCAAAGCCGAGCCTTCGGGCGAAGCGGACGGCCGAAGCGGGATGCACGCCGGCCCGCGACGAGATCGCCGCGCCATTATCCATGGCCGCGCGCATCGGATCGCCCAGCAGCACTTCGAGCAGGCGTTCATCGGAAGGGGTCAGCCGGCTCGGGCTGCTCTTGACGCGGTCGAGCAGGGTTCGCGGCGGGGTGGGCTCAGGGGCCATTGCGAATTCCGGTAACTTTGCCAAGACAGTAGCAGGTACAAGCTTCACGGATTTGCGATCCGAAGTCCACTTTGGTCGTCAAACAGCATGGCCTGCTCGGGGTCGTAGCCGATCCAGAAGCGTTCCGGATCGCGGGGCAGTTCATCGCGGGCGCTGTTCAGCGTCAATTTGCCGGCTGGTCCGTCACAGTGCAGGATCACCGTGGCGCCGGTCATTTCGGACAGCAGTACGCGCGCTGGAAGCGCCGGTGTGGCGGGTTCAGCGTTCAGCACGCGCAGGGATTCGGCGCGCAGGCCGACGGTGGTATGCGCGTGATGGGCAAAGGCCGGCAGTGCCGCAGCCGGCAGGAAATTCATGGCCGGCGTGCCCAGAAAGCCGGCGACGAATTTATGCGCCGGCCGATCATAGATGGCCTCGGGCGTGTCGAACTGCAGCAGATGGCCATCCTGCATCACCGCGATCCGGTCGGCCAGCGACAGGGCCTCGGTCTGGTCATGGGTGACATAGACCATGGTGGCGCCCAGCTGGCGGTGCAGTTGCTTGATCTCGGTGCGCATGGCCACCCGCAGGGCATTGTCGAGATTGGAAAGCGGCTCGTCCATCAGATAGATCGAACAGTCGCGCGCCATGGCCCGACCCATGGCCACGCGCTGGCGCTGGCCGCCCGACAGGGCGCCGGGCTTGCGCCCGAGAAAGGGCGTCAGCTGCAGGGTTTTGGCCACCGCCTCGGCGCGGGCATTGCGCTCGGCCTTGGCAATGCCGCGCAGCTCGAGACCGAAAGCGATGTTCTCGCGCACGCTCATATGCGGATAAAGCGCGTAGTTCTGAAAGATCATGGCGATGTCACGATCCTGCGGCGGCAGGTCATTGGCGCGCTTGCCGGCAATCTCGATAGTGCCCTCATTGACCCTCTCAAGCCCGGCGACCAGCCGCAACAGGGTGGATTTGCCGCAGCCCGAGGGCCCGACAATGACGATGAACTCGCCATTCTCGATGTCCATCGAGACGTCCTGCAGCACCGGCGCGCCGCCGGGGAAGGACTTGCTGATATTGCGCATGCTGATGGCGCTCATTCTGACAGCCCTTCCAGACGGCGGTTGCGCACCTCGATCGCAAGGCTGGGACGGTCGGTGGTGAAGACATGCGCCTCCAGCGCCAGGGCTTTTTCCATCTGCTCGACCGAATGGGCGGCCCAGCAGCCGAAGATGAGGCCGGCCTGTTCGAGCGCAGTCTTGACTGTCCGGTCGGCATCATCGACATGCAGGCCGATCTCGCCAATCGACCGCGCTTGCGCCAGCTCGATCACGGCGCCGATACCCAGCTGGCGCAGCACCGGCGGACTGACCAGCCAGAGCCGCGGCTGCATGGTCAAGGGCGCCAGTTCGTCCAGCGTTTCGAGCAGGAACGAGGTGAAGGTGGTGCGCTCGAGCATGGCCTGCTCGCCCAGCGTGGCGATGACCCGCGGGACGAAATTTGTGTAGGGCCGACCATGCTCGTCCGGCTTGATCTCGCAACGCAGATCGACCGGGCTGGGCCGGAACACGGCGCAGAGTTCCGCCAGTGTCAGCGGATGGGCTCCGGCCCCAAAATTGATGGTGGCGGCGCGCACTTCCGCTTCGGTCAGCGCGGCTATGGCGCCCGTCCGATCGGTCGTGCGGTCAAGCGTTGCGTCGTGATGCACGATGGTGGCGCCGTCGCTGGTGGGATGCACGTCGAACTCGACCTGTTCGAGCGCCATGGTGGCGGTTGCCGCAAAGCCTTGCGGCGTGCTGTCCCCATATTCGAGGGTGCCGCCACGGTGGGCCGCGATGCGTGTCATAGAGAGCGTCCTTGTTTGATGGGTCATTTGACGGCGCCCATGGTGATGCCGCGCACCAGATGCCGTTCCACCAGCACGAAGCCGAGCAGGACGGGCAGGATGGTGAGAGTTGAGGCGGCCATGACCAGAGGCCAGTCGATCAGGCCCTCGCCCGGATTGATGCTGTAGAGCCGGGCCAGCCCGAGCTGGAGCGTGTAGAGGTCCTCTTTGCCGACGGCGACCAGCGGCCAGATGTAGTTGTTCCACTCCGCCAGGAAGATATAGAGGCCCATCGAGAAGATGGCGGGGCGCGAGATCGGCACGATCACCCGCCAGAGCACCTGCAGTGGCGTGGCGCCATCCATGTAGGCGGCCTCGTCGAGCGCCCTGGGAATACCGCGCATATACTGGCGCAGGAAGAAAGCGGCAAAGCCGTTGGAAATGGCGGGCAGGATCAGGCCGGCATAACTGTCGAGCAGGCCAGCCGAAGCCAGGGTCAGGTAGTTGGGGATCAGCGTGATGTGGCTGGGGATCATCAGCGTCGCCACGGTGAGGCCAAACAGCAGGTCGCGCCCCTTGAAATCGAACCGGGCAAAGGCAAAGGCCGCCATGGTGGCAAAGGCCAAGCCGGCCAGGGTCACGAGGCCCGAAACCAGCAGGCTGTTAAACAGGTAGCGGGCGAAATTGTACTCGCTGATCACCCGCCAGTAATTGTCCAGCGTCGCGACGAAGCCGCCCTGGTAGTAGGAACTGGCGGTCTGGAACGACATCCAGATCGAATAGAGCACCGGCGACAGGAAGATGATGCCGGCCAGCAGCGCCAGCCCCGATTTGAGCGCGAGATCATGCCTCATAATGGATCCTCTGGCCGACGATCCGCGCCTTGAGCAAAGCCAGCGCAATGAGCAGGATGAACAGCAGCACGGCCAGCGCCGAACCCGCGCCGATGTCGAACAGCACAAAGCCGGTGCGGTAGAGCAGGTTGACCACCATATCGGTGGCGCCCGCCGGGCCGCCGCGCGTCATCACATTGATGATGGTGAAGACCTGGAATGCCTCGATGACCGAGATCACCAGCAGGAAATAGGTGGTCGGCATGATCAGCGGCACGGTGATGCGCCGGAACACCTGGCTGCGCTTGCCGCCATCGATGGCCGCCGCGTCATAGAGCTCCTGGGGCACCGCCTGAAGCGCCGCGATATAGATGATGACGTCGTAGCCGAGCTGCTTCCAGGTATTGATGAAAATCACCACCAGCAGCGCCAGCTTGGGGTCCTGCAGCCAGGGAATGCGCCCCAGCCCCAGATTCACCAGCAAGCCGTTGGCCATGCCGTAATCGGTGGAAAATACCCAGGAAAACACCACGGCGATCGACACGGTCGAGGTCACGGTGGGTAGGAAGATGGCGCCGCGCAGCAGCCGGGAGGGCAGGGCATCGCGCTTGAGGTAGCTGGCAATGGCCAGAGCCAAAGCGAGGCGCAGCGGCACCGAAATCACCGCAAAGACGCTGGTGACGGTCAGGGAATTCCAGAAACTGGCCGAGTTGAGCAGCCGCCAGTAATTGTCGAAGCCGACAAAGGGGCGCTCGGGCGACATGAAGTTCCAGCTGCGAAAGCTCAGATCAAGGCTCGTCACGATCGGCACATAGGTGAAGACAGCGATGAAGGCGATCAGCGGCGCCGCCAGCAGATAGGGGGTAAACTTGGGTGACATGGCTGGGATCGCCTCGAGAAAGACGCGGCGGGGGCACCTGCCTCCGCCGCCTTGGGTTGGTCCGGTTAGCGGGCTTCTTCGGCGCGCGTATCGGCGGCGAACTGCACCATGGTCTCTTCGACTTCGCGCTGGCCCAGGGCCATGGCCTGCCACATGTCGTATTCGGTGGTACGCATCCAGGTCACGACCGGGGTGCGGGCGCGGCCATGGGCATTGGGCAGGGAGTTGATGGCGACGTCGATACCGGGCTGGCTGGCCAGCGCTTGAGCGGCAACCGGCTGTTCGGCCGAATTGCGGTTGATCGGCAGATAGCCGGTAGCGGCGAACCAGATGGCATTGGCTTCGGCCGAGGCGGCATAGCTGACGAAGTCGTAAGCGGCGTCCTGTACGTCCTGGGCCGCGGTGGCCATGATGCCGATGCCGGCGCCGCCGATCGGCACAGAGCACACCTTGTTGCACGGCATGGGCAAGACGCCGAGGTCATCGCCGATCGCTTCGCGGGCGCCGACATAATTGCCGGTCGAGTTGAACATCATGCCGACGCGGCCGGCCAGGAACGCGTCGCGGCCATTGTCTTCTTCGGTAACACCGTCGGCCGAGGCCACCTGATGCTCATGCACCAGCGATGCCATCCATTCATAGGCCTCAATGGTGTTGGGAGCGTCGAGCAGGATTTCCCCGCTCATGGCGTCGATGAGATCGCTGTCATTGGCCATGACCAGGCCCCAGCGGGCGAACTGGCCGGGCGCGGCAATGCCGGAAATGCCGTCGGCACTCAGCGCATCGTTGACCGTCTGGGCTGCCGTCAGGATCTCGTCGAACGTGCCCAGGGCGGGCTCGCCCTCAATGCCGGCCTGCTCGAAGATGGCCTTGTTATAGTACAGCACCGGGGTCGAGGAGTTGAACGGCACGATATAGGCCTTGTCGCCGATAACCCCGATTTCGCGAGCATAGTCGTAGAGCTCGTCCTTGAGCGGATCGGCGTCGAAATAGGGCGTCAGGTCGGCCAGCACGCCGGCATCGGCGAACAGGCCATAGCGGGTGACTTCGAGAATGACGGCATCAGGGCCGCGATTGGCCGGGATCGCCGCCTGGAGCCGGGCGACGATGTCGTTGTAATTGCCGACATATTCGGCTGCGATGACGACGTCGGGGTTCTGCGCCTGGTACTTGGTGATGATTTCGTCGAGCGCTTCGCCCGAGGCGCCGTTGAAGCTATGCCAGAACGTGACGGAGGTCTGGGCCTGGGCGGCACCGATGGAGGTGGCGAGGGCCAGCAAGCTGACCGCGAGAGTGGAAATGGATTTGCGCGACATGGAGCACCTTCTGCAACAGGAATTGCACTGCAAGGATATCCATAGGGACGCTGCAATTCAGTTTGCTAACAGGATGGTGAAAGTTGCATGACAGCCCGCCGTGCGGCTAACCCCGGCTACAACGGGATCACGCGCGGCAATTATGCATAAGTGGATGCTTGTTGCGCCGACTGTCCGGAGCGTAACTGGCCCCAGATTGTCGCCATACTGTCATCTTGCCTGCCTAGGACGACGCCATGACCGCGATTATTCTCGACGACCTCGGCAAGACCTTTGACGGCGTGCCGGCCATCCAGCCCACCAGTCTGGCGCTGGATTCCGGCTCCTTCACCGCGTTGCTGGGGCCCTCTGGCTGCGGAAAGACCACCCTCTTGCGGCTGATTGCCGGTTTCGAACGACCGAGTACCGGCACGATCCAACTCGGCGATCGTCTGGTGGCCGGGCCGCATATCAGCGTGCCACCGGAACGGCGCAGTCTCGGGATCGTGTTCCAGTCCTATGCCTTGTGGCCACATATGGATGTCGCAGCCAATGTCGCCTATCCCCTGCTGGCGCGGGGCGTGGCGAAGGCGGAAATCGCCGTGCGGGTGGCCAAGGCACTGGCCATGGTATCGCTTACCGGGCTGGGATCGCGCAGCGTCGACGCACTGTCAGGCGGGCAGCGACAGCGTGTCGCTCTGGCACGCTGTCTGGTTACCGGCACCGACATTATTCTCCTCGACGAACCCTTGGCCAATCTCGACGTGCATCTGCGCGCCGAAATGCTGGATGTCTTTGCCCGCCTGCACCGCGATACCGGCGCCACCATCGTCTTCGTCACGCATGACCAGGCAGAGGCGTTGGCGCTGGCCGATCGTATTGTCGTTTTGGACAAGGGGGCCGTGCAACAGTCGGGGGCACCCGAGCAGATTTACGCAGAGCCGGCCAATGCAATGGTTGCCGGCTTTGTGGGGAGAGGGGTTACTGTGCGGGGCGTCCGCCTGGACGGACGGGTCGAGGTCGCCGGGATAACCCTGCCGACCCGCGGCCAGGCCGGCAGCGCGACGCCGTTGCTCCTGTTGCGGCCGGAGCATCTGACACTGGCCGAGACCGGCATTGCCGCCACCATTGCGACCACGCGCTATACCGGGGCAGCCTACGATGCCACCGCCATTCTGGCCAGCGGCGAGACCCTGCTGCTGTCGATGCCGCAGCGAATGGCTCCCGGCACGCCGGTCCATCTGGCCGTCAGCGATGCCTGGATCGTGCCGGGCTGATCAGCGCCAAGGTAGCACGCCGGCGGGCAGCATGCGGCCGAGACGATCGAGCGCGGCCAGCAGCGCGACAACCACCAGCAGGGTGACGATGGCCACGGCCGAGGCCTGCGGCGACAGGCCCGATTCTTCGAGACTGAACAGGATCACGCCGATGGTCTCGTTGCGGCTCGACCACAGGAGGGCGGATACGGTCAGCTCGTTGAAGGCGCTCATGAACACCAGCAGGGCCCCGGCAAAGGCAGCCGGCGCGGCCAGTGGCGCGGTGATGGTCAGCAGGCGCCGCAGCGGGCCGGCTCCGGCGGCAGCGGCGGCTTCACCAAGCTCGGGTGCCAACTGGTCGAGCGCCGCCTCGACGGGCTTCAGCGCCAAGGCGGCAAAGCGCATGAGATAGGCGACGAGGATGATCCACGGCGTGGCGTAGAGGCTGCCCAGCACGGGCAGTGGTCGCAAAAACAACAGGATACAGGCGATGGCCAGCACGATGCCGGGCAGGGCATAGGGCAATTCGAGCGTGCCATGCGCCATCCTGCTGACGCGGCGCGGGAGGCGGTTGAGGCCCAGCGCCAGCGGCACGGCCAGCATGGCCAGGATGGCGGCGGCCAGCAGCGACAAATAACTGGAGTTGACGAAGGCGCGGACAGTTGACGACTGCCGGAGCAGCACCTCGACATAGTTGTCGAGCGTGAGCGTCGTCAGCGACAGCGGCACGCCATAGGCGGGCACAAGAGAGGTGGCGAGCAGGGCCGCCGCCGGCAGGATCAGCACCGCCGTCAGCAGCAGCAGGCCCGCAGCGGCAACCGGCCAGCGCAATGGTCCAAGCGAAAACCGCATCGGCGCGCCGCGCGTCAGCGCGAAGCGCACGCGACGCAAAGCCAGGCTCTGGGCGGCAATCCCAGCAATGGCGATCAGACAAATCAGCAGGGAGAGCCCGGCCACCTGGGGTAGTACGCTGGGGCCATTGCTGGAGAGCTGTTGGTAGATCAGCGTGGCCAGCGTCAGAAAGTTCTCGGGCATGCCCAGCAGCGCCGGAATGCCAAAATTGCCGACGCCGGACACGAATGCCAGTGCCTTTGCGGCGATCAGGTACGGCCACAGCAGCGGCAGCACGACACCTGTCACCACGCGAACGGGTCCCATCCCTGCAGCCCGCGCGGCTTCGACATAATCGCGCGGCAACAGCACCAGGCCGGCGCGCAGGGTGATGAAAACGATGGGCGCATGTTGCACGCCGAAAAGCAGGATAATGCCGTTGCGGCCGAGCAGCGGATTGGCCGTGCCGGGGGGTGGTGCAAGGCCGATGGCGCCCAGCAGGGCACTCGAGGGGCCCAGCAGATGCATCCAGGCCAGCGCCATGACCTGCGGCGCGATCATCAGCGGCAAGATGAGCAGGAAGCCCTGCAGCCGACGCAGCGGCATGTCGGTGGCGGCGACGAGAAAGGCGAAGGGCGCGCCGATTAGCAGGGCCAGCAGAGCACCGAACAGGGCGGTATCGAGCGTATTGAAGATCGCACGCTGTGTGGCGCCGCGCGCCAACCGGCTGAGCAACAGGCTCGCGTCGAACTGGCCATCGGCGAACAGCGCCGTCAAGACCAGCCGGCCGGTGGGCAGCACGGCGATCAGTCCGACGGCACAAAGAGTGAGAACGGCAGGCAGCAGCCATGCCGCTCTCATGACGCGGCCGTCCGGATCCAGCAAGGGAGGAACCGTCCCGGTCGGCCGCATCAATGGGGTGTCTGGCGTCACGCCGGCCTACTGGCCGAAGATCTCGCCGAACCGTTCCTTATTGGCAGTCTCGTTGGCCAGGGCTGCGGCCGCGTCATAGGGCAGAAGCTTGATATCGGCGCGCGCCGGATAGCCGGCGGGCAGGTCGATGCCGTCACGGGCCGGGATATAGCCCTGGCTCGAGGCCAACTGCTGGCCTTCCTCGGAAATCAGGAAGTCGATGAACAGCTTGGCATTGTCCGCATTGGGCGCGGAAGCCAGGATTGCGGCCGGTTCGGTCACGGCCGAAACGCCCTCTGTCGGAAAGACGAAGGCGACGGGCGCGCCCTTGGCGGCTTCCCGGATCGGCAGGAAGTCGACGATCATGCCATAGAGCTTTTCGCCGCCAGCAACGGCCGTCAGCACGTCGCCATTGCCGCCCGAGGCCTGGGCGCCGTTTGCGGCCAGCGCGGTGTAATAGTCCCAGCCTTCGGCCAGGTTGTCGGTCAGCGTCACCGTGTGGATCAGCGCTGCGCCCGAGGTCAGCGGGCTGGGCATGGCCAGCTGGTCCTTGGCTTCGGGCTTGGTCAGGTCCAGCCAGCTGGTCGGCACCATGGTGGCGGCCGTATTGTAGACGATGCCGGTGGTGATCAGCTTGGTGGAGAAATAGGCGCCGTCCTCGTCATAGAGGCTGGCGTCGAGCCCGGTCGTGTCGGCTTCGGGGAAGTTGAGCAGCAGGCCTTCGGCCTTGAGCCCTTCCATGGTCACCACATCGGCAATCAGCAGCACATCGGCCAGCGGCGTGCCGGCTTCGGCTTCGGCGCGGAACTTGGCCATGATCTTGGGCGTGCCATCGCGCACCCATTCCACGGTAATGCCGGGATACTTGGCCATGAAGGCATCAGCCGTCTGCTGCGCATCCGTGTTGGGCTGGCTGGTATAGAGCACCAGTCTGCCCTCCTGCGCCCAGGCCGGGGAAAGCGTTGCGGCCAGCATCAGGCCAGCGGTGAGAAGGGTGCGCATCAGCAACTCCTGTCGTGCGGCCGCGGGGAAGTCCAGCGGTGCAGCGGCTTTAGCCGGACTGTTTGACAGCGCGGTGACAAGCCGCGGCAATACTTGGGCTTGCGAGACATGACCGGACTGACCGCTTTTTGCAAAACGAAATGGCTACCGGGAAGGCCGAAATGGGGCGCATTGTCCCCGGTGGACCCAGAATTCAGCAATCCGTGTGGCTATGGATTCTTGCTGGAGTCACTTCATACGATCACTTGGCGCGCCGCTCCAGATCGTCCCTTGTTATACGAATCTCGCCTTATACGTCGCCGCCGCTACTTAGGTGGACATGAGGAGAACGCCCGTGGGACTTTCGGTCCCGCGACGAACCATTTCACCGAAAAAATCTCGCTTTGTTTACACGCTCCTCAAATTGAGGGTTGCACCTAAACTCGAGCTTCTCTATGTCTCCGCGCAGTCGGGGCGTAGCGCAGCTTGGTAGCGCATTTGTCTGGGGGACAAAGGGTCGCAGGTTCAAATCCTGTCGCTCCGACCATCACACTCACAACAGCCTGGTTTCGCCGCTGCAGCCCTGCTGCCAGCGGCTGACTGTCGGAGTTTCCGATGCCCATGACCCTGCCGGACATTGCGCCAGCGCTCGCGCTGTGGCCCCAGACGCAGGGGGGCAGTGCCCGACTGGTCAATCACTCCGAGAACCGGACTTTCCGCGTCGATTGCCTCGATGGCCGCTGCTTCATGCTGCGCATGCACCGCAAGGGCTATCAGTCGGGGCAATCCATCGACAGCGAACTGGCCTGGCTGCTGGCCCTGCGGCGGGACACCGCCATCCCCGTGCCCCAGCCGATTGCCGGCGGCGATGGCCGTCTGCTGCAGGAGTTCTGCGGGCCCGATGGCACGATCCATCTGGCCGTGCTGTTTGATTACCTCACCGGTGACGAACCCACGCTGCAGAGCGATCTGGTCGGCCTGTTCGGGACGCTGGGGCACTACGCGGCGACCCTGCATCGCCATGCCACCACCTGGCAGCGCCCCGCCGGCTTCACCCGCCAGAGCTGGCAGGCCTCGACGATCCTCGATGCCGATGGCCCCTGGGGCGACTGGCGCCTGGCGCCGGGCGTTAATGCCCACAACCGACCGATCCTCGATCGTCTCGACGCGACGCTGTGGATGCGCCTGGCCGAATATGGCCTCGACCCGTCGCGCTATGGGCTGATCCATGCCGACATGCGGTTGGGCAACCTGCTGGTCCATGGCGACATGGTGTCCCTGATCGATTTCGACGATTGCGGCTTCTGCTGGTTCACCTACGATTTTGCCGCCGCCATCTCCTTCCACGAAACCCATCCGCTCGTGCCGGCGCTCAAGGTGGCCTGGCTGGACCGGTATCAGGCCATTCGCCCTCTGGACGGCATGGATATCGATTCCATCAATGCCATGGTCATGCTGCGGCGCATGTCGCTGCTGGCCTGGATCGGCTCGCACGCCGAAACGGCTCTGGCGCAGCTGCACGCGCCCGGCTTTGCCGATGGCACGGCCGACCTGGCCGAGCGCTATCTGCGCGGCACACTCTGGCAGGACTAGCGCGGTATCAGCGCTTGACGCCGGCAGCCGCTCGGGGCGGTGTCGCGGATGGCTCGGCCAGTCGACGGGGACGCGCCCTGGTGCCCGGCCCGGTCGAGCTGATATTGGCGGCGCTCAATCCCCAGACCAACCCATAGAACAGCCAGCTCTGGCGCCAATGCTCGCCCTCATGCAGCGACGAGCAGAAGATAATGCCGACCAGCGAAATGAGCAGCACGATGGGCAGTTCGTTGCCGGTGCGCCGGTAATTGCGCAGCGATACCACCACGCTGCCCACGGCCAGCGTGACATAGCTGATGCCGCCGCCCCAGCCGTAATTGACGAAGGAGCTGAGCCAGATGTTGTGGATCGGCTCGGGGAAGATCTTTTCGAGCTGCAGCACGCCGATGCCGATCGGGTTCTGCATGATCATCGGCAGCACCAGCAGGTAGCGGTGGTAGCGCCCTTCCTCGCCCAGGTCATAATCCTTGGCAAAGGTCAGGCGATCCATGAGCTTGGCGGTGAATTCGGCCGAGGTCAGGCCCGCAATGACGAACAGCACGACGCTGGTCATCACGAGGCCGCCAATGATCAGCACCAGTCGACGCGGATTGCGCCGGTTGTGAAAGAAGACATAGGCCGTCAGGCACACGATCGCGGCGACCACGGCGATGCGCGAGAATGAGAGCAGGATGCCCAGGAGCGCAATCGCCAGCGCGCCGCTGAGCAGCACCTTGCTGCCTTGCCCGCGCGACAGGAAATAGGCGCAGAACACCACGGCCGGAATGAGGAAGGAGCCATACATGTTGGGGTCGTCGATCAACCCCTTGGCGCGGCCGTCCCAGGTCAGCAGCTCCATCTGGGTCAGGAAGCCCACCGTGCCCAGCAGGGAGGCAATGACGCAGGAGGCGATATAAACCATCATGAAAGTTTCGAAGTGGCGCTGGTTCCAGCTCATCGAGACGAAGGCGCCGATCACGCCGATCGAAATGGCAAAGGTCTTGGCGAGGAGCTCGAAAGCCACGAATTCCTGCCCCAGATGTGGCAGCGACGCGATGAAGTAGGACATCGCCCACGCGCCCAGCAGCAGCGACAGAAACACGGCCCGTCGCGTCACCACCTGCTGCTGGAACAGCATCAGATGCAAGAGAGTGATCAGGAATGAACCGATGAATAGCATGTCGACGGGCGAGGGGCGCATCAGCGTGTAGTTCATGGCCAGCACGGCGATCAGGAAGACCATGTTGCGGGTACTGAAGACGGCAAAGCGCAATCCGTCGAGGCTGACCCCGGGCGCGCCGAGCTCCCTACTCGTATCCACGCCCGTGCTCATGGTGCCAAACCGTAGCCGAGCAGGAAATCCATGTCGCCCAGGCCCTCGCAGTCCGCGGCGCTCGAGGCGAAATGCGTCTGCGCGGTCACGGCATAGCAGCGATAGACCGGCACCGTGCCTGGCTGCTCGGCGGCATAGAGCCAGCCCGCGGTGCGTTCCCGGACATAGCCCTCGCTGCAATAGCCGTCCTCGACCAGCACCTGGTCGAGGTGCCCCGGCCCATTGCTGGCGCATTCGGCAAATTTGATGCTGGCAACGCCCTCGGGCGGGCGCGTCAGCATATGCGCCACCACGGTGTCCTGCTGGTAGGCCTGCCTGTCGCCCGTCAACGGTCCGGTCGAGGCGACGTAGATCTTCCGCGCGGGGTCCGACCAGCGGGCCAGCGCCATGCCGACTTGCGCTGAGGGCGGCTCGTCCTCAATCGACAGCGACACTTCTTGATGCACCAGGTAGCGGCTCTCGAAGCCCTTGCCGGGCGGGATATAGACATAGCTGAGCAGGAAGCGCTGGTTGACGATATTGCTGCCATTGTCAGGATTGAGCATGGTGGCATAGGCGACCAGATCGGATGCAGCGGGCCGGTTCCAGTCCGACCCGTCAATGGTCAGCAAGGGCTCGTCGAGATCGACGAAGCTCAGCTTGTCGGCCGATAGCGACAGCCGCACGCCGCCAAACCACGGATCGGTGGTCACGGTGGCAACCTGGCCGAGCTCCTGCACAAAGGCGGCGGCCGGGCCGAAAAAGCCGATGTCAGTCGCCTCGCCGTCGAGGCCCGGCTCGCTCCAGCCGCCCGCGTGGAACTTGCGCCAGTCCGTCGGATCGCCGGCCAGGGCCCGCGCCACAATGGTCTGCCAGTCCGAATTGCGCAGGCAATAGGCGTAAAGATAGCCGTCCATGCCGTCGACCATGGCGCAGTCGCCCTCGCCGGAAATGGACCCCTTGCGCGGCGCATCGGGTCCGCTGATGACGGTGCCAAGGTCGGTCCAGGTCAGCCCCTCATCGGACGAGCTGGCAATGGCCATGGTCTTGTCGGTCTGTCCCCGCGGGCCATAGTCACAGATGCTTTCCTGATGCACGAAGCCGAGCACCGCCCCGGCGGTGCGCGTCGTGCTGGTCAGCCAGCGCCCGCACTCATTCTCCTTGCCGGGCTCGCCCGGCTGCATGACAGCACGCCGCTCGCCGCCCATGTCCCAGAGGCTGGTGCCGTCAATGGCATAGGTCGCGCCATTGGCACTGAAGCCGCGAAACGATCCGTCTGCGAGCTTGAGGGCCGTAAAGGTCGCGTCCAGCTCGTCCGGGAAGGGGCCCCGGACCACCGAGGGTGGCCCGACCCGGACGCTCAGGCAATCCATGCACAGCGCGCTCTCGGCCCGCGCCACCCCGACAGAAGCGGTAGTGCCAAGCATGGCCAGGGCCACAATTCCGGCGACTCGGGGCAGGGCAATGCGCATCACGGCCTCAATACGCGTTTTCGGAATTGAACAGGCTGACTGGCGTCATCGCCACGATGTAAAGGTCGAACAGCAGCGACCAGTGTTCGATATAATAGAGGTCGTGGTTTACCCGCTGCATGATCTTGTCGATCGTGTCGGTCTCGCCGCGCCAGCCATTGATCTGCGCCCAGCCCGTCATGCCCGGCTTGACCCGGTGGCGGGCAAAATAACCCTCCACGGCCTCGTAATAGAGCTGGTTGTCGGCCTTGGCCTGCAGCGCATGCGGCCGAGGGCCGACGATGGACAGTTCACCCTTGAGCACGTTGAACAGTTGCGGCAGCTCGTCGATCGAGGTCTTGCGAATGAACCGGCCGATGCCGGTGACGCGGGCATCGTCCTTGGTCACCAGCGTTGCGGCGCCGGCGTCGGCCATGTCGCTGCGCATCGAGCGGAACTTGAAGATATTGATCAGCTCATTGTTGAAGCCGTGCCGCTTCTGGCGAAAGAACACCGGCCCCGGGCTGGTGAGCTTGATGGCGAGCGCGGTCGCCAGCATGATCGGGCTCAGCAGCACCAGGGCGGTCAGGGCGACCGTCTTGTCGAAGACCCACTTGAATACCAGATTCCAGTCCGAGATCGGCCGGTCGGCCATATCGAACACGGCAATGTCACCCACATAGGAATAGGCCTTGTTGGTGAACTTGAGTTTGCTCATATGCGCCGACAGCCGGATGTCCACCGGCAGCACCCAGAGCTGCGTCAGCATGTCCAGCACGCGCTTTTCGGCCGATAGCGGCATCGACACGATCACCAGGTCGACCGCGGTCCGCCGGGAGAAATCGATGAGGTCGGCGACCTTGCCCAGCTTGGACACGCCGGCAACGCTATCGGGAGACCGCACGTCGATACGGTCGTCGAACAGGCCCAGCAGGGTAATGTCAATGCTGGCGCTGGCCCTGACCTGGTCAATCAGCGTCTCGGCATCGCTGCCGCCACCGACGATGACCGTGCGCCGGCGCAGTCGTCCCTGCCGCGTCCAGCGCAGCACCAGGCTGCGCAGAGCCATGCGATAGGCCACCAGCAGAACCGCCCCGCCGGCAAACCAGCTGGCCAGCCATACCCGGGAGAACAGGTCGCCCCCCTTGAAAAAGAAGATGCCGACGGCCAGCACCACCATGACCAGTGTCCAGCTGGCGAGCACGCGGCCCGTCTGGTTGAGCACTGTACGATAGGCCGTGATGCGGTGCGTCCGGGCCGCGTTCAGCACGACATTGGCCAAGAGGCACACCGCCAGGATCACCGGGACGTAGAATTCCGGCTGCCCAAGGGAGACATAGACCTCGTAAATGCCGTAACCCAGCGCCGCCAGCAGCAGGGCTTCAACGATCTGCGCGACGCCCACCACCACCGCGCCAGATAGGACCTTCTCTGCGGGTGCCGCGATCACCGCCTCTGCTGCCGGAGACAGGGGGCCGCCTGCGCTGCCCCCGGTTTGCCGGGCAGCGTGATCCAGGGCCTGTTTGGGGTCGACGCGATACATGGGAATAACCGATCCAGAACTCTCGCCGCTATTGTTCCCCAGAAGGAGTTTAGGTTCGGTGAAGCTCGGTGCCTAATCTGGCTGCACCAGTCGCGCATAAAGCGCTTCGATCGCGCCGGCCATACGTCCGAGCGAAAACTGCTCGCCGATATAGTCTGCCCTGACCGTCATCTCTGCTGCGGCTGCCTGCGGATCGTCGAGCGCACCCTGCATCGCGGCCCGCAGCGCCTCGACGTTGGCGGACGGCACCAGGCTGGCCGCTGTCGGACCAAATATTTCGGGGATGCCGCCCACCCGCGTCGCGATCACCGGCAGCCGCGCGGCTGCGGCTTCGAGCACGACATAGGGCAGGGATTCCGCCAGCGATGGCACAATGGCGATGCGGCCGCGGGCAAAGCTGGGCCGGGCCGGCTGGGCTCCGGCCAGGGTGACACGGTCGGTCAGCCCCAGCGCCTGGATCTGCGCCTCGAGCGCCGCCCGTCGGGCGCCATCTCCCACCATGACCAGCGTCGCCGGCTGGCCATCGGGCCGCGTCACCCCGGCCAGCGCATCGATCAGCACATGCACGCCCTTGAGGTCGCGCAACTCGCCGACAAAGACAAAATCGGCCGCATCGCTGTCAGGTACAACCGGCACGAACTCGTCAGGCGCCAGTCCGTTATGGATGACCTGGGTAGGGCAGGTGGGCGGACCGATCAGCGCGGCATAGGTCGACTGGGCATAGGCGCTCTCGAATACGATGGCCCCGGTCCGGGCGAGCAGGCGGCGCTCCAGCAGGTGAAAGATCCGGCCCGACACGGATGTGGCTTCAAAATGCAGCACGCCGCCATGGGGGGTATAGACCGTTGCGGGCCCACGGCCGCCAAATGCCGCCAGCCGGGCATAGAACCCGCCCTTGGCGCCGTGGCCGTGCAGGACGTCGATATGCAGCGATCGCTGCAGCTTGTGAACAGCCAGCGGGGTCACCAGATCGCCGCCACCCAGAACGCGTGGCATGGCAAAGCGATGGATCCCCAGGCTGGCATGGGGCAGCAAGGCCGTCAGGCGGTCTTCCGTCTGTGCGTCATTGGCAAGGCTGTCGACCACCAGGCCCACGCTGTGGCCATGGCCTGCCAGTTCCCGGGTAAGATCGGCAACATGGCGAAACAATCCGCCCACCGGCGCTCGCATGATCTGCAGGATTCGCAGCTTGCGCCCGCTCATGGTCGGCTCCGTCAGAACCAGCGTTCCGGGACCACGATCGTGTCACCGGGGAAGATCGGGAAGTCCAGATTGACGCTGCCCTTGACCATCTGCCCGCCCTGGCGGCGATAGACCACCGCGCTCTGCCGGTCGGCCGTGTCGGTAAAGCCACCCGCGGTGCTGATGGCCGCGCGCACCGTCATGCCGAAGACATAGGGGAACTGGCCGGCATTGTCGATTTCGCCCTGGATGAAGAACGGCCGGTACTCGGCCACTTCAACCGCAACGTCGGGGTTACGCATATAGCCATTGGCCAGCGCAGCAGCGATGTTGCCGGCCGCCATTTTGGTGGTGGCGCCGCGCACCTGCACCGGTCCGACCAGCGGGAACGCCACGGCGCCGCTGTCATCGATCTTGTAGGTGCCGGTCAGTTCGGCATCGCCATAGACGGTCACCCGCACGGCGTCGCCGGTGTCGAGTTGATAGGGGCCCTTGGTCTCTACCAGATAGGTGGCAGAGCGCGTGGTCGCGCACGCCGCCAGTGGCAGCATCAGGGCAAGACATAGCAGGGGTAGCCAGCGCATTATGTTCCCGGCATCTGGAGTTGGCGCAGTGTCGCTTCCCCATGGTTAACAAACCTTTCGCGCCGGACCATGTTGCCGAGATTTGTGTGGTTTAACCAAATGCTTACCACGTCGTGTCCATAAATCAGGGCATCAACGAGGAATAGCAATGACCTATGAGTCACCCGCCATGCGCGACGACCGGATCGACGTTGCCGCGCTGTTTGGCGCTGTAGCGCAGCGGCTGCCGCGCATCATTGTGCTCACTTTGGTCCTGCTCGCCGCGGCCTTTGCCGTGCTGATGTTCATGCCGCGGCTCTATGAGTCCTCGGCGTCGATTCTCGTGGAAGATCGCAGCAGCATCTATACGCGCGCCGCCAACGAACAGGCACCTTCCTCATCGAGCAGCGAGACGGGCGTCGTTTCCAGCCAGATCGAGCTGCTCAAGTCGCGTGACACCTTGCTCACGGTTATCGACACGCTCGATCTGCGCTCGGTTGCCGAGTTCAACGGCGGTGACGGCGGCGGCTTTTCGCCCGTGGCCATTATCGGCCGCCTGCTGGGCAGGCAGGCCACGCCGCTGAGCATTGATGAAACCGTGCTCAACAATCTTTACAGCCGTCTCACCGTCAGCCAGGAGCGGGACTCCCGCCTGATCTCGGTGACGGTGCAGTCAACCGATCCCCAGCGCGCTGCCGATATCGCCAATGCGGTCGCCAATGCCCATGTCGCCCGGCGCGCCCAGCTCTCGCTCTCCGATACGGCCGTGGCGTCGGGCTGGCTGCGCGACGAAATCGACCGGCTGCGCGTGGTGGTCAATGAGACCGAAACCGCTGTCGCCAATTTCAAGGTTGCCAATGACCTGTTTGTCGGCAGCAACAATACCGGCCTGGCGGACCAGCAATTGTCCACCATTGCCAGCCAGATCAGCGCCGCCCAGGAGCGCAAGAGCACGGCGCTCGCCCGTGCCAGCCTGATCCGCGGCATGCTGGAACGCGGCCAGTCCATTGAAGGCGTCGCCGATGTGCGCGACTCTGCCGTCATCCAGCAGCTGAGCGAGGACAAGGCCAGGCTGCAGGGCGAAATGGCCCAGCGCTCCGCCACCTTGCTGTCGAGCCACCCCACTATTCGCGCACTCACCGCCCAGATTCGTGAGCTCGACAACCAGATTGCCATCGAGGGCCGCCGGGTTGCCGGTGCGCTCGATGCCGAAGCGCAGATCGAAGCCGACCTTGAAGTCTCGCTCAATGCCGAGCTGGACAATGCCAAGGTCTCCGCCTCCACCGCCACCCAGGATACCGTCACGCTTGATGAGCTGCAGCGCGAGGCCAAGGCGCAGCGCGACCTGCTCGAAGGCTACCTGCAGCGCTACAACGAGGCCTTTTCCCGCACCGAGACCAATTCCGCACTGCCCGACGTGCGTGTTGTCAGCCTTGCCGCGCCCTCGGTGACCCCGGCCTCGCCCAAGATCCAGCTGGTGCTGATCGCGGTCGGCATCGTCGCCGTCCTGGCCCAGATCGGCGTGATCCTGTTCGCCGAACTCATGTCCGGCCGGGCCATCATCATCGGCCGCGAGGCCGTTCGCCCCCAGGATGAACTCGATGAAGTGCCCTTCTCGCCGGCCGAACTGGAA
The DNA here is from genome assembly GCF_014926585.1 of Devosia beringensis. Taxonomy (NCBI): domain Bacteria; kingdom Pseudomonadati; phylum Pseudomonadota; class Alphaproteobacteria; order Hyphomicrobiales; family Devosiaceae; genus Devosia; species Devosia beringensis. Next base: position 129,362 of record NZ_CP045422.1, on the reverse strand, counting down.
GCCGAGCAGCAGGCCGCGGTAAGCGACAGCCGGACCGAGGAGGAAGTTGCCGACGAACCCGATCTCTTCACTGCTCCCGAACCCTCGATTGAACCGCGCCCGTCCTCGCAAGTCGTCGATGCGGATGCGCTCGCAGCCCAGTCCCGGTTGATCGAGGAACTGGCCGCCCTGGACAGCGAGCCGGCAAATGACCAGGCGCCCGTGCCGTCGGCCGCCCCGCGTGCCACGCCGGCAAGCATCCCGGACGCCATCAGCCTGGCCGACCTGACGGCCGACCTGGTGCTGGGCCGGACCCATCTGGTCATGCTGGCTGCCCATCGCACCAACGCCGATTGTGAGGCTTTGGCCGACGAACTGGTTGCCGATGCCCAGGCCCGTGGCCTCAGCGTGGCGCTGGTCGATGCCGGCAGCGGCCGTCTCAGCGAACTGCCGGGGCTCTCCGACCTCAGCGGCGATACGGCCAGCTTCGGCGACGTGGTCCACAAGTCCACCGATAACAGCTTTGCCGAGATTCCCTGGGGGCGGGCGCGCTCGATCACCCGCAAATCCACCAAGCCGCTGACCCTGGTTGAGGCACTGGGCGACATTTATGAGGTCGTGGTGCTGCTGACCGGCCGCGTCGGCATGAACTCGGCGCTGCCCATGTTTGCCGATCTCGATGGCCGGGTGGTGCTGGTTGCCGGTCCTCAGGATGAGGGCGCCGGCATCGAAGACAGCCGCGCCCAATTGCTCGATGCCGGCTTCAGCACGGTCGACGTCACGCTGGGGCCGGTCCGCGTCGCGGCCTGATCGGAGGCTGCCATGTCGGCCAAATATGCAGCCATCCGTGCGCTCTTTGAGCTGATCTGGCTGTCCCGCCTGCCGGGCCTGCTGCGCGCCCTGTCACGGTCGCGCGGGGTGATCTTCACCCTGCATCGCGTGCTGCCGGAGACTCCGCACGACTTCTCTCCCAATGCCATATTGCAGATCGAGCCGGCCTTTCTCGACTATGTCATCGAGCGGGTGCGGGCGCTGGGCATCGATATCGTCAGTCTCGACGAAGCGCTGGAACGCCTTGCGGCCCCAGGCAAGACCAAACCCTTCGTCGTGCTGACCTTTGACGATGGCTACAAGGACAATCTGCACCACGCGCTGCCCATCCTGCGGCGGCACGAGGCGCCGTTCACGCTCTATGTCCCGACCGCCCTGGTGGACGGGGTGGGGGAATTGTGGTGGCAGGCCATCGAGGACATCATTGCCCGCCAGCAGGCCGTGGCTCTGCAACTCGGCACTGAAATCGACTATGTCGACACGCGAACCCTGGCCCAGAAGCAGTCGGTGTTCGCGGCGCTCTATGGGCAGATGCGCCAGCTGCCGGAAGACCAGCGTCTTGCGCTGCTGCACCGGTTCGCCGCCGACTATGGCCATGATCTGGCCGCGCAGTGCCGCGCGCTGATCATGGACTGGTCGGAACTGCGCCACTTTGCCGCCGAACCGCTCTGCACCATCGGCGCCCATACGGTGCATCACTATGAGCTGGCCAAACTGCCGCTCGCCCAGGCCCGCGACGAGATGGCCCAGTCCGCCGATATCCTGCTGGCCCAGTTCGGGCAGCGCCCGCGGCACTTTTCCTATCCGCTGGGCGGCCCGCAATCGGCGGGGCCGCGCGAATTCGCTCTCGCCAGGGAACTCGGCTTTGCCTCGGCCGTCACCACGCGCCCCGGCGGACTGTACCCGCGCCATGCGGACGATCCCTATGCGCTGCCGCGCATTTCCCTCAACGGCTACTTTCAGTCTCGCCGCTATGTCGATGTTTTCGTGACCGGAGCGGTGTTCTCCCTGCTGGGCAGGATCACCGGCTGATCAGGCGTCCGGCCGCGACATCCAGCGGATGATGGCCATGGCCGGGTAAAGCCAGCCCATGCCGGCGACCACGAAATAGGGCATCAGGATCCAGATCGGCAGATCGGGCGGAAAGGCCAGATAGACCGAGGTGAAGATCGACAGCCAGGCGATGATCGACCCCAGGATGAGGAAGACACCGGTCAACTTGCGGTTACGCTGGGTCATGTGCGGCATCGCGCCTATTGCAGGAGAACTCGGTGGGGCATACCACTCGGCCCGGTTGATCGACACCGGGAAAATGCAGTGACCACCGTTCACAATGCCGCACTGAGCGAGACACACTATGCCAGCGACCGTCTGCGGCCCGTCCGCATCTGGCTTTATGCCATGGCGGCCATGGTGCTGCTGATGGTGGTCGTCGGCGGCATTACCCGTCTCACCGAGTCGGGGTTGTCGATCACCAGCTGGAAGCCGATTTCCGGCACCATTCCGCCGCTTAACGACGCGCAGTGGGCGGCCGAATTCGAGGCCTACAAGCAGATCCCGCAGTTTGAAGTGAACAATAGCTGGATGACCGTGGATGACTTCAAGGTCATCTTCTTCTGGGAATTCGTCCACCGCCTGCTTGGCCGCCTGCTCGGCGTCGCCTTTTTCGTGCCCTTTCTGGTCTTCCTGGCGCAGAAGCGCTTTACCCCGCAGCTGGCCTGGCCACTGTTCGGGCTGTTCATCCTCGGCGGCTTTCAGGGTGCGCTGGGCTGGTGGATGGTCTCGTCGGGCCTCAGCGAACTCACCTCGGTGTCGCAATATCGCCTGTCAGCCCACCTGACGGCGGCCTCGCTGCTGTTCATCGCCCTGGTCTATCTGCCGCGCTCGCTGGAACCCGGCAGGGTCACCGGCCCCGAGCCGACCCGCAATATGGGTTGGGCCGTGGTGCTGCTGGTGCTGCTCATTCTGCAGATCGGGGCAGGGGGCTTCGTTGCCGGCCTTGATGCAGGCATGGGCTACAATACCTGGCCGCTGATGGATGGCGCCTTGGTGCCCGACGGCCTGGGTGCCATGCAGCCGGCCTGGCGTAACCTGTTCGAGAACGCCCTGACCGTGCAGTTCATTCACCGCACGCTGGCCTATATCATTGTCGCCTATGTCGGCGTCATGCTCTGGCAGCAGCGCGCCAGCGGCGGCTTTGCCGGTCTGCAGGGCTGGCTGCCACGGCTTGGCCTGCTGGTCGTGCTGCAGGTGGTCCTGGGCATTGGCACGCTGCTCATGGCGGTGCCGATCAGCCTGGCCGTGGGCCACCAGGCATTGGCCTTCATGCTGGCAGGCGTCACCATGGCCTATATCGCCGATATGCGCCGCGCCGCCCGCACCACGCTATAGCGCGCAAATCTGCGGTAATATAATACCGTAAGCATAAGTCTTTGATTATACTAGGGAAAATCTAGCCTATTGACGGGCTGTGGAATCCCTCATAAACGAGCCGTCGAACGTGCCGCTTTCCCGTCAGGGGAGGTCGGTCACTCCAGGAATTTAGGGAATTCAAGCATGAGCACTTACTCGGCAAAACCGAGCGAGATCGACAAGAAGTGGATCCTGATCGACGCCCAAGGGCTCGTCGTGGGTCGCGTTGCTTCGATCATTGCCAGCCGCCTGCGCGGCAAGCACAAGCCAACCTTCACCCCGCACATGGACATGGGCGACAACATCGTTGTCATCAATGCCGACAAGGTGAAGCTGACCGGCCGCAAGCTGGACCAGCACAAGTTCTATTGGCACACCGGCCATCCCGGCGGCATCAAGGACCGGACGGCCCGCGAGATCCTCGAAGGTCGTTTCCCTGAGCGCGTGCTTGAGAATGCGGTTCGCCGCATGATGCCGGGCGGTCCGCTGACCCGTGCGCAGCTCAAGAATCTCCGCGTCTACACCGGCGCCGAGCATCCCCACGAAGCGCAGAACCCGGCCAAGCTGGACGTTGCTGCGATGAACCCCAAGAATGCGCGGGTGAAGTAATATGGCCGAAACCATCAACTCCCTCGAAGATCTCGGCACCTCGACTGTCGCGCCTGTTATCAACACCGCGCCGGTGCATGTGCAGAAGCTTGACGCGCAGGGCCGTGCCTATGCGACCGGCAAGCGCAAGAACGCCGTTGCTCGCGTCTGGATCAAGCCAGGCAAGGGCAAGGTCACGGTCAATGGTCGTGAATTTGCCGCCTACTTTGCCCGTCCCGTGCTGCAGCTGATCGTCAAGCAGCCGATCGTCGCGACCGAACGCACGGACCAGTACGACGTTGTCGTCACCGTCGCCGGCGGCGGTCTGTCCGGCCAGGCCGGTGCTGTCCGTCACGGCATCTCCAAGGCGCTGAACTTCTTCGAGCCGGGCCTGCGCCCAGTGCTCAAGAAGGGTGGCTTCCTGACCCGCGACAGCCGCGTCGTGGAACGCAAGAAGTACGGCAAGGCCAAGGCCCGCAAGTCCTTCCAGTTCTCCAAGCGCTAAGCTGGAACTGTCGAAATTTGGGAAAGGGCCGGGCAACCGGCCCTTTTCTTTGTCACGGGCCGGCGGTCTCGCCCCTGGCAGCGCCGCCATCCATGCCTATGTAAGGTCCATGCCCAGCCTCGTCACCCGCTTTCACCTGCTGCTTCTGGCCGTGACGCTCGCCATCACCGGTGTGGCGCTGCTGCGGATTCCCGCCACCTTCGCCTTTCCGGCCCATTGGTCAGGCAGCGCGGCCGACTGGCTGTGGCCGCGCAACCTGGCTTTGGCCGCGGCACCCATTCTGGCGCTGCTGCTGCTCTTGGGCTTTTTCATCCTGGGTCGAGCGCTGACCCGCAACCAGTTCGCCAAGTCCCAGCATATCCTTGATCCGCTGCTGAGCCTGCTGCTGGGCATAATCGCCGCTACCCAGCTTGGCCTGCTGCTGACGGGCATCGGCTCGGACCTCGATATTATCCGCCTCACCGGCTTTGGCCTGGGCATTGTCCTGCTGGTGCTGGGCGTGGTGCTGTTCGAGGCCGAGCGGCACACCTATGCCGGCTTGCGCATGCCCTGGCCGATTGCTGCCGACGCCGCCTGGACGCTGGTGCACCGCGCTACCGGCACTGCCACCTCCCTGGCCGGAATGGGGCTGCTGGCGCTGGCCTGGTTTGATGTGGGCATCGGCTTGCTGGCTTTGGCCTTTGCGTCTGCCATTGTCATCCCCGGCCTCGTGGCCGGACTCACGACACTGCTTGGCCGGCGTTAGCCGCTTTCGCACAGCGATTGTCGCAACTGCCCCGGCTGCGGCAGGATATTCCGGCCAGCCACCCACAATTGGAAATCCATGCGCCGCGCACCTGCCACCAAAGGCGTAGGGTGCTGCGCAATAATGAGGCTTTTCGCTCAGATTTTGGGCATCGCCTCGCCAATGGATAGGTCCGCCATGTCGCCCACTACCGTATCCGCCGCCGCCACACCGCGCCCGGCCAAGCCCTTCTACCGCAGCTTCGGCTTCCAGGTCCTTGCCGCCATGGTCATCGGCCTGCTCCTGGGCTTTGTCGCCCGGCAGATGGGTCCCGATGTCGCCGGCAATGCCAACTGGCTGACCCAGACGCTGGCCACCATCGGCTCCACCTTTGTCTCTTTGCTGCGCGCGCTGGTGCCGGTCCTGGTGTTCACCGCCATCGTCGCCTCCATCGCCAATCTGCGCGAGCTCAACAATGCAGCCCAACTGGTCTGGCAGACCCTGCTCTGGTTCGCCATCACCGCGCTGATCGCCGTGTCGATCGGCATCGCGCTGGGCCTGATCATCCAGCCCGGCCTGCATACTGCCGTCACGGCTGAGGCGGCAAAGCTGCCGTCGTCTTCCGGCTCCTGGCTGGATTTCCTCAAGGGACTGATCCCGTCCAACATGCTGGGCCTGCAGGCCTCCACCCGCGTCACCGACGGCTCGGCCACCACCAGCCTCAACTTCAACGTGCTGCAGATACTGGTCATTGCCATCGCCGTGGGCGTCGCCGCCCTGCGCGTCGGCCCGGCGGCAGACGGCTTCCTCGCCTTCAACCGCTCCTTCCTCAAGATCATCCACAAGATCCTGTGGTGGGTGATCCGCCTGACGCCGATCGGCACCATCGGCCTGCTCGGCAACGCCGTGGCCGTCTATGGCTGGGACGCGCTGGCACAGCTGGGCTGGTTCTCGGCCGCCATCTATATCGGCCTGGCCCTGGTCCTGTTCGTGGTCTATCCGGTGCTGCTGCAGGCCAATGGCCTCAACCCCATCCGCTACTTCCAGAGCGCCTGGCCGGCCATTCAGCTGGGCTTCGTGTCGCGCTCCTCGATCGGCACATTGCCGCTGACCGAGCGCATCACCGAGCAGAATCTGGGCGTGCCGCGTGAATATGCCGCCTTCGCCGTGCCGCTGGGCGCCACCACCAAGATGGACGGCTGCGCCGCCATCTATCCGGCCATCTCGGCCATCTTCGTCGCCCAGTTCTTTGGCATCCAGCTCGGCCTGCAGGAATACCTGCTGATCGTCTTCGTCTCGGTGCTGGGTTCGGCCGCCACGGCCGGCCTTACCGGCGCCGTGGTCATGCTCACCCTGACGCTTTCCACGCTCGGCCTGCCGCTCGAAGGCGTCGGCCTGCTGCTGGCGGTCGATCCGATCCTCGACATGGGCCGCACCGCGGTCAACGTCGCCGGCCAGGCGCTGGTGCCCACCATCGTGGCCAAGCGCCAGGGCATCCTTGACCAGGACGTCTATGACCGCGGCGAGAGCATCGACGCGCTCGACGTCAACGAGGCCGTCCCGGCGCAATAGCGCCACCCTCTGCCGATCAAGTTAGAGGGGAGGGCGCGAGCCTTCCCCTTTTTTGCGTCTCTATTTCGTCTTGACACTAATTAGCATGAGCGCTAATTAGTGAAGCAACGAAATATATGGATCGCCGTGTGGGTATCAATACCGTCTTCGAAGCGCTGTCGCATCCGGTACGCCGCAAGGTGCTCGGCCTGCTCAAGTCCGGCCCGATGAGCGCCGGCGACCTGGCCGCGCATTTCGACATCAGCCGGCCGACGCTGTCGGTCCATTTCGCCAAGCTCAAACAGGCCGAACTCGTCGCCGTGCGGCGGCAGGGGACCAGCCTGATCTATCACCTCAACACCTCGGTGCTCGAACAGGCACTGGCGGATGTGATCTCGCTCAAGGAGCAGGACCAATGACCTTCAAAGACATCTTCAGCCCAGCCACACTTATAATTGTGGCCCTCCTGGCTGTGGTCACCTGCATTGGCTTTGTTGTGGTCCCGGGCGAGACCATGCTCCCCGTACACTGGGGCATTACCGGGCAGGCAGATCGCTTCCTGCCACGCAATGCGGCGCTGCTCCTGCCGCCAGGCTTTGCCGCCGCCGTGCTGCTGCTCGCCGCCGCGCTGATCCGTTATGCCCCTGCCGACCGGCTGCAGTCCGGCCGTCACCTGCTGGCAGCCATGCTGCCGGTGCTGCTGCTGCTCTTTGTGGTCATCGCCACCGGCACGGTGCTGATCGGCGCCGGCTTCGCGGTGGATATGGTCCGGCTGATTGCCGCGGGCCTTGGCATCCTGCTGCTCGTCATGGGCAATGCCCTGCCCAAGACGCAGCCCAACCACTATGCAGGCATCCGGCTGCCCTGGACCCTGTCCGACCCGCTGGTCTGGCAGAAGACCCATCGCGTGGCCGGGCTCGCCAGTATGATCTGCGGCCTCGCCTTGCTCGTCCTGGCAGCGGTCACTGCAAACGCCGTGCTCTTGCTGGTCGGCATTGGGGCGGCATTCGTGCTGCCCATCATCGTCGGCCTGCTGGCCGCCGCTCGGCTCAACTGACTTTCTTGAGTACCGATTTGATTTTCTTTGGTTTTTTGATCCCGACCACGGCCGGCACATAGCTGTCCATGACCCGCTCGATCACCTTGATCGCACTGCCGGTGCCGTCCTCGGCATGCAGTTTTTCGGCAATGTCGGTGGCGTTGCGGCGGTAGTCGGGATTGGTGGTCAGGTCCGCCAGCGCACCGGCCAGGATTTCCGACGTCAGCTTGCGCAGCCGCACCGGCTTGGGGCCGCAGCCCAGCTCATAGACGCGACGGCCCCAATAGGGCTGGTCGACCAGTTGCGGCACCACGAAGGTCGGGCGTCCCAGATGCAGACCTGCCGAGGTCGTGCCGGCGCCGCCGTGGTGCACGACCGATGAGACATATTTGAACAGCTTGTCGTGCGGCGCCTTCTCGATTGCGAAAATGCTCGCCGGCAGGTCCTCGGGATTGATCCCGCCCCAGCCGCGGGCCACCACGGCGCGGCCGCCCCACATGGCGACGGCTTCCTTGAGGATTTTGGTATTGCGCTCGGCGCCGAACGGCATCGAGCCGAATCCGATATAGACAGGGGCCTCACCCTCGGAGAGGAACTTCTGGAATTCCGGCGAGGGCTGCCAGTCCGAACGATCCTTGAGCTGCCAGTAACCGGTGACGATGGCGCTCTTGGGCCAGTCGCGCGGCCGCGGCGATACCACCGAGGAATAGGGGTAGAGGGTGGTCAGCGGCGTGCCGTCGGTATTGCGGAAAAAGCCGCCCTTCTTGCGCGCATCCAGACCCATCAGCTCGCGGCGCAGCTTGTTGCGCGGCAGGTTGTAATAGATCTGCTGCACCGTCATGGCGGTGTAGCTCAGCTTGTTGAAGGCCGGCCCGAAATCGGCGCCGTAATACATGCAGAGCGGAAATTCGCTGGTCGAATTGAGCGGCTGCAGTGCCACCATGATCGCCGGCACATGCAGGGCCTCGGCAATGTCGATGCCGAAGCTGGTATTCATGTTCAGGATCAGCATGTCGGCGCCCTGGCACATGTTCCAGGCGTGGCGGGCCGCCGTGTCGACGATCTGCTGGCCCTGGCGGAGCAGGGAGGGGCCGTTGATGAGCATGGACTGGCTCATCGCATTCTCGAAGCGCTGCTGGCTCAGGAAAGACTGGATCGAGGGTCCCAGCGTGTGGAACTCGATGCCATAGCCTTCGACCATGCCCTCGAATTCTTCGGAGGCGCCCAGGACGACCGAGTAGCCACGCTCCTTGAGCGCGATCGCCAGAGCAAGATAGGGTTGAACGTCGCCCTGCGTGCCGATCGTGACAAGGGCAATCCGCTTCAAGTGTCTCACCTCATATGGCAGCCGTGGAGCCCAGAAATGGCGTTCGCTGCGCCATTTACAATACCTCGACGAGGAATTATGAACGGCTGTCTAAAGCTGATTTCAATACAAAAAACGCTTCCGAAGGGCAAGGGACATGCAGTCTCTGTACACTGTTGCTAGGGTTGGAGCCTCGCTCGCCGGCAGTGCAGTGGCCGCGCCTGCGCCTATGGCGGCAGCGGCAAACGCCCGCTAGCTCTTCCCGCATGGCCCTTTCGGGCCGGGAAGAGCCGAATATCCCAGGCCGCCCTTGCGGGTTTTAACCCGTTTACAATCATAATTCCGCGATAATCGGCTCCATAATGGGGTTTGGCGCTCTATGCGCGTCGCGGCCCAGGTCAGGTCCTCAAACGGACCGCAGAGGAAATCATGAGCGAAGAGTTCCATCGCATCCGCCGTCTGCCCCCCTATGTCTTCGAGCATATCAACCCGATTAAGGCCAAGGCCCGGGCCGAAGGCGTTGACATCATCGACCTGGGCATGGGCAATCCCGACCTGCCAACGCCCGATCATATCGTCAAGAAGCTGCAGGAAACCGTGCTCGATTCGCGCACGCACCGTTATTCCAGCTCCAAGGGCATTCCCGGCCTGCGGAAGGCCCAGGCCAGCTATTATGGCCGCCGTTTTGGCGTCAAGCTCAACCCAGACACGCAGATCGTCGCGACGCTGGGCTCCAAGGAGGGCTTCGCCAATATGGCCCAGGCGATCACTGCGCCCGGCGACGTGGTGCTGGTGCCCAATCCCACCTATCCCATTCATTCCTTCGGCTTCATCATGAGCGGCGGCGTCGTCCGCTCCATGCCGGCCGACCCCAATGAAGATTTCATGCGCTCGCTCGACCGGGCCGTGCGCCACTCCATCCCCAAGCCCATTGCATTGGTGCTCAACTACCCGGCCAACCCGACCGCCTATACCGCCACGCTCGATTTTTACACCGAAGTGGTCAAGTACTGCCGCGAGCACGAGATCTTCATCCTCTCCGATCTGGCCTATTCCGAAATCTATTTCGACATCGACCCGCCGCCGTCCGTGCTGCAGGTGCCCGGCGCCATCGACATTGCTGTGGAATTCACCTCGATGTCCAAGACCTATTCCATGCCCGGCTGGCGCGTCGGCTTTGCCGTCGGCAATGAACGCCTGATCGCCGCGCTGGCGCGGGTGAAGTCCTATCTTGATTACGGCGCCTTCACGCCGATCCAGGTAGCCGCCACCGCCGCGCTCAATGGCTCGGACGACGTCATCGACGAAATCCGCAAGGTCTACAAATATCGTCGCGACGTCATGGTGGAGAGCTTTGGCCGCTCCGGCTGGGACATTCCCGTGCCCAAGGCAACCATGTTCGCCTGGGCGCCAATTCCGGCGCAATACGCCCATCTCGGCTCGCTCGAATTTGCCAAGCTGCTGATCCGCGAGACCGGCGTCGGCGTCGCGCCGGGCGTCGGCTTCGGCGAATATGGCGACCAGTACATCCGCCTGGCCTTTGTCGAGAACGAGCAGCGCATCCGCCAGGCCGCGCGCAACGTCAAGAAACTGCTCGGCGGCAAGGCCGGCGCCGGCAACGTCGTGCCGCTGGCTGGCTGATCGGCGCGCAGATTTGGCCATGTCGACCAATCGGTAGGCATGGCCCAGATCTGCAAGGGTTTTCGGTGAACTCCTATTGACGACTAGGCATATTCCTATGCAGATGTCGCCACCATGAGCGATATCCAGTCTTTCCGCCAAGCCGTTGAAACCTTTATCTCCGCCCGCGGGTGGACGCCGACCCGGTTCGGCCGGACCGTGGCGGGCGATCCGCTCTTCGTCTTCGACCTGCGCGAGGGGCGTGAGCCGCGTTCCGACACCCGCACCCGCATCCTCAAGGCGATGCAGGAATTCGGCGACGGCACGGCGCTGCCGCCGTTGCGGGTCGGCGTGGCGGGCCTGGGCAATGTCGGCGCCACCCTGGTGCGCATCCTGCAAAAGGACGGTGCAGAGCTGACCAAAAAGCTCGGACGCCAGCTCGTCGTGACCGCTGTGGCCGCCCGGTCGCGCTCGCGCGATCGCGGCATCGACATCTCGGAGCTGGACTGGTTCGACGATCCGGTGGCTTTGGCCAAGTCCGATGGCATCGACCTGTTCGTCGAGCTGATCGGCGGCGAAGACGGCCCGGCGTTGGCCGCCGTCAAGGCGGCGCTGGAAATCGGCCGCCCCGTGGTCACCGCCAACAAGGCGCTGCTGGCCAAGCATGGCACCGAACTGGCCAAGCTGGCCGAGGATACCGGCGCCCAGCTGGGCTTTGAAGCGGCGGTCGCTGGCGGCATTCCGGTGGTCAAGACCCTGCGCGAGGGGCTGGGCTCGGCCCGCATCGCCAAGGTCTTCGGCATCATGAACGGCACCTGCAACTATATCCTCACCCGCATGGGCAACGAGGACATCTCCTTTGCCGATTGCCTCAAGGACGCCCAGGCGCTGGGCTATGCCGAGGCCGATCCGAGCTTTGACGTCGACGGTTATGACACCGCCCACAAGCTGGCCATCCTGGCCACGCTCTGCTTCGGCTATGAACTGGCCCCCGACAAGATCCGGGTCGAGGGCATTACCGGCATCACCCAGCACGATATCCAGGTGGCCGCCGACCTTGGCTACAAGATCAAGCTGCTCGGCATTGCCCAGCGCACCGATGACGGCATCGAGCAGCGCGTCCATCCCACCTTCGTGCCCAAGGGCAGCGCCATTGCCGGCGTCGACGGGGTGATGAATGCCGTGGCACTGGAAACCGACCACGTACACGAACTGCTGCTGGCCGGCCCCGGCGCGGGCGGTCCGCCCACGGCTTCCTCGGTGCTGTCGGACATTCTCGACATTGCCCGCGGCACGCGCGTGCCGCCGCTTGGCGTGCCCTCCGATGAATTGCTGCCCTATCGCGAGGCCGCCATGCGGCCGCATGATGGCGGCTACTACATCCGCCTCAGCGCCAAGGATGTGCCCGGGGCGCTCGCCGCCATCGCCACCCGCATGGGCGAGCGCGGCATTTCCATCGATTCTGTCATCCAGCGGTCCGATTTGAGCGCTAAGGCCATCGCACCCGATGGCTCGCCGACCCGCACGGTGGTGATGATCACTCAACAGACTTTGGAATCGGCCGTGCGTGAATCGCTTGCGCAGATCGCCGCCGACGGGTTTATCGTCGGACAACCGCAATTGATCCGGATCGAAACGCTCTAGATCACCGGCAAGGTGCATTGAGAGTGCGTCAGGACGAGTCGAGAAGACGGGTTATCGAGAACCGGCGCGCAGCGTGCGTTCTGCACGTGAGCACCGGAGCGGAGAGAACCTGGATTCGCAGGCCGTCATCACGCTCTCGCGATGTGCCTTGAGGGAGGACACATGAAGCTGAGCAAAGTCGAGGGCGGCAAGAGCCCCGCCAACCTGCACCGCAGCCTGGCGCTCGAACTGGTGCGCGTCACCGAGGCCGCCGCCATTGCCGCCGCCGAATGGCGCGGCAAGGGCAATGAAAAGGCGGCCGATGATGCCGCTGTACAGGCCATGAAGGCGCAACTGGACAGCGTTGCCATTGCCGGCCGCATCGTCATTGGCGAGGGCGAGGAAAACGAATGCGATGAACTCTATATCGGCCAGGCGGTCGGTCTGGGCAGCGGTCCGCAGGTCGATATTGCCGTCGACCCGCTCGAAGGCGTCACCCTCTGCGCCAAGAACCAGCCCGATTCCATCGTCGTGCTGGCCATGGCCGAGCGCGGCGGCCTGCTCAACGTCGCTCGCAACGTCTATATGCACAAGATCGCCATCGGCGCCGAATATCCGGCAGGCACGGTGCATATCGACTGGACTGCCACCCAGAACGTCAACGCCTTGGCCAAGGCCAAGGGCGTGCCGCTCAACGAGATCACCGCCATCGTGCTTGACCGGCCGCGCCATGCCGGGCTGATCGAGGAACTGCGCGCCACCGGCGTCGCGGTCAAGCTGATCAGCGACGGCGACATTGCCGGCGTCATCCATGCCGTCAGCACCGAGGATACCGGCATCGATATCTATCTCGGCTCCGGCGGCGCTCCCGAAGGCGTGCTGGCCGCGGCGGCCCTGCGCTGCATCGGCGGTCACATGCAGGGCAAGCTGATCCTCGATACGCCGGCCAAACGCGAACGCGCCCGCGAAATGGGCATTACCGATCCAAACCGTATCTATGACGTTACCGATCTGGCCGCCGGCGACGTGCTGGTGGCGGCCACCGGCGTCACCGACGGCACCCTGCTCGAGGGCGTCCGGCTGCGCCGCAACCGCGTCGAGACCAGCACTGTCGTAATGCGCTCCTGGAGCCAGACGGTACGCTGGATCAAGGCGCGGCATGCGCGGTAAGGGGATAGTCCTTTCGCGCTGCGTCCAAATCGCCTACCTCTGAGCCATGCTCGATGCGCCGCGCCCTTTTCTTGATGTCTCCCGCTCGGTCACGGGCCGCGCCTGGGTGGATCGGCTCGATCCAGCCGCTACCCGCATCGCCACGGCCATTGCCCAGCGCAATGGCACGTCCGAAATTCTCGCCCGCGTCATGGCGGCGCGCGGCATCGCCCTTGATGACGCCGAAAAATACCTCGAGCCCACTATTCGCGGGCTGATGCCCGATCCGTCGACCCTGACCGCCATGGATGGCCTGGCCGACCGGCTGGCCAAGGCCGTTGCCGACAATGAATCGGTGGCCCTGTTTGGCGATTATGACGTCGATGGCGCCTGTTCCTGCGCCCTGATGGCGCGCTACCTCCGCCACTTTGGCCTCGAGCCGCAGGTGCATATCCCGGACCGCATCTTTGAGGGCTATGGTCCCAATATCGCGGCCATGGACAAGCTGATCGATGCCGGCGCCACGCTGATCATCACGCTCGACTGCGGCACCACCAGCGAAAAACCCATTGCCCATGCCCGCAGCCGCGGCGCCGATGTGCTGGTCATCGACCACCATCTGGCCGATCACGCGCTGCCCGAGGCCAATGCCCTGGTCAATCCCAACCGGCCCGACGATATTTCTGGCCTGGGCTATCTCTGCGCCGCCGGCGTGACCTTCATGGTGCTGGTGGCCGTCAACCGCGTACTGCGCCAGCGCGGCGACACCGGACTGCCCGACCTGCTCAAGCTGCTCGATATCGTCGCCCTCGGCACGGTCTGCGATGTGGTGCCCTTGGTCGGGCTCAACCGCGCCTTTGTGGTGCGTGGCCTCGAGGTCGCCCGCCGCGGCGACAATGTCGGCATTGCCGCGCTGGCGCTGGCGGCCCGCGTCTCGGGCCCGCTCAACCCTTATCACCTGGGCTTTCTCATCGGCCCGCGCATCAATGCCGGTGGCCGGATCGGCAATGCCGCGCTGGGCACCGAACTGCTGACCGTCGACGACGAGCACCATGCGCTCGCCATCGCCGCCCGGCTCGACGACCTCAATACCGAACGCCAGCGCATCGAGGTCGAGGCGGTCGAGGAAGCCGTCGCCGTGGCCGAGCTCGAGATCGGCAGCGGCGAGGGCCCGCCGGTGCTCGTCCTGGCCTCGGCCAACTGGCATCCCGGCGTCGTCGGCCTCATCGCCTCGCGCCTCAAGGACCGCTTCGAGCGCCCCGCCTTTGCCATTGCCCTCAATGCCGACGGCACCGGCACCGGCTCGGGCCGCTCCATGCCCGGCGTCGACCTGGGCAGCGCGGTGATCCGCGCGGTCGAGACCGGCCTGATCGTCAAGGGCGGCGGCCACGCCATGGCGGCCGGCATCACCATCAAGCCGGGTCAGCTCGGGGCCTTCCGCGCTTTTCTAGCCGACGCCCTCTCGGTCGACGTCGCCATTGCCCGTGCCGCCACCGCCCTCAAGATCGACGCGGCGCTGACCGCCCGCGGCGCCAGCATCGACCTGGTCAAGGATCTCGAGCGGGCAGGGCCCTATGGTTCGGGCAATCCCGGACCGGTCATCGCCTTTCCCGCCCATCGTGCCAAGTTCGCCCAGGTGGTCGGCAAGGGCGGCCATGTCAGCTTTGCATTGGTCTCCGAGGACGGCGCCCGGCTCAAGGCCATCGCCTTCCGCGCCGCCAGCACCGCCATCGGCGATGCCCTGCTGCGCGGCAATGAGGGGGCCTTTCACTTCGCCGGCAGCCTCAGCATCGATCACTATCAGGGTCGCGAACAGGTGCAGTTCCGCCTGACCGATCTGGCAAAACCCAAGTGAAATCAGAAACTTTGTGCTGATCCACTCCGTAACTGCGTGCGTAACAAGGCCCACAGCCAAGACGGAGACTCCTCGATCATGACCGCTAGCCGCATCGCCGTTATCGGATCGGGAATCTCAGGCCTTTCAGCCGCTTGGCTGCTCTCCAAGTCCCAGGATGTCACCGTTTTCGAGCGCCAGTCGCGGCTGGGCGGCCATGCCAATACCTTCATGGCCACCACCCCCGAGGGCCAGGTCGCCGTCGATACCGGCTTCATTGTCTATAACGAGCAGAACTACCCTAATCTGACCGCCTTCTTTGCCCATCTCGGCGTGCCCACGGCGGCCTCCTGGATGAGCTTTGCCGTCTCCATCGGCGAGGGCCAGCGTGAATATTCCGGAGAGTATCTCAATGGCCTGTTCGGCCAGCGCCGCAACATCATCCGCCCGCAGCACTGGCGCCTGGTCAGCGACATCATGCGCTTCTTCCGCAAGGCCGAGCAGCAGATCGCCACCTGCAGCGATGATCTCTCGATCGGCCAGTTCCTCGAACGCTTCGGCTATTCCAAGATCTTCATCCAGGATCACATCCTGCCCATTTCCGCCGCCATCTGGTCGACGCCGTCCCAAGGCATGCTCGACTTTCCGGCGCGCACCTTCATCGAATTCTTCGCCAATCACTCGCTGCTGCAGGTCAACAACCGCCCGCTCTGGCGCACTGTCCAGGGCGGCAGCGGCCAATATGTGCAGCGCCTGGCCGCGCAGAGCACATTTGCCACCGAGCTGGGTGCCGAAATCGCCTCGGTCCGCCGTGACGCCCACGGCGCCGATCTGGTCTTTGCCGACGGCAGCCGCCGCCATTTCGACCAGGTCGTCTTTGCCTGCCATGCCGATGAGGCGCTGGCTTTGCTGGCCGAGCCAACCGAGGCCGAGCGCCGCGTGCTGGGCGCCTTCCGCTTCAACAATAATCACGCCGTGCTGCATACCGACGCCAGCTTCATGCCGCGCCGCAAGCATCTTTGGTCATCCTGGAACTATCTGCGCGCCGCCAAGGGCGAGAGCGCGCTCAGTCTGACCTACTGGATGAACAGCCTGCAGCCGCTGGCCACCAAGACCAATCTCTTCGTCACGCTCAATCCGCATCGGGACTTCGCGCCGGGCACGGTGCAATACGAGGTCGATTACGCCCATCCCCTGTTCGACGCCGCCGCCATCACGGCGCAGAAGGACCTCTGGCAGGTCCAGGGCGTGCAGGGGACCTGGTTTGCCGGTGCCTGGATGGGCTACGGCTTCCACGAGGACGGCCTGCAGGCGGGGCTCGAAGTGGCCGAGCGCATCGGCCCTGTGCAGCGCCCCTGGCAGGTCGGCCAGCAGCGCGACCGCATCGCCCATAACTGGACTGCCGGCGACCAGAGCCTGCGGGCGGCGGAGTGACCGTTACGACGGACATGCTCGGCGCCATCTATGCCGGTGACGTAGTGCACAAGCGGGCCCGGCCGAAACGCCATGCCCTGCGCTATCGCGTGTTTTCCATGCTGGTCGATCTCGACCAGCTCGAGGCGCTCGACAGGAGCCTGCGGTTCTTCTCGCTCGACCGTTTCAACCTGGTCTCGCTGGTCACCCGCGACTTCGGCCCGCGCGACGGCTCCAGCATCGCCGCCTTCATTCGCGGCAAGGCGGCTGCGGCCGGTGCAGGCGAGATCGCCCGCATCCGCATGCTGGCCTATCCGCGCCTTCTAGGCTTTGCCTTCAATCCCATCACCGTCTATTTCTGCGACGACGCCGAAGGGGTGACGCGGTTCCTGGCCTATGAGGTCAGCAATACCTTTGGCGAGCACCATTTCTACGAGGCCACCGTGGCCGGCCACGGAGAGGAGCTGCATCACGAGGCCCGCAAGGCCTTCTATGTGTCGCCCTTCAACACGCTCGAGGGCAGCTACCGCTTTTCTGTCCGTGCACCGGACGAACAGGTCTTTGTCGGCATTACCCTGTCGACCGGGGAGGGGGGGATACTGACTGCCTATTTCGAGGGTAAGCGACGACCGCTGACCGACAAAATCCTCTTGAAACTGCTGCTTGCATATCCATTTATGACCGCTAAAGTGGTGCTGGGCATACATTGGGAGGCCCTGCTGCTTCTGCTGAAAGGCATGCCGCTGACATTGAAACTGCGGCGCCACCTCAAGCGTGGACACCAAGCTTAGTGGACGAGTTGGATCTCTGGGGCCAATGACTAAAACAGCAATCGACAACAGCAATACCGGCGTTACGCCGTGGACGAGTGTGGTCTCCTGGGCGGTTGATCGCATCGGCGTCTGGCTGGTGGGCAAGCCGCAGCACGGATCGGTGACGGTGATTTTCCCCAATGGTCGCACCCGCACCATCGGCAATCCGGCGACCGGCGAACACGCCGTGCTGCGCCTCAACAATTTCCGGGTGCTCAGCGAAGCCATGCAGCGCGGTACGGTCGGCTTTGCCGCGGCCTATATGAACGGCGATATCGAGGTCGACGACCTCACCGCCTTGTTGCGCTTCTTCCTGCAGAACCGCGACATGTTCGAGCAGGCCAATCCGGGCTTCTTCCGCCGCGCCGCCGGCGATCTGCACTACCATCTGTCGCGCCGCAACACGCTCGAGGGCTCCAAGAAGAACATTGCCGAGCACTATGACCTGGGCAATGATTTCTACGGGCAGTGGCTCGACCCCTCCATGACCTATTCCTCGGCGCTGTTCACCTCGGGCGATCAGAGCCTCGAGGAAGCCCAGAACATCAAGTACCGCCGCGTCGCCGACCTTGCCGGCATCACCCCGGGTTCCTCGGTGCTCGAGATCGGCTGCGGCTGGGGCGGCTTTGCCGAGACGGTAGCGCGCGACTACCAGGCCAATCTGCGCGGCATCACCCTGTCGGCCGAGCAGCTCAAATATGGCAAGGAGCGCCTCGCCAAGCAGGGACTCGATGAATATGCCACCCTGGTATTTGAGGACTATCGCCATACCGAGGGTCAGTTCGACCATATCGGCTCGATCGAGATGATCGAGGCCGTGGGCGAAGACAATTGGGACAGCTATTTCCAGACCGTGCATGACCGGCTCAAGCCGGGCGGCACCGCCGCCATCCAGGCCATCACCATCAACGAGGCCGATTTTGACGGCTATCGCAGCGGCCCCGACTTCATCCAGCGCTACATCTTCCCCGGCGGCATGCTGCTGACCAAGACGGTGATGAAGGAATTCGGCGAAAAATACGGCCTGGTACTGGAAAATGTCGACACGTTCCGGCTGTCCTACGCCAAGACGCTCAAGCTGTGGCGCGAGCGTTTCCTCGAGCGCTGGCCGGTCATCGCCCCGCTTGGCTATGACGACGAGTTCCGCCGCAAGTGGATCTACTATCTCAGCTATTGCGAGGCCGGCTTTGCCGAAGGCTCGATCGACGTCGGCATCTACCAGTATCGCCGCCCGGTCTGAGGGTCGGTAGAAAAGCAAAACCCCCGGACCTGAGGTCCGGGGGTTTTTATTGGCGCGCGACAGGATCAGTGGTGATGCTCGGGCATCTGCTCAAGCTGGTCCTTGGTCCAGGTCGTGACGGCATGGACGTCGCCATCGGCGTCGCGCATGAATTCGAGCTCATTGGCGGGAACGGCGACCGGCTTCGCGCCCAGGCCGAGGAAACCACCGACATCGATGATGATGCGGCTGGAAATGCCGGTGCCGTGTATGTGGGACACGTGGCCGACCTTGTGATCGTCAGCGCCATAGATCGTGGCGCCTTCCAGCGCAGCTGGCGTCAGCTCTTCGGGCGACAGGCGAATGTGGCTGCTGTGGTCCATGGTAAAGTCTCCTGCATGAGGGTTCACCGGAGACAACGGTGCAGCGGCCGCACTGTTCCGTCCGGTCTGTGAATTGGGCAAGACCTGCTCCAACCGCTCGAGGGCCAGGCCCACCCGGCGCGCCACCTCGACATCGAACGTATGGTCGGGCGCCGTGCGCTCATAGTCGCGCAACTGCTCGGGCGTTACGCCGGCTTCCGCGGCAAATGCTTCAGGTTCGAGCTCAAGCGACAGGCGCCGGTTGTGATCGCCCTTGGGCTGCCGCAGGCTGGGATCGGGCAGGATGGTCATGGCAGGTCTCCTTGGTTGAAAGGAGAAGTGTCCAGCTCGCCAAAGGTTCAATCCTTGGGCAGCATCTTGCTGGTCAGCCAGAAGAAGACCGGGTATGGCAGCCAGCGCACCGTCTTCATCAGCCAGACCATGCGCTTGGGAAAGGCGATCTCGAACCGGTCCGACTGCGTCAGCCCATCGACGATCCGCACCGCCGCGTCGGCCGTTTCCATCAGGAAGGGCATGGGGAAGTCATTCTTGTCGGTCAGCTCGGATTTGACGAAACCCGGCACGATCATCCGTACGGTGATATTGCGGGGCGCCAGTTCGGTACGCATTGTCTCAAGCAGGTTGATCAGACCGGCCTTGGTCGAGGAATAGGCGGCCGAGCGCGGCAGGCCGAAATAGCCGGCTACCGACGCGATAACCGAAAAGTGCCCGCCACCCTGGCGATCCATCTGCGCCAGCAGTGGATTGGCCACGCGCAGCACGCCGAGATAATTGGTGTCGACGATCTTGGCGAATTTGTCATAGTCATAATCGCCGACATCCATCGGCTGCCAGGCGGCAGCGCCGAAGATGAACAGGTCGATCCGGCCCAGTTCGGCGGCGATTTTCTGCACGGTCGCCGCGATGGCCTCGCCATCCGTCACATCCAGCGGATAACCACTGATCGTGGGGTGGCCTTGCGCAACGGCAGCTAGCTTGTCCTCGCGGCGACCCGAAATCGCCACCGTCCAGCCCCGTTTGGCCAGCAGCTGGGCCACGGCGGCGCCGATCCCCGATCCCCCGCCGATGATCCAGGCCACGCCCGGTTGCAGGCTCATAGCCCGAACAGCGGCTGCAGTGCGCGCATCAGCCGACCGCGGAAGGTCAGGCGCGCGTCAACGGCCACCAGGCATATGCAGTCCTCGCCAGGCTCGGCGATGGGCTGGTGCTCCACCTCCTCGTCATGGTCGGCAATGTCGCCCTTGGCGAAAACGCCAAAGCGGTCGCGATAGGCGCCCGAGAGGATGAGCGTGAGTTCCTGGCCGCCATGGCCGTGCTCGGGTACCGGCCGGCCGGCCGCCACGCGCAGCAGCATCAGCCGCGAGCGGCCGTCCTGGCCCCAGGCCAGGTCAGCCGTGGCCACGCCGGGCCCGGTCCACTTCCAGCGCACGCCACCCAGCCCATGCGGCAGATGGCGCTGCAGGGGCAGGGGCACGTCACCGGCGGCCGGACGGGCATCATGTGGCACGACAGCGATCGTGTCGCCGTCCTCGCCCAGCGCATCCAGCAGGCGGTCGAGCGCGCCATTGGCCAAGTCAGCCTCCGGTTCGTCCGTCAGCAGGGCGCCACCAATGGTGTTGATGTGGCGCAGCGTCTCCCTGCCGCCTTCCGACATCGCCAGATGCGTCGCAATCACGGTCGCATAGGGGTCTTCGAGCGTTCCGGCGCTGAACGCCATCAGGGTGGTAATATCGGGGTGGTGGTTCACATTCATTGCAGATCCTCCAGCAGGGGCCGGAGCCGTCCATAGGCGAGGCGAAGTCGCGATTTCACGGTGCCCAGGGGAACGCCGAGGCTTTCGGCAATCTGGGCATGCGGCATGTCGTGGATGAAACTCAGGCGCACGACGTCCTGTTGTTCGGCGGGCAGGTTCTTGAGCGCCAGAGTGACGCGGTCGATCACCTGGCGCTGCTCGACCAGGGCACTGCCCAGCGGCGCGTCACTGGCGAGCTCCAGCGATTCGAGATCCTCATAGGGCTTGTTTGATTGCCGGCGCAGCTGGTCGATCCGAAGGTTGCGGGCAATGGTGAAGATCCAGGTGCTGGCCGCGCCGCGCTGGCTGGAATAGAGCGCTGCCTTGCGCCACACCGACACAAAGGTCTCCTGCACCAGATCCTCGGCCAGCGCATCGCCTGCGCCCAGCTTGAGCATCATCGATTTCACACGCGGCGCGAAATAGGTGAAGAGCGCCGCAAGGGCGGCCTTGTCGCGGCTTTCGGCGACGCGCAGCAACAGACTTGTTGGATCATCCATCGCCACTGTTCCGGCTATGCGCGCGATTTCTGGATCTGTCATGGCAAAGGCATACATCGGCAGCTCCGCACCTGTCAGCCCTCTTACGCAGGCAATTCGACGGCGGATCATGCAAATGGGCAAATGGTGTCTGCTGTACAGGCCATCAGCCGGCCCTGGGGCCAGCCACAATCGCAGCAGAACGCGCATAGAGTAGTAGGGAAAAGGTTTCTGGTACGCCCACGGGGAATCGAACCCCGCTCTGCACCGTGAGAGGGTGCCGTCCTGACCGATAGACGATGGGCGCAGACCTAGAAATCTAGCTTAATATGTACCATCCTTCAACAGGAAGGAATGGTACGCCCTAGGGGAATCGAACCCCTCTCTGCACCGTGAAAGGGTGCCGTCCTAACCGATAGACGAAGGGCGCTTAAGCGCTGCCGGTCGTATAATTGGGACATTTGGGTTGTGCAACCCATTTGCGCATTCATTGCCGTTTTTTTTAACAGCCCGAGAAAGTCACGGGCCGGTTGTAGCCGCGCGGACGGTCGCGCACGTCCACATGAATGAAGTCCCGACCCGGATAACAGCCCAATCCACCTACCGCCTCGGTGCGCATGGCAAACAGGATCAGGTCGCGCTTGTCGACGCCCGGGATGTAGAAGTCGGCGGCCATGCAGCGCGTATGATATGAATTGTCGGCGCCGCCGGCCTGGGCATTGTGGTTGCCGTCGCGATAGCCCGAATTCATGATCACCTTGCGCCCGAAATGGCCCTCGAACTCCCATACCAGGAAGCGCAGCTTGGGGCTCAGGCACAGGGCATTGACGTCGCGGCTGGATACATAGGTGCCCCAGTCGCTGCGCTTGTTGGCATAGCTGGCGCCACTCGAGCTGGCAAACATGGCCATCGGCACACAGGCGGCCAGGCTCACGGTACAGGCGACGATGGCGGCAAGGGAACGCAAGGCGGGGAACATGGCGACTTCCGAGGAACGCTTGTGTTGCTCTCGTACAACAGGCAATGGCCCGTCGCTGAAGTCGGTAAAATACCATCGGTTTTGCTAACCGCAGCCTAAGCGCCACGGTTAGCAAATCGTTAGTGATGCAGGGCGGCGGTTACCAGCTGCCGGTATTGGGCATCGACAGCCACGGCTCCTGCGGCGCCAGGTCGCCTTCCTGGATCAGCTCGATCGAAATCCCGTCCGGCGAGCGCACAAAGGCCATGTGGCCGTCACGCGGCGGGCGATTGATGATCACGCCCATGTCGCTCAGGTGCTGGCACAGCGCATAGATGTCCTTGACCCGATAGGCCAGGTGGCCAAAATTGCGACCGCCGGCATAGACTTCCGGATCCCAGTTATAGGTCAGCTCGACCTGGCCGCCCTCGTCGCCCGGTGCCGCCAGGAAAATCAGCGTAAAGCGGCCCTTTTCATTGTCGATGCGCCGCACTTCCTCCAGGCCCAGGCCGTTGCAGTAGAAGCGCAAGCTGTCTTCGACATTGGTGATGCGAACCATCGTGTGCAAATAGCGCATGGCGTATTCCTCAGTGCAATTTCGGTCTGGTCTTGGCCTAGCAAGTGTCACGCCAGGCCGCAATCGCCGCACCACACAACAAATTCCTAAGAGATGCTTAACAAGCGACTCTGAATCGGACAGAGTGGCGTCTAGTGTGGAGTACCTCGCAGCGGCGGGGCGAGTACAAGGGGCTGGGACGATGGGGGCCGATTCTGGTGGCAATGGTGACGAGCCCTTGGGCTTGTCGCAGGAGGATGGTGCGGTGACGCATGCCGATCCTTTGGGCAATTCCGGCGAGTCCGGGCTCGACACCATCGAGATTGCCGGATCCATCAAGTGGTTCGACGCCGGCAAGGGTTTCGGCTTCATCGTGCCCGACAACGGCATGCCCGATGTCCTGCTGCACGTGACCTGCCTGCGCCGCGACGGTTACCAGAGCGCCCATGAGGGTGCCCGCATCGTTGTCGAGGCACTCAACCGGCCCGGCGGGCTGCAGGCCTTCCGTATCGTTTCAATGGATGAATCCACCGCCCGGCACCCGGCCCAGATGGCCGCGCCGCGCACCCATGTCGTGGTCGAGCCGACTTCCGGCATGGTGCGTCTCGAGGTCAAGTGGTTCAACCGCATCCGCGGTTTCGGCTTTCTCTCGGCCGGTGAGGGTACGCCCGACATTTTTGTGCATATGGAAACCCTGCGCCGCTTCGGCATCACCGAATTGCGGCCCGGTCAGTTCGTGCTGGTTCGGTACGGCAACGGCCCTAAGGGCCTTATGGTCGCCGAAATTCGGCCCGATGGTTGGGGCGACGCTCCTTCCTCGCACTAGGAATATTCTGATGATGATTGCCCAAGGCTTCGCGCCGGCCGTACGGCGTGCCGGTGTGCTTCTGGCCGTGCTCATGGTGGCTGCTCCGCTCGCCGCCTGCAGCGACGAGGGCAAGCTGGTGCTGCATACCGCCACCGGCGAGCACGCCTTCAATGTCGAACTTGTCGACACGCCGGAAAGCCGCGCCAAGGGGCTGATGTTCCGCGAGGAACTGGCTGACGACGCCGGCATGCTGTTTGATTTCAAGCAAGAGCGTGAGGTGTCGTTCTGGATGAGCAATACCCTGATCCCGCTCGACATGATCTTTGTCGGCGCCGACGGGGTGGTCAAGACCATCCATGTCAATGCCCGGCCGCAGGACCTGACCTCCATTCCCTCGCAGGTACCGGTGCAGTTCGTGCTCGAAATTCCCGGTGGCCGCTCCGAAGAGCTGGGCCTGCAGCCGGGCGATACGATGGAACATGAGCGGGTCGGCGCGCCGGTCGACTAGAGCGTTTTCAGCAAAAGTGGCTCCACTTTTGCGGTTCGAAAACGCGACAAACCGAAGAGCTAGAGCCATAGAACCGTTTCAGAAACGGTGAAATGCTCTAGACCCGGTGGATGACCATGAAGTCGATCACCGCCCAGAGGTGAAGGCTGGCGCCGGCCACGACGAAGACGTGCCACAGCGCGTTCTGGAACTTCAGCTTTTCCCACAGATGGAAAATGATCCCCAGCGAGTAGGTGACGCCGCCGGCGAGCACCAGCATCATGGTGGAGTGGGGCAGGGTCTGTGCCAGCGACTGGAATACCAGGATGCCGCTCCAGCCGATGGCCAGGTAGAGCGCGATGGCCAGCCGGCCGAAATGCTCGGGCACGATCAGCTTGAGCGCCACCCCGACCAGCGAGGCGCCCCAGACGAACGTCGTCATCAGCGCACCGGTCGTGGTGCCACCCAGCACCGCCAGGAAGGGCGTGTAGGTTCCGGCGATGAACAGGAATATGGCCGCCTGGTCAAGCCGGGCCAGCCACATCTTGATCGGCGAGACGGGCCATTGGTTATAGGCGAGCGATACCCCCAGCACGACGATCAGGCTGGTGACATAGATCGATAGCGCGGGCAGTTCGGGCGCTGCTTCCATGATGGCAAAGGCCAGCAAAACTGCACCGGCAACCCCGGCGCCGATAAGACCCAGCACATGCACAATGCCGTCGGCAATCAGCTCAGCCGTGGTGTAGGGGCGGTGTGCCCGGCTCCACCACGAATATGCCGCCTGAGATTTTTCCATGCCATGTCTCCCTGTTCCGACCTTCGCGCAGGGAAGTGACCAGAATATTGCCGATGCCGACCGATCGCGGGGCATCATGAACGCTCGACCAACGTATCTGGTGAACAATCGGTTGCATATCCAGTGCGCCCCTTGACGAGTAACCCCATCGTTACCTAGGCAGCAGGAAACGCCTGGGAACCGCCATGCCCCCGATCGCCATTCTTGTCGCCCTCGCCGATCCGACTCGCTGCCGCCTGATCGAGCTGCTGCAGGGCGGCCCGCAGCCCGTACACGTGCTGGCGGCTGCGTTCCGGATCAGCCGCCCCGCCATCTCGCGGCACCTGCGGGTGCTCAAGCAGTCCGGGCTGATCAGCGAGAAGAAGTTCGGCCGGGAAAACCGCTATGCCTTGCACCCCGGCAAGCTGGCGCCGGTGCAGCGCTGGCTGGCCGGCCTGCTGCCTGCCGCCAGGATCACCGAGGCGCCGGCCGTTGTCATCCCGGCCGTCGAGCAGCCACTGCCCAAGGCCAGGCGCATACCCAAACCGGCCGCCACGCCCGTCATTCTGGTCCCGGCCCTTGCAGCCGAAGCCGCGGCACCGGCGCCGGCCAAGCCTGCCGTCTCGCAGATGGGTTTTGATTTCTAGCAATCAGGGCAAGGAAAATCTGGCGGTCCCGGCAGGACTCGAAGCCGGGGTTTCTGCCGTTGATTTCATTGCTCTTTTCGCGCTATTCCCGCACCCGCATCCAAGGTGCGGGGAATTGCGTTCTCGATTTGATACCCTTCGAGTAGCTGAAGGCGGCTAAATAGACTGAGACTTTGTTCCTCACGCCAGAAAATGCGCTGGACTTCGTCAACCGTGAACGAAACCAAGGCGGCATCCGCGAACCGGCAGCGAAGGCCTTACATTCTCCCGTCGCCACTACCATTTCTCTCCAACATGAAGTTTGCTGCACTGCGGTCTCAACTGGGAATCCCGCGGCAGAAGTTGGCGCCATTTGTTGTTCAGCGTTGCCGCTGCTCACTTTGTCGCAGTAACCCTTGATTAATTTATCAGTTGATGAACCATTGGCATTGCACTATGCCGCCCATGAAATCGCGAGCGTTGATGTTTTATGGAAGATTGGCTTTTTCAGTACGCGCAGTTTGCCTGGTTTAAGGACGAATTCACAGGCGCTAAGGCTGCCTCGGTGTTCCTAAACGTTTTCGGCGAAGAGCCAGATAACACGCAGACAAATCGAAGCCTTGCTCCATCCGCACCCTTTAATTCGCAAGCCAGCACATTGATGGATGAGCGGCTTGAACAAGTGACTATATCCCCTGGTCGCATCGACATTATCCTGGCACACGCCGACCGCCAGCAGTCGGGGCCATGGGGTTGGAAGCTAGCTGAGGGCGTAAGACACGCCGAGCGGCTTATGGAAAAGGTCTCCGCAAGCACGGCACGCATGGGCGAGCTCAATCGAGTTGCGGTCATCATTACGCTAATTCGCAATCTTCCTCAGGCTTCCGACGCGACAAAATACCTTGTTCAGCGGTCTGGGTTGGACTTAGATGCGAAGGCCATTGACGTCCAGCTTCAAGTAAATATGCAGAGGCCGGGACCTGCTGGTAGTAGAATGAACAGGCTGATGAAATTCCACACAGCATCACTGCGGGATATCACCCTTGGCGTGAATGCAGGGCAGCCGACTAGCCCCCAGTTCGGCCCGGAGCGTCACGTTGCTGCACTACAGATCGATGTTAATTTGGCAATTGATGGCAAAACATACTTGCCCACAATAACGCCGAGTTTAGTCATTGAGCTGTTTGATGAGGCCCGCAAGCTCGCATTGTCTGGAAGTCTGTCAGGTTTGAAAGATGGCTAGAGCGCAGATTCCTGAAAGAGCGAAAAAGCAAAAGAAAGCTAAGCCTTACTCGCTTACCAAAGTTTTGGAGAACCAAGAGAAAGAGGAGCCCAGAAACGCCTCTTCCTTACGTCCAGATTTTTGGGCTTATCATTTAGAAAATTCGGCAACGCAGTGGTTTTGGGGCAATGCCCGTCAACCTCATGCTACCCATGAGCGTGTCTATAGGCTGAACTTCGCCGAGGAGCGCTCTTCATACCTCGATCGCGGTAAGTCGATGAGGGTCGCATATCCCGCGCTAGTGAACTATATAGACTGGTTGTCTACACTCGAAGATGATGAAGACGACCATGTATCTGTTGCGATTGCAGACAGGGCCAAGTCCTTAATTGGAATGATTGCTCAAACCAATGCCTATCCGCCTCGCGTTTTTTCACACGGTGGAGATGCTATCGTTCTTACTTGGGAAGAGATCGATCGCGCTTATCTTATGACGGTTACACGGCGAAAAGTTTCTTTGTTACACGTAAATAAGCTTACCAACCAACGTGAAACTAAGCTGCTGGACTTGCAGAGTGACGATGGTAGGTCTGAGGTTTTGCGTGCATTGGGCGAGGCGGCGACGTCGAACTCCCTGCTTTTGACAGGGTTCTAGAACGTGCCTGTTGAGGAAACTGTCGTCCGTTCGGTGGTCCATCCTCGGATAGAGGTTGACGGTGTAATATCACCACAAAAAATGATGGCACCGGGAAAAACAAAATCTCAGGGCGGTGAACCTGTGCTCGCGTTGTCGGTCGGAGCCAGATCTCTATTGCCCACCGACGACGATGCCCATGGCTTCGGATGTAAGGTCGCCGAGAAGGCACGCGCGGCCTCTCAACGGAAATTCGCTAAAAAACAGAGAGACTATCAGCGTCCCCGTGACACGGCGCATTACATTGGATCATTGGATATCGATGTAGCGTCCGTGGAAGCACTGGAATCGATATTTTTTTCGTTTGGCGTTGTCGACCTCCATCAGAAGGGTTTTGAGGCTCACTGGCATCTTGAATGGCGGCCTAAAGACGATGCCTTGGAGAGAATCGACGATGATGATGTCGCAACCGCTCGCACTGACCTGATCGACCAAATGTTCCGGTTGCTGTATCGGCCGCGGATCAAATTTTGTGATTGCGATGCTGACTTGTTGGAATTCTTGACGCCAATCGGAGATTCGGTTCTATCGTTCTTTCCTGAAGAATGTAGATCACGAGGCGAGCCTGCTGCTCAACCCAGTGATCTCCACAGGGGCCGCTTAAAACCGTAAGAAATGTGTCTGCTGTGTTGCCCGACAAAAGTTGATCTAACCGTAGTGCGCTTGCCGAGCGGACAGGGTGCA
Organism: Devosia beringensis; assembly: GCF_014926585.1. NCBI lineage: Bacteria > Pseudomonadati > Pseudomonadota > Alphaproteobacteria > Hyphomicrobiales > Devosiaceae > Devosia > Devosia beringensis. Next base: position 101,290 of record NZ_CP045422.1, on the reverse strand, counting down.
GGCAGCTCTTATTCGTTCTGACATTTCACACGACCACCATTATCACCGATTTACTGTTCTTTTCGGGCTGTCACTGCACTCCCGTCCGAGATACGAGAAATTGCGTTCTCGGTTTGGTACCCCGCCATCAGCTTTGATGCCGCCGATCCGCCCAAGACTTCCTTGCTGGCAGAGCGGGTATAATGCTCGGCCTGGGCGAGCGTCGACCATCCCCACATCGCCATCAGCTCGCTGGCGCTGGCGCCAGCTTGGGCGGCCAGCGTCGGCCCCGTCTTGCGCAGGCCATGGGCGCGCGAGGGCACGCCGGCTTCCTCACAACGATCGCGAAACCAGTTGCCGAAACTGTTGCTGCTCTCGAAGGCCGTGCCGCGCTCGGTGACCAGCAGCGTCAGGTCTCCCGTCTGGGTGGCTTCGATAGCCTCGAGCAGCGGCGGCAGTGCGGTGAAGGTCACGAACACGCCCGAACTGTTGACCGTCTTGCTCGGCCGGAACCGGACAATGCCGTTGCGGATATGCTGGTGGCCGAGGGTCACCGCATCGGAGCGGCGCAGGCCGGTGAACAGCAGGATGCGCATTGCGAGGTTGGCCATGGTCCCCAGCGGGTGGCGTTCCTCGAAGCGCTGCACATCTTCAATGCCCCACGGCCGGTGCCCGATGATCCGCGTCTTGACGAAATCCACATCGCGGCACGGATCGGTTTCGATCCAGCCGCGGGCCTTGGCATAGGCGAACATGGGCTTGATGGCCTTCATGTAGGCATTGGCGGCGTGGCCCCGGCCGGTGGCGGCGCGGCTTTCGCGGCCATCAATGATCTTTTGAGCGGTGATGCGGCTGATTTGCACGGCGCCGGACTTGTCCACCATGCCGGCAAAGATCGAGTCGCGGCGCTTCTGCGTCTCGGCGCCGATCTCGTTACGGAAGTGGCTCGATTTCTTGTACTCGATCACCAGCCAGCGCAGCGTGCCCTGGTGCACGGCGGCGGCGCCACGGATGTGAGAGACCGGCTGGCCACGAAGCGCGGCCTGATAGGCCGGGTCGAACTCCGGCGTGCCATAGGCGGGCAGGCGCACCCGCGACCCTTTGCCGACGCGATAGTAAAACACCCAGGCACCGTGCCGGGTCTTTTCGCGAGTGACATTGGGGGGAAGCCTGGTGCGCATAAGCGCATCAAAGTTGGAAGTCATCGTCATCGTCAAGAGGGGCTAGCTTGCTGGCGCGCGCCAGGTCGGCGGGAACGATGCGGATTGTGCCGTCCCGGGCGATCTCCACCACGGCCGCAATGCCGACCTGATCGACCGCACGAAGAGCGCGAGCGACATCAGCCTGGGTAACCATGGCGGGGCGTCTACTCATGGCTTCACAGCCGCCTGGCGTCGGTGTAGACGCCTGTCGAGGTGCCAGTCGAGCAGGGGCAATGCACTAGCTTGATCACCGGGAATTCCCCTTATAGCATTCGCTCCTATGTCCGCTGATCAAGTCACCAACGACCGCATAGTCCTGTCTCGACATACGCTCGCAAAGTACGAGCAGATGGCGTCGACAGCGGTCCAGCCAGAGCAGACGCTTGGCCTGCTGCTGGACGAAGTGAAGGCGCTGCAGCAGATCGTTGCTCGCCATCCCGAGAAAGCAATGAGCGTCGGCGATTTGGTGCGGCGCTGGGAAGCGTTGGCGGATCGGCTGAAGACCAAGACGAACTAAGGTCACGGGTTTTGCTCCACAATCTGGCCGGTCACGCGGTCAACCCACACGCCTTTGGCTCGGGAATACTTGATGCGGGCGCCAGGCATTGAGCCCTGCGGCCGAAGACCGAGGCTGCGATCCGAGACACGCTTGCCCTTCGCCTGCATCGGAATGTCGTAGGTGGTTGTCTTGAATCCGTGGCAATCGACGCAGCAGGTGACAGCATTCCCCAGCACGTCGCTGCCGTCGTCCGTCGCTGGAATTGGATAGTGGTCTATTTCGACCCGCTTGCCGTCCAGAGAGGCGTTGCAGCGCTGGCCGGGGCGAAGGCCATAGACAGCGCCAATCGCCTCACAGCGGCCTCCGCTGCGCTCTCTGGCTTTGCGTTTTACCTTGGCGGAGAAGTTATGCCGGGGCATCGTCCGTCTCCAGATATCCTTGAGCAGTGAGGGTAAAGCGAGGACCATCGTCGGTTTCCTCGACAGTCAGATCCCCCCGCGTCACCATCTTCCGGAGCGACTTATGCCCAGCCTTCGGAATACTTGCGTCTGTACCTGGGCAGACAGAGCCGCCGGCCGAGGAGATCAGGAAGAGGAGCTGGCGCTCTTGGTCTGTGAGCTTACGCATTCCCAGCCCCTTGACGGCATTTAGCCAGTCGCGATCTGGTGACTATAAAAGTGGGGGAATCGAAAACTTGCGACATTGGTTCGTTGGAATTGGGCTGGCTGGAGCGTTCTTGCTGATTCACGTTGGTGGATATGCTTGGTCTTGGTATTCTCGAGCTCCCGAAGGCGCGGATGCCGTAAGAGCTTTTCTTGATCAGCTTGGGGATTATTTCCTGCTCGGATGGGTGGAGCGCTATCAAACCCTGCTTGGCGGTATTATCGCTGCCGCCGCCGCCGCGTTCATTATCGTGAATACCTTGGTTGAGCGCTCCCACAAAATACGGGATGACAAGAACCAGCGTTCGGAACAACTGATCTCCGCTATAGCAATTACGGCCTTTTCGCTTAGATCGTTGGGGAGTTTGGTCCTTAGGCGCGCCGTAACTCAGGACGAATACGATCGACACTCCGATGCTATTCGCACGCAGAGCGGCGCCTATGCAGCTGACGCCAAGGCGCTCTGCAACATTCTCCTCTACTGTCTCGAAGTCATGCGGAGCAATTTTGTGATCATGCAAACGCAAACTGGTAAAGCCCGAGACCAGTCGCAGCAATCGGTGACGCAATATGCAAGCATCATGGCAACGTTTATGGATGAGCCCAGGGAATTTGTTCGTGACGGGAAGTTTAAATTCCAAAAAATAGAAGTTCCTGAGGCTGATCGAGCTAACTTTAACTTGGTTGGGATGCAAATTCAGGACGCAGAATTTGTGAAGATGCTGTTCAAATTTTGATCGTGGTACCAGCGTCTCCTCCCCAACCCCATAGGCCAGGAAAAAACGAATAGGGAGAAACCGGGGTAGGGAGATTAGGGTGGTGGACGTCACCAGCACGCTCCCCAGATCGGAGCATCAAACCTCATCCAGTAAGCAGCAGCCAAAGCTACAGCCGCCCAGGTAATGCAGAGGGTGGCGGAAAGGGTGGGGTTCATGCTGCTGCCCCAGCTTGGGAACACTCGGCGCAATAGAATTCATCGCTCGGCGGCACGACGAGGAAGTTGTCGCCCTCATAGATGCGGGTGCCGCAGTTCATGATGCAGTTCGCCAGATGTACGCGTGACCGATCTAGATCGGCGGTGTTGCGGGCGTAGTGATCGACTGGCGCCCCCTCCACATTGTCATGGTTCAAATCGGTATCGCCTTCGACAGCCACCCGGGCTTCACGGTCTGCGATCTTCTGCAGGGCCTTCTTGGCGCGGACGCTGTCGACATAGGCATTGAAGTCTGCGGTCTGGCTCTCGATGAAAGCCGCGACGGCCACAGCGTTCTGCTGGGCTTTATCGTCGGCTTCTTCCGGGGTCATTGGGGGTATTACTGGCGCCCGGGTGCGTAGCCGGCCGGGCCGATAGCCGCGCTGCTCGAGAGCGGTGAGCCTGCGAACGCCCCTCATGACTGAACCCCGCCAGCAGCATTCAGCGCAGCAAGGTCAAGCTGCAGCTGTCCCTTAAGCCTCAGCAGATCGGTGGACATGTTCCCGCCGTTGCCATTGCCAGTGAAACTGGTTCCGATGATGTCGCCGGTTTCATCCTGCTGGATCTTGGCAGCAACAGCGGCAGCGGTATGGGCAACCCGATGGTGGGCAGCCAGTAGCGTCTCGGAAATCTCAGGCATTGAATAAATCGGCGGTTGCCTTGTCAGCACCTGCACCATGAGCGCAGGCCCGCCGTCCCTTCCTTGGAAATGATCTTCGCTGCTGCTGACCATCCAGATCGGCAGGGGTGAAGATCAGCGCTTGGGAGCGGCCTTGTCGAAGCCAGGGGATGCACCGTTGTCAAGCACGACCATTTCGACGCCATCAGCAGCGACAAGGCGCTGTTCGTCGTACCAGTGAGCTTCTTTGGTGGAGCCGTCGGCGTTGACCTTGGGCGTCAGCAGGGCCTGATTGCAGCCACTGATGTACTGGCAGAGGCCAGTGCAGACGCCGGTAAAGCCGGTGATCCGATCCGTGTAAGTCGCGCCAAGTTTGATTGTCATCGTTCTCTCCATCTGCCTGAGCCGTTTGGCTAGTGTTGGTGGGGAGAATGCATTAATGCACGTATCGCGTCAAGCAATGAAATGCATAAATGCATGTTACCGGCTATGCGTATAAAGTGCCTCGACTCTCGCCGGGTTCTGAGTCGTTAATGGCATAGCGGAACATATGGAGAACAAAATGCGTGACGTGACGCACTTCGTTGTCGTCTTTCCAACCAGATTGATGGCCGCCAGCTACGATGAAAAGAAGGTGCTCATGGACGCGCTGCAGCGCCAATATCCCCACTACGAATTCGACGCCCTGGAAGCCTTTGAAGGCAGCATGGCAGACGATGACGACTTCGCGGTGATCCCGGTGACTGGCGTAGCGGGGCAGTGCGCTGATGCAGATGAGGTGAGGCTTTGCCGCCCACTAGATCCGCTGGTTATACCCGAATTGCTGCGGTCCCTCGGAATCATCGAAGGATCTGAGCCGCTAAGATTCGTTAATTAGCTGTGGTAGGTGGTTCGCCTGGTGCGAGCTGAGGCCTGAGTTCCAGAGGCGGCGCTGATAAGTCCAAATGCCGGTCTGGCCCCAGAAGTAGATCGATTGCGCTTCGATCAAGTGTAACGGGTGCCGGTGTTTCGGCAGTTTGCCTGGCGGCGCTGGCCGTAAGCGAAAGGGCCGAACTCAATTCCAAGAGATTCGAATTGATCTCGCCAGGAAGCTGGTCCACCTTTGCGCTGAGACCTGCAACCTGCTGCTGGGTGTTCATCTGAACCCCGACAAGTATTGCCATACCTGCTAGCAAGGCCGCCGACACTACGCCCACAGCGAACTGCAGCATGCCGTTTCCGCCTTCCAGCTTAGCGAGGCGAACATCGATATCGTGCAACTGGCTCATGCCATCAGATGTGCCATCTCCGCCTCCCGATTTCAACTCTGGCACGGGGCGAAACTCTAACTCCGAAAGTCGGCGTTTGAGTAGCTCGACATTGATCTTGTCATCGCTAGTCATCGAGCAGCTCAATTCCTTTTCGGATTTCCTCGAGCATTAACCTCGACGCTTTTTGAAAATCCTCCATCGGCGCTTTTGTAGCCCTTACGGAGTCTGCGGGCATCTGCATCCTAAGGGTTGTCAGAAATGCCTGAATTTCGACGACGCATGCCGCTGTTGCGAGCATTTGCGCCTGCATTTGCCGGAGTTTTATGTTGGTCTTATCAGCGTCGGCCGACATAGGCAGCCACCTTCCCCAAAATCTTCACCCCATCAACGTCAACCTCCTGAGAATCATAGCTCGGGTTATCGCTGATGATCTTGCACCGCGGTGGTACAGCAAACATGATCCGCTGCAGCCGCTTGATCTGAGGCTCTGAATACCCGTCGCTGATCAGGTAAACCCCATCGGCCCGCAGTTCGTGCTCTGTCAGATCGATGATCACCCGATCACCTGGCGCATAGTTCGGCATCATGCTGTCGCCCTGGATGCCTAGAACAATAGCTCGGTCTGGGTTGGCGACGGCTTCGCGAAGATAAGCCGGTGGAATGCGCCATTCGTCCAGGATCTTGTGTGCTGAGATCGTCCCATTGCCTACGGGCAAGACCATCACTTCGCCCACAGAACCCTCGCCGGCACCGGCCCTGGCGTCCAACTCTGGAATAGCGCCGGGGATACGCGGACTGTAGCTGTCGCGGTCATAGCCCTCGCCATCGCTGTCCGAAGTCGGCCGCCAGTCTTCGTCAAGCGGAACGCGATCGAGTTCGCGGACGCCGCCCTTCTGGCTCAAAAATGACGCCAAGGTAATGCGGGTGGCTGAGGCTATCTTCTCGATTGTCGAGTTCGACAGCGAGAATTTGTGCTCTGGATCGTTCAGCGGGCGGGTCAGGGTGGTCGACGGCATCCCTGCTTTTTTCGCTAAGGCGGTGGCTGAGAGCCCTGTGACTTGCATCACATGGCGCACATAAGCCTTTGTATCGTCGCTCATTCCGGTCATGCCGAAAGCGTAGCGAATAAATGCACAAATGCACCGTGCATTAATGCTTGCAATAGATGCATTAATGCTGCAATGTGCTGGGCATGAGCACAGCAGATGAAATTGCCGCATTTGAAAAAAGCGTTCAGGACCGTGGCCTCCGCATAGCCGATGTGCTGCGCGAGGCGACCATAGATCGGTCCATGTGGACGCGCTGGAAGAATGGTTCGACTACGCCTCGTCTCGATAACTGGCGCGCCGTCGAGCGGGCAGCTGACTTGCTTGCGAGTGCAGCAGCATGAACGCTCAACCCATCCCAGCCGAAATACTGAATTGGGCCGCTGACTTCTGGGACGATCACCTCGACACAGATCAGGTCGATATGATCGCGCTGGCGTTCATGGCGGGGCAGGCAGCCGCAACGGCAATTCCCGGCGGCCTGACGTCTGCCCAGGCTGAGGCGCTGGCTTTCATCCGCACCTATCAGGCCGAGCATCTGGGCGCCTCTCCGACCTATTCGCAGATCGCGGTGGCTGTCGGCCGCAGCAAGACTAGGGCCTTCGATCTGGTCAAGGGCATGAAGGCGCGCGGCGTCGTTGCCGACCATCCCAACCGGCCCCGATCCATCACCATCACGGCGAGGGCATAGGCCATGGCTTACCCATCGAACGAAGTGCCCAGCGACGGCAGCAGCGTTGCCCAGGATCAGATCAAGGCCTTTGTCGACCGCATCCTGCGCCTCAAGGGCGAAGTGCACGAGATCAATGCCGACATCCGCGAAATCTATGCCGAGGCCAAGGGCAACGGCTTCGACAAGACGGTGCTGGGAAAGCTGGTCAACTACGTCGAGAAGCGCCAGACCGATGCTGCTGCGGTGATGGAAGGCGAAGCGATCTTCGAGCTTTACCTGACCGCCTATGACGGTCGAGTTGGCACGGTTCATGCTACGCACACGCATGCATCCGAAGCGACCGGAACTGCCCCGGAGACTGCCAAGCTCCTGAACACAGTTGCCGACGGCATTCAGACCCAAGCTGGTCGTGATGCCTTGGTTGCGGCGCTCGACGTGATGGTCGAGGCAGAAGAACAATCCGAACCCCAGCCTGTCCTCCAGGCTGGCAGCGACCTGGCTGGATCCCCAGCCAATGATGACGGCCAGATCGCAGATCACAATGCCCAGACTTCCACAGGAAGCGACGCTCCGAATGTTGACAGCTTTGACGATGCTACCCCTTCTGCGGAACTGAAGGTTGCGGGTAAGTCGGTGGGGGTTTCGGCCTCTGCCGCTTCGGCCCCCCTCTACGCCGCCCCTGGCGTCATCACTTGGGAATCCACTCCACCACAGGGCGTGATCCGTCACGAATACAGCCAAGCCTTCGGCGAGGCCGGGCAGGACACTGACGTTATCGACGATGACATGGCCAATGCGGCCTCGGGGCCCATCGTCAAGATCGGCAATGTCATCCTCGACGGTTGGACACGGTTCATGAAAGCCCGCAGCCTCGGCATCGATTACCCCGTCGTCCAATACGATGGCTGCGACCCGCTGATCGATTGCATCAAGTGGAACACGGCCGGCCGGATGCTGACCGAAGAACAGTCGTTCCGCATCGCCCAGCGTCTCGCCAAAGCCGAGCCCAAGCGCAAGGCCGACATCTATGCCGCCTTCGAACTGGGCATGGTGCTGGCATGAAAACGACCCGCGCCCGTCACTTCGATATCGCACCCGCCATGTGGGCCCTGACTGCAGCTGCCGGTCTTGTTGCATCAATCGCATTCGTCCTTCGGCTAGTAGGGGGCCGGTGATGAGCGCCAAGGTTTGCGAGTGCTGCGGTCAGGCGTTGCCCGAGCCATATGCCGCGATAGCCCAAAGGTGCGGGCTTAGCCCGAGCCAAACAACGCTATTCCTGGCTGTTGCAGCGAGGAACGGGCAGCTGGTGGCCCATGGGCATCTGTACCACTTGCTCTGGGGTCACGATCCGAACGGCGGGCCCGATCGGCCAGAGAATGTGGTCAGAGCCTTTGTCCACCATTGCAACCGGAGGTTGGCTGGTACTGGCCTGGGCGTCATGGGTGTATGGGGCCAGGGCTATCGATTGACCCGCCAGCCTGTGTCTCTCAGCCAGGCGGTGGCGTGATGTCATCCCTTCACCAGCACCAAAGATGGACGCGCAAAGAGCGGGGGCAATCGCTCGCTTCGGAGAAGTGCGCGCCCACCCTTGCTGCTGACAAGCCGCAGGACAGGCCGGCCATGGGCCGGGCTGGGATCGCGAGGGAGAGTGGCCTTTCCCTCGTTCTTCATCCCCATTCCCATCCGGCGGCTCCTCCCCGTCGGGGGCGAGTGCGCGTCCTCGCCCTCCCGGTCGATTTGTGCATTCGCCCAACCCATAAAGCTGAGCGCGTTTCCGCTGCTCGCTGTGTTTCCGCGTCCGGTCGGGTTGCCTCCCATTCCGTTCGCAATCGCCTTCCGCATCAGCCGCTCATAACTGCCGTCGCTGCTGCGCCTATTCATGTCCGTCGCCTTTCCAACCCCGGTTCATCTGCTGGTTCAAACAATGCCAGCAAGTGGAGACAAGGTCGTGGAAACTCACTCCAACATCGTGGATTTTTCATCCAAGGGGCAGGGCGCAATGACTGACGTCCAGTTCGCCTCCGAATTCATTCAAGAAATCTACCCAGTCAGCGCCTCTCGCAAGGTAGCCGGCGCGATAGGGGAAGCCTTCGATGCGCTGAAGAAGCGGGAGAACCAGCTGCCTGCAGGGGTGGTTCGGGATCGGCCGCGGCGCTGGACGGAGCGGAGAGTTCGCGCCCTCTGGTTCAAGGAAGCCCGGCGCATCGACCACTACGAAATTCAGGATTTGACGGCCATTGCGGTCGAGGAGGCGCGTCGTGAAAGGCAACATCTCAAAGCTCGTGAGGAACGCCTTGTTGCGATCCTTGCCGCTGCTGACCAGGGCGGAATGGGCCAGGTCGTGCGTCCAAAGGGCCGAGGCGTTCGCTCAATGGATATGCCCGGAATCGGCCTCACCGATGCAGACGAGACCGCCGACCAGTCTCAAGGATGGGGAATCTAGGCCATGAATGCACGACTCCCGCCTTCATTCTGGATGCTCGACCAGGGCGCGCCCGATGCTGACGAACTGATCGTTGACAGCTTCGCCGGAGGCGGTGGCGCATCGACCGGTATCGAAATGGCGCTTGGACGTTCGCCGGACTATGCGATCAACCACGATACCGAGGCACTGGCGCTGCACGCGGCCAATCATCCCGACACCGTCCACCTGTCCAAAAACATCTACAAGGTGGACCCCATGGACGTCGTCGGCCGGCGCAAGGTCGGGCTGCTCTGGGCATCCCCCGATTGTAAGCATTTCAGCAAGGCCAAGGGCGGGGCGCCGGTCAAGCGCGAGATCCGCGATCTGGCTTGGACGGTGGTGCTCTGGGCCGAGCGTGTGCGGCCGCGCGTCATCATCCTGGAGAACGTCGAGGAATTCCAGACGTGGGGCCCGCTGATCGAGACAGCCAAAGGCGTCTTCCCTTGCCCAGACCGCAAGGGGCAGACGTTCAATGAGTGGATCGGCGCGCTGCGCAAGCATGGCTACAAGGTCGAGTGGAAGGAACTGCGGGCCTGTGACTACGGCGCGCCGACCACGCGCAAGCGCCTGTTCCTCATCGCTCGCTGCGATGGCCAGAAGATCACTTGGCCAGCCCCGACGCATGGCCCAGGCCGTCTGCCGTACCACACTGCCGCCAGCCATGTGATCGACTGGTCGATACCGTGCCCGTCGATCTTCGATACCTCCGCGCAGATCATGGACAAGTTCGGCGTCCGCGCCATCCGGCCGCTGGCCGACAACACCATGGCCCGCATCGCCAAGGGCGTGAAGCGGTATGTGCTCGACGCGGCCAAGCCGTTCATCATCAAGTTTCAGACCGGCGCCGTTGGTTCCGACATCGACGCTCCGCTGCCCACGGTCACCGCCAACAGCTTCGTCAAGCGCCCAGGCGGCGCTGCGCCCCTTGGCGTTGTGATGCCGCACCTGATGACAATGCGGAACGCTGGCAAGCCCTATAACGAGGCCGACAAGCCAACCCATACGGTCACGGCGGGCGGCGCTGGCCTGTCCCTGGTCGCGCCCGTGCTGGCTGGTGTTGGTGGGCGCGCCGGCCAAAGCCGGCCACGCTCGGCCGACGAGCCTTGCGCCACCGGCACCACCAAGGCCGAAACCGTCCTGGTCGCGCCGATACTGTCGTCTGCCCAGCATGGCGGTTCGCATAGGGCCGCTGACGAGCCGCACCGGACCATTGCCGCCAGCGACAAGGATCAGAACCAGATCATCGCCGCGCATCTGTCCAGCTACTATGGCGAGGGCGAGGGCTCGAACGATCGCTCGTCTGATCCGATTGACCCGGTCAACACGGTCGTGACATCCAACCGTCATGCGCTGGTGGCCGCCTTCCTCGCCCAGCACAACACCATGCCGGCGGGCGGCGTCCATGCAGGCCATCCGGCTGAAGAGCCCATTTCAGCAGTCACCGCCACTGGCAGCCAGCAATCGGTCGTCTCGGCCGGCCTGATGAACATGAAGGGCAGCCAGCGCGCCTCGCTGCCGATCGATGGCGGCACTCCGACCCAGACGGCCGGTAGCGAGCATGTCGCCGAGGTCCGCGCCTTCCTGATGAAATATTACGGCGCGGAAGGTGACGGGCACGAAGTGGGGGCGCCAATGGGCACGGTCACGACAAAGGACCGCTTCGGCATCGTTACCGTCGAGGGGGAACCCTACGAGATTGTCGACATCGGAATGCGGATGCTGACGCCTCGCGAACTGTTCAAGGCTCAGGGTTTCCCCGCCGACTACGAGATCGAGACTGGCGTCTTTGCCGATGGCAGCCGCCGGACGCTCACCAAAACCGCCCAGGTCCGCATGTGCGGCAACAGCGTCTGCCCACCCATCGCGGCGGCGCTGGTGGCAGCCAACTGCGCCGACATGGCCAAGGCCGAAAAGGTAGCTGCTGAATGAACATTAAAGCCATCCAGAGCATCACCAATCCGAAGCCGTTGCCTCCTGGCTCTACAGGCGCACGGATCCGGGAACGCGCACGCCGGGCAGAAACCACGGCAAAGCTTATGGCTGAACATGCCAGGGAGCTGCGTGCTGCCGAGGCAGGCGTCTCCCCAGCAATCCAGCAAGCACTGGACGATATCGCGGGGAGGTCGCATTGACCGTCACTGCCTCAAATTATGTCCGCGCGGACAATGACCTGTACCAAACCGAGCCCTGGGCGACTGAAGTGCTGTTGCGGCATTTCCCGCTGGCCGGGCTGCAAGTATGGGAGCCAGCAGCGGGAAATCACCTGATGGCTGACGTCCTGCGCCATCACGGTGCCGTCGTAAAGACCAGCGACATCGTCACCTATGACCGCGAGCACAACGCAATTCGGGACTTCCTGAACGCGCCTTACACTGGTCCAGCCTTCGACGCCATCATCACCAACCCGCCATATGGGAAAGGCAACCGTGACGCGGTGCGCTTCGCCGAACTGGCGCTTGATCGCTGCGACGGCCTGGTCGCGTTGCTGCTGACCGCCAAGTTCGATTTCGGCAAGACGCGCCGCCACCTGTTCCAAGACAATCCCCGGTTCATGGCGAAAATCGCTTTGCTCGACCGCATCAGCTGGGCCGGCAATGGAGAGACGGGCACGGAAGATCATGCCTGGTACGTCTGGGGTCCAAAAGCCCTTCAGGCCACGCCGCGCATGCTATGGGGCGCCAAAATCCTGCCAGCCAGCCCATCCCCGCACGAACACAGGAGGGACGTATGAGCCAGGCTCTTGCCACCATCACCATGCACAGCTCGTTTATCCCGCTCATGGCAGTGCAGCAGAGCTCGCACGGGCAGGGCTATGCCATGCCCGCCAAGCGGCTGGAGACGGCTGCGGACGTGCTCGCCAATAGCCGGGCGGTCTATCTGCGCATGCGTGCCCCGGCCGCCCCAGTACCTCGCCTGGCGCCGCCGGCGGATGGGTCCAACGATGTGGCGCCGAATGCCTCAACAGAGCCCTTAGTGGCTCTAACTGAGCGGTATTACGGCTGCCCGCTCAATATGCTGTCGGAGCCCTCCTGGCGGTTCCTTGTTGCCCTGGCTGCGGTTAAAGGCGGCGTTAAGTCGCGCGACATCATCGGGCCCGAGCGCTTCAAGGAAATCGCAGCGGCCCGGCACTACGCCGTCTATCTGATCGCCGCGCATACAGCCCTAAGCCTCCCTGCCATTGGCCGGGTCATCGGTGGCCGAGATCATTCCACGGTCAACAATTCCCTTAAGAAGTTCCCAAAGCTTCAGAGGCCAATGACGGGCAAGTTTCTGCCCAAAAATGTCAGGCGCATGCGTGCCGCCGACGCCTCCAAAGCCGGGAGCGCCGCGTGAGTACCCACAACGCCAAACTCACCTTGGGCCATCCCAGCCAGACAGCGGCCATTGTCGCTATGCACCTGGCCGGCGCCGCCAACATAGCCATAAGGCAACGCACTGGCGCGTCTCGCGGCGCGGTCGGCCGGGCTATCCACGAATTCCGCTGGGCTAATGGGCTGCCGACTACGGCACGCCCGCCTCATGCCAAACACGGGTTGCGGACCGGAGCATGAGCGGACCCCGCTACAGCATATTTCCGGCCGACTGCTTGACCGATCCGCGGTTCAAGGATGTGCACCTGCGCGTCCTGGCCCAGATCGGCACGCACACCGACAATAAGGGCTGGTGCACGGTCAATCAGCGCAAGCTTGGAGAGGCATGCGGCAAGACCCGCGAGACCATCAATCGGGCCATTCGTGACCTGTGTGAGATGGGTTATTTGAGCAAGCGCGATCAGCTCACGAAGGCCCAGGGCCGCACTATCAGCCAGTACCGGGTGTTGATGGATCGTCCCGACGAACCACCAGATGTAGCTGACCCTGTGACGCCAGCATCACAGGGGGTTGTGACGCCTGAACATCACAGCCCCTGTGACGTAGCTACGTCACAACATAACGACCTTTCTTCCAACGACCATCCTTCGCTTCGCTCGGATTCGGGAGCGCGGGTTTGCGATGATGATCTTTGGGACGAGTACCCCCACAGGCCAATGGATAACCGTCTGGCAGGGACCAAGGCCATGGCAGCGCTGAGCGATGCGGAGACGCATCGGCTCTTGATCGCCACCAAGCGCATGCACCAGTGGCACATCGAGGACAGCGAAGCCCGCGGTGTTGATCCGAAAGCCCAGCTGGAATTCAGGATGGGCATGGGCCGTTGGATTGCATCAGGCGCCTGGGTCGATGCGCTGACCGTGCCACTCAAGTCCGACCCCGTGCCGCCGGCAGCTAATGGCCTGGTCGTGCTGGCCTCGGATCACCCCGACTTCATCGCCGTCCAGCGGCTTCGCGGCAAGCCCGTGATGGTTGGCAACAGCGGCAAGGCAACATTCCGCATTGAAGAAATCGAGCAGGCGAGGCAGGGAATTAGCCCGCTTTGCAAGTCAAACAATCAACTGAAGAGGGCATAGAATGGCAAAGGGCAGACCAAGGAAGATAGGCGTCAAGCGGACGAAGAGCGGGCAGATCAGCCGCGCGGCATCGACCTATGCAGAGAACGCCGACGGCATTGCGCTGCGGATGCGCGTGTTCGGACTTTCTGAAAAGGATGCCCGGGATCAGCGGGCCGGAACTTATGTAGGCCGGCTTTGCATGGCCGGGAACAAGAACAGCGCAGATGGGATCACAAATGCACAGTATGATGCTGCCCAAGCATGGCGCCAGGCCTATGAGGCATTCCAGCGGGCAGTGAAGTCACCAGACGCGCTACGCACCGGCACAGGTGGCGGCGACCAGGGCGAGAGCGAGGACTATGCTCGGCGGTGCAAAGCGGCCATCAGTCGCTGGAATGCCCTGCAGGCAGCCGTGCAGCTTGAGCAGGGTTTCCACGAGAACCGCGGCGCGAACATGTGGGCTGCGCTCGACTACCTTGTAAATCGCGACGAGCAGCACCCGCAGATGATTGGAGATTTGCGTCTTGCTTTAAACGCGGTGGGGCATCATCTTGGCATAATCCCCAAAGAGAAGCCGGCATCTGTATATAAAAATGTGGCCTGAGTATAAATATATGCGTTGTTCGACTTGCTCTGCCGCCTGCGTGAGTATCTGACTTAACATTAGAGGCCCAATTGGTTCACCCACAGAACGGCCCAGAGGCGCCGAGCAAAGTAGCTGGCGGGCCGGAAAACCAACAATCCGAAGTGACCGGCGCGGAAGCGCTGGACAAAACTCCGCGCAGCTTCTTCAATGAATTCAAAACGTGGCTACGGGATCTCTCGCACCGAACATTTCTTTTGACAGTGGTAAGCGGCGTTGCCTCAGGCATCATTGTTTGGGTTGTACAAGGATACATGATCGATCGGCAAAACGAGCAATCCCAAGCAAAAATTGTCGGCGGCGTGGTCACTTCAGTGAAAAATGAATGCAATCGACTTCAGTCTAAATTCGATAATTTTTATGACGGCTACCCTACGATCGAATGTGACATCAATGTTTACAAACTCCCCCAACCAGACATTACGCTGACGGAATATCTGAACGAGCGGCGAGATGTTGTCGTCGATGCCTTCGGGGCTCAAGGCGCGTCTCTAATTCGGGCCGGTGCGCTCTCGGCCGCAGCCTATGACCGCATCTTCTCTGCTCCCTACTTCGACGCCACTATCCCCCAGAGCTATAAGACGTTTGGCGACTACTTTGATCCACTTGTTGAGATGTGCGAATGGGCTGACATCAAGCTAGAGATCCAAGCGTGTCCTTATTGATCCCGATCGCCCGCTTGACGCAACGGACGAATCACCCCAAGGTGCAGTTAATGCGACGTTGAGATACGCGCCTCCAAATACCCGCCCGAGCAATCCGGCGGGTTTTTTCGTTCGCAGACATCTGCTCCAGCCAAAAGGACTGCCTACTGTCCGAAGATGTGAGGGGCGCGGCAGTTTCCATGGTCACAATCGATCGGCATCCAATTGTCGGCTTGGCATTGCTGACCCGTTGGCGAGCCCATAAGCGAAGTCTTCAAGAACGAGATGTTCTGCAAGCCGTATGCCCATTCCCCGCCCTTTAACCAAGTCGGATTCGGCACAACGACATAGTACCCAAGCCCATTGTCGTTCTGCGTCCTAAGCACTCGTGTAGCTAAGGTGCTTCCCCCAGTGATCGACAATTCGCCAACCCTATCAGCTTGGCAAATTGTGTATCCCACAGGCGCTCGGATTATGCCTCTGGTCTCTATACCTTGAGTTTTGTATTCGATGAGACCAGACCAAGCTTTCGTCGACATATCCACAATCTGCGGCGGTATGCCGAAATACGCTGCCACGGCCTTAGTGATTTTCTGTCCTTCGCCAGTGGTTCGCTGGCTTGCAAGCCACTGAATAGGACTGTCGGGGTTGTTTTTCCAACCAAGTTCAACCTGCATCACTTTAAATGCGTCCGCAGGTAGGTTGGACTGAGCATAAGTGGGCGCGTACAAGCATCCAAGTAGTGACCATAAGAGTAAGAAGCAGATACGCACGATCATAGTCAGCCTCCTATTGGGTGAATGGTGCAGTACTTGAGATTTTGCGCCTTTTCTGAACGAAGATCAAAAAGAATCAATAGCAAGTGGAGGCGGAATGCGTTGGGCTTCCGGCCTTCGTCAAGCTCGGTCGGGCGCTGCGCCGCTCGGTCTGGTCACCCAACTCATGCAAGAAATGCACAGGTTCGATTAACAGGAATTAGCGATGCCGCTCGACGAAGCTATCGGTAAGATTCCCCCAATCCCTGTTCCACTGCTCTGGTGTGGCAGAAACATACAACGGGAAGCCATGGGCTTGGGCCATGTGGCGTCCCAGCCCTAGTGCATTCTCTGCCGGAAGATGTTCGATCGGCGCTGGATCTTCAGGAGTCCCGAAGATCGAGATAGTGGCGCTGCCATCATCGTAGATAGTCACCTCGACGTATTCGCGCGGCTTAGCTCCTGGCATCCTGACGTATGGCATAGGTTCCTCCTAATGCCCAAGCTTACCACCCTGTTGCCTAGGCCAATCAAGGGCGGTCAGCCATCGATCGACGCTAAGTTGTGTTTAACAGTGCGTTAAGGTCTGGCGCTCAACCTGAAGACATCTCCCTTCTCCCCCCGAGAAAACTAAGGCGCGCCCGATTAGTGCGCCTTTTCTTTTTGCACCATACCGGCGTGGGGAAATGCACGCATGCCCAACCTGAAGGTACTCAAGCCTAGGCTAAGCAAGTTGGCGCCGCGCCTCTCCACAGCTAGGGCAATACGAGACACCCGCTACAGCCCAGATGCCACGGTGCGTGGCTGGTATCACTCGGCCAGGTGGCAGAAGCTCAGGCTGCAGGTGTTAGAGCGTGATCTCTACACCTGCCGGCACACTGGTCAGATACTCGCTGGCAAGGCCCCAGCGCTCAACAGCGCTGTGGTGCACCACAAGGTGCCACACAAGGGCGATGAGCGGCTGTTTTGGGACATCAACAACCTCGAAGCCGTATCGAAGGAATGGCACGATAGCGAGGCGCAGCGGACAGAGAAGCAAGCCTATTGAAGCGTGATGCCGATCATCGCAAGCGCTGACGGAGCCGCCTGCAATAGTACCGTAAAGCCTGACAGTACGGCTCCCCAAGCATTTGCCCAGGCTGCTCGCGAGTGATGCTCAACGATCACAACATCACCGAGGTCGTAGGCCTTGTCGCCATCCTTGCCCCCGACCGGCTTTGTACCGCCAGGTAGCCGGGTCTGAGTAAAGAAGCGCTGTGCTGATAGCCACCAGAACACTGCAGCGGCGAAACCAGTCAATGCGGTGGCACCCTGAAGAAGCAGAAGCATCATGACCTCCTGTCGGTGGCAAACCGATAGCAGGGAGATGGTACCGGCGTAAGGGGGGTGGGAAGAAGTCTCCGACGACCCTCACCGCTGCACCCACGACGCCCTCACGTAGAGATTTTTTCCTCTGGTGGAAATCAGGGGTGCGAACCAAGGCGCGAACCTCACGATGAACGCCAAAAAAACTGCCACTGACTGGCCCGCAATCGAGGCCGAATATCGGGCTGGGAAGCAGAGCATCCGGGCGATTGCCAAGTGGTATTCGATTTCCGACGCGGCGATCCGCAAGGAAGCCAAGAAGCGCAAATGGGAGCGTGCGAACCAGCCCGCTGGTTCGCAGCAAACGGCCAGTGCGAACCAACCAGCAATTCCAGCGCCGATCGGCGAAGTTTCGAAGGTCGAGGAAGTGCTTGGCCGCGGTCGTAACCTAGCCGAGCGCATGCTCGATGAGCTCGGCGCCGAGACGCTCCACAAAGGCGAGTTGGAAGTCATCATCCAAATGACAGAAACCGATCCCGAGCGCGCCCAGGCGCTGCGCCAGGCGGTCAGTCTCCCATCTCGCGCCAAGACGTTGCAGACGATCGCGCTGGCCCTCAAGACCATGGGCGAGACAGTTTCCGAACAGCCGAAGGGCAAGAAGGCCGCGCAGAAAAGCGCAGCTGACGCGGCAACGGCGCCGGGCGGCAAGTTTGCCCCGCGGCCAGGCCCGCCACAACTTTCGGTGGTCGGTAAGTGATGCCGGAATGGACGACCGCATGCCCAGATTGGGAGAAGCGGATCGTCGCGCAGCGGTCATTGATCCCGTTTCGGCCGCTGTTTCCGGCCGAAGCTGAGTATGCCCTGGGCGTGTTCAAGGCTCTGAAGGTGGTCGATCTGCCGGGCCAGCCGACATTCGGCGAGGTCAGCGACCAGTGGGTGTTCGACTTTGTGGCCGCCATCTTCGGCGCCTATGATGCCGAGACCGGCAAGCAGCTGGTGACCGAGTTCTTCCTGCTGATCAGCAAGAAGAACACGAAATCTACGATCGCCGCGGCGATCATGCTGACGGCGCTGATCGTGAACTGGCGCCACAACGAAGAATTGCTGATCCTGGCACCGACGATCGAGGTCGCGCAGAACAGCTACAAGCCGGCGGCCGCCATGGTGCGCGCCGATCCGGAGCTCGACGCCAATGCGGGCGAGGGCGGGTTTCTCACGGTTCAGGATCATATCCGGACCATCAAGCACCTCGGCAATGACGCGGTGCTCAAAGTCGTGGCGGCCGATACCGACACCGTGTCGGGCAAGAAGTCGGGCCGCATCCTGATCGATGAGCTTTGGGTGTTCGGCAAGCGGGCAGGGGCTGACGCCATGCTGCGCGAGGCCACTGGTGGTCTAGTCTCTCGGCCGGAAGGCTTCGTGATCTCGCTCTCGACGCAGAGCAATGATCCGCCGGCCGGGGTTTTCAAGGCGAAATTGGACTATGCCCGCCAGGTGCGGGACGGCCAGATCGTCAACCGCAAGTTTCTGCCGGTGCTCTATGAGTTCCCGGACGCCATGGTCGAGGCGAAAGCCTACGAGGATCCGGCCAATTTCTATGTGACCAACCCAAATTTGGGTCGGTCAGTCAGCCAGGAATGGCTCGAAGAGGAGATGATCAAGGAGCTTTCGGGCGACAAGACCACGCTAGCGACCTTCCTGGCGAAGCATCTGAACGTCGAGATCGGCATGAACCTGCGGTCTAACCGCTGGGCTGGTGCTGATCACTGGGCAGCTGCAGAGGATGCCGAGCTCGCCGCACTCCCCCACTATGAGGCTCTCGACCGTTTGCTCGAGCGCAGCGAAGTGGTGGTCGTCGGGATCGACGGAGGCGGCTTGGATGATCTGTTCGGCCTGAACATCCTGGGCAGGGAGCCAGGCGAGATCGAAGTTCGTATCGAGATTGATGGCGTTCCGGTCGTTCGCAAAATGAAACGTTGGCTCGCCTGGTCGCACGCGTGGTGCCACTCGAGTGTTCTGAAACGGCGACCAAAGATCGTCACGACCCTGCAGAAAATTCAGTCCGCGGACGAATTGACGATCCTGGAAGATCCTCTTGGCGACGTGGCGACCATCATCGAGCACATCAGCCGCATCAAAAGCATGGGGCTCCTGGGCGGGGTGGCGGTCGACGCCTCCGGCCTGGGCGAAATGGAAGATGCCCTCGATGAAATCGAGGTCACCCAAGAGGCCGGTCTGCTCGTGGCGGCGCCGCAGGGCGGCTGGATGATGAGCAGCATCAAGGGCGCAGAGCGCCGGCTGGCGTCGGGGCTGCTCAAGCATGCCGGCGGCCCGCTGATGAACTGGTGCGTGCCGAACCTTAAGATTGAGCCTACGGCAACTGGCATCCGGGCCACGAAGCAGACGGCCGGCGACGCCAAGATCGATCCGGCGATGGCCTTATTCAACTCGGTCACCCTGATGAGCCGTAACCCGGTCGCCCAGGGTCGATCAGTCTACGAAGACCGCGGCCTTTTGACCCTGTGAGGTGGAATGAGACTTCTTGATCTATTCCACCGCGCCGAACCGGCAGCAGCGCTCCCGGCCGTGGATATGCAAAGCGTCCAAATTGGGCAGGTATCGGCATTTTACGACTTGGACGACCCGCGTTTGCTTGAGTTTATGCGCTCTGGCGGCATGACTGAAAGCGGCGTGACCGTCAGCGTCAAGACTGCCTTGAAGAACCCGACCGTGCTGCGCTGCGTTTCGCTGGTTTCGTTCGCGATCGGCTATCTGCCGCTTCACCTGCGGGTCAAAGCGACAAAGGAAAAGGCCACCGACCATCCGTTGTTTCGGCTTCTGCATCGGAAGCCCAATCCCTGGCAGACATCGTTCGAATTCCGAGTGCTGATGCAGCAGCGGGCTCTGACCCACGGCAGCGCATACGCACGAATTGTCTGGACGCGCGACGTGGTGCGTCGGCAGCGTGTGCCACAGGCGATGATCCCGCTGGATCCTGAGCGCGTCGCGCCGCGGCAACGGTCGGACTGGCAGATCGAGTATGTCTGGACCCGGCCCGATGGGACGCAGACGGTTCTGGCGCCGGACGAGGTGTTTCATCTGCGCTACGGCATGTCGGTCGATGGGATCACCGGCCTTTCGCTGGTGAAGCAGTCCGCAGAGGCAATCGGCCTCGCAATTCAGACCGATAAGGCGGCCGCCCGGTTGTTTCGCAATGGAATGATCGTCGGCGGCGTGCTCGCCGTGAAGGACAAGCTCTCGCCCGAGGCCTATGAGCGCCTGAAGGCGCAGATGGACGAGCGCGAGGGCGCCGACCGGGCGCACAAGTGGATCGTCGCGGAGCAGGGGCTCGAAGCCAAGCCATTCACGGCCAATGGCCGGGACAGTCAGCGCATCGAAACCTCCAAGCACCAGATCGAGGAAATTGCCCGTCCATTCGGTGTGCCGCGGCCACTTCTGGGCGTGGATGACACCTCCTGGGGCTCTGGTATCGATGTTCTTGGGCAGTTCTTCGTCCGGTATGGCTTGAATCCATGGTTCACGGCCTGGGAGCAGGCGATCGAACGCTCTCTCCTAACCGATGACGAAGTCGACGAATATGAGGCCAAATTCAACGAGGGCGCTCTGTTGCGCGGCTCGATGAAGGACCAGGCCGACTTCTTCAGCAAGGCGCTTGGCGCCGGTGGGCATCAGCCTTGGATGGACTACGAAGAGGTCCGCGAGACGATGGACCTTCCAGAGCGCGAAGTCGCCCCGAACCCAATGACAAGCGCGAAGTCAGCGCCGACCCAGGAGAATTCTGATGCGGTTTAATCCTCGCGTTTTCGCCAAGGCTCGTCCCGGCGCGCTGCCCCTGCCCGCTCATCGTGATGTCTCGGCTTTCACCAAGCCGCAGGTATTCGAGAAGTGGTCGGACGAAGCGGCGGGGCTGCGGCCCAACGCTGTGGAGCAGGGCGACAACGTCATCACCATGTTCGACGTCATCGGTGAAGATTACTGGTCTGGCGGCGGCATCACAGCGAAAAAGGTTGCTGCTCAGCTGCGCGCGATCGGCACCCGTCCGGTCGAAGTGCAGATCAATTCGCCAGGCGGCGACATGTTCGAGGGCATCGCCGTCTACAACGTTTTGCGTGAGCATCCCCAGCCCGTGACGATCAAGGTCATGGGCATGGCGGCCTCGGCCGCTTCAGTGATTGCGATGGCCGGCGACACGATCGAAATCGGCGCCGCGTCCTTCATCATGATCCACAACTGCTGGGTACTCGCGATGGGAAACCGGCATGACATGCGCGAAACGGCCGAGTTCCTCGAGCCATTCGACCAGGCGATGGTCGATGTCTATGCGCAGCGCACCGGTGGCGATGCCAAGAAGATCGCCGAGTGGATGGACGACGAGACCTTCATGTCCGGATCGATGGCCATCGAGCGCGGCTTTGCCGACGCTCTGCTCGATGCCGACGCGGTGAAGGTCGATGAGAAGGCCAAGGCGCAGGATCGCGAGATCAATGATCTTCGCGCAATGGAGCTTCAACTGGTTTCTGCGGGCAGCACGCGCACCGATGCGCGGGCCCGCATCAACAAAATCAAGGGCACGCCAGGCGCTGCCCTCGATGATGCCACGCCGGGCGCTGGCGCCGACTGGTCGGGACTTACCGACCTCCTTGCAACGCTTCAGTCCTAGGAGGACCCAATGAAGCATTTCTCACCGCCCGCGCTCCTCGCGCGGTCGACGGCGCTCGTCACCCCGCGCGCCATCGCATCTCTCCAGATTCGTGCCGATGCCACCGACCCCAAGGCTCTCATCGACGCCTTGAACCGTTCGTTCGAAGAATTCAAGGCCGCCCACGACCAGAAGCTCAAGGCAAAGGTCGATGACGTCGTGCTCAATGAGAAGATCGACAAGATCAATCTCAGCGTCGGCGACTTCCAGAAGGCGATCGATGATTTGAACGCCAAACTGGCTGCTGCCGAACTCGGCGCCGGCACCGCGCAGGTCCGAGACCCGGGCTATACCAAGGCCTTCGCCGCGCATGTCCGCAAGGGCGAACTGCGCGACCACGACCTGCAGGCGTCCCTCAATAAGGGCGCTGCATCGGAAGGCGGCTATACCGCCCCGATCGAATGGGATCGCACCATCACCGACCGGCTTGTTATCCTCTCTGCCATGCGGCAGATCGCTTCCATCCAGACCATTGGCGGCGCCGGCTTTTCGAAGCTGTTCAACAACCGCGGCACTGGCTCTGGCTGGGTCGGTGAGACCGCCGCTCGCCCAGAGACCACCACGCCGACGCTTGGCACGCTCAACTATGCCCTGGGCGAAATCTACGCCAATCCTTCGGTCACCCAGGGTCTGCTCGATGACTCCGAAGTCGATATCGAGGCCTGGCTGGCCGACAATGTCGAAACCGAGTTCGCGTACCAGGAAGGCATCGCCTTTGTGTCCGGCAACGGCACGAACAAGCCCAACGGCTTCCTGACTTATGCGACCGGCGCCGCCAATGCCGCGGCCCATCCGTGGGGCGCAATCACAGCCACTACCGTGGTCGGCACTACCGCTGTCACGTCGGACGAGCTTCTGGCGCTGACCTATTCCCTGCCGCAGGCTTACAGCGACGCCGCTCGCTGGGTGCTCAACCGTCTGTCCCTGGGCAAGATCCGGGCGCTCAAGGATGGCCAGGGCAACTATCTGTGGCAGCCCTCGTATCAGGCCGGCGAGCCTGCCACGCTGCTCAATTTTCCCGTGACCGAGATGGCGGCGATGCCGAACATGACGACCGGCGCTCTGCCGATCGCTTTCGGCGACTTCAAACGCGGGTATCTGATCATCGACCGCGTCGGCGTTCGTGTCCTCCGTGACCCGTTCACCAACAAGCCCTACGTAATGTTCTACACCACGAAGCGCGTCGGCGGCGGCCTGCTGAACCCGGACACCATCAAGGTTCTGAAGATGGCGTAAGCCTCGGGGCGGGGGGATCCCCCGCCTCTCCTTCCAACATCATGGAGGCCAACATGGCCGTGAAGAAAACCAATCAGGCTGCTGATGCGGCCGAGGCGGCAGCGAAGACTGCTGCCGAACTGGCGGAAAAGCCTGCCGCGGAAGCCAAGGCGGCGGCCGAAGCCGCAACCGCCAAGGCTGCCGGCGAAGGGCGTCTGCCGGAAAACACCGCCGTCACCAATCCGGCACCTGGCAACACCATGGACCCGGCGAGCGGCGCATTCGTTGAGCCAGCGATCATCATGGGTGTCCCTGCCGACCATCCCGCTGTCGAGAACAACCCGCGCAAAGCCACCTCGGCCGTGCAAAACGGTCAGGATTTCAACGATCCTGTTCGCGATCCGGAGGACCCCGGCTTTCTTGGCCAGGGTCTCGACATGAGCGTGTACGGCAAGGCCGAACAGACGAAGAAGTAACTCAAGAGCGTGGCGGTGAACCTGCCACGCCATTCCCTCACCAATGGTGTGAGCTGAAGCCTAATTCAGTTGGCGCCCGTACCATTCACGAATCGATGTGCTGATCGAGGCCGCTGCCTCACACCTCGATGGGTGGACTGGCATTCTCGGTCGGCGCCCGTTTCAGCAGACTTGGCGGCAGGAGTTCGTTTGCTGACTGGGAAGGGGGAAGGCTGTTGTTCCGCAGGTATTATTGCTGTAAAAGTGTGATCGCTTACTTGCAGGACTAAGGAGAACCCATGTTCCGCCTTGCTATCCTTTTAGTCGGCCTTTCGACCGTAGCGGTGAATGCTGCACCAAAGTTTGTAGTAATTCTCAACGGGCCCCAGACCTCGGATTATTGGTCTCAGGTCAGCAACGGCGCTACTGATGCCGCTGAGGCGGGTGATATCAGTTTAGTTCTCGTCACACCTAAGTTTGCCGACCAATGGGATGTGATTAACGCGGCCGTTGAAAACGCGATCGCGGACGGCTTTCCATTCGTCGCACCTTATTCTCCCAGTTTGGCGGCCGCTCTCCAAAAAGCCGACGATGCAGAGTTACCCTATCTGGCTTACGGCAGAACGCCCGAAGGGCGCCCCCAATCTATCGTTACCGCGGAAGGGACACAGTTCGACCTCGCGCTCGGCAGGGGCCTTTGTGAGATTCCAGAGATCGGCGATGTCTTGCTAGTTGAAGACGGAAAAGACCGCCCTCAGCTGCCCGATTGTCGGGTCATCCATTCCATGCAGCATGACGGGTCCACGTCATTGGCTACTGCCGTCTCGCACGCGCTATCTTTGCATGCTGGAAGCAACACGATTGTTGCCTCTGGAGAATCTGCGGCGTCCAACCTTCTTTCGTCTCAAGGCATGTCGGAATTCAAACTATTCTTAAGAGACGTATCTGCTGATGCAATCGCCGGTCACCCGAACGTCTTTATTGCCCGGGAGGACCCTTTCCAGTTGGGACATGAACTAGTGCGTAGCCTGCAAATGACAACGACGGGGGAAGAAAACTACTTCGAGACCCCGCTGAGCGCCGTACTGGTCGACGGCAATGATATTGTCCAAGTTAATACGTGCCCAACCGATGGATGCGGCCGGCCGCCGCCGGAGCTGCCAGGTTGCACGTACATCGACGGAAAATTATGGTGCATTGGCCCGTAACCTAGCGCCGCACTGACCAAGCTCTACCAAGCCCGCCAGCAAACCTGCTGAGTGGGCTTCTCTATGTAAGCAATAGGCCATCCGAGGCGAACGTAACCCATCTGCTCCATTGTGGGGGTTCAAGCAGTCATCTCTGCCGCTGCTTATGCTGCCAGCAGGCGGCCTCCGGCGCGACTGATATGCACCTTCGCCGGCAATCCCATCACCATTCGATCGACCATTGGCAGCCGCAGCGTCGAGCTGTCATCGATGGCAGGGGATTGTTTACGAGGCTGCGGACCAGGGCGACGGCTTCGGGTGTCAGTTCTTCGATAGTCATGCCAGACCGATAGCCAAGTCTATCAGGGACCAACCAACCCGCCTCGGCGGTTTTTTAGGAGCGCTTATGATCGCGCCCATTCTCGTCACACCTCCGGAAATACTGCCGGTCTCGCTCGAGGAAGCCAAGCTGCATCTCCGCGTCGAGGACAATGATGAAGACACGCTGATCAATGCGCTGCTGCGGGCGGCAGTCTCGCATCTAGATGGCTGGACCGGCGTTCTTGGGCGCTGCCTTGTCGAACAGACGTGGCGGCTGGATTTCGACACCTTCGGCCGCTGCATGCGGCTTCCGCTCTGGCCGATCATAGAGATCGAATCCATCACTTGGCGGAACGAAGCCGGGCAGGTGGCCACGATCGGCGACAGCAACTATGCCCTGCGCTCTGACGAGCGCGGCGCCTATGTCTATTGGGACCGGGCGTATGGGTCCCCGTCTGGGCTCTATGAGAGCGCGGCGGTTTCGGTCCAGGTGAAAGCCGGATACTCGACCACGCCGGCCGTTGAGGCCGATCCAGAGGCAGAGCCGCCGGTTGAAGCCGTCCCAGCAGTTAGCACTGTTCCCGCAGCACTCAAGGTCGCCATTCTGCTGCTGGTGGGCACCTGGTTCGACAACCGCGAGGCCACCGTCTCCGGCAACTCCTCAGAACTACCCTTTGCCGTCAATGCGCTCATTGCGCCTTTCAGAAGGATATCTATCTGATGACTGAACGCACAATTCCCCGCTTGAAGTTCAAGCGCGACTTCGACTTCAAGCCGTCGAGCCAGTCGACCATCGGCTATAAGGCGGGATGGGAAGGCCCAGTAACACAGGCTTGCGCTGAAGTCGCTGTGAAGGCTGGCGCAGCCGACCTGACCAACGGTGCCGCCGAGAAGCCCAAGGCCAATGGCTGAGGATTTCCGCCGGGCAGGGGCGCTGCGCGAGCGGCTGGCCTGCCAGTTCGCGTCTACTCCGACAGATGACGGCTGGGGCGGGCCGATTTCCGGCGCTGGCGAGTTTACCACGCAGTTTATCGTGTCGGCAGGGATGAAGCCCCGCACCGGTGGCGAAGGGGTGGATGCGGCCCGCCTGGGCGGAAGTCAGCCATTTGTGGTTACGGTCCGCAATACCTCGCAGACCCGGCAGATTACGCCCGCCTGGCGCCTGGTCGATACCAGGGGCGGGAATCGGGTGCTGGCCATCACGTCGCCGCCTGCGGATCCGGACGGACGGAACCAGTGGCTGGAATTCCTGGCCGTGGACAATGGCGAAACGGCGGTTCTGGAATAGATGGCTACGCGCATCCTTGGGCTGGATAGGCTGCGGACGAAACTGCGGAGCTTTCCCGCTGCTGTTGAGGGTGAGATCCGCAAGTTCATGGAGCAGAGCGCCGACGAAGTTGTGGCACTGGCTAAGTCGCTTTCGCCGACCGATAGCGGCGACCTGGTCAACTCCATTGCATGGACCTACGGCGATGCGCCGCAAGGGGCGATCGTGCTCGGCAAGGTCAAACAGAGCCAGTCGGGAAACCTCAAGATTACCATATATGCCGGCGGCCCGGATGCCTACTACGCCCGGTTCATTGAGTTTGGGACTGCCCCGCATGTGAACGGCGGACGGTTTGCCGGTTCGCAGAATCCGGGCACGGCAGCGCAGCCGTTTTTCTATCCGAGCTGGCGCGCCTATCGGAAACGCGTTCGCGGCCGGGTGACCCGGGCAATCAATAAAGCCGCCAAGCGAGTTGCAGCCGGGGGCTGATATGGAACCGACCTATGAATTGCAGCTCGCGGCGCTCAATGCGCTCCGAGCATCGACGGCGCTTACCGCAATGGTCGGGGCCAAGATTTACGACCGGGTGCCTGAAAAGCAGGTCAATGGCCAGCTCGTTCCAGATGTGGTCAGTCCGTATATTTCGTTTGGCCCGGTGACTTCTCTGCCAGACGAGGCAGACGATTCCGACTGCATCGACAGCGAGGAAATCACTTTCCAGATCGATGTCTGGTCCTGGGGTTCAGGGCTGGCCTATGGGTCGGTTCAGTGCCGTCAGATATCGGGCTTGGTGAAAAAGGCGCTCCACAAGGCCGATCTGCAGCTGACGACACATGCCCTGGTGTCCATCCGGCACGTTCTCACCCGCATCCTTCGCGACAGCGACGGCATCACCAATCACGGCGTGATCCAGTTCACTGCCTTGGTCGAGAGCAACAGAACTTCAACATAGGAGGGCCGCATGGCCAAACCCGTCACTACCAAAGGTGGCTTGCTGCGCATTTTGCTGGGCAGCGGCACCGGTCCCGTCGTCTATGCTGCTCCCTGCGGCCTGACTTCCAAGTCCCTCACGCTCAGCAAGGGCCTGGAAGAGGTAAGCATCCCAGACTGCGATGACCCTCTGGCGATCGATTGGCTCGGCCGCGATGCAGTTTCCCTCAGCATGTCGGTGTCGGGCGAAGGCGTTCTGGCAGAGGCCAGTATGGACGCCTGGCTCGATGCTCAGGAAAGCCCAGATTCCACACCAGTGAAGATCGAGCTCGAGTTTCCCACGACCACGTGGACTTGGACCGGCTTGATGCATGTCGAGACGGCCGAGCTCGGCGCCGCCAGCAATACCGGTCGCGTCACCGGCAACTTCTCGCTGCAGTCGGATGGCGAGATGGTCCGCACATCGGTCGCGACGTCCTGATGAGCCGCGATGCATCCATCGGCCCGCTCCCTTGGGCCGATGGCAAGTTCACCTTTCGCCTGGGCTGGGGCGAACTGGCTCTTCTGCAGGAAAAGACGGACTGCGGCCCGCTTGCGCTGCTCGACCGCCTCGGCGGCCGGCAGTGGCGCATCGAGGACATCAGCCACTCAATCCGGCTGGCGCTGATCGGCGGCGGCACTCCGCCGGCGGAAGCCCTCAAGCTGGTCGAGGCGTATGTCGAGAAGCGCCCACCTCTGGAAAACCACATGCTGGCCTGGGCTATCGTCTCGGCAGGAGTGCAGGGGGCTCCAGACGAACCGCTAAAAAAACCGCAGGGGAGGGCGAAGGCCAAAAGCTCGACGACCTCCCCAACGGAAAGTGGCGGTTCGGCCTGATCTATGGCCTAGGCGCCGCAATGGGCTGGACAGTCCACGACGTCAAACAGGCGTCGGTCTGGGAGTTCTTCTCTGCTTTTAATGGCTATGTCGACGCCAATACGCCCAAGCAGGGCAACAAGCTCAGCGAAGACGACAAGGATCGCATCTGGGAACGGATGCAGGAACTTGATGCGCCAAGCCCAACAAGCCTCTCAACTCAAACTTATCAGTTGAACGGCGCCCGCTTGGTGCCGGCCGGCGTCGTGACATTCGAGGTTTAGCAGCATGGCCACAGACGTCGAACGGCTCGTGGTTTCGCTAGAAGCCTCTCTCACGAAATTTGACCGAAATATGCAGCGTGCCGTCGGCATCTCCAACACCAGCATGCAAAAGATCGAGCGCCGGCACGACACCATGGCTCAGCGCCTGGAGAAGGGCTATTCGGGCCTGCAGCGCGGCATAGCAGCGGCATTCGGTGGGGCTCTCGCCCTTCGGGGCGCACAGCAGCTGATCGACGCATCTACCCGCATCGAAAACAGTCTCAAGGTTGCCGGTCTGGCCGGGGAAGAACTCGCCAGCGTCTACGATAGCCTGTTCGAATCCGCGCAACGCAATGCCGCTCCGCTAGAAAGCTTGGTCACGCTCTATGGTCGCGCGGCAATCGTGCAGAAAGAGTTAGGGGTCAGCACTCAGGAGCTGCTCGGCTTTACCGACAACGTCGCTACGGCGCTGCGCGTGGCCGGCACCGATGCCCAGACCGCATCCGGTGCACTGCTGCAGCTGAGCCAGGCCCTCGGGTCCGGCACGGTTCGCGCCGAAGAGTTCAACTCAATCCTGGAAGGCGCGCTGCCGGTTGCCCAGGCAGCGGCTGCAGGGCTTGAGGAAGCCGGCGGATCGGTGGCTAAGCTCCGCGGTCTGGTTGTGGACGGGAAAGTCAGCAGCGAGGCGTTCTTCCGGGCTTTCGAAGCCGGGTCGGTGATCCTGCGGGACAAGGTCGCCAGTTCTGAACTGACTGTGT
Organism: Devosia beringensis; assembly: GCF_014926585.1. Lineage (NCBI taxonomy): Bacteria > Pseudomonadati > Pseudomonadota > Alphaproteobacteria > Hyphomicrobiales > Devosiaceae > Devosia > Devosia beringensis. The sequence continues at coordinate 72,176 of NZ_CP045422.1, read as the reverse complement.
CACAGGGCTTTATCCGCCTGCAAAACGTGCTCATCGACACGGCAGGCAAGTTCGACAATGCCACCAATGCGTCGTCCAGAATGGCAACATTCCTGACGGATATTTCCAATAGGATCGCAGGCCTCGGCAATGCCGCCGATGCAAATGCTCCAGCTATCAATCGATTCCTTGATTTCATCCTTGAGGCTGGCGACAAGGCCGGCCGGGGTGCGCTCGATCAGACGGCAGCCGAATTCGAAGCCATCGCCGAGGCGGTCAATTTTGTCGCCGGCAAAATGGACAAGTACGGCGCATCGGTCACGGATGCCGAGCTGGCAACAGCAGCGGCCGAGCAGGCCCTGGTGAATTTCTCGACCAATGCTGCCGCTGGATTTGGCGATCTTGAACCTGTTGTTCAGGATCTTATTCAGCAGTTGCTTGAGGGTAAGGGAACCGCAAACCTCGCCAACGAGGCGATAAACGAGATTGGGAAGAACCAGGACTTCGGCACGCTGATCGGTGATCTGGGTTCCCTGGTCAACGCACTGTTCGCAGTGCGGAGTGAGGCTGTTGCAACTGCCGGTGCCGTGGCGGCCGCAGCGCGTGGCGACAGCTCAGGCGGCAATATCGCCGATCAGCGCGCCGAGCAGCTGGGCAATCGCCCAAAGGCTGCCGTCAAGCCGGTATCGCTGTCCGACTATGCGGCGCCGACAGCGGCGGGTGGGAGTGGCGGCGTTGGAGGCGGTGGAAGTTCGCGTGCTGACCAGTTCGTCTCAGCAGTCGCCAATCAAGAGCGAGAGATCGCTGCACTGCAGCGTAAATCGCAGCTGCAGGCTCAGCTTAATCCCTTGGTTAATGACTATGGTTTTGCGTTGGAACGGCTCAATGCCCAGATGGAGCTGGAGAACGCCGCGACAGAGGCTGGACTGGCACTTACGCCAGAGCGGCAGGCCCAGATTGCACTGTTGTCTCAGGGCTTCGCGCAAGCGACCTCTGATGCAGCCCGGCTGGCCGAAGCCCAGGACATGGTCAAACAGAGCGCCGAGGAAATGGCGCAGGCAGGCCGGCAGGCGTTGGACACGATCGTTGACGGCTTCCGTGACGGCCGAGACGCCGGCGAAATCTTCAATTCAGTGCTCAAGGATCTGGCCAAAAACCTGCTCAACATGGGGATCAACTCCATCAGCGGCGGGATGAAGTCAGGTGGATTCAATCCGCTGGGCTTTCTCGGCGGGCTGTTTGGCTTCGCTTCCGGCACTGCCAACACGGGCGGCAAGCGTGGCGAGCCGCGTGGCGTCGTGCACGGGCAGGAAGCGGTTATCCCGCTGCCAGGCGGCGGTAAGGTGCCTGTCGATCTTCGCTTGCCCTCGCTGCCTAGCGCAGGCCCTTCGGCTGGGTCGCTGACTGTCCACGTCGTTTCTGATGACGAGAAGTTCTCTGCTTATGTGATCGACAAGGCTGGCGCCGTCGTGGCGCAGGCTTCGCCTTCTATCGTCGGCGCCTCGGTCAACCAGGCCAACAAGACAGCACCTGCAGCGGTCGCAAAGTTCCGCGAGCAACGCGGCGGCAGCGATTACCGGACAAGTTGAGGCTTCATGGTCGATATCATCCACTGGCCGGCACAGCTGCTGACGCCGCAGTCGTCGCCTTTTGACGTCACGGCTTTTTCGCGGTCTGGCGGACGGACGCTGGGCGGCATCAACCGGTCTGTCCGGACAGATCGCGGCTTTTGGCAGGGTTCGCTGAACGGCATCGTGTTTCGGCGCGGCAGCCAGTCAGCCCAGGCCAGAACTTGGAATGCTATCCGGACGGCGCTGGGCGGATCGGTTGGGCTTATCGCTGTCCCGGTCTGCGCAACACGGCTTTGGGCGGCGGATGGCTTTTCGGGCTTCGCCCCCGTCCTGACGCCGCACGATGACGACACGCCATTCGATGACGGAACGCTCTACTCTCAGGGGACGGTCGATATCGAGATGGCGCGCTACGCGCCGCTTGGGTCGACGGTCGTGCAGTTGCGCCTGGTTCATGCGCCGACGGCGTCCGGCATCCGGTTCAGCTACCAGCACGCCATGTACGAAAGCGGGCAGATCATCAGCCAGACGTCGGAAACCGTTTTTCAGGTGGAGATTACCCCGGCAATCCGGGTGCCAATCCCTGCTGGGGCAAAGCTCGAAGCTGACCGGCCGACAGTGCTCTGCCATCTGGCCAGCGATAGCGAGATGGGCATTGAGTTTCCCGCGGGCGGGATGCCGCGGCCATCGGTCAACTTTGTCGAAGCAGTTGACTATTGGAACGACGTGGCGCTGGGGCTCGAAGAATGACGATCAAGTCCATTCGCGTCCTCTGCGTCATGGAGTTTCCAAGCAAGACGATCAGGCTCTGGGATGGGGCAGGGCCCATGCTCGGCACCGACGGCGAGGTCTATGCCGGCGCGCGGTTGAACGAAGGCCTGGACCAGATCGAAAGCGCAATGAACGGCGAGGCGGCCACGCTGCAGCTGTCGTTGTCGGGTGTCGACCAGACGATTTCCGAGCTCGCCTATGAAGATCTCGACGCGGGCAATGTCATCGGCGCCAAGGTGCAGCTGATGATCCAGCCCTGCGATGAATGGGATCAGCCGGTTGGCGCCGCCGAGGTAAAGTTCACTGGCTTCGTTGACAATATGCCGAGCGATGACGCGGTCAATGGCGACCAGGTTGTCTCGACCATCGTGCTGGAAGTGCGCAACCGGTTCGATCTGCGAACGCTGACCAGCGGGTCGGTACTGTCCGACGTGGATCAGCGAGCCAGGTCTGCGGTGATCAATCCGAGCGCGGACCCTGACCTATTTGCCGAGAGAATTCCCGGCCTGGCCGACCGTTCGATCGTCTGGCCGCGATTTAGCTGACCATGAACTGGACCCGTCACGATACCCGCGCCCTCCTTGAGGCTGCGGCCGACAGGCCATGCATGTCGATCGGTGTGGTCAAGACGATCCGCCGACATCATGGCGAGGATGATTTGGTCGAGCGCATGGCGCGCTTTGAAAACTTCATGCTGGCCACCAATGCCACGCCGCACATCTGGGGCGCGTCTGACTGCTCGCTACTGATCGCTGATTGGGCAATGGCGAATGGATATGCCGACCCGGCAGCGCATCTGCGGGGCCAGTACAGCACGGAAGCCGAATGCCGCGGGCTGCTGGCTTCGCTAGGCGGGCTGGGCGCTGTCGTCGGCGCCTGCGCAGCCAGCATTGGCTTAACCCCGCTCTATGAGCCGGAATTCGGTTGTGTCGCTGTGATCGGCGCTGCAGCCCGACCCGACCGTCAATGGTCGGCGATCTGGGATGGCCATCACTGGATGGTGCGTTGGTTGTCGAAAGATGACCCGACCTGGGCGGCATTTGCCGCGCCTGCAATTGGAATGTGGAGAATATAGATGCCGCAGGCCATTGCTGGCGCCTTGGTGCCGCTGCTTTCGAATCTGTTCATCGCCATTGGTTTGCCGGGGCTTGCCTTCGGCGCCACCATCGGTCTGATCGCGACGGGTGCCTCCTATCTACTGCTGGCCGGCGGCGCGTACCTGCTGTCGTCCGCGTTTAGCCCGCAGGGGGCTATGGGGGGGCAAGGGCAGCGGCCCGAGGCCCCAAAACCAGAGGACGGTAAGTATAACCTCAAGCAGTCTGTGCCCCCACTGGTCTATGTTCTCGGCAAGGTCAAGAAGGCGGGGGATTACGCCTTTCTGGAAGAGACTGGAGGGGTCGCGTACCACATCACGGTCTGGGCAGCCCATCACGTCAAAGGATATGTCTCGCACTGGCTGCACGATGAGCAGGTTACGCTTGATGGCTCCGGAAACGTCATCAGCCCCGCACATTTCGAAGCCCAGGTGAATATTGACACCCGCCGTGGGGACGCGGCCTCAACCGTCTATCCGACAGTCGCCGCGCTCTTCCCATCGATCTGGACGGCCGACCATCGGGGTGACGGCCTAGCTACCGTGGCAATGCGAGCGAGCTCAGTCCCTCCTGAAGCCCTTCAGCGCGTCTATCCAAGCGGGATGCCGCAACACCAGGCCATTGGAGAGGGTCACGACGAGCTGATTGACCCGAGAACTGGCGTTCCAGGTTACAGCACCAATCTGGCGATCTTTCGCTATTGGCACCTGACACATCCGGTCGGCGGAAAGTTGACCACCGAAGACCTCTATACGCCTGACTGGGCCCATGCCGCCGATGTCTGCGACCAAGTCGTCACCAATCGCACGGGCGGCATCGAGTCTCGTTATCATGGCGGGTTCTGGTTCCGCGCCAATACCGACCCTGTCCAGGTCGGACGGACGCTGGATCAAGCCGCCGAAATGGTCATCTACGAACGCGCCGACGGTAAGATCGGAGTTCACGCTGGCGAATATGTCGAGCCCGATATCCGGCTGACTGCCAACGACCTCGTTTCGGTTGGCTATGACCCGAACAAGCGCCGTTCGACCAATGTGCTGGCCGTGCGGGGCCGGTATACCGACCCGGACAAGGGCTACAACACAACCGACGCCGCGATCTATGGACTGCCCTATCCCAGCGATGACGAGCGCACAAAGACGGTCGAGAACGTGGCGGTGCAGAAGCACAACCACATCGCCCGGCTGCAGAAGATCGCATACATCCGCGCCAATGCCCCGCGCGTTCGGCTGGTTGCGCACTATGAACCAGCCCAGAATTTTCCCTATCGCCGCTTCATCAAGGTGCATTATCCGCCCAAGATGACCGAAGCCATTGTGGAGATCACGGGCCGGCCCACACTGTCGCTGCGAAATCTCACCTATGAGGTCGAGGGTATTGTCATTCCGGCGGCGCTTTATGCGTTCACTGCTGTAACGGAGGAGGGCGCACCAGGCGCCAATGTCATCCCAGTGGCTCGGCAGGACGTGCCGGCTCCCGCGGGCTTTTCGGTTTCGATCCAAACAGAGGATGTAGGCGGCGGCGCGTCGGCGGCATACGCCAGGGCGACGTATACCCTGCAGAATGCCGCCTTTGTCTATGAGCTCCAATGGCAGCCGACGGCGGGCGGCCCGGAGCAATCCGTTACCGGTGCAGCGGGCGCGCTGGAGATCCGAAGCAGCTACCTCGCCGACGGCGTGCTGTACCGCTTCCGATCGCGCACCTGGTCGGCGGGTGTGCCTTCAGTCTGGTCCGCTTATCAGGTGCTGACGGCAACAGCCGATCAAGTTGCGCCGGGCGTTGTCGTCGGCGTCTCGGCGTCGGGCGGGGCGGGGCAGATCACGTTCAACTGGACCGCTCCGAACTCGGCCAACTATGCCGGCGCTCGGCTCTTCTGGAACACCACCAACACCATCGTTGGCGCCACCCTGGCGGCGACGGAGTATGGCGCTCCCAATGCTGCGGACAGCCGCGTGGTTACCGGCATCAGTGCCGGCACTCGATATGGGTTTGTCGTCAGCATTAATGGCTCTGGCATCCAGGGCACGCCGGTCGCAACCGGCCCCGTCACCGTCACCTAGCCGTCCCCTGAACACCTGAAACCTGATCTTGCTCGCTACGGCGGGCCGCTTCTGTTTGGAGAATTCTATGACCATTCTGACGCCAAAATCTGTCTATCGGAATTGGGAAGTCGACGGCGTCCCCACGCCTGGTACCGAGCACAAGCCGAAGAAATCCGAGATCGTGCAATTGCTCGAGCAGATTCAGGCTTCCTCGTTGGCTCCTGCCGTGGTTCGCGAGACCCTTGCTGATCTCGAACTGGTGACGCCGGCGGAAGAGACCTATGGCGGTCAGGTGCTCAATGATCCGGAGCCCGACAATAACGGGTACTATTTCCGGGCGGCTGGCGATTGGGTTAAGGGCAGGGGCTTCCCCGACACTGCTGCCGAACTGGTGGAAGTTGAAGGTACCGCCAATGCGGTCCTGGCCGGCGTCGAGGCTGGCGTCAACCCAGCCGATATCAAGGTCTGGTTCATCGAGCCCCTGCTGACCAACAGCGATGATGTCGTGCTGAATGGGTTTCCAGTCCGCAACGTCAATGGCGACGAACTGGCGCCTGGGGAATGGCCGGCTGGCCGCTTGATCCTGCTGGTGAACCGCACGACGGAATGGCGGCTGCTCAGCGACCCGGATGCCGATGCCGCCGCGGCAGCATCGGCCGCATCGGCAGTTATCGCCGACACCAAAGCCGGGGAGGCCTCCGACAGTGCTGCGGAAGCTGCGGGATATGCTGCCGGGCTCAACATAGCCCCTATCCTTGCTGGTGATGCGGGCAAGGTATTGCAGGTCAATGGGGATGAAGATGGATCGGAATGGGTAGGTCTCGCCCCATTCACTGGGGACTCCGGTACCGGCGGGGTTGCTGGCCTTGTGCCTGCACCGGCCGCCGGTTACGGCGCAGCGGGCCGGGTTCTGGGTGCCAACGGGTTATGGGTATCTCTCGGCGCGCTAGGCGGTGCGTCGGCGCCAAGTCTCCGGCAGCGCGTCATCGACTTCCACTTTGGCTGCGCTCGCGGCGTAGGCTTCATTAGCGGCGTAGACAGCGGGACGATCAACTATACGCTGTCGTCTGGCGCGTCGAAAGGCGCGTTGTCCTTCGCCTACACAGGCACGGCGCCTGGGTCGGGCCAGCTGATTGTCCTGCTGGGCACCGACGCAGAATATTACACGGTAGTCGTGGCGTCTTCTACGGGCGGGACATGCAGTCTGCTGGAGCCGTTGCCATGCAATGTGGCATCTGGCCAGAACGCCTGGTCATTTTGGGACAATAACGCCCACCCAAACTCCAAGGGTTATGCCGCCATTGCAGACTATGGGCTGCGCCAGGATCTGGCTGTGTGGCGCAAAATTTATCAGCGGCCGCCCCGCATCGATCCGCCGGCAACTGTTGTGGTCGCCACATCAAACGCCTTCTCAAACCCGGGCTCGGCAAATTCCAACTTTGGCTGGACTGTCACGCCGTCCGGTGCCGGCGGCGGTGCGTACTGGCAGTTCAAGCCGAAAATGGCCGGCATCTACAGGCTGGTTTTCGAGTGCAATAAGGTCTCGACCGGCAGTGCCGATATTGACCTGGCTATCACGCACGCGGGAACGACGATCGCCTCGGGCGTGATTAAGACCGCAACTGCTGGTCGGCACGAGTTCGAGTTCTACGCCCCTGGCGAAGTGGCCATCAGCCTGACCCGCACTGCGACTGCGTTCCTCGTCAGCAACATGCAGATATTCCAGCTTGAAGAAATGCCTATCGCGCCGATCAACTATGGCTCGCACATGGTATTGGGCGATAGTTGGGTATTTGATCCAGTTGGCCCCGCTGCTCGCCTGGCTGCCCGACTGACAAGTGCCACCGTTGCCGACTCTGGCGTCGGCGGCAACAAGGTCGCCGACCTTCTGGCCCGCTTCGACGCAGACGTGACCGCGGCCGGCCCGTTCGACTACGTCTGGGTTGTTGTCGGAACCAACGACATCGCAGGAAGCGATGCGCCGGCAACCTTTTCAGTCGGTCTGGCGGCATTGATCAACAAGATACAGGCGATCGGCGCGACCCCGATCATCTTCACGCCCTATACCGGCTGCACCGACGTTCCCACGCGCATCGATTTTGCTCGCCGGTACATGGCTGATGTTCCCTACTACGAGCAAACTCTGCCAACGGTCGTTCGGCACTCAGTGGCGGTTTATGCCCCTGCATCGCTGAGTGCTCCGATTCTGTCTCTCGGCATCCAGAACGCGCCGTTCTATATTCGCGAACGTTATATGAGCCATGCCATCGCGGTGAACGAAGGCGCGAGCCATACAGCTCTGACCACACTTACGAGCTTGACGTCGGGCTTTGATGATACGCCGGTTCTAGTCACGCCAGATCCAAATGGGAAGTTTGTGCAGCTAGTGCGCAGTGTCGGCGGTGCAGCAGAATTTATCAACGGTTATGTCGATATCGAGACGCTGGATTAAGCGTCGACCTCAATACTGTCGTTTGTAATAGGCTTGCTCGGCGTTGTCCGCCCATAAAGGCATCGGGTCTTCCTTGAATTCGTAATTAAAGCGCGACAGCTTCCTACGATACTGGCGAAACACATGTTTCGCATCGTGTTCGTCCCAAAGCACCGTCGAAGCATAAACCTCCCAACCCTCGGCATCTAGTTTTGGCGTCAGCCAATCACGTACCTTTTGCCAGATGCTGTTGACCATAGCTAAACTCCCTGAACCCGGGCGGGAGCTCCCCAAGCCTTCGCATCAGCTGGCACGTCGCTGTTGACGAACGACATAGCTCCAACCACAGCGCGGTCGCCTATCGTGACGCCTCGTGACACCACCGAGTTAGGGCCAATATAGACTCCGTTGCCGATCTTAGTGGGGCTGGTATCGGTAGGAGCCGCGCCCATGGTAATGCTGCGCTGCACGGTGTCATGGGTGTAAATTTGAACACCCGCCGAGATCGAGCAATGGTCGCCTATCTCAAGGCCGCCGCCCGATCCGTCTAGAATGACGTTTGGGCCGATCCACGTATTCTCGCCCACTTGCACGTCGCCAATGATCAAGACGTTGTCGTAGCAAGACGAGCCTTTGCCGAAACCATACTCGCGCGCATTTTCCCATCGGTCGGTCACTAGGTCGCCAAACGAGACGCGGCGTTTGTGCTTGTCGATCTTCTCAGCTTGGCGCGCCCTGCGAAATTCTTCAATATCGTCGTTCATGCCCCGGCCTTTGCAAGCGTGTCGAATATAACTGCGTCTCCGACTTCAATTCGAAGTCCTTGCCCGCTGATCAAACTTTCACTGCCATCGGCGTGTCGCCTTCGCAGTTGCCAGATGTTGCCATCGCAAGCGAGCACTGATGGAAATGGCAGATCGAATATTGGTGTGCGGCTTATCTCCGCTGTTATGATGTAGATACCCTTCATCGTCGCAACCTAGACAGCCGTCCGAATTCCTTCAAGGCGCTTTTTGTATGCAGTGCCCCATCTACTCGAGTAACGAAGACACTCACGTTCATCGCTGAGCCCTCCCAAGCCATTGCCCATTGAGGCACGGCGGGGTTCTGCACGCAATATCCCAACATCATAGGAGACTACCATGAGCAAGCTCTACAAGAGCTGGCGCGACTTCTTTATGGCTGGGAGTGCGTGATGAACTTTGTCGGAACGGGCCGCCGCCTGGCCCAAGGCGATGTCGGCTATGCCGCTCTCTCCATTGGCGTATCGACCGCCGTGCTGCTGGCCTTCCTCGAAGTCGAGGCTGCCGGCAGGGGCTTTGACAGCCAGAACCGGCCCAAGATGCTGTTCGAACCGCATGTCCTCTGGCGCAACCTCGCCGGCAAGCTGCGCGACATGGCGGCGGCAGCGGGCATCGCCTATGCCAAGTGGAAACGGAACTACCCGGCCGACAGTTACCCGCGGCTGGCCAAAGCCATCGACATAGCGCGCGAGCAGGGATTCCGGTCTGCCTCCTATGGGCTGCCGCAGATCCTGGGCGAGAACTTCAAGGCCGCCGGCTTTGCCTCGGCCGAGGAAATGTTTACCGCCATGCAGCAGGGCGAGCGCGAGCAGCTGCTCGCCATGGTGACGCTGCTCAAGTCCTGGGGTCTGGCAGCCCACCTGACGGGCAAGGACTTCTCGAAGCCCGACAGCTGGCGCACTGCGGTCAGCCGCTACAACGGCAAGGGCTATGAGGCCAACAATTACCACGTCAAGGCAGCTGCCGCCTTCGTCAAGCACGACAAGGGCATCGACGCCGAGACTGGGGCGGCGCTGCCGCCAAAGGTCGTGGTGCCGTCGGGTGCAGTGCTGCTCGAGCCCGGCATGAAGGGCGAGGCCATCCGCGTGCTGCAGGCAGACCTGCAGGCGCTGGGCTTCAAGTTCACCAAAGGCGTTGACGGGAGGTTCGGCGCCGAGACCGAGGCCAATGTCCGGCTTTTCCAGGCGGCCAACCAGCTGACCGTCGACGGCAAGGTCGGCAGCAAGACCAGCAAGGCCATCGCCACTGCACTCGCGGTCATGCAGGAGGATTTGGCGCTCCCACCGCCCGTCTGGCCCGGTCAGGAGGACACGCGCTCCAGCGGCCCTCCCTGGGCAATCATTTTCGCCGTCGTCGTCATCGCCGCCATCTTGGGCGGCTTTTTTGTGAGGTTTTGAAATGCTGACTTCCATCGCAGTGGGCATTGCCCAGAATGTCGTTCTTGGCTGGCTTTGGCGCCGCGCCCAAGAGCTGGTCGCCTGGGCCTTCACGCTGGTCCCGCTGTATCTATCGCTACCGGCGGCGCATCAGGAGACCATCAGAGAAATCCTCACGGGGCAGGGCGGGGGATTGTCTGTCAGCGCCGTCCTGGGCCTCGCCTGGTATCTGTGGACGCAGTGGCAGTCCTTTGGAGCCACTGTGGTTCCGCAGGTGGTGACCGGCGACGGTAAGAAGATCCCAGTAGCCAAGAATACCCGGGCCGCTAGCCAGATCGAGGCGGTAGCCACTGCTGCCCCCAGGCCTCGGACGCTCTGGGAACGCCTGACCAGGCAGTAGCTCCGCACCCTTCGCCAGCGTCAGACTTTCAACACTAGACAGCGAGACGCTGGCTTATGTCCGATCCCATACTGCATGAAATTCTCCAGAAGCTCGGGCGCATAGAGGAGAAACAGGATCGCGTCCGCGCGGATCTCGATAAAGAGCAGGAGCACGCCCGTGACAATCGTGCGGCCATTCATCAAAAGTTGGATGACCTAACCGACCGGATGACGAAGGCAGAGAGTTCGATCACCGTGGCGGCAGCGATTGACGTCCAGGTCCGCAACGAACTCAATGCCATGAAGCCAGCCGTCGAGGATTTCACCCGCATGCGCGCCATTGGTCTAAGCGCTGTGGGCGTCATAGCCCTAGGCGGAACGGCGTTCGGCGCGTCACTGATCTGGTGGGGAGAGCAGATGATTGCCGCCATCCGGGGCTTTCTGCGCATCTCATGACCCTCGCTGAGCTGACCGACCTTTATTCCATCGTGCTGCGCCGCCGGCCGGACCTGCGGGGCGTCCGGGACGTCGACCTTTTCATTCAGGACTGCATTGATGAATTGAAATCACGGCCAGAGCGACCGAGAGAGCCTCGGCCGTTGGTGCCTGTCGACCTGATCGATGTTTGACTTGTGGCCTTGCTACGCCTGAGCCCCAAGCCCTAGCGGCTGGCGCGGAATCGCTGTTCGTTCCATATTTGTTCTCATTCAGGAGAACACGATGGCACGAGATACAGGGGGCGCCTTCGACGCCAGCGGGGCTCATTCTCACGACATTGATTTCAAGCAGGCTCGCCTAATCCACGAGGCCGCAATCGCCGAGCGGCGCCGGCTCCATCTTGAGGGAATAGCCCGACGGAAGGCGGCAAGGCAGGCCGCGGCAGCGGCAGCAAAGCGCAATGCTCCGCCTATAGAGAGTTGATGAGCGGCTTCTTGGTGCCGGTGCCTTCGTATCGGCTGTTGTTCACGTCGCGGACAACGCGGTGAAATTCAAGCTGGCTATCGATCTGGGCCCCGAGCAGGAGCGCCTTGGCATCGGCGCCTTGGACGTCCGTGTCGAGCCAGGCACCATAGGCGTCCGGCGACAGGATGACCGGCATCCTGGTGTGGATTTGGGCTATCTCCGGCACTGCCGGCGCAGTGATGATCGTGCAGCTGGTGACGCCCAGGTTGTCATTGTGAGCCCAGATGCCGGCAAAGCTGAAGCCGGCGCCACCGGGCAGCTGCAGCAGCCATGGATCTTTCTTGCCGTCCTCGTTAGAGACCGTCCATTCGAAATAGCCATCGGCAGGGATCAGGCAGCGGCGGGACTTGAAGCCTTCGCGGAAGGCGCCCGAGGTGTCGACTGTTTCGATGCGGGCATTGAACATGGCGGCCTTGGGGAGTTCCTTGGCAAAGAAGGGTACCAGCCACCAGCGGCCCCTATCGAATTCTAGGCTTCCGGCCTTATCCAGGTGGACAAAGTCCACGTCCTGCGTCGGCGCGATATTGTACCGGGGCTGCATGTTGGATGGCGCCATCGGGTGCAGCTTGTCGCTGAGCTTGTAGAGCGCGTGCAGCTCGGCCCAGGTCATCTCGTTGGTGAATCGTCCGCACATGCATCGCATCCCGCTGGCCGGCGTTGTCGATCGAAACCATGGAGGAAAACGATGAACACCGCAAATTTGCAACTCGAGGGCCTGCTGATAGCGCTGGCGTCGATGAACAACATGCTGGTGACCAAGGGCCTGATCAGCACCGAGGAGGTTATCGGCGCCCTTGAACGAGCCGAACAGACGGTGTTGGGCGATTACCGCACGGACGAGCTGGACCCGGCGCAGCGCGACGCTATCGCTTTCCCAATACGGCTGCTCCGTCTGGCAAACAATGGATCTGCCGACCGCGACATCCAGTCGTTTTCAGAGTTAGCGAAATTGGTTGGGCAAACCAAGGACAGCTACAACGACCAGCGGTAGCCAGAACCCAAGCGAAATAGGTCCCCACCAGAGAACATGGATTCCTTATGACGGACACTACAGGGAAATTTGCCGGGCGTTGGCTTCACCAGGGCGCTTGGCAAGGCAAAGAGTTCAGCCACGAAATGCCGGTATATGACCACGATGAGAATCTTGGCGACAACGGCCCAACGCTGATGCGGCACGCTCTCATCGATCGCGAGGGCGGTAAAGTTGGCTTGTGGGTCCCTGCGGAGTGGACCGATGAGCAGGCACGCGAGGCACTGGAAGCTAACTGGTAGGCAGTCGCCTTTTCAGTCTAGCCCTTCCACTTCTCGAAGCTCGCCCCACTCCCTGCGCCACGTTGCGCGGTCCTGCAGCGAGATCACGACCCGCTCATAGGCCCATACAGCGCACAGGATTTCGGCCCGCTCCAACGCCTCGGCAACGGGGTAGGGCCCTTCCATAGCGGCGTTGATTTTGTCGCCTTGGCTGATCCAGTCCGGCCAATAGACATTGGCCAGCGGCTCAGCAGGCGTCATACCCGCGGCAATCAGGGCAGGGGCGTCGTCGCCGATTCCCACGATGATTGCATCGAGTGCGATCTCGTCATCATCGGTGGTCCAGGCGTAAGTGGTCATGGCCGACATAGACTACGTGGGGTTCACAGGCGGTTTGGCTTCTGGCTGGTCGTGCTCCGAGCCATCCTTCTTGTTTCCAAGATCATCGATGTTGTCATCGATCTGTTCGCCATCTTCGGTTTCCAGCGGGGCGGGCTTTGGCTTTTCTTCGGGCATGTGGACCTCCTACGAAACGAGTAAATCCGCGGGCGCTTGAAAGGTTCATGCTAGCCAGATTTCTCGGCCAGCACTGATAAGGATGCGGTGCCCTAGCGACCTGTACCAATGGGCATCAAAGGAAGGTGCGGGGACCGCTGAAAATTTCCCTTACACTTCAATGGGGCCGTTTCCCCGCACTATTCTGATAAGCTGTTGTTTTATATAAGGTACTGGCGATCCCGGCAGGACTCGAACCTGCGACCAACAGCTTAGAAGGCTGCTGCTCTATCCAGCTGAGCTACGGGACCACACCCAGACCTGCTCCATGTAGCGGATTCTGTCACAAAAGGAAGGCCGCAGCCGTGTTCTCCCGTCGTTGCGGGACAACTGTCTCGGCGGCCGCCACCATCGGCGCGGTGCTGCCGCGCACCACCAAGCCTGAACTGAGCACGGTATGCAGCGGCACGCGGTTGCGCGGCTTGCCCTCGATCAGGTCGATCAGCGCCTCGGCGGCCAGCCGGCCCAGCGCCTCACGAGGCTGGCGCATCGTGGTCAGGGGCGGCCAGACATGCGCCGCCACGGCCAGATCGTCGAATCCCACCACCGACACATCGCGCGGACATTCCACGCCATGCCGGCGCAGCCCCGACAAAAAGCCGATGGCTGATTCGTCATTGGCGGCAAAGACCGCGCTGGGGCGCTCGTCCAGGGCCATGAACTGCTCGGCGACCGCCAGGCCGCGCTCCATCTCGAAGCCGCCGGCGAACATCCATTGCGGATTGATCGCCAATCCGCTCGCCGCCATGGCATTGCCAAAGCCGGTTTCTCGGGCCAGCGTCAACCCGTTATGGGCCGGGCCCCTTATATGGCCAATGCGGGTATGGCCCAGCCCGATCAGGTGCCGGGTCGCGACTTCGGCGGCAAAGACATTGTCGGTGGTCACGCTGTGAAATGGCGCGCCGGCAATGGTTTCGCAGGCCATTACCAGCGGCACATTGGCTGGTTCTCCGGTCAGCACCAGCAACTGCGCCAGTTCGACCGAGCCATCGAGCAGCAGCAGGCCATCGGCGCGGTTGGAGAGGAAATAATCGTGCAGCCGGCGGACCGATCCGTCGCCGGCAAAACGGTTGACCACCAGCACGCCATAGCCGCGCCCGCAGGCCTCGCGCTCGATGGCGTCCAGGATGCTGGAGAAGAACGTATTGCGGATGTCGGGCAGGGCCACCAGGATCGTCCGGGCCGTCCGTTGACGCAGCGAACGGGCCGCCTGGTTGAGCGTATAGCCCGTCAGGCGCACCGCCTCCGAAATCCGCTCGCGGGTCTGCAAACTGACCCGCTCGGGACGCGACAAAGCCCGGCTCACCGTTGCTGTGGACACCTTGGCAAATCGGGCAACGTCTTGAATCGTCGGCGTTTTTTTGGAAATTGTCATGCCTGGCAGCGCCCCCTCTCGCTGTCAGTAACGCATTTGTCTAAATCGATCTTGACAGGTCTGCAAGTCGTGTATGAAACTAATGCAATCGATTGCAGAGATTTCGGCATGCCGGAAATGCAATCGATTACACGCAGTCAGCTCGGGATGTCTCACAAGAAGACAACCTTGCGGCTGACGGCTTCGCGGGAGCGTTTCGCTCCAAGTGATCGTTGGGAGGACAATCTATGAAGAAGTTTACAGTGGCAGCCGCTATGGCTGCTGCGTTGATGAGCACGACTGCGGCCATGGCCGTTGATCTTGAAGTCACGCACTGGTGGACGTCGGCTGGCGAAGCTGCCGCCATCGCCGAATTCGCCAAGGTCTTCGAAGAGCAGACCGGCAATACCTGGGTCGATAGCGCCCTGGCCGGTTCGGGCACCGGTGCCAACCCCGTCATCATCAGCCGCATCATCGGCGGCGATCCAATGGGCGCCACCCAGATGAATACCGGCCGTGACGCCGAGGAACTCATCCAGGCCGGCCTGATGCGCGATCTGACCGATGTCGTCGCCGACATGGACATCGAAAGCTTCTATGTCGACAAGAGCCTGCTCGAGCCCTGCAAGTTCGAAGGCGGCCTCTATTGCCTGCCGATCAACATTCACTCCTGGGATTGGCTGTGGCTCTCCACGGCTGCCTACGAAAAGATCGGCCAGCCTGTTCCCAAGGACTGGAACGAATATGTCGCCAGCTGGCCTGCTCTGCAGGAAGCCGGCATCCTGCCATTCGGTCTCGCCACCGGCTGGCCGATCTCCGGCGTTCCCGGCGTGCTGATGTCCGGCCTTGGTGGCAGCGATCTGGTGCTCGCCATCAACCGCGACAAGGACGTCGAAGCCGTGCGTGGCCCTGAATTCCGCAAGGTTGCCGAAGCCCTTGATTCGCTGCGTTCGGTGATCTCGCCTGACATGATGGTGCCGTCCTTCGGCGACGTTGGCACGCAGCTGCTCGAAGGCACTGCAGCCGGCAACATCCATGGCGACTGGCTGCAGGGTGACCTGCAGGTGGCCGGCGGCGTCCCCGGTGAAAACTACGAATGTCTGCCTGCTCTCGGCCTGGGTGACCAGCTCACCGGCGGCGGCGATTCGTTCTACTTCCCCAAGCTGCCAGAAGGCACCGATCAGGCCGTCCTCGATGCCCAGGCCGATCTGGCCCGCATCCTGATCTCGCCTGAAGCCCAGCTCAAGTTCAACATGGTCAAGGGCTCGATGCCGATCCGCACCGACATCGACCTGGCTGCCGCCAACCCCTGCATGCAGAAGGCTCTCGGCATGCTCGGCAACGGCCTGCTGCCATCGGGTGACTTCGCCCTCACCAGCGATACCCAGCAGCAGCTGCAGGATCTGAGCACCGAGTTCATTGCCGACGACAGCATCACTGTCGACGACTACATCGAGCGCTACGCTTCGATCATCGAGTCGGCTGAGTAAGCCTCCGGCTTTTCAGCTGGGAGCTTGCTCCTAGGAATGAAAGCGGTGGCCGACCTTTCTCCAAGGTCGGCCACCCACTCTTGGAGATACATTGATGGCGGACTCTGCCCTTCCCTTGGAAGCCGGCGCGACGGTCAATCGACCCAGCCTGCTGAAAAGAATCCTCTTCCACAACCTGCCCGCCAAGATCGCTGCGCTGCCCATGATGGTCACCGTGCTGGTCGTTTTCGTCGGCTGCACGATTTGGACGATCTACTACTCGTTTACCAATTCCAAGCTTCTGCCCACCGGCAAGTTTGTCGGCGTCGAGCAATACGAGCGCCTGTTCTCCACGTCCCGCTGGAACGTATCGATCACCAACCTCGTCGCCTATGGCGTGATGTCGCTGGTCTTTACCCTGGTCGTGGGTTTCATCCTGGCGGTGCTGATCGACCAGAAGATCCGCTTCGAAAGCGCCTTCCGCACCATCATGCTCTATCCCTTTGCCCTGTCCTTCATCGTTACCGGCCTCGTCTGGCAGTGGATCATGAACCCGACTCTGGGCCTGCAGGGTACCATGCGCAATCTGGGCTGGACCGATTTCACCTTCGACTGGATCGCCAATCCCCGCATGGTGCTGTTTGCCTTGCTGATCGCCGGTCTCTGGCATGGCACGGGCTTCTGCATGGTGCTGATGCTGGCCGGTCTGCGCGGCGTCGACGAGGAAATCTGGAAGGCCGCCCGCATCGACGGCATTCCCACCTGGCGCACCTATGTCTCGATCGTCATTCCCATGATGCGCGGCGTGCTCGTCACTGCCGTGGTGATCATTGGTTCAGGCATCGTCCGACTTTACGACCTTGTGGTGGCGCTCACCAATGGCGGCCCCGGCATCTCCTCCGAAGTGCCCGCCAAATACGTCTACAACTACATGTTCTCGGGCGGCAATATCGGCCAGGGCCTTGCCGCTGCAACCATGATGCTGCTGTCCGTGCTGATCATCATGATCCCTTGGGCCTATCTTGAATTCGGTGGAAAGGGACGTCGCACATGAGCCAGACCTCAACCATGACCGGCGCCATGCCGGCCACTGTCGACGGCGCCGTCGAGCCGCGCGGTCCCCGGCCAAAGCCGTTCTTCACGCCCCGCAAGATCATCATCTATTCGATCCTGGTGATGTTCTCGCTCTATTACCTGTTTCCGCTCTACGTGATGTTCACCACCTCGCTCAAGTCGATGCCCGAAATCCGCTTCGGCAACATCTTCTCGCTGCCCACCGCGCCAAACTTTGACGCCTGGGTAAAGGCCTGGACCAGCGCCTGCACAGGCTTGACCTGTGAGGGTCTGGCACCGGGCTTCTGGAACTCGGTCAAGATCACCATTCCCAGCACCATTATCTCGATCTTCATCGCCGCGGTAAACGGTTATGCGCTGATCAACTGGCGCTTCAAGGGCTCGGAAATCTTCTTTGCCATCCTGATCTTCGGCTCCTTCATCCCCTACCAGGTGTTTCTCTATCCCATGGTGATGATTACCCGTGAGCTGGGCATCTTCGGTACCCTGCAGGCCGTCATCATCGTCCATACCGTCTTCGGCATGCCGATCCTGACGCTGCTCTTCCGCAACTACTTCGCGTCGCTGCCCCAGGAACTCTTCAAGGCGGCACGTGTGGATGGGGCCGGCTTCTGGCGCATTTTCTTCGAGATCATGCTGCCCATGAGCCTGCCGATCTTCGTGGTGGCGCTGATCCTGCAGATCACCGGTATCTGGAACGACTTCCTGTTCGGCGTCGTCTTCGCCGGCACGCAGAACTACCCGATGACCGTCCAGCTCAACAACATCGTCAACTCGGCCCAGGGCACGCCCGAATACAACGTGAACATGGCCGCTACCGTTCTGACCGGCCTTGTGCCGCTGGCGGTTTATTTCGTCTCCGGCAAGTGGTTCGTCCGCGGTGTTGCTGCCGGTGCGGTGAAGGGATAACTCGAATGCAAAATAGCGTTTCCATCCGCGACCTGTCGCTCAACTTCGGCAGCGTCAAAGTCCTCGAGCATCTCGACCTCGAGATTGCCCAGGGCGAGTTCATCGTGCTGCTCGGGCCCTCGGGCTGTGGCAAGTCGACCTTGCTCAACTGCATCGCCGGCCTGCTCGACGTGTCGGACGGCCAGATCTTCATCGGCGGCAAGAACGTCACCTGGCTTGAGCCCAAGGATCGCGGCATCGGCATGGTGTTCCAGTCCTATGCGCTCTATCCGCAGATGACGGTCGAGCGGAACCTCAGCTTCGGCCTGCGCGTCGCCGGCATGAAGAAGGAAGAGATCGAGCAGCGCGTGTCCCGTGCCGCCGAAATCCTGCAGATCCAGCCCCTGCTGGACCGCAAGCCGGCCAACCTCTCCGGTGGCCAGCGCCAGCGCGTGGCCATTGGTCGTGCTCTGGTGCGCGACGTGGACGTCTTCCTGTTCGACGAGCCGCTGTCCAACCTCGATGCCAAGCTCCGAAGCGATCTGCGCGTCGAGATCAAGCGCCTGCATCACCGGCTCAAGAACACCATGATCTACGTCACCCATGACCAGATCGAGGCCCTGACCCTGGCCGACCGCATCGCCGTCATGAAGAATGGCGTCATCCAGCAGCTGGCCGATCCGCACACGATCTACAACCGGCCCGTCAACCTCTATGTGGCCGGCTTCATCGGCTCGCCGCAGATGAACATGTTCGAGGGTATGCTGGACGGCACGACCTTCACGGCCAAGGACGGCACCGCCATTCCGGTCGGCACCTATGGCTTCACCGCCCCGGTGACCGGCGCCATCAAGGCCGTGCTGGGCATTCGTCCTGAACATATCGTTCTGGGCGATGCCGCCGCCGCCATGCCGTTCCAGACCGATGCCGAGATCGAAATCGTCGAGCCCATGGGTTCGGACACCCTGGCCTGGACCAATATTGCCGGACAGTCGGTGACCTTCCGTTGCGACAGCGACGTGGTGATCCAGTCCGGCCAGAAGGTTCGCCTCGGCTTCGATCCCGGCCGCGGGTCGCTGTTCAGCAGCGAGACGACCAACCGGCTCTAGGCCCGCCTGAACTGCGGGGCGCCCCTGGGCGCCCCGCCACCGGCCCGACGCAATCGCCGGTCATGTTACTTTTCCGGCAATTGACCTGCCCGTCGCGCAGGACACCATTTTCAAACATCGCTACCTATCTGGCACCGCCAGAGGCGTCGCAATGCCCAATTCCAACGTTACAATGAGGCCAAAATGACCGAACTGTCATTCCAGCTCTACAGCGCCCGCAATGTCCCCTCGCTTGAGGATTTCCTCGCCACGCTCGGCACCCTTGGCTACACCCAGGTCGAAGGCTATGGCGGTCTCTATGCCGATCCCGCGGCGCTGGCGGCCAGTCTGAAGAAGAATGGCCTGTCCATGCCGACCGGCCATTTCGGCCCGGCCCAGGTGGCCGATGTGTCGACCACGCTCAAGACCGCCGAGACGCTGGGCATCAAGAAGATCTTCTGCCCCCATATCGGCCCCGAAGGCCGCAGCACCGACGAGTCCAAGTGGCTCGAACTGGCCGAGATGCTGGCCGGCGCTGCCGAGACCTATACCAAGGCGGGCTACGGCTTCGGCTGGCACAACCACGATTTCGAATTCGTGCCGACCAGCTCGGGCCGCACGCCGATGGAAATCATCCTTGAGACCGCGCCCAAGATCGAATGGGAAGCCGATGTCGCCTGGATCGTGCGCGGCAAGGCTGATCCGGTCGCCTGGTTCGACAAATATGGCGACCGCATCACCGCCGTGCACGTCAAGGATATTGCCCCCGCCGGCGAATGCCTCGACGAAGATGGCTGGGCCGATGTGGGGCAGGGCGTGCTGAACTGGGATGAGCTGATCGGCAAGGTCACCTCCAAGACCCGCGCCGAGTATTTCGTCGCCGAACATGACAAGCCTTCCGATCCGGTGCGCTTTGCCACCCGGTCGATCGCTGCCGCCAAGAAGTGGAAATAAGCATGGCCAAGACCTTTGGCGTCGGCATCATGGGTGCCGGCAATATCTCTGCCGCCTATCTGCGCCTCGCGCCCCTGTTCAAGGGGCTCGAGGTCCGCGCCGTGGCCGATATCATTCCCGCTGCCGCCCAGAAGCGCGCCGAGGAATTCGGTGTCACCGCCCAGACGCCCGATGAGCTGCTCAAGAACAGCGAACTCGACGTCATCGTCAACCTGACCATTCCCTCGACCCATTATTCGGTGTCGATGGACATCATCTCCGCCGGCAAGCATGCCTATTCGGAAAAGCCATTCGTGCTGTCGCTCGAAGAGGGCACCTCGCTCAAGAAGGCCGCCGAGGAGCGCAAGCTCAAGGTCGGCAGTGCGCCGGACACCTTCCTCGGTGGTGCCCATCAGCAGGCCCGCCAGATCATCGACAGTGGCCAGCTCGGCAAGATCATGAGCGGCACCACCCATGTGATGAGCCGTGGCATGGAGCACTGGCATCCCAATCCGGACTTCTTCTTCCAGGTCGGCGCCGGCCCCATCCTCGATCTGGGCCCCTATTACGTCACCGAGCTGATCCACCTGCTCGGGCCCGTCAAGCGCCTCTCTGCCTTCACCAACATGGCCCGCACCGAACGCGAAGTGACCGCCGAGGGCCCGTTCAAGGGCACCTTCGTCAAGGTCGGTACGCCCACCACCATCCATGGCGTGCTTGAATTTGTCTCGGGCGCCATCATCACCATCGGCGCCAGCTGGGACGTGGCGGCCCATGGCCACCACAATATCGAGCTCTATGGCACCGACGGCTCGATCTTCGTACCCGACCCCAACTTCTTCGGCGGCGATCTGGTCACCGCCGACATCGCCGGCAGCCGCAGCACGGTAACGCCCTGGGATCACCCCTTCGGCATTGCCAACCAGGATCTCGACAAGCCTACCCCGCGCGCCAATTACCGCACGGCGGGCCTGGCGGACATGATGGCCTCCATCGACGGCGGCTATACCGCCCGTTGCGGCCTTGATGTCGCGCTCCATGCCGTCGACGTCATGACCAGCCTGCTCAAGGCCGGCGAAAGCGGCCAGGTGCTGACGCTCAGCACCACCTGCGAACGCCCCATGGCCCTGACGCCTGCAGACGCCCAGGCGCTGCTGAAATAGTGAGGGGCGTACCTCATTGACAGGAAAAGGGTGCCGGTCGAGAGTGACCCGGTAATTTGAGCAGGCGGCGGCCAACCCCGCCGCCTGTTTCTGCAAAGCGGCTATAAAAGACCAGGGCGCCAAGCGCCATCAGAGGAGAAAACCATGCGTACGATCAAGGGTCCCGCCATCTTTCTGGCGCAGTTCGCCGGCGACGCGGCGCCGTTCAATTCCTTCGATGCCATCTGCGGCTGGGCCGCCAATTATGGCTACAAGGGCGTGCAGATCCCCACCTGGGTCGGCAGCCTGATCGATCTGGAAAAGGCGGCGACCTCGAAGACCTATTGCGATGAGCTCAAGGGCACAGCCGCCAGGCACGGCATCGAGATCACCGAGCTCTCGACCCACTTGCAGGGCCAGCTGGTCGCGGCGCACCCGGTTTATGACACCATGCTGGACGGCTTTGCCCCCTCATCCGTGCATGGCAATCCCAAGGCGCGCCAGGAATGGGCCGTGCAGCAACTGCTCTGGGCCGCCAAGGCCTCGAACAATCTGGGCCTGACCGAGCACGCGACCTTTTCGGGCGCGCTGGCCTGGCCGTTCCTCTATCCCTTCCCGCAGCGCCCGGCTGGCCTCGTCGAAGAGGCCTTCGACGAACTGGCCCGCCGCTGGACGCCCATTCTCAACACCTTTGACGAAAACGGCGTCGACCTCTGCTACGAAATCCACCCCGGGGAAGACCTGCATGACGGCGTCAGCTACGAGATGTTCCTCGAGCGCGTGAACAATCACCCGCGCGCCAACCTGCTCTATGACCCCAGCCACTTCGTGCTGCAGCAGCTCGACTATCTCGACTACATCGACATCTATCACGAGCGCATCAAGATGTTCCACGTCAAGGATGCCGAGTTCAACCCCACCGGGCGCCAGGGCGTTTATGGCGGCTATCAGAGCTGGATCAACCGGGCAGGGCGCTTCCGCTCGCTCGGCGATGGCCAGGTCGATTTCGCCTCCGTCTTCTCCAAGATGGCGCAATACGATTTTGCCGGCTGGGCCGTGCTCGAGTGGGAATGCGCCATCAAGCATCCCGAAGACGGCGCGCGCGAAGGTGCCGAGTTCATCAAGAACCACATCATCCACGTTACCGAACACGCCTTCGACGATTTTGCCTCGGCCGGCACCGATCTCGCCGCCAATCGCAAAATTCTCGGTTTGAGCTAGGAGCACAGCAATGGCTGAAAACGGCGCAAAGCGCATTCGTCTGGGCATGGTTGGCGGCGGTACGGGCGCCTTTATCGGCTACGTGCACCGCGTCGCGGCCCGCATCGATGGCGATTATGACCTAGTGGCCGGCGCTCTGTCGTCCCGCCCCGAGGTTGCTCTCGAATCCGGGCGCAATATCGGCCTGGCGGAAGACCGCATCTATACCTCCTACGAGGAAATGGCCCGCGCCGAGGCAGCCCGCCCGGACGGTATCGAAGCCGTCTCCATCGTCACGCCCAACCACATGCATTACGGCCCCGCCAAGGCCTTCCTCGAGGCCGGCATCCACGTCATCTGCGACAAGCCGATTACCGCCACCATCGAGGACGCGCGCAAGCTGGCCGAGATCAAGCCGAAAAACGGCGCCCGTTTCCTGCTGACCCACAACTATACCGGCTATCCGCTGATGCGGCAGGCCCGCGAACTGGTGGCGTCCGGCGCCCTGGGCAAGATCCGCGTCATCCAGGTGGAATATCCGCAGGACTGGCTGACCGAAGCCACCAGCGACGACAACAAGCAGGCCTCCTGGCGCACCGATCCGGCGCGCTCGGGGGCGGGCGGCGCCATCGGCGATATCGGCACCCATGCCTATAACCTGGCGCGCTTCGTTACCGGCCTCAAGACCGATTCCGTCTCGGCCGACCTCACGAGCTTTGTCGAGGGCCGCCAGCTCGACGACAATGTGCATATTATGCTGCGCTTCGAAGGCGGCGCCAAGGGCATGCTCTGGGCCAGCCAGGTGGCGGTCGGCTGCGAAAACGGCCTGCAGCTGCGCGTCTATGGCGACAAGGGTGGCTTGGAATGGCGCCAGGACAATCCCAACTACATGTGGTTCACCGAATTCGGCAAACCCAAGCAGTTGCTGACCCGTGGCGGCGCAATTTCCGGTAATGCCGCTTCCACCATGAATGTCCGCATCCCTTCAGGCCACCCCGAAGGCTATCTCGAGGCCTTTGCCACGCTCTACAGCCAGTTCGCCGCCGTCATCCGGGGCGAGGGCGCCGCCTATGAGGGCCTGTTGCCGACCCTGGCCGATGGCGTTGAGGGCATGCAGTTCATCATGGCCTCGGTGCAGTCGAGCAATAATGACGGCAAGTGGACCAGGTTGAGTGACGTCTAGGAGGCGCCATGCCATCCACCCGCATTGAAACCCGCAAGGGCTGGCTCGGCAGCCGCCGGGCCGACTTCCTTGAGGCCGTGCAGCAATCGCTGGTCGAGGGTCTGCTGATCCCCGACCGCGATCGCGATATCAGGCTGATCCAGCTCGATCCCGAGGATTTCCTGCTGCCCGCAGGCGCCAATCCCTGTCGCACCACCATCGAGATTGCCCTGTTCACCGGGCGCAGCATCGAGGCCAAGCGCCGGCTCTACCAGGCGCTGGTGACGCGGCTGGCGCCCTTCGGCCTGGTCGCCGCCGACATCAAGGTGCTGCTGGTGGAAGTCGATCGGCCCAATTGGGGGCTCAACGGCGTCCCGGCGTCCGAAATGGACCTCGATTTCAAGGTCGACGTCTAGGGCAGGGAGGCACGCCGGTATCGCCGCGCGGTACCGGGCGGCAGTCCATGCCTCTACTGCAGGCGTTCGACGGTATAGCCTTGCTGTTCGAGCAGCTCGAGCACGCTGCCATCACCCACTAGGTGGCCGGCTCCCACGATTACCAGGCTTTCGACATCATCGGCCAGCATCGCTTCGAGCGGCACAATCCAATTGCGATTGCGCGCATGGATCAGCCGCTCCATGAAGGCGGCGTCCATGCCACCCGCTTCCACGGCAAGCACCGCTGCCAGGGCTTCCGGATTGCCGGTTACCCAGCGCTGCAGCACCTTGCTCATCAGCTTGGGCAGGCTCGCCATGTCATCCAGCGTGGCGGCCAGCATGGCCAGCTGCTCATCCACCGACCCGCCGGTCAGCACGGCCAGCTGCTCGTCGCCGGTCTCGAGATATCCCATGCGCCCGGCTTCCAGTTCCGGCAACAGCACCAGTTCGACGCCTGCCGCCGTATAGCCCAGCGACGCCATGGCGGCGGCCGATACGGTATTGGCTGCCATCCATGGCTTCATCGCCAGCAGCGTGCCGAAGGGCACGGCCGCTGACGCCGCAAATTCGCGCAGCTTGCGCTCCATCTCGTCATCGATGATGTCGGTCAGCAGCGTGCCGTCGACATAGATACCCTCGACATAGGCACGGGCACCCATCTCAGTCATGGCGGCGAAGCTGAGATCGGTTTCAAAGATCACCCGGTCAGCCTGGGCCAGCAAGGCGTCGAACAAAGGTGTCCGCCATGCCAGGTCCTCGGGCAGGACGTGGACCGAGCCGAAGAGCCGGATGGCGCTATTGCCGTCACGGACT
Organism: Devosia beringensis; assembly: GCF_014926585.1. Lineage (NCBI taxonomy): Bacteria > Pseudomonadati > Pseudomonadota > Alphaproteobacteria > Hyphomicrobiales > Devosiaceae > Devosia > Devosia beringensis. Next base: position 47,399 of record NZ_CP045422.1, on the reverse strand, counting down.
TCCCAAAGCGCCGGCGCAGCAGCAACGGGCGCGGCCAGGCCCAGCATGCAGAGGGCGGCGAACAGGCGGGCAGACAGGGACATCATGAACGGCTCCTCGATGGGCCAGTCTGGCAGGTCAGGTTGCCAGTGCGAAAGACTTATTCGGTCGCCGAGTCGACGGCACCCACAGGTGGCTGCCACAACTCGATTGGATTGCCTTCCGGATCGTGGATGCGGGCGAAGCGGCCAGTTTCCGGCGTGTCCCATTCTTCCCGCGTCTCGACGGTGATTCCGGCCTGCTGCAGCTGGGCGATCAGTTCGCCAATGTCATCGACCCGGAAATTGATCATCCACTGCCGGTCGGCCGCGAAATAGTCCGTATTCGCCTTGAACGGCGCAAACACGGTCAGGCCTGCCTCCTGGTTCCAGAAACCCGTTACCCCCAGATGGGTTTCGTACCAGGCGGCGAGCCCGCCAGTGTCCTGCGCCCGAAAGAAAATCCCGCCAATGCCTGTTGCCTTGCCCATGATCGCCGCTCCCTGCTGGACCCAGCAAACCGACAAAAGCGCCGCGCGGCAAGATGATGGCCGGCAATTGTCGTCTGTAGGTGACAAAAATAGCGCCGCAATCGCTTGCAGCGCCTGGTTATCGGGCGGCGGAATGGAAGATCAGTGCGTCCAGGGAGTCTTGCGGTCGGCCCGGAAATTGTCGGGATAGCTCGAACGCTGCGGGGTGGTCTCGTGCGCCGGCTGCACCGAATAGGCGATGCCGTTCTTCTGGGCGTAGGCTTCTGCCTCTTCCTGCGTGTCGAACGACAGGCGAACCTGCTGCCTGGTATCGCTGGAAGTGGTGTAGCCCATGAGGGGGTCAATACCGCGCGGCGCTGCCATTTCGTGGATCAAGACCCACTGCTTGGACTTGCCTTTTCCCGACTGCATGGCGTTGGGGGCCGGGCGGTAAATGCGGGCGGTCATGCAAAGTCCTCAACACGATGCGGTGCGCCAAAAGGCGAATTGTGATGGTCGGAGTACAAAGATTCGAACTTTGGACCCCTGGTTCCCAAAACCAGTGCTCTACCAGGCTGAGCTACACTCCGAGATCACCGCCGTCACCTAGCCTGTTCTCCGACCAAGGGCAAGCGCAACCACACCAACTTTCTCTGGATTGACGAAAACTTCCCGCACGTTCATTGAACTGGCATGCAGAACCTTGAACGTCGCTGGCCCTTTGGGCTGACCCGGAAGTCTTGGCCCGACGCCGCTGCGGCGGTCATTCTGGTGCTGTTCGTGCTGCTCTTCTTTGATGTTTGGCTCTCCAGCACGCTGCAGGCCTGGCCCGAGATGTGGCGCGAGCCCTTCGGCTTCATCACCCATTTCGGCCTGTCCGACTGGGTGCTGATTCCCTCATTGCTTGTTTTGCTGGTTTGCCTGATCGGGCAGCGCCTCCCGGTGGGGCGCTATCGGGCCGCCATCGCCGAACTGGGCCTGTTGTCCGGCTTCGTCTTCATCGCCGTCGGTCTGCCGGGCCTGGCGGTCAACCTGCTCAAGCGCCTATTCGGCCGCGCCCGGCCTGATCACTACGTCGATCTCGGCGCTTTTCACTTCCAGCCCATCCTCAATGACTGGAGCTTTCAGAGCTTCCCCTCAGGCCATGCCACCACGGCCATCGGCACCGCCCTCGTCCTCGGCTTCCTGGCGCCGCGCTTTTTCAAGCTGATTCTATTCATTGCCGTGATGACCGGCCTGTCGCGCGTCGTCACCGCTCAGCATTACGCCACCGACGTCATTGCCGGCTTTGTCGTTGGCGGCCTGGGTGCCTACGCCATCCGCAATGAATTTGCCCGTCGTCGCTGGCTGTTTGCCGCCCGCGCCGATGGCAGCATACGCTTCCGCGGTCTGCCAAAGCTCCGCCGCTTGTTCCGCGGCCGCGCCTGATCGCCTGGGCTACTCTGCGGGCTGGTGCCCGGCGCCAGGCTTGATTGGCATTGACGACGCCACCAGACCGCCCTTCTGTCCCACTTATCCCCGCCCATAAAATCGCGCGCATACTCATGCCCATCATCCCACATGGGCGGCCTGCAGGCGAACAGTGGTGGGATGGGCCGGGTGGAGGTTTTGCCTCTTCCACAGGTTCCGAGACGGCCGTGCGAGGACGAGCGATCCCGTGCCGCCGAACAGTTCCAAAAACCGGCGCCCCGAGGCGGTTATCGTCTCACCATTTTTAACCTACCAGAGGCGGTGATCGCCTCGGGGCCCGCTCTTCTATCTGCAACCGTTCGGTCCTGGGACCGCGCGGCGCCCTCGTACGCCTTATCGGGCCGCCGCGTAGCGCGCGATCGCCGCGCTGAGGTCGGCCTTGAGGTCATCGACGCCTTCGAGCCCGATATGCAGCCGGAACAGATTGCCCTCTGCCGTCCAGGGCCGAGCCGTGCGGTTGGCGCCCAGCTTGACCGGGATGCAAAGGCTCTCATAGCCGCCCCAGGAAAAGCCCATGGTGAAAATACTGAGCTGGTCGACAAAGGCCGCCACCGCCGCACGCGGGGCAGGGGCCAGCATGACGCTGAACAGGCTTCCCGACCCGGTGAAATCGCGTTTGAACAGGGCGTGGTCGGGATGGCTGGGCAGGCCCGGATGCAGCACCTGCACCACCTCGTCCTGGCTTTCGAGCCAACCCGCAATATCGAGCGCCCGGGCCTGGTGCTCCTTCATGCGGATTGCCAGCGTGCGCAAGCCGCGCGCCACCAGGAACGCATCGTCGCCCGAGGTGAAAAAGCCCAGCAGTGCCCGCGTCGCTTCCACTTCCGGCCAGGCCGCCTCGGTGGTCGAGATGGTGCCGGCAAAGGCATCCGAATGCCCCACGAACATCTTGGTGCCAGCATGGACGACCAGGTCTGCCCCCAGGGCCAGTGGCTGGTGATAGAGCGGGCTGGCCCAGCTATTGTCGACGATCAGCCGCGCCCCATTGGCATGCGCTGCGGCAGCAATCGCCGGAATGTCCTGCACCTCGAAGGTCAGCGAGCCGGGGCTTTCGGCCAGCACGGCGGTCGTATTGGGCTGCATCAGCGCGCTGATGCCGCCGCCGATCCGTGGATCGTAATAGCGGGCGGTAACGCCCATGCGCTTGAGGAAGCCATCGGCAAAGCTGCGGCCGGGCTCATAGGCGCTGTCCGAGATCAGCACGTCGTCGCCCGCCTTGACGCAGCTCAGCACCGCGATGGTGATGGCAGCAAGGCCCGAGGGGACCAGACGCGTGCGATAGGCGCCCTCGAGTTCGGTGATCACCGTCTCGACGCTTTCGGTGGTCGGATTGCCCGCCCGGCCATAGAGATAGCGCTGTTTCTGCCCCGTCATGTCGTCGAGGGTTTTGAACAGCACGGTGGAGCCGCGATAGACCGGGGTGTTGACGAAGCCGAACTGGTCGTCGGGTTCACGGCCGTGATGGGTCAGGATGGTTTCGATGGAAAGTTCTGCGCTGCCGCTTTTTTTATCATTCATGCTGGGCTCGTTGCTCAATATCCAGTCAAACTGATGGCGCTGTCCAAATAAGTGTCAGCCTAGCTGTCTCAAGCCGCCTTCTACCCTTGACGTATCAGTCAATAGACGCTTGCATGCTTAGCAGCATCACAACTGCTCTTGAAAGAGTGGAGGTGCCACCGGGGATTTGGGTTCGCCCACCACCTCGGGACACACGGTCAGGAAACAAAGGCAACAACAATGCAAAAATCGCTCGTAACGCTCGCACTCGCGGCCTCGATCGGCCTCGTTGGCGCGACTACTGCACAGGCAGCCATTCTCGAAGACGTAGTGGCCAAGGGTTACATCCAGTGCGGTGTGACTGGTGGCGTGGCCGGTTTCTCCGCCCCCGACGCCAACAACGTCTGGACGGGTCTGGAAGTCGACTATTGCCGTGCGCTTGCCGCCGCCATTTTCAATGACGCTGACGCCGTTCGCTTCACCTCGCTGACCAGCCAGGAACGCTTCACCGCTCTCTCGGCTGGCGAAGTCGACGTGCTGTCGCGTACCACCACCTGGACCATGAGCCGCGACACCCAGCTCGGCATCAGCTTTGTCGGCACCATGTTCTATGACGGCCAGGGCTTCATGGTCCGCAAGGCCGACGGCATCGATTCGGCTCTCGACCTGTCCGGCGCCGCCATCTGCCTGGAATCGGGCACCACCACCGAGCTGAACGCAGCTGACTACTTCGCTGCCAATGGCATGGAATTCAACACCGTCGTGTTCGTCGATCAGGACGAAGTCGTGAAGGCCTATGAAGACGGCCGTTGCGACGTGTACACCACGGACTCTTCGGCTCTGGCCGCTGAGCGTTCCAAGTTTGCCGTGCCGGATGATCACATCATCCTGCCCGAGATCATCTCCAAGGAGCCACTGGGCCCCGTGGTTCGTGCCGGCGACCCAACCTGGTTCAACATTGCGCGCTGGACCTACTTCGCCCTGCTCGAAGCTGAAGAACTCGGCGTTTCGCAGGCCAATGTCGACGAGATGCTCGGCTCGGACAACCCAGCCATCAAGCGCCTGCTCGGCGTTGAAGGCGATTTCGGCACCCCGCTCGGCCTGACCAAGGACTGGGCTTACCAGATCATCAAGCTGGTCGGTAACTACGCCGAGACCTATGAGCGCAACGTTGGCCCATCCACCCCGATCGGTCTCGAGCGCGGTCTGAACGCCCTCTGGAGCGACGGTGGCATCCAGTACGCCGCGCCAATTCGCTAACTGACCATAGTCCCGGCGTTCCTCACGGAGCGCCGGGTCTTTCTGTTTCTAGGGTCGTCGCTCTCTGGGTGACGCATGAAACAGCCGTGTTATTGGCGGCTTGGGGACTAATCACATGACTGCGCTAGACGCGGGGCCCTCGGCGGCCCCCAAGACGTACTTTTTCAACGATCCGGTAATCCGTGGCATCGTCTATCAGATCGTGGTTGCGGCAATTCTGGTCGCTTTCATTCTCTGGATCATCGGCAATACCGCTGCCAATCTGGCGGCACAGAACAAGACCACGGGCTTTGACTTCCTCTGGAGCACTGCTGGTTTTGACATCAGCTTCACCCTGCTGCCCTGGACGCGCGCCTCGATCTACTGGCAGGCCTTCCTCGTCGGCATTACCAATACGCTGCTGGTGGCTTTCATCGGCATCATCGCCGCCACCCTTCTTGGCTTCACCATCGGTATTGCGCGCCTGAGCAGCAACTTCATCGTCTCAAGCCTCGCCACCGTCTATGTCGAGACCATCCGCAACATCCCCCTGCTGCTGCAGCTGTTCTTCTGGTACTTCGCCGTCCTCAAGACCATGCCGGCCGTGCGCGCATCCTATGAACTGCCATTCGATTCCTTCATCAACCAGCGCGGCATCTTCGTCCCCAAGCCGATGCCCGATGAGCAATTCATCTTCGTCTGGATTGCCGTCGCCCTGGCGATCGCCGGCGTCGTGGCGCTGCGCATCTGGGCGCGCAAGCGCCTTGAGGCCACCGGCAAGCGCTTTCCGGTCTTTCTTTCCGCCATTGCCACCCTGGTGCTGCTGCCGCTCCTGGTGGGCCTGCTCAGCGGCGCCAATGTGGCGTTCGAACTGCCCGTCCTGGAGCGCTTCAACTTCAAGGGTGGCGTCCAGCTGCCGCCTGAATTCCTCGCGCTGCTGTTCGGTCTGACCATCTATACGGCCTCGTTCATTGCCGAGACGGTGCGCGGCGGGATCCAGGCCGTCAGCCATGGCCAGACCGAGGCCGCCCAGTCGCTCGGGCTCAAGGAGGGCGATCGCCTGCGTCTGGTCATCGTGCCACAGGCCATGCGCGTCATCGTGCCCCCGCTGACCAGCCAGTACCTGAACCTGACGAAGAACTCGTCACTGGGCGCCGCCATCGGTTATCCCGAACTGGTCAACGTGTTTTCCGGCACGGCGCTCAACCAGACGGGCCGGGCGATCGAGTGTATCGCCCTGACCATGCTGGTCTATCTGACCTTCTCGCTGATCACTTCGGCGATCATGAACTGGTACAATGCCCGCGTCAGCCTGGTCGAGCGGTAGGAGATCAGCCATGACCGATATCGGATTTGTTCGTTCTGAACTGGTACCTGCCAAACCGGCGCCAAACCGCACCAGCGGCGCGGTCGTCTGGATCCAGAAAAACCTCTTCGCCACGCCGCTGGACGCCCTGCTGACTGTGCTAGGCGCCCTATTCCTGCTCTGGATCGTGCCGCCCCTGTTCAACTTCGTCATCGGCCACGCCGTGGGGCCGATGGGCACGGTTGAAGAGTGCCGCGCCATCGAAGCCGGGGCCTGCTGGGCCTATATTTACAACGAGATGGAATTCTTCATCTACGGCTTTTACGACATCCCCCAGCAGTGGCGCCCTAACATCGTCTTTGCTCTGGGTGCGTTGCTGTTCGTGCCCCTGTTGATGCCCAAGCTTCCCTACAAGCGGCTCAACGCGGCGCTGTTCCTGTTTGTCTATCCCATTGTCAGCTACTTCCTGCTTGCCGGCGGCGTGTTCGGGCTCTCCGAAATGCCGACGGAAAAATGGGGCGGCCTGCTGATTACGCTGATCATCTCGGTGGTCGGGATCACCCTGTCTTTCCCGCTTGGCATCGTGCTAGCACTCGGTCGCCAGTCATCCTTGCCGGTGATCAAGACGCTCTGCGTGGCCTTCATCGAACTGATCCGCGCCGTTCCGCTGATCACCATCCTGTTCATGGCCTCGATCATGCTGCCCCTGTTCATGCCGCAGGGCACAACGGTGGACAAACTGCTGCGGGCCCTGGTGGGTGTCACCCTGTTCACCTCCGCCTATATGGCTGAAGTGGTGCGTGGCGGCCTGCAGGCCATCCCGCGTGGCCAGTACGAGGCGGCAGCCTCGCTGGGGCTGGGCTACTGGCAGCGGATGTACTTCATCATCCTGCCCCAGGCGCTCAAGCATGTGATTCCGGGCATCGTGAACAACTTCATCGCGCTGTTCAAGGATACCTCGCTTGTCTACATCGTGGGCATGAAGGACCTGCTCGAAGCGGTCAAAACCAAGAATGACTCGGCCCTCGAATGGCAGTCGGCCAATACGGCGACAACCGGCTATCTGTTCGCCGCCATGGTCTTCTGGGCCTTCTGTTTCTCCATGTCGCGCTATTCCATGTTCATGGAGCGCCGTCTCAATACCGGCCACAAGAGGTAGCTGAAAATGACACAAACTCCCCAGACTACCGCTACCGAAAAGCCGGCCACCAGCAAGACCAAGAGTGTAGCCAAACGGCCGGCCATCGAGGTCATCGGCATGCACAAGTGGTACAGCGACTTCCACGTGCTGCGCGATATCAACCTGACGGTCAACGATGGCGAGCGCATCGTCATTGCCGGCCCGTCAGGCTCGGGCAAGTCGACGCTCATCCGCTGCATCAATCGGCTGGAGGAGCACCAGGAAGGCCAGATCATCGTCAATGGCGTTGAACTGACCGCCGATCTCAAGCGCATCGACGAAGTGCGGCGCGAAGTCGGCATGGTGTTCCAGCACTTCAACCTGTTTCCGCATCTGACCATCCTGCAGAACCTGACCCTGGCGCCGATCTGGGTGCGCGGCACCCCCAAGGCCGAGGCCGAGGCCACGGCCATGCACTATCTTGAGCGGGTCAAGATCCCCGAACAGGCCAACAAGTTCCCCGGCCAGCTTTCGGGCGGACAGCAGCAGCGCGTGGCCATTGCCCGCTCGCTCTGCATGCAGCCCAAGATCATGCTGTTTGACGAGCCCACCTCGGCGCTCGATCCGGAAATGGTCAAGGAAGTGCTCGACGTGATGATCAGCCTGGCCGAAGAAGGCATGACCATGATCTGCGTGACCCATGAAATGGGTTTCGCCCGCCAGGTGGCCAATCGCGTCATCTTCATGGACCAAGGCCAGATCATCGAGCAGAACGAACCCGGGGAGTTCTTCTCCAATCCCCAGCACGAGCGGACCAAGCTGTTCCTCAGCCAGATCCTGCACTGACCCGTCGAATGTTGATTGTCCCGGCAAATTGCCCGGGGCAATCCGCCCCACTTGGGTTGACCGGGCCCCGCCGCCTGCCAATATGCGCACGCGAGTGAAGGAAACGATCCAATTGGCCGCAATTGTGAAGCGAATGCCGGCTGTGCTGGCAGCTCTGGTCTGCCTGCTCGGCTTGGCCGTGCTGCCGAGCAGCGCCCAGACCCTGGAGACAGTCAGGGCCCGTGGCTTCCTGATCTGCGGGGCCACCAATGCACTGCCCGGTTTTGCCCAGGTGGACGCCAACGGCCGCTGGTCCGGGTTTGACGTGGATCTGTGCCGGGCCATTGCCGCCGCGGTATTCGGTAACCCCGATCGCATCGAGTTTCGCGCCCTGCGTGGCGAGACACGCTTTGCGCCCCTGCAGACCGATGGCGTGGATGTGTTGACCCGCAATGGTCCCTGGACCGAGCGCCGTGACACGCTTTACGACGCCAACTATGTCGGCACCGCCTTCTTCGACGGCCAGTCCTTCCTCGTGCCGCAATCGCTTGGCCTGGTGTCGGCCTTCGAGCTCGACAATGTCCGGATTTGCGTGATCGACGGGGGTGATGATCTCGAGCGCATGCAGGAGTTCTTCTTCGCCAATCAGGCCAGCTATGTCGAGGTGCCATACGAGGATGTTGAAGACCTGTCGCTGGCCTATCGGACAGGTCTGTGTGACGCCATTTCGGCCTCGGGTCGGCAGCTGCAGGCCATTCGCCGGGCCCTGCCGGAGCCCAATGCCCATCGCATCCTGCCCGAGCGCATTTCCAAGGAATTGCTGGGGCCAATGGTCAGCACGGGCGACCCGCAATGGTTCAACATTGTCAGATGGACGCTGTTCGCCCTGGTCAATGCCGAAGAGGTCGGCATCACCTCGCTGAACACCGAATCCCTGGCGGCCTCGCATACGCCCGCCATCCGCCGCATCCTCGGCGTGGAGGGCGATTTCGGCACCTCGCTCGGCCTCAAGCCAACCTTCATGGCCGATGCCATCCGCGCCGTCGGCAACTATGCCGAGCTCTATGATCGCCACTTCGGCCCGCAGACGGGCGCGGCCCTGTTGCGTGGCCAGAATTCACTCTGGAGCAATGGCGGCCTGCTCTACGCGCCGCCGGTGCGCTGAGCTACGGGGCTACTCGACAAACAGCAGATTGACGCGGCGGTTCTGCTTGCCCTTGTTCTCGATCTTGCCGAGCCTGACCGGCCCGATCTCGCCGGTGCTTTGGACATGGGTGCCGCCACACGGCTGCAGGTCGACGTCGCCGATCCGGATCAGCCGAACCCGACCCTGGCCCATGGGCGGCTTGACGTTCATGGTCTTGATCATGTCGGGATTGGCCGCCATCTCCCCATCGGTAATCCATTCCTGGTTGACCGGATGATCGGCGCTGATCATGGCATTGAGCGCGCCTTCAAGCGCCTCGGGGTTCTCCGGCGCCTCGGGCATGGCAAAATCCAGCCGACCCTTGTCCGCACCGATTGCGCCCCCGGTCACCGGATAGGCAAAGACCACCGAGAGCAGGTGCAGGGCGGTATGCATGCGCATCAGGCGATAGCGCGGGGCCCAGTCGAGCGTGGCGGTGACCATCTCGCCAATGGCGGGCAGGGCGCTGCCATCGGCCGGTACATGCACGATCGCCGTCTTGTCCCCGTCAGGGTGCAGGGCGGTGATGATAGCCACCGTTGATCCATCCGCGCGCATCAGGCTGCCGCTATCGCCGGGCTGGCCGCCGGACGCAGCATAGAACACCGTGCGGTCCAGCATGATCCCGCCCATCGGTGTCACACCCGTGACGGTGGCGCTCACCGATTGCAGATAGCTGTCATCACGGAACAGGAACTCGGTCATCGTCAATACCTACAGAACAGGGGAGAGCAGGCGGGCGGCCTGGGTCAGGAAACGCATGGTCCAGGAACGGGATCTGACTTCGTCGGCAGTCACTTCCCGGCAGTTCCTGAAATCTTCAACCAGCATGGCTTCGACGTCGCCGATGGCCTTGGGATCGGTGAACCACAGCGTGATCTCGAAGTTGATCGCAAAGGAGCGATTGTCGAAATTGACGCTGCCCACGGTCGCGATCTTGTCGTCCATCAGCAGCACCTTCTGGTGCAGGAAGCCGTCGGTATAGCGCTGGATGGAGATGCCATGGTTCACCATGGCATCGGCATGGGCGATACTGGCGAGCCAGACGAGCTTGTGGTCCGGTTCATTGGGCAGCATGATCCGCACATCGACACCGCGCAGCTTGGCGGCGAACAAGGCGGTACGAATGTCGGTATCGGGAACGAAATAGGGGCTGACGATCCACAGACGCTCTCGCGCGCGCCCGATGATGTCGGTGAAGGCAATGGCGCACTCCTCCAGCCGGTCAGCCGGCCCGGTCCCCATGACGAGGACCGATTGTCCGCCCGGCGTGGCGACACTGGCCGGTGGCGTCGACGGCAGTACCTCCCCGGTCGCCCATTCCCAGTCCTCCCGGAACAGCAGGGCGCAGCCCAGGGCTGCCGGGCCGGATACCCGCACATGAGTGTCGCGCCAGCGGCCGAATCTGGGGTCCTCGCCGAGATATTCCACGCCCACATTGTGGCCCCCCACCCAGGCATGTTCGCCATCGGCGACGACAATCTTGCGATGATTGCGATAGTTGATCCGCGTCGGGCCATAGAGCCGCATGAACTTGTGGCGCTGGTTGAAGCCGGCGACCTTGATGCCGGCGGCGCGCAGTTCGGCGCGATATCGCTTGGGCATGCCCGTGCTGCCAATGTCATCGTAGAGCAGATAGACTTTCACGCCGGCATTGGCCCGCTCGATCAGGCGCTCCGCCAGTTCCTGCCCCAGCGCATCGTCCCGCACGATATAGAACTGCACCAGCAGATACGACTTGGCGGCCGCGATGCCGGCAAAGATGGAATCGAACGTGGCCCGTCCGTCCACCAGCAGTTCGACATCATTGCCGCTCAGAAACGGCACTTCGGAAACCTTGGTCTGCACCGGCCACCGGGCGCCCGCCTCGTTGTCGATCAGCGCCAGGTCCTTGGCACGCAAGGGACGCGCGGCACGGCCGTTGCGGATCCGGTCGGTGGCGTAGTCGTCAAACGCCTTCCAGCCTACCACCAGATAGAGAAAGGCCGTCGGGAACGGCAGCAGGCCCAGTGCCAGGATCCAGGCGATTGACCCCTGCGAGGTCCGCGAGATCATGATTTCGCGGACGGCGCAGATGAATGCCAGCAGGTAGACGGCCGCCATGATGGCGGCCACGATATGAAAGTCGGCGATAATCGCCCGCAAGACGTCGTCAAAACCGACCAAGATACTCACCCAGACTCGTGGGCGGCCACTCTATCAGCCTGACCTGTGGGGACAATGGCGAGAGGCCGCTAGGCCGGATCGGCTGCCATGACGCTGGAGATGTCTATAGGGGTACGATCTTCCATCCAGGGGGGGACCGGCAGGTTCTTGCCGCGCAGAAAATCGGGATTGTAGATCTTGCTGGCATAGCGATTGCCATAATCGCACAGGATCGTCACGATGGTCTTGCCCGGCCCCAGGTCGCGCGCCATGCGCACGGCCCCGGCAATGTTGATGGCACTCGAGCCGCCCAGGCACAGTCCTTCATGCTGGAGCAGGTCAAAGATGTAGGGCAGGGCCTCGGCATCGGAAATCTGGTACGGATTGTCGACCGTCAGACCCTCGAGATTGGCCGTGATACGGCCCTGGCCAATGCCTTCGGTGATCGAGTCGCCCGACGATTTGAGCTCGCCATGGGCGTAGTAATTGTAAAGCGCAGCGCCCTCGGGATCTGCCATGCCGATCTTGATGTCGGCATTGCGGGCGCGCAGCGCTTCCGACACGCCCGCCAGCGTACCACCCGAACCGACGGCACAGATGAAGCCGTCGATACGGCCACTGGTCTGCTGCCAGATTTCCGGGCCGGTGGTCTCCACATGCGCGCGCCGGTTGGCGATATTGTCGAACTGGTTCGCCCAGATGGCGCCCTCGGGCAGTTCGGCATTGAGCTTGTCGGCCAGCCGACCGGATAGCTTGATGTAATTGTTCGGGTTCTTGTAAGGCTTTGCCGGAACCTCGATCAGCTCGGCGCCATAGAGGCGCAGCGCGTCCTTTTTCTCCTGGCTCTGCGTCTCGGGGATCACGATCACCGATTTGAAGCCGAGCGAATTGGCCACCAGTGTCAGCCCGATGCCGGTATTGCCGGCGGTGCCTTCGACGATGGTGCCGCCCGGCTTGAGCCGGCCCGACTTGACCGCATCATGGATGATGAACAGCGCAGCGCGATCCTTGACCGACTGGCCCGGATTGAGGAACTCCGCCTTGCCCCAGATATCGCATCCCGTCAGGGTCGAGACGCGATTGAGACGGATCAGCGGCGTATTGCCGATAGCGGAGATGAGGTCTTTGTGCTTGGCCATGGCGCAATCTGCTGGGGCTGGTAAGCCGTGACCGTAGGGCCGCCCCGCTTCGTCCGCAAGCCATAACGGCCTGCCCGGGCAGAGCTTTCCGCCCGTCGGCCCGCCCGCGCAACGTCAGTGCGCAACAGGCAAACTGGCGCAATATCATTCCCTACAGAGCGGCCGAGGCGGCCAGGGCACGCGCCCTTGACGTCTTGAGATCAACGATCGGTACAGGGTAGGTCTGGCCGATGATGACGCCCGCCCGCCGCAGCACCGCAGTCGGCGCTTCAGAGGGACTGTGTATCCATTCGTCCGGCAACGCCGCCAGTTCAGGCACCCAGCGCCGTACATAGCCGCCATCTGCATCAAATCGCCCGCCCTGTGTGACCGGGTTGAAGATGCGGAAATAGGGCGCGGCATCGAGCCCGCTGCCGGCAACCCACTGCCAGCTGGCCGGGTTGCTGGCGACGTCGCTGTCCACCAGGCAGTCCCAGAACCACCGCTCGCCCAGCCGCCAGTCGATCAGCAGGTTCTTGCTCAGCAGCGATGCCACCAGCATGCGGACACGGTTGTGCATATAACCGGTCTCCCACAGCTCGCGCATGCCCGCATCGATGATCGGCAGGCCGGTCTGGCCACGCTGCCAGGCATCAAGCTCCTCGGGTGCGTCCCGCCACGCCATGGCGGCATACTTGGCCTGCATCGGTTCCTGCGCAATGTCGCAGCGATGATAGAGCTGATGGTAGCTGAAATCGCGCCACGCCAGTTCGGACAGGAATTTGTCGATCGCACCGGCCTGTTCTGGCGCCAGTTCCGCCGCCAGCATGCCAGCCTGCCAGATCTGCCGTGGGCTGATCTCGCCGAAGCGGAGATGCGGCGACAGGCCCGAAGTGGCATCGCAATCTGGGATGTCACGCCGCTCGGGATAGTCGCCTACACGGTGGTCGAGAAAGTCGGCCAGCATGCGCTGCGCCGAAGCTTCCCCGACATACCAGTGGCCGCCTAGTTTTTCCGCCCAATGCGGTTCCTGGTAATCGGTATCGACAGGGACGGGGGCTCGCGGCGTCCCCGCCTCGGGGCGCCCCAGTGGCGCGGTCAGGCGCTGCTGCTTGAGTGTTTTCCAGAACGGTGTGAAAACCGAATAGGGCTTGCCTTGGCCGGTGCTGATCTCCCACGGCTCGATCAGGACATTGGCGCCGAACGACTCGGTCTTGGTGCCGCGGGCCGTCAGCCAGGTCTTGATGGCGGCATCGACCGCGCGCTCGCCTGGTGCATATCGCCGGTTCCAGTACACCGCGTCGACGGCATGCTCCTGCACCAGTTCAGCAACGATCACCCCGGGCACACCACGGCGGACCAGCAGCTCTACGCCCAGCGCCGCCAGATCTGCTTCCAGGGCGCCAAGGCTCTGGTGCAGCCACCAGCGCGCGGCCGCGCCGGGCGGTCGCACGCCGATATTTTCCTCGTGGATGTAAAGGACTATGGCCCGGTCTGCGCCGCGCATCGCGGCCATCAGGGCTGGGTTGTCAGAGATGCGCAGATCGTTGCGCAGCCAGGCAATATGGGTCGAACGCATCACGGGCCTCCGTGCGTGTTACGCACGGACGGCCCGATCGGTTCAGCTCAGGCCATGACTTCGGCGAGATGTTCGAGCGCGGCGTTCCACGCCTCGATCGAAAAGATTCGCGATTCCGGATCGGCATGGGCGAGGCCGCGTTCGGTCAGCGTGATCTGTGTCTGTTCGTCACCGATTGCCTTGAACAGGATTTCGAGCACGAAGATCAGATCCTCCTCCTCGTCTTCCTCGTCCTTGTGCACCCAGCTCATTACCAGCTTCTGGTTTTCCACGAAGGCCAGAATTTCGCCGCTGACGGTATGATCCTCTGGATCTTCGTCGTCACCGAAAGTGGTGAAGGTATATTCGCCACCCTCGAAGGCATCGAGCTCGGCCTGGTCGGCCTGCCACTGTTCGATCAGCGCCGGGTCGGTCCAGGCCTTGAACACGTCATCGACATGGGCGTCGATGGTCCGGGTCAGCGTGATCTGGCTTTCGCCGTCCAAGTCCATGCCATTGCTCATGCGAAAACCTCTTTGATGACGCGCCGCGTCGTGGGCCGATCGCGCCTGTTACCCAAACCCGTCGCCAATGTCGATGAATGCGCACCAAGATATTGTCGTCGCGCGCCGCCTGGTCGTCAAGCAGCAGCGCGCCCGAGGGGCGGATGCAGCAGCCTTACATGGTGGGATTGTTGCTCGCTATCGAGCGAGGAACGAATGGCTCCGCGGGTAGGATTCGAACCTACGACCAATCGGTTAACAGCCGATTGCTCTACCACTGAGCTACCGCGGAACACCTTCGTTGACCTTCTTGCGAAGGCGAGGTCCATGTACCGAACTTGCTTTGCTTTGCCAAGCCCCAATTGCCGCGCATGTGAATAAGTTGCGACAGCGCTCAACCCAAGGCGATGCGCTGCAGCGCCAGCAGGTCGGCAAGGGTATTGATATTGGCAAAGGGATTGGCACCGGCATGCTCGGTCCAGTCAACACGCCGCGCGCCAAGGCGGCGTTGCAGCGACTTGAGGCTGGCCGGGCCACTGGCGCCATCAATCGCCCGCGGCAGGTCCTGCAGATGCCCAAGGCGCCAGACGGCATTGGGCGGGTAGAAGTCCTCGCCCCAGGCGGCAAAGGCAGCCGTGCCTTCGTCCAATCCGTCGATCAGCCGGGAAACGAAATCGGTGGGCAAAAAGGCGGTATCCACCGCGACGCTGACCAGCAATCCGTCGGTGATTCCCGATTCTGTCAGATGCGCCACCGCGGCAGCCAGCCCGGCCAGCGGCCCCGCAGACGGTGAGTCGCGGTCCGGCACGGCTACACAGGTAGGCGGCAGGTCCAGCCTGTGCTCGGGTGGCCCACCCGCCACCAGGATGGGATTGACGACCTTGCCCAGCGCGCTGATCACCCGGTCAAGCTGGCGTACCCTGCCCAGACGCAGGTCGGCCTTGCGCACCCCGCCCAGACGCGTGCCTTTGCCGCCGGCAATGATCACGGCATGGGGCAGGGTCATACCCCCGTAGTCTCGACCACTGGCTTGATACCGAACCGCAGCAACACCAGCATGGCAATGCCGCCCACCAGGCCCCAGAAGGGCGCGCCGACGCCGATCATGGTGATCCCCGACGCGGTAATGACGAAGGTGAAGATGGCCGGCAGCCGGGTCTCCTCATGCACCAGCGCCCCGGCCAGTGCCGCCGTCAGGCTCGACAGCAGGGCCAGCCCGGCAACGGCCTGGATCAGCAGGGGCGGCGACGCCGCGATGAACGCCGCGGCCAGGCTCGCCGCCGGGGCCAGCAGCAGATAGACCACGCCCGCAGCAATAGGCGCCGGCCAGCGCTTGGTCTTGTCGGGATGGGCTTCCGGCCCGGCGCAGATCGCCGCCGTTATGGCCGCCAGATTGCTGGTATGGCCGCCAAACACCGCTGTAACGGCGCTGGCGATACCGGTCATGACAAACAGGGGCGCCGGCGCCAGTATGAAGCCATTGGCCTGCATCACCGCCAGCCCCGGCAGGTTCTGCGAGGCCATGGTGACGATATAGAGCGGCAGGCCGATCCGTACGATGGCGTCCAGCGTAAAGACCGGCATGACCGGCACCAGCGCCGGCCAGCTCGAATCCAGCGCGCCCGCCGGCAGGTTGGTGGTCAGCGCCAAGACGATCCCGGTCACCAGCACGGCAATCGGCACGGCATAGCGCCGGGCAACGCGCAAGCCGATCACCCAGGCGAGCAGGATGGGCAAAGCCAGCATCGGCATTTCGGCTACGGCGGTAATGGGTGCAAGGCATAGGGTCAGCAGCATGCCGGCCAGCATGGCATTGGCAATCGGCGCGGGAATGGCCGCCATCAGCCGCGCCAGCGGCTTTATGAGGCCCGTGAGCAGGATGAGGCCCGCCGCCACCAGAAACGCCCCCGACACGGCCGGAAAGCCGCCCACCGGCTCGCCCACGGTGAGCAGGAACGCCACCCCGGGCGTCGTCCAGGCAAAGCTGACCGGCACGCGTAGGCGGGCGCTGACGACAATGTTGAGAATGCCGATGGCAATGCAGACGCTCATCAGGCCCGAACCGGCCTGCTGCGGCGAGGCACCCGATGCCGTCAGCGCTGCCAGCACCAGGGTGAAGGTGCTGGCATAGCCGACGATCGCCGCCAGGGCGCCGGCCATGACGGGTTGAAAATACTCGCGCCTGCTTGGCGCTCTATCGGCTATCTGGGTCACCCGACTCTCCGTCTGTTGCCGGCACTCTAGGAGAGGTCGGCAGCGCCGGTGAAGCCCAAACCGGGCCGAACGGTTCACCCGGCCGAGCCAGCTACAGCAAATAGTGGATATGCAGCTTGCCATGGTAGGGCGACGGCTCGATTCTGGCCTCGATCCGGAACACGTCGCGCAACAGCTGTTCGCTCAGCACGGCTTCGGGCGTACCCTCGGCGACGATGCGTCCCTTGTCCATCACGGCCAGGCGGTCACAAAACATCGCCGCATGATTGAGGTCATGCAGCGCCACAATGCTGGTGACGGGCAGGGCATTGACCAGCCGGAGAATGTCGATCTGGTGCTGGATGTCGAGATGATTGGTCGGCTCGTCCAGCACGATCTCGCTAGGCATCTGCGCCAGGGCCCGGGCAATATGCACCCGTTGCCGCTCGCCGCCCGACAGGGTCTGCCAGTACTGGCCGCGCCTTGCGGCCAGGCCGACACGATCCAGCGCCGCCTCGACGGCCGCGTCATCGGCACTGGTCCAGGGCGACAGGGCCGAGCGATGCGGCGTGCGGCCCAGCCGGACCACATCGAGCACTGTGACACTGGCGTCTGTGGTCGCATGCTGCTCCACCAAGGCTACGCGACGGGCCAGACGACGCCGGCTGACCTGGCCGATCGGCTCGCCATCCAGCGTCACCTTTCCGGAATCCGGCTTGCGCAGACCCACCAGCAAGCGCAGCAGCGACGACTTGCCCGACCCATTGGGGCCGAGCAGACCCAGCATCTTGCCGGGCTCGGCGGCGATCGAGACGTCATCGACAATGACGGTCTTGCCGGCTGCCCAGCTGATTCTGTCTGCCTTGATGGTCATACGGCGCGCCTCGCCCGATAGAGGATGACCGAGAAGAACGGCACACCGATCAGCGCCGTCACCACGCCAATGGGGAGCACCTGCTGGGGAATGATGATGCGGGATACGATGTCGGCCAGTACCATGAAGACGGCCCCGATCCCGACACAGGCCGGTAAAAGCCGCAGGTGCAGCGGGCCCACGAGGAACCGTGCGACATGCGGCACCACCAGGCCCACAAAGCCGATCGATCCCACCATGCTCACAATGGTCGCGGTGAGCATGGCTGTGGTGGCGAACAGGATGATGCGGACCCGCACCACCGGAATGCCCAGCGATGATGCCGCGTCGTCACCGAAGGTGAAGGCGTCGAGTGCCCTTGCGTAGAAGAGGCAGATGGCCAGGGCGATCAGCACCACGACCAATGCCAGTTGAAACTCCGGCCAGCGTACGCCACCGAAACTGCCCAGCAGCCAGAACATCACGTCGCGCGCCTGCTGCGCATTGGCCGAGGTGCTCACGATGTAGGAGGTCAGCGCATTGAACAGCTGCGAGGCGGCGACGCCCGCCAGAATGGTGCGGTCCGCCCCACCGCGGGCACCACTGGCCAGGATGACCACGAATAGAAACGCCGCGAGCGCGCCGGCAAAGGCGCCGCTGGAAAGCGTAACCGCGCCCGCACCAATGCCCAGTACGATCACCGAGACGGCGCCAGTCGATGCGCCGGCCGATATGCCCAGCACATAGGGCTCTGCCAGCGGGTTGCGCAGCAAAGACTGCAGGATGGCGCCACACAGCGCCAGCCCGGCACCACAAAGCGAGGCAACCAGAGCGCGGCTCAGCCGATAGTCCCAGATGACGCTTTCGTGGATCTTGTCGAGCGGCACCGCCGTCCAGCCCAGCCGGTTGGTGATGGCGTGGAACGTCGTCGATGGCGGAATCGCCAATTCGCCAATGCCCACGCCCGCGCCAATCGATACGGCCAGCAGCGCCAGCGACAGCACGGCGAGCAGACCGAGACCGGCCCGCCCGCTCAGAGTGCGGCTGACGACGCTCACTTGATCAGACCAAAGCCCACGAGCTGATCGACCAGCTGCTCAGCGCCGTAGATGGTGCGGATGGTCGGGTTCATCGCCTGGCCGTCCATCACCGCGATATGGCCGTTCTTGACGGCATCTATCTGGCTGACCACCGGATCGCTGGTCAGGAACGCCTTCTTGGCCGCAGGCTTGTCCAGATCCCAGCGATTGCGGTCGAGATCGGCGATCACCAGCACGGTCGGGTTGGCAGCGACAATGCCTTCCCAGCTCACCGTCGGCCATTCGGCTTCGGTGGTGATGGCATTATGGCCACCCAATAGGTCGGCAATGAAGCCGGATGCGCCATTCTTGCCGCCCAGATAGGCGTCATCGGCCGGCGACGGGCTGGAGAACCAGAAGACAAAAGATGGATCGCCATCGCTGCCTGCCACCCGCTCGCGGATGGCCGCCTCGCGAGCCTTGAACGAGGCAATCAGTTCCTGGCCGCGATCGCTTACGTCAAAGATCTGCGCCAGTTCGTCGATCTCCTGGTAGAGCAGATCCATATTCCACAGGCTGGCGCGGCTGCCATGCACGTCGGCCACATTGTCGGATGTGGCGCAGACGCCGGGCGACAGATAGCTTGGAATGTCGAGATTGGCGAAGTCTTCGCGCGTGGCAATGGTGCTGTTGGGGCCAAGCAGATTGAGCAACTGGGCGGCCACGAAGTCGGGACGCTCGGCTAGAACCGCTTCCAGCGTCGGGATCTCGACCGTCAGCAGCTTCACCTTTTCATTGGCCGCTGCCAGCTCGGGCAGCACTTTGGACGGCCAGAAGGCGGTGCCCGCAACGCGATCCTCAAGGCCCAGCAGCAGCATGATCTCAGCGCTGTTCTGCCCCAGCGCCATCGCCCGCTCCGGCGCCTTGCTGAACGTGATGTCCACGCCGCAATTGGAGAGTGTGAGCGGATAGCTGGTCGGGCCGGCAAAAGCGGCGCCGGCGGTCAGGCCGCTGGCAAGAATCAGTCCGGTGGCGGCAAGGCGCGACCAGCGGGCGACGGCGGAATGGGGCATGGGAAGATCCTGTTGGCAGAAGGCGCGCCAAGCGAACCGGCGGCGCCGCCATCTACCAAACAAGACCGTCAGAAAACAAGATCATTTTTGTCATATTATCGACAGGAACGGCGCCGCCCGTCACGCAGCGCTATTCCGGGCAGATTTACCGCGGTTGCGCCATCAGATCCCCAGCCGGTCCTTGAGCGCATACCACCACGAGCCCAGCGTCGAATACTGCGCCCTGAACATCCGACCGCCGGGAAAGGGAATCCAGGGCAGCTTGGCGAACGTGTCGAAGCGGGTGAGGTCGCCGCGCACAGCTTCGCCGAGGATGCGACCGAACAGGTGCGAACCGGTTATGCCGTGGCCGCTATAGCCATGCGCGAAATAGACCTTGTCGCCCAGCCTTCCCAGTTGCGGCACCCGCGAGAAGGACAGCGCGAAATTGCCGCTCCAGGCATAGTCGATTTTGACATCGGCCAGTTGCGGAAACACCTTGTCCAGGTTCGGCCGCAGCTTGGCGATCACGTCAGCCGGATCGGTGCCGCCATAGACGACGCCGCCGCCAAAGATCAGCCGGTGATCGGCGCTGAGCCGGAAATAGTCGAGGATGTAGCGCACATCCTCCACGCACATGCCGGTGGGCAGTAGCGCCTTGGCACGCTCTTCGCCCAGCGGCGCCGTCGCCATCATCTGGGTGGAGACCGGCATCACGCGCGCCGTCAGTTCCGGCACGACATTGCCCAGATAGGCATTGCCGCAGACCAGCACCGCGTTGGCAGTGACGCGGCCCTTGGCCGTCGTGACGGTCGCCCGGGTGGTGTCCTGCTCCACCTTGGTGACCGGCGAGTTTTCGTAGATCACCCCGCCCAGGCCTTCTAGGGCTCTGGCTTCGCCCAGTACCAGATTGAGTGGATGCATATGGCCGCCCGAGTGGTCGATCATGCCGCCTTCATAGACATTGCTGCCGATATGCTTGCGGATGCCAGCCTTGTCGAGCATCTCATGGTCATCCATGCCATGCTGGCGCCACAGCGTCTGCTTGGCTTCCAGATCGCGCATATGGGCCGGCGTATAGGCAGCATAGATGTTGCCGCGCTGCAGATCGCAGTCGATGCCATAGCGTTCGACCCAGTCATAGATGATGCCGGCACCCTCCTGCACCAGTCCACCCACGAAACTGGCGGTCTGCGCGCCATAGCGCTTGCCGATGGTGTCGAGGCTGGCATTGAGGCCGTTGACCACCTGACCGCCATTGCGGCCCGAAGCACCCCAACCAACACTGGCGCCCTCGACCATGACCACCTTGAAGCCCTGCTCGGCCAGATGCAGCGCGGCGGACAGGCCCGAATAGCCGGCGCCGACGACGCAGATATCGGCCTTCACCTCCCCCTCGAGGGTCACTGGCACCCGGGTTATATTGCGCGAGGCGGCGTAATAGCTCGGCGGGTAGCTGCCGTCGCCGGCGTAACTCTTGGCCGTCATCACACGATCTCCAGGTAGGCGCTGAATTCCAGATCCGTCACCTGGGAGGCAAAACCGGCGATTTCCTGTCGCTTGCAGGCGACAAACATCGATTGCAGCGTGGGATCGAAAATGCGCGGTATCATGTCGCCGTCCTCGAACGCATTGACCGCCGAGGCCCAGTCGGCCGGCAGCTTGGGCAGGCGTTCGGAATAGGCCCGGCCCTTGAACGGCTTGGCCGGCTTCATCTCGTCTTCGATGCCTACCAGCGCTGCGCCAAGAATGCCGGCCAGCACGAGATAGGGGTTGGCATCAGCGCCGGAAACCCGGTGCTCGATGCGGCGGGCCTTGTGATTGCCACCGGGAATGCGCACCGCGGTGGTGCGGTTCTCATAGCCCCAGGAGACCGCGCTGGGCGCATGGGTGTCGGGGCGCAGCCGGCGATAGGAATTGAAGTGCGGCGCAAACAGCAGGGTGGATTCCGCCATGCCCGACAGCAACCCGCCCACGGCATGCAGCATCACCTCCGAGCCGGTCTCGGTGCCATCGTCAAAGACGTTGATGCCGGCGGCGTCGTTGAGGCTGAAATGCACGTGGAAGCCATTACCCGAACGGCCGCCATAGGGTTTGGCCATGAAGGTGGCGACCAGCTTGTGCTTGCGCGCCACGCCCTTGACGATGCGCTTGAACAGCACCGCATCATCGGCCGCCTTGAGCGCGTCCGAACTGTGCAGCAGGTTGATCTCGAACTGGCCGATGCCGTTTTCCGCTACGGCTGTATCTGCCGGCACATTCTGCTGTTCGCATTGCAGATAGACGTCGCGGAAGAACTCGCCGAAATCTTCGAGCTCGTCGAGCGACAGGATGGCGTCCGAATCCAGCCGCTTGCCCGTATAGGGCGAGATGGGGGGGCGGGCAGAATCGGCCTCGGGATCGACCAGGTAGAATTCCAGTTCGGTCGCCACTACCGGGGTCAGCCCGTGCTCGGCAAAGCGCCGCACCACATGCGCCAGTGACTGGCGTGGATCGCCCAGGAACGGCGTGCGCGCGTCCTGGAACAGCCAGAGTGGGATCATAGCGCTGGGCCTTGTCGTCCAGTTGATGGGCAGCGCGCCGCGACCGGTCGGGCTGCAGATGCCATCGGCGTCACCACTGGTGAAGACCATCGGATTGCCCACGATATCCTCGCCCCAGACGTCCACGCCCACGATCGACAGCGGCATGCGGATGCCATTGTCAGCGATGCGGCGGGCCTGGTCGATGGGGATGCGTTTGCCGCGCATGATGCCATTGAGGTCAACGACGGCGGTGTGCAGCACTTCCACCTGGGGGTTCTGATCGAGCCAGGTGACAATGTCTGCGCTGTTGTTCAATTCGGTGCTCATGCCTGTCCGACGGGTTTTTTGTATGTCATAGCGTTAGCCTAGCAGGTGCCATGCACTTTAGGGAGGCCCCGGTCCTTCCCATCCCAAAGGGTCAGGCAACATGGTTGAACAGCACCGTCCCGTCATTGGCATCATCGCCTGCGGCCGCGCCGTCGAAGGTGAGCCCGCCCAGGCGGTCAAACACCGCTATATTGAGGGCGTGGAGCGCTTTGCCGAAGCGGTGCCGCTGATCATTCCCTCGCACCAGTCCGCCGCCAACGCGGCCGATATCGTGGCACGGCTCGATGCCGTCCTGCTGACCGGCAGCAATTCCAATATCGAGCCGCGCCACTATGGTTCGGCCGATCCAGGGCAGGCACCAGTCGATTCGGCGCGCGACACGTTGAGCGCGG
The DNA here is from genome assembly GCF_014926585.1 of Devosia beringensis. Taxonomy (NCBI): domain Bacteria; kingdom Pseudomonadati; phylum Pseudomonadota; class Alphaproteobacteria; order Hyphomicrobiales; family Devosiaceae; genus Devosia; species Devosia beringensis. The sequence continues at coordinate 24,584 of NZ_CP045422.1, read as the reverse complement.
CCCTGATCAAGGCGGCTATTGCCGCCGGCAAACCGGTCTTCGGCATTTGCCGGGGCCTGCAGGAAATCAACGTGGCCCTGGGCGGCACGTTGCGCGACATGCGCAGCGGCGACGGGGCAGGGCGTCACCATGCCCCTGACGGCGCCGATCTGGACGCGATGTTCGGCCATGCTCACGCCGTTGCGATGCCGCCGGGCAGCGTGTTGGCCTCAATGACAGGCAGCGAACAGCTCACCGTCAACAGCGTGCATTTCCAGACCATTGATCGGCTGGCGCCCGGTCTGGCGGTCAATGCGACAGATGCCGACGGCATTATCGAGGCTATCGCCGCCACGGCCACGCCAGCGCCGGTTTTTGCCGTACAATGGCATCCCGAATGGCGCCCGCAGGAGCGCCCGCATGATCTGGCCTTCTGGCACTATGTTGGACAGGCCGCACGCACCGACTATCAGCCAGCCAAAGCCGCGGAGTTGACCCCATGACCGAATTCGAGACCCGGCTGTTCATCAATGGCGACTTTGTCGAGGGGCAGAGCGCGGTCGAAATCGCCTTCGAGCCCGCCCGCGGCACGCCCCTGGCCGAAGTCGCCTCGGCCAGCCCGGCCCAGGTCGATGCTGCCGTTGCCGCCGCCGCGACAGCTTTCAAGAGCTGGGCCAAAACCACCCCGAAGCAGCGCAGCGCCGCCCTCTGGCGCATTGCCGACCTGATCGAGGAACGCGCCGATAGCCTCGCCAGCGTCGAGTCCCGCAATGCCGGCAAGCCGCTGCGCTTCGTCAAGGGCGGGGAACTGGCCAATGTCGCCGACGTCTTCCGCTTCTACGCCACTGCCGTGCGCAATATCCCGGCCCCAGCCGCCGGCAATTTTCGCTCGACCGCGCTGACCAGCCTGATCCGCCGCGACCCGATCGGCGTCGTCGCCCAGATCGCCCCCTGGAACTACCCGCTGCTGATGTCGGCGTGGAAAATTGCCCCCGCCATTGCGGCGGGCAATACCGTCGTCATCAAGCCCAGCGAACTGACCCCGCTCAGCCTGCTTGAGCTGGGCAAGATCTTTGCCGAAGTGCTGCCGCCCGGCGTCGTCAACATTATCTGCGGCAATGGTCTCGATGTCGGCCAGCGCCTGATCTCGCATGACACGGTGCGCATGATTTCGCTGACCGGCGATGTCCGCACCGGCCGCGCCGTGCTGCAGGCCGCCGCCGGCCCGATCATCAAGCGCACCCATCTCGAGCTCGGCGGCAAGGCGCCAGTCATCGTCTGCGAGGATGCCGATCTCGACAAGCTGGTCGAGACGCTGCGCGAGGCCAGCTTCTACAATGCCGGCCAGGATTGCACCGCCGCCTGCCGCATCTTCGCCCAGGCCGACATCGCCCAGGCATTGACCGACAAGCTGCAGACCATGATCGGCTCGCTGGTCTATGGCCAGCCGGACCGCGACGACGTCGAATTCGGTCCCGTCATCAGCGAGCGCCAGCTGGAACGTGTCGACGGATTTGTCAGCCGGGCGCGCAGCGCCGGCGCGGACGTCATGCAGGGGACGGCGGCCGAAACGGGCGGCTTCTTCTTTGCCCCCACCCTGGTTGCAGCGCCGATCGACGCCGAAATCGTGCAAAAGGAGGTCTTCGGACCGGTGCTCAGCATCACCCCGTTTGACGACGCCGAGACGGCTCTGGGCTGGGCCAATGCGTCCGAATATGGCCTGGGTTCGTCGGTCTGGTCGCGCGATACCGGTACGGCCATGGGGCTGGCCAATGCGCTGGAATATGGCGTCACCTGGATCAATACCCACGGCGTCATGGCCACCGAAATGCCGCATGGCGGCATGAAGAACTCTGGTTATGGCTCTGATCTGTCGATGCAATCGCTGATCGACTACACCCAGATCCGCCACCTGATGATCGGTTGAGCTACACAGACAAAAAAGGCCCCCGCGATCGGCGGGGGCCCGTAACGTGACGCTTACCAGTGATTACCAGTCGAACTGCTTGGCCAGCGACAGCTTGAAGGTCCGGCCGGTGGAGCGGTCGGCCTGCTGATTGTCGCGGAAATCGGCATTCGTCACATTGTCGATGGAGGCGCGCAGCTCGGTGCCGGCAAAGGCGCCGCTGGTGGGCTTCCAGGACGAGAACAGGTCCAGCGTGGCATAGCCATTGGTGGCAGTCGATCCGCCGGCGGCCGGGGTCACGCCGGTATCGGTGGCGGCGACCAGCGTCGCTTTGACACCATATTCCAGTTCATATTCCGGGACGCGGGCACCCAGGGTCAGCACCAGCTTGTGGGCCGGGATCGAGGTCAGCGGCTTGTTGGCGATGTCATCGGTGCCCACCATGGCCGAATAGGCGATCCGGCTGAACAGGCTTTCCGATTCATAGGCGCCCTCGACTTCCAGGCCATAGATCGTCGCCTGCCCGATATTGCGATGATAGGGATTGCCCGCCACGGAGGGCGACGACTCGATCATATTGGTAAGGTCGCTGTAGAAGCCGGTGACCTTGACGCTAGCCTGATCGCCCTCCTGCACCAGTTCATAGCCGGACAAGGCAAAGCCGGCCTCAAAGGAGTTGGAACTTTCCTTCTGTAGGTTGAGGCTGGGGGTCTTGGTCGCGTTGTATTGATAACGCTCGTCAAGGGTCGGCATCCGCTCGGTATGCGCCAACGAACCGAAGACCGAAAAATTGTCTGTCAGGTCGTAGAGCACCGCGAGCTTGGGTGAGATGGCCGAGTCATTGATGTCGACTTCACCCCGGGTAGTGCGCTTGGGCGTTTGCCAGGCGAAGTCGCCGCGCACGCCGGCAATCACGGTCAGTCGCTCGTCGAGGATCGCTTCATCCTGCATAAACAGGCCGAGCCGCTTTTCCTGGCCTTCCGGGTGGGTCGTGATCCCAGGGTCGGCCGCCGGGAGCGTCGTATAGCCGACCCGATCCTGGAACGAGGTCTGCACACCATAGGTCAGATAGTGCGCCCAGGCGCCGGTATCGAACTCGGAGGTGTTCTCGATATTGGCCTGCCAGGTGCGATAGCCGTAATCGGCGGTGCCGAAGGTGCCCACCGCCGACTTGGTCTGCGACACGGCGGTATCAAAAAACGAGACATTGGCCTTGAGGTCGACCCACGGATTGTCGCTGTCCGCGTTTTCGTAGCTCAGCACCGCGGTCTGGTCCAGCACGTCCCGGTCGACCTTGCCAAACATGGCGGCAGTGCCCGTCTGGGCATAGTCCTGGTTGTCGGCGTTGCTGCTCCAGCGCTGGTAGGACAGGCGCAGCGCCTGCTCGTCATTGTCGCCGAAGTGCGCCGTGCCCTTGACCAGACCCGACAGGGAAGCGAAGTCCGAGCCCGACAGCGTGTTGCCATTGGCCAGGGTAAGGGCATCCGATCGCCGCCAGTTGCCTGTCGCCAGGATGTCGAAGGTCTCGTTGACCTGCTGAGCCAGCACGCCCGAAACCAGGGTGCCGCTGCCATTGGAGCTGTACTGCGTCTGCAGCCGCGCCGCACCGCTCCTGCCATCCTGGATGAAGTCGGCGGCGTCCTTGGTGGTAAAATTGATCACCCCGCCCAGCGCGCCTGAGCCATAGAGCGTCGAGGAGGCGGGGCCGCGCAGCACTTCCACCTGCTTGTACAGTTCGGGGTCCGAGAAGAACGACCCCATGCGGTATTGCTCGTAGAATTTCTTGGCGCCGTCCACGTTGACCACGATGCGGGCCTCATCGCCCGAGGTCTCGGCCGTGCCGATACCCCTTATATTGAACGATTCCCCCAGCACGCGTTCCGAGCCGATCAGCGTAACGCCCGGCACGGTCGAAAGGACATCGCCAATGGTGGTCGCCTGCGCCGCATCGATATCGTCCTGGTTGACCACCGTCACCGCCTGCGGCGTATCGATGGCGACCTTGGCCTTGCCGGCGCCGATCACCAGCCGTTCCAGCAGCGTAACATTGCTTGCATTGACGTTGAGCGTTTGCGCAGCACCGGCCTGCACACTCACTACGCCCAAGGCGACGCCGCACATCAGTGCCGCCGCCTGTGACCTTACCAGCCGCATTATTCTCTCCAGTCGTCTCGGGTTTTTGGGTTGGCTGGCTGATGGCTGGCTGACAGTGATGGCGCCGCTTTTAAAGCTGACTCTAATAATCACCTATTGCGTGATTTAGATAACATGATTATCAGAGTCAACTATTGGTGAGGCGCCGTGACACGCTGTCATGGTTGCCACCGCTGCGACGATACGAGGCCTATGTGACGCCAAAAACCGAATTGCCTGAGCACGTTGACCCAAGACTGGTCCCACCTCCCGGCCAGCGCACCTTTACCAGCCAGGAGCTGTTCAAGGGCGCCGACGAGATCGTGGTTGTTCACAACGGCGCCCATTATCGCCTGCGCGTTACCCGCCAGGACAAGCTCATTCTGACCAAATAGGCCATTGCCATGATCCATCACGCCACCGCCAAGACGCCCGCCCAGATCCGCGAACTGCGCGCCCTGCATCCCGACATGCGCGAGCGCGATTTTGCCCGCATTCACGCCATTTCCGAGGGTGAGCTGGTCGCCGCCCAGGTCGGGGCAGGCGCCATCCGCCTGCGGCCCGATGTCGATACCCTGCTCAATGGCCTGACGGCCTGCGGCGAGGTCATGGCGCTGACCCGCAATGAGAGCGCGGTGCACGAAAAGATCGGCCCCTATGAAAAGGTGGTTTTCGGGGCGCGCGCGTCGATGGTGCTCGGCGCCCAGATCGATCTGCGTCTCTTTCCCGGCCAGTGGGCCTTCGGCTTTGCCGTGGAAAAACCCGCCGAAGATGGCGCGGTCCGCCGCTCGCTGCAGTTCTTTGACCATCAGGGCATGGCCATCCACAAGGTGCATGCCCGCCCGGCCACCAATCTCGAAGCCTGGGCTGTCCTGATCGACAATCTGCGCCACCCCGAACAGGTCGATGCCATCACCCTGTCGGCGCCCAAGACCCCCGAGGCCATGGGCGCGCCCGCCGGCGTCGAGCAGCTGCGCGAGCGCTGGTCCGCCATGACCGATACCCACCAGTTCTTTGGCCTGCTGCGTGAGCTCAACCTGCATCGCCTGGATGCACTCGAAATGGTCGGCGAGGATTTTGCCGTCCAGCTCGATCATGCTGCCGTCGCGGGGCTCTTTGACGCCGCCGTTGCCGGACAGCTGCCGATCATGGCCTTTGTCGGCAATCACGGCTGCATCCAGATCCATTCCGGTCCGATCCAGAACGTCAAACCCATGGGGCCCTGGCTCAACGTCATGGACGACACCTTCCATCTGCATCTGCGGCTCGACCAGGTCGCCGCTGTCTGGGCGGTGCGCAAGCCGACCGCCGACGGCCATGTGACCTCGGTGGAAGTCTATGACGCCAATCGCGAGTTGATCATCCAGTTTTTCAGCAAGCGCCATGAGGGCCATGCCGAGCGCAGCGAATGGCGCACCATCGTCGACGCGCTGCCGCTCTTTGCCCAGTCCAATGCTGCGTGAGATTTTGATGACCTATTCGCTCCATCGCCTTGCCATCGCCGCTGCGCTCGCCGCCACCCTGGCCGCTCCGACCGCCGCCCAGGATCTGCATCCCTTCGCCGACAGCTCGCGCCTGGTCTCGATCGGTGGTTCACTCACCGAGATCATTTTTGCCCTGGGCGAGGAGGGGCGGCTGGTCGCGCGCGACCAGACCGCGGTCTATCCGCCAGCAGCGGCCGCGCTGCCCGATGTCGGTTACATGCGCCGTCTGGCGCCTGAAGGCGTGCTGTCGGTGTCGCCCAGCGCCTTGCTGGTGCTCGAAGGCAGCGGCCCGCCCGAGGCGCTGGAGGTGCTTGCATCCGCTGGCGTCGAGTATCAAACCATCCCGGAAAGCTATGATGCCGAGGCCATCCTGACCAAGGTGCGTGCCGTGGGGCAGGCCCTCGATGTCACCGATAAGGCCGAAAAGCTGGCGAGTGAACTCGATGCGGCACTTAAGGCTGTCGCCGCCCGCACGGCCAATGTCGCCGAACGCAAGCGCGTCCTCTTCGTGCTCTCCACCGATGGCGGCAAGATCAAGGCCTCGGGTACCGACACGGCAGCCGACGGCATCATCGCCATGGCCGGTGCGGTGAACGTCATTGCCGACTATGCCGGCTACAAGGCGCTCACCGAAGAGGCCATCATCGCCGCTGCACCCGACGTCATCCTGATGATGGACCGCGGGGAAGACCCGGCGGTCATCGATGCCGAACTCTTCGACCATCCCGCCATCGCGCTCACGCCAGCCGGCCGCGACCACGCGCTCATCCGGCTCGAGGGCTCCTATTTGCTTGGTTTCGGCCCCCGCACGGCAGATGCCGTGTCGGAACTGGTCGACGCCCTCTATGCCGAGTAACCCGGTGGCCGCCCTGTCCATCGACCGTCTCACCACCGCCGCGCCCTCGGGTGACCGCAGCGCGCTGGGTCGGGTGACCGTACTGGCTTTGGTCGGTGTGCTGCTCGGCGCCATGATCATTTCCATGACCACCGGTGCCTCCGGGGCCTCGAGCGGCAGCGTCATGGCCAGCTGGTTCGGCCTGGCGCCGGCCGACGAAATGCAGGCTTTGCGCGACCACGCGGTAATCTACAATATCCGCCTGCCGCGCATGGTGCTGGGCATGCTGATCGGCGCCGCCCTTGCCATGTCGGGGCTCCTGATGCAGGGCCTGTTCCGCAATCCGCTGGCCGATCCGGGCCTCGTCGGCGTCTCGGCCGGTGCCGGCCTCGGCGCCGTCGGCATTATCGTTCTGGGCACCACGGCCCTGGCGCCGCTGACCGCCTTCCTGGGCATCTATACCCTGCAGCTGGCCTCCTTTGCCGGCGGCCTGATCACCACCTTCATTCTCTATCGCGTCGCCACGCGAGCCGGACAGACCGCCATTGCCACCATGCTGCTGGCCGGCATTGCCTTGGGCGCCCTGGCCGGCGCCATTACCGGCGTACTGGTCTATATCGCTACCGACAGCCAGCTGCGCGACCTGACCTTCTGGGGTCTCGGTTCCCTGTCGGGCGCCAACTGGACCAAGGTCATGGCCTCGGGCCCGATCATTCTGGCCGCCCTCGTGGCCGCGGGCTTCATGAGCCGGGGGCTCAATGCCCTGACCCTGGGCGAGGCGACGGCCGGCCATCTAGGCATTCCGGTGCAGCGCTTCAAGCGCGTGGTCGTCGTCGCCGTCGCGGCCGCCACCGGCGCCTCGGTCGCGGTGAGCGGGGGCATCGGCTTTGTCGGCATTGTCGTGCCGCATTTGCTGCGTCTGGTGATCGGCCCGGACCACCGCTACCTGCTGCCGGCCTCTGCCTTGCTGGGCGCGTCCTTCCTGCTGCTGGCCGATGCCATCAGCCGGATTGTCGTCGCGCCCGCCGAACTGCCCATCGGCATCGTGACGGCCGCGGTCGGCGGGCCCTTCTTCCTGTGGATCCTGCTGCGCAAGCGCGCCGCCTTTGCCTGGTGACCCCATGATCAGTGTCGACAATATCGCCGTGCAGATCGGGCAGCGCCGCATCCTTGACGGTGTAACTCTCTATGCCAGGGCAGGCGAAGTAACGGTGATCATCGGCCCCAACGGCTCCGGCAAGTCCACGCTGATCAAGGCCCTCTGTCGTGACCACGCCTACAACGGCAGCATCTCCATCAATGGCCGGGATGTCGCGCAGACCGATCTGGCCACGGCAGCCACCTTGCGCGCCGTACTCCCCCAGGCCAGCAGCTTGCCCTTTCCGTTCACCGTGCGCGAAGTGGTGGCCCTGGGCCTGACCGCCGGCCGGCCCGGCATACCCCTCAACGCCCTGCACAGCCTGCCTGACGCGGCTCTGGCGCGGGTGGACCTCACCGGCTTTGCCGGACGCTTCTATGCGGAACTGTCCGGCGGCGAGCAGCAGCGCGTACAGCTGGCGCGCGTTCTCTGCCAGGTATGGGAGCCGGTGCTCGACGGCGTGCCGCGCTTTCTCTTTCTCGATGAGCCGGTCTCCAGCCTGGATATACGCCACCAGCTGATGATCATGGATGTCGCCCGCCAATATGCTGCCGCCGGTGGCGGTGTGATCGCCATTCTGCACGATCTCAATCTGGCTGCCATGTATGCCGACCACATCGTGGCGCTGCGCGAGGGCAGGGTGGCTGGCGCCGGCAAGCCCCAGGAGGTCCTCACCGACGCGCTGATTGCCCGGGTCTTTGATTGTCCCTTGCGCGTGGGGGCTTTGCCCGGCCGCGCCATTCCCTTCGTCCTGCCGCAATCGGTGCAGTCCAGCGCACTGTCGGCCCATCCGAGCAAGGTTGCCTGATGTTTCGCTCTGCCATCGTTGCCTTATTGACCATTGTCGCGCTCCAGCCTGCGCTGGCGCAGGAAAGCGTTCCCAAGGCCGGACTGGCGCTTGAGCTGAACGCCCTGCAGCCCGCCGATGCAGGCTGCCGCGTCACTTTCCTCGCCACCAACAGCCTGCCGGGACAGCTCGATCGGACTGCCGTCGAAATTGCCTTCTTCCTCCAGGATGGCGGCATTGATCGCATCGTCACGCTCGACTTCAAGGCGCTGAGCCCTGGCAAGACTAAGGTTCTCCAGTTCGAGCTGGCCGGCTTGGCCTGTCCCGACCTGGGCCGGCTGCTGATCAATGACATTACCGCCTGCGAGGGCACCGGTATCGTCCCGGCGACCTGCCTCGACAATCTCGTCACCACGAGCCGCCCCGACATCACCTTTGGTATTTGAGAAAGCCAGTATGGAAACGCTACCAGCCCATGACTTTTCCATGTTCGCCCTGTTCATGCAGGCCGACTGGGTCGTCAAATCGGTGATGATCGGCCTGGTAATCGCCTCCGTCTATGTCTGGGCCATCATCGCCAACCGGCTCGCCACCTATGCGCGAGCCCGCAAGGCTATGGCGACCTTCGATCGCGCCTTTGCCTCCGGCCGGCCGCTGGCCGATCTGCGCGCCGATTATGCCGGGCAGGAACACACGGGTCTGTCCGCCGTGTTCGTTGCCGCCATGGAGGAATGGGACAAGAGCCACGCCGCCCATGCCTCTACGGCGATCGGCCTGCAGAGCCGGCTCGAGATCGCGCTCGATCTGGCGGTCAGCGAACAGAGCGCCGAACTCGAAAAGCGCCTCGGCTTCCTGGCCACCATTGGCAGCGCCGGCCCCTTTGTTGGCCTGTTCGGCACCGTCTGGGGCATCATGAATGCTTTCACCGCCATTGCCGCGGCGGAAAACACCAGCCTGGCCGTCGTTGCGCCCGGCATTGCCGAGGCGCTGCTGGCCACCGCTTTGGGCCTGCTGGCCGCCATTCCGGCAGTCATTGCCTACAACAAGCTGAGCGCCGATGCCGGCAAACTCATCGCCCGGCTCGAGGGCTTTGCTGATCGCCTGGTGGCGCTGTTGTCGCGTCAGCTCGATGCGGGCAAGTCACTCTGATGGGCATGGCATTGGGCGGCAAGGCGCGGCGTGGCCGGGGCAGGGCACCGATCAGCGAGATCAACATCACCCCCATGGTCGATGTCATGCTGGTGCTGCTCATCGTCTTCATGGTGGCCGCGCCGCTGATGACCATGGGCGTGCCCGTCGATCTGCCCCAGACCAGAGCACAATCCATGCCGCCCAAATCCAGGCCGATCACCATTACCGTGCAGCCCGACGGCGCCCTTACCATCGACGAGGCGCCGCAGACGCTCGATACGCTGGTCGCTGCGGTCGCCGAACTGGCCGTCGACGGCACTGACGAGCGTCTCTATGTGCGCGGCGATACCACCACCAGCTATGGCATGGTCATGGCGGTGATGGGCGAACTGGCTGCCGCCGGCTATGCCCGCATCGGCCTCGTCACGACCCCAGCCGGGACGCCCTGATCCATGCGTTACGCCCTGTCAGGCTCGGCCCTGGTGCATGCCGGCATTTTTGGCACGGCCCTGCTGGGCTTTGTCTGGCCACAGCCCGAGGATGCCCCGGCGCCCGGCGCGGTGACGGTCGACATCGTCACCATGGAAACCGTCTCGACCAATCTGACCGCCACGCAGGAATCCATGTCGACGCACAACCAGGTCTCGGCCGGCGCCCAAGCGGTGCAGAGCCAGACGGTTGACCCGGTCGAATCCGAGACCATGACGCCAGTCGAGCCGGCCCAGGCCGCGTTGGCGGCCCCGAGCGTCAAGCCGCTGCCGCCGACGCTCGCCACGACCAGCCCGCCAGAAACCGCCCAAGCCATCCTGTCCACGACAGTCGCTGCCCTCTATGCTGCTTCTATCGCGCCGCTCGAACCCAGCACGCCAGACCAAACCAGGGTCGAGCCGGTCCTGCCGGCGCCCGCCGAAGTCATTGAACCGGTGTCCGTTTCCGATGCAAAGACGGCGCCGGTTCCGCAGACGCTCAGCTTCACCCGCCCAAGCAAGCCGACGCCACGGCCCGTCGCCCCGCGCAAGCCCCCGCCGCTGCCCGCCCAGGCCGCGGGCAATGGCGGCGCCAATACGGCCGATGCGGCGGCGGGCAAGGCGGCTGCGGGGCAGCAGGCTGGTACGGGCGGCGGCGGCGCGGCGGAAATCGCGCCCTGGGAGCGCCAGGTGCGCCGCAAGCTGGCCAGCGCCCAGCGCTATCCGCGCGCCGCCAATGGCGCCTCGGGCGATGTGCTGGTCAGTTTCACCGTCTCGGCCAGTGGCGCGCTGTCCGGGCTGCGCATTCAGGCCTCCTCGGGCAATCCACTGCTCGATCAGGCCGCGCTCGATACCGTTGCCCGCGCCGCGCCCTTTCCGCCCATCCCGGCCGGTGCCGGCCTGGCCAGCAAGGCGGTGGCGATTCCTTTAGGCTTCGTCCGCTAGCGGGTCCCAGGCAGCGGCATGGCCACCACCTCGGCCAGCATGTCGAGCATGCCCGCCACATTGGCTTCGGCAATGAGGCGGCCTTTTTCTGCCGTTGCAATGGCAGCATTGCCGACGGCGCCGGATGGATTGATGTCGTCGGCGCTCCAGGCATAGACATGGCCGAAGGCGCCGGTGGGCCGCAGATAGCGGAACTGCTGTTCGTCGCGGGCGGCGATCGAGACAAAATCCTCGGCCCGGTCCATGTCGACCAGATGCGGCTGGAAATGCAGGATCAGCGAGGTTTCGGCGTCGCCGCCATGGATGCCGTGCCGGCGCTCTAGATCGGTCAGTACGCCGTCGGGCATGAAACGCCAGCCGCTCTTGACCGCCAGCATGCCCGCACGCACGCGCAACTCGCGGGCCACGATACCCATGATCTCTTCATTGCCGCCATGCGAGTTGACGAAGACGATCTTGCGCACCCCGGCTCGCGCCACCTCGAGCCCGATCTGGGTCCAGGCGTCGATCAGGTTGGTCGCGGTGTGGGTGATCGTGCCCTTGGCCCAGATATGCTCGTTGGATTTGCCGATCGCCTGCACGGGCAGCACGCGAATATCGAGATCTGCTGGCGCATGCGCGACGAGCAGTTTCATCATTTCGGTATTGATGATCGTGTCCGTGCCCACCGGCAGGTGTGGACCATGCTGCTCGACGGCGGCGATGGGCAGGATGGCGATGGTCTTTTCGGGGTCGAGATTGTTGAACTCACGGGCCGCGAAATCGGTCCACCAGATCTTGCGCACTATTTGTGTCCTTCAGGCAGGTCCGGCCGCAATGGCCTCGATTTCAACGACGAATTCCGGGCGGGCAAAGCCGGCGACGATCATCAGCGTCGATGCCGGGAAGGGGGCTGCAAACAGGCCATTGCGCACCGCCATATAGTCGGCCAGGTACTCCCGACCCGTCACATAGGCATTGATGCGCACCACATGTTCCATCCCCAGCCCGGCCTCGCGCAGGATGGCGGCGATACTGGCGAAGCAGATGCGGGCTTGACCGGCGCAATCGACAGGAATTTGCTTGTCGGCACCGATGCCCAACTGTCCCGAGCAAAACACCAGGCGTTGTCCTGCCGGCACGACAACGCCATGGCTATAGGGCGCGAAGGGCGGGTGGATGTCGGGGGGATCGAGTGGGGTGAGCATGGTAGTCCACAATTTGTGCGCGAACGATAATGGCCGATCACGCGGTTGACCAGTGGCGAAATGACTTTCTTGCACGCATGGCAGGCATTCGCATGGAGTGCCTATTTTTTGACTTCACAGCCGCTGGGGAATGCGGAACTCTCTCCGATTGGCGGTATCGGCCGCGACAATATTCGGCGGCGGCAACAAGACCGCCGCGCAGGGAGCGCATTATGCAGGGTTCTATAAAGACGATCGTGCTGGCGGCCATGGCGATGACCGCCACGGCAGCATCTGCCCAGGAACTGGACGCCGTGACCTTCGGCACCAACTGGCTGGCCCAGGCTGAACATGGCGGCTACTATCAGGCTGTTGCCGATGGCACCTATGAGAAATATGGCCTCGACGTCAGCATCCGCCAGGGCGGGCCGCAGGCACCCAACGGGCAGTTGCTCATTGCCGGCCAGCTCGATTTCTACATGGGCGGCATGTCGACCATCGACTCGGTCAAGGAAGGCATTCCCGTTCTGGCCGTCGCCGCCATCTTCCAGAAGGACCCGCAGGTGCTGCTGGCCCATCCAGATGCGGGCTTTACCGATCTGGCGAGCCTTTCTGGCGCCAGCAAGATCATCATGGGCAAGGACAGCTTCTTTGCCGGCTACTGGCCCTGGATGAAATCGGCCTTCACCGGCTTTGCCGATGAAATGTACGAGCCCTATACCTTCAATCCGGCCCCCTTCATCGCCGATCCCAAATCGGTGCAGCAGGGTTATCTGACGTCCGAGCCCTATGAAATCGGCAAGCAGACCGGCTGGGATCCACAGGTCTTCCTGCTCGCCGATTTCGGCTACGACCCCTACTCGACCACCATCGAGACGCGGCAGGAAATCGTCGACGCCAATCCCGACATGGTGCAGCGCTTCGTCGATGCCACCGCCATCGGCTGGTACAATTACCTCTATGGCGACAACGCCGCCGCCAATGAATTGATCAAGGCCGACAATCCGGAAATGACCGACGGGCAGATCGCCTATTCCATCGAGAAACTCAAGGAATATGGCATCGTCGTCTCCGGTGATGCCGAAACCAGCGGCATTGGCTGCATGACCGATGCGCGCTGGAGCGAATTCTACGACAAGATGATCACGGCCGGCGTCTACGAGGCGGGCATCGACATCTCCAAGGCCTATACGACGCAGTTCACCTGCAAGAGCGTCGGCATGGACCTCGTCAAGTAGTTCTTCTGCCTGAATGATATCGGCGCGGGCGATCCTGCTCGCGCCGTTTGACCCTAATCCGGGTTTGCATAGTGATAGAAACTGCTTCTTCCGCGGCCACTGCCGCGCCGGTCCAGAACTCGCGCCGCCTTGTGGTGGAAATGCGGGACGTGTCCAAGATATTCTCCAACGGCACCCTGGCGCTCAAGAACATGTCCCTTGAGGTCAAGAGCGGCGAATTCATCTCGCTGCTGGGCCCCTCGGGCTGCGGCAAGTCCACCGCCCTGCGCATCATTGCCGGACTGGGTGCGCCATCATCGGGCAGCATCGACTGGCCATCCTCCAGCATCAATTCCAAGGGATTGCCGGAGGGCGATGTCGGTTTTGTCTTTCAGGATCCCACGCTGATGCCCTGGGCCACCGTCTTCGACAATGTCCATCTGCCGCTCAAGCTGCGCGGCGTTTCCAGGGCTGCGGCAACCGAGACCATCATGGACAATCTGGCTTCGGTCGGCCTGGCTGACTTTGCCAAATCCTATCCCCGCGAACTCTCGGGCGGCATGCGCATGCGCGTCTCCATTGCCCGCGCCATGGTCACCCGGCCCAAGCTGCTGCTGATGGACGAGCCCTTTGCAGCGCTCGACGAGATCACCCGGCAGAAGCTCAATGACGACGTCCTGCGCCTCTGGCAGCAGCACGGCGTCACGGTGATCTTCGTCACCCATTCAGTCTATGAATCCGCCTATCTGTCGAGCCGCATCGTGGTCATGCGCGCCCGTCCGGGCCAGGTCTTTACCGATATGGCGGTCAATCAGCCGGCCGAGCGCAATCAGGCCTATCGCGTGTCCGAGGCCTATCGGCAAACCTGTCAGGACGTCTCGGACGCCCTGCAACGCGCCATCGGCGCCGCAGAGGTGCATTGATGAGCCAGATCCAAGTCGCCGCCAGCGAAGCTGGCACCGATAGCGCCGCTGGCGTCCTGCTGGCCGGCACGCCGCGCCGCGAAAAGATTCTGCGCGTGGTGATCCCGCTCACCACGCTGCTGCTGACCATCCTCGGCTGGCAGTTGCTGGTGAGCATCAACAACATCCCGCGCTATATCCTGCCCGGCCCGATCGATGTGGTGACGGCACTGTTCACGGATTCGAGCACCTTGTGGCCGGCCATGCTGGTGACCATTCGGATCACTCTGATGGCCCTGGCTCTGGCGCTGATCGGCGGCGTGGGGCTGGCCATTCTCATCGTACAGTCACGCCTGCTCGAACTGGCACTGTTTCCCTATGCGGTCGTGCTGCAGGTGACCCCGATCATCGCCATCGCGCCGCTGCTGCTGATTTATGCGCCCGATACCCAGACGGCGCTGCTGATCTGCGCCTTTCTCGTCGCCTTTTTTCCGATCCTGTCCAACATGGCCCAGGGTCTAAAAAGCGTCGATCACAACCTGCTCAACCTGTTCGAGCTCTATGGCGCTTCGGGCTGGCAGACCCTGTTCTACCTCAAGATCCCGGCCTCCATGCCTTACTTCATGGCCGGCCTGCGGATCGGTGGCGGCCTGGCGCTGATCGCCGCCGTGGTGGCCGAATTCGCCGCCGGCTCGGCCGGGCAGGGCTCCGGTCTTGCCTTCCGGCTGATCGAAAGCCAGTACCGGATGAACCTGCCACGCATGTTCGTCTGCCTGATCATGCTCAGCATCATCGGCATCGCCATCTTCGCCCTCACCTCGCTGATCTCCTGGCTGGTGCTGCATCGCTGGCACGAAAGCGCCATCCGGCGGGAGAATTGACCATGGCCATCACCATTCCTGCCGATGGCCATTATGTCCTGGCCAATGCCGCTGTGCCGGCCTCGGTCATGGGCGAGGTGACCTCCGGCACGCTTGACCGCGTCGATATCGTGGTTGCCGATGGCGCTATTGCCGCCATCTTGCCAGCCCGGACCGCTGCCGGCCCTAACAGTGTCGATCTCGACGGCGGCATTGTCCTGCCCGCCTTTGTCGATCTGCATACCCATCTCGACAAGGGCCATATCTGGCCGCGCAAGCAGAACCCCGACGGCACCTGGATTGGCGCCCTCATGGCGGTGCTGGAAGACAGGCAGGCTAACTGGGCCGCCGCCGATGTCGAGCGCCGCATGGATTTTGCCCTGCGCTGCGCCCATGCCCATGGCACCGCCGCCATCCGCACCCATCTCGACATGGCGCCGCCCCAGCATTCGATCACCTGGGACGTGTTCGAAGCCATGCGCACGCGCTGGGCCGGCCGCATCGAGCTGCAGGGTGTCGGCCTGATGGGCCCCGATACCATTCTCGATCCCGTCGCCCTGCGCGACATCGCCACCCGCATCAAGGCGGCCGGCGGGGTGCTGGGCGGCTCGACCGCCGTGCACCCGGAAAATCCCACCATCATGCGCCGCCTGCTCGATATGGCCGGCGAGTTGGGCCTCGATATCGACCTGCATACCGATGAATCCCCCGATCCCGCGGCCAATGCGCTGGAATGCCTGGCTGACGCCGTCATCGAAACCGGCTTTACCGGCAAAGTCACGGCCGGTCACTGCTGCTCGCTCGCCGTACAATCCGACGACGTCGCCGAGCGGGTCATCGCCAAGGTGGCCCAGGCTGGCGTCGCCGTCGTCTCCCTGCCCATGTGCAACATGTACCTGCAGGACCGCGACAATGTCGGCCGCACCCGCACGCCGCGCTGGCGCGGCGTCACCCTGCTCAACGAGCTCAAGGCCGCCGGCGTCCCGGTGGCCATTGCCTCGGACAATACCCGCGACCCCTTCTATGCCTATGGCGATCTCGACGGCTTCGAAGTGCTGCGCGAAGGCGCGCGCATCCTCCACTTCGACCATCCCCAGGCCGATGCCTTCGCCTGGGCGCGCTCGGCCGGCGCCGACCCGGCCGCCATTGCCGGCTTTGCCTACAAGGCAACGCTGGCCGCCAGTGCCCCCGCCGATTTGGTGGTGTTTGGCGCCCGCAGCTGGAGCGAACTGATGAGCCGGCCGCAAGCCGGCCGCACCGTGCTGCGCGCCGGTGCCGCCATCGATACGACCCTGCCTGATTACCGCGAACTCGACGACCTGATGGGACAACAGCCGTGACCATATCCAGCTTCCGCGCCGAGCTCGGCGACATTCCCGTTGAAGACCATCCCCGCATCGTCCAGCAGCGCAGCCGCGACCATTACTGGTATTCGCCCGTGCTCAAGGCCAAGCTCGATCACGTCACGGCCGAAATCGTCGTCTCGCCGCGCAGCAATGACGAGGTCAAGACCGTGCTGGCTGCCGCCTACAAGCACGGCGTCGCCATCACGCCGCGCGGCGCCGGCACCGGCAATTACGGCCAGGCCATGCCGCTTTCGGGTGGCGCCATGCTCAACCTGATGAACATGGACAAGGTCCTCGACATCAAGCCGGACCGGTTGCGCGCCCAGGCCGGCGCGGTGATGGAAAAGATCGACGAGGAAACCATCGCCGCCGTCGGCGCCGAGCTGCGCTTTCACCCCTCCACCTATCGCATGGCCTCCATTGGCGGCTTCATCGCCGGCGGCTCGGGCGGCGTCGGCTCAGTCCGCTGGGGCGGCCTGCGCAATCTGGGCAGCATCCTGGGGCTCAAGGTCATCACCTGCGAGGCCGAGCCGCGCGAGCTGGATCTGCAGGGCGAGGACATCCTCAAGGTCGCCCATGCCTATGGCACCAATGGCATCATCGTCGAAGCCGAAATGCCGCTGACCCAGGCCCATGCCTGGATCGACATGGTGGTCGGCTTTGACGATTTCATTGCCGCCACCCGGTTCGGCCAGGCCGTCGCCCTGCAGGATGGCCTGCTGGTCAAGGAAGTCTCCACCTACGCCGCGCCCATTCCGGAGGCCTATTTCAACCGCCACAAGCCCTATCTCAAGGATGGCCAGTCCGTGGTCCTGCTGATGGTGGCCCCGGTCGCCGTCGCCGCCATGACGCTCTTCATCAGTCATCACCAGGGCGACCTGCGCTACCGCTCCGATACGGCGACGGACGAAGAGCTCAAGCGTCTGCCGCCCGTCTATGAACTGGCCTGGAACCACACGACGCTCCGCGCCCTCAAGGTTGATCCCACCATCACCTATCTGCAGACCCGCTATCCCAGCATTGCCCATCTCGAAAAGATCATCGCCATTCTCGGCGATGAACTGCCGGTACATCTCGAAATCACCCGCCAGGACGGCGTGGTCACGCTCTCAGGCCTGCCACTGGTCCGCTACACGACCGAAGCGCGGCTCGACGAAATCGTCGCCATCCACGAGGCCAATGGTTGCGACGTCTTCAACCCGCACCGCTATACGCTCGAAGAGGGCGGCATGAAGCGCACCGACCAGAAGCAGCTCGATTTCAAGCGCCAGGCCGATCCCAAGGGCATGCTCAATCCGGGCAAGATGGTCGCCTGGGAAAATCCCGACTTCGACTTTTCCGCCGGCAAGGCCTGGCTGTTCAATGGCCTCAGCCCGGTTGGCCCTGCCTGATGCGCGTCCACGTCATTCACGCCCATCCCGTCGAAACCAGCTACAATCGGGCGCTTTTCACCGCCGTGGTGGAAAGCCTCGAGGCCGCCGGCCACACCGTCGACCCACTCGATCTCTACGCGGAAGAATTCCCCGCCGTCCTGACGCGCGAAGAGCGCTTGCACTATCACGACGTTCCCGGCAATCTCACCCCGGCCGTCAAGCCCTATGTCGACCGCCTGCGCGCTGCCGAGGCCTTGGTAATCGTCCATCCAGTCTGGAACTATGGCTATCCGGCCATCCTCAAGGGCTATTTCGACCGCATCTTTCTGCCCGGTGTCTCTTTTGTCATGGAAGGGGGCGATGATCGCGGCAAGCTGGTGCCATGCCTGGACAACATCAAGAAGGTCGCCTTCGTCACCAGCTATGGCGGCGACCGCTTCCGCAGCTGGCTGATGGGCGATCCGCCGCGACGCCTCGCCATGCGCTGGGCCTGGGTCACCTTCCGGACCCGGCCACGCTATCTGGCGCACTACGATATGAACAACTGCACGCAGGCATCGCTGCAGGGTTTCATCGCCGAGGTTCGCACCGCCATGGGCCGGTTCTAGCCTTTGGTTGTGCCGTCCGACGTCATCGCGCCTTGCCGATGCTGCCCAGATGGGTGTGCCCAAAGCCGGAGGCATATTTCAGTCCATAGCCCAGGCTGCGGTCAAAGCCTGCATGGGCTCCTAGAATGAGTGCGACTTGCCACAGCAGGTCGACGCCAAGCAGCCAGCCAAGCCCGCCAAGCAGCACGGCCAGGATATAACTGTGAACGGCGTTATAGGCGGCCGCCCCGATACGGGCGTTGATCGTATAGGCGACAAAGCTCAGATCGGGCATGAAGAAGACCACGGCGTAAAGCCACGGACTGGCGCCGGAGGCGAAGAAGGCCACCGTCGTCGCAACCATGATCGCCAGAGCCTCTCCCCGCAGCAGCCACCGTACACCGCCGCGCACCGTGCCGGCCTGTGCATCAGCAAGAGCGTGTGTCTCAGTCATCATTCGCATCCTTTCTGGCGGGGGCGGCGGACCATCGCCGCCTGCCGACGTCTTAGCGCGAACCAGACTGCCGCCAAATTGACCAGCGATGAATGGGCGTCATGCAGTTTCAAATGGCCGCGCCTCTTGCGTAGCGGCACGCACGCAGCCGCTGCATCGCACGCAACCCAGTAATTTCATGTCCCTAGAGGCCTGAAACCTGCGCCGTCAGCGTCGACACAAATCGCTTGGTTCGTGGATCACGTGGCTGGTGGAAAACCGCCACTCCGCTGCCCGTCTCCACCACCTCGCCACCTTCCAGAAACACCACATTGCTGGCGATGGTGGCGGCGAGGCGCAGATCGTGCGTCGCCATCAGCATCGTCGTGCCCTCACGCGCCAGTTGCGCCAGCACCTCCACCACTTCGCCCGCCAGCTGCGGATCGAGCGCCGAGGTCGGTTCATCGCACAGTAGCACCTTGGGGGCAGGGGCGAGCGCCCTGGCGATTGCCACGCGCTGCTGCTGCCCACCCGACAGGCTCGACGGCCAGGCATCGGCCTTGGCTGTCATGCCCACCTTGTCGAGCAGTTCGAGCGCCCGCTGCCGTGCCTGCTCGCGCGGCCACTTGAGGACGACCAGCAGTCCTTCCATGACGTTTTCCAGCGCCGTCAGATGCGGAAAAAGCTGGAAGTTCTGGAACACCATGCCGGTCTTGCGCCGCAGCGCCAGGATGGCATCCTGGCCAACTTTGCCGCCGGGCGTGAACTCGATCGCAGCGTCATCGATACGCACCTTGCCGGACTGGGGCATTTCCAGCAGGTTGACGCATCGCAGCAGCGTGCTCTTGCCGCTGCCCGACGCGCCGATCAGGGCGGTCACGCCACCTTCCGGCACGGTGATGCTGACGCCCTGGAGTACGTGGTTGTCGCCAAAGCTCTTGTGGATGTCCTCGAGGGTGATCATGACTGCGCCTCGATATAGCCGCCATAGCGGGAATAGCGCTTTTCGATATGTGCCTGCAGGCTCGACAGCACCGAACTGACGACCAGATAGATCAGCGCCACCTGCACATAGATGATCAGCGGTTCATAGCTGGTGGCGACGATGCGCTGACCAGCACGGAACAGCTCGGGCACGGTGATGGCCGCGGCCAGAGAGGTGTCCTTGACCAGCGAAATGAAGGTGTTGGATAGCGGCGGCACGGCGATCCGCGTCGCCTGCGGCAGGATGGTGCGCCGCATGGCCTGGGCCCAGGTCATGCCGATGGAATAGGCCGCCTCCCATTGGCCTTTTGGCACCGCCAGCAGTACGGCGCGAATGATCTCGGACGTATAGGCCCCCACATTGAGCGTGAACCCGATCAGTGCGGCCGGAAAGGCATCGAGCACGATACCCACGCTCGGCAGGCCGTAAAAGATCAGGAACAGCTGCACCAGCAGCGGCGTGCCGCGAATGATCCAGACATAGAAACGGACAATGGCCGCAATCGGCTTGGGCGCGAACAGCCGCGCCACCGCCGCCAGAAAGCCGACCCCCAGCCCCAGCACGAAGGACAGCAGCGTAAGGGGAACGGTGAAGATCAGGCACGCCCAGAGCAGGGAAGGCAGGGCGTCCGTCATTAGTGAGAGCCAGGGCGGCATCGGGCGGTCCTCAAGAAGAAGGGACCGGCCGTTGATCGGCCGATCCCTGTAGATACTAGGTGATTTGAGGATTACTGCGAGACGTCTTCGCCAAAGTACTTCTGCGAAATTTCCGCATAGGTGCCGTCGGCCTTGATCGCAACCAGCGCGTCATTGATCGCTGCCAGCAGTTCAGGCTTGCCCTTGGCCAGCAGCACGCCGGAGAAATCGGCATCGTCGGCGGTGGCGACCACCTTCACTTCGGCATCGGGCTGCTGCGTCTTGAAGTCGAAGAACGACAGGCTGTCATTGATCGTGGCGTCGGCACGGCCCTGGATGACCAAAGCGATCGACTGGTCGAATCCTTCGGTGCCGACAACTTCGGCGCCGTTTTCCAGCGCCAGCTTGCCGAAATTGCTGCTCAGCGTCTGCGCCGCCTTCTTGCCGGCCAGGCTCTCGAAACTGGTGATGTCGGTATTGTCTTCCCGCACCACCAGCGCCGCCTTGGAAGCGATATAGGGTTCGGAGAAGTCGTACTTGGCTTGGCGCTCGGCGTTGATGCCGACCTGGTTGATGACGACGTCGTAGCGATTGGCGTCCACGCCGGCGATCAACCCGTCCCATGGGCCTTCGACGAACTCGGCCTCGACGCCGAGCTTTTCGGCAATGGCGCGGCCGATTTCGACGTCAAAGCCGACCAGCGCGCCGCTGGCGTCGTGGAAGGTGAAGGGCGCATAGGTGCCTTCGGTGCCGATGCGCAGCGCGCCGGCCGTCTTGACGGCGTCGAGCGCGGTCTGGGCGAAGGCCGGGGTGGCCATGGCCAGCACACCGACGGCAAGCAGGATTTTCGCGATTTTCATTTTCTTCTCCGCATGTGGCCGGTTCAGCGCGTGAACCTGATCAGGCCCGGGAAATTGCACCCCAGACGGCTGCGGTTCAACTGCTTGGATGGATATTTTCCCTGCTGCGACCGGCGCGATACGACCATGCTCCATATCGGCAATTCCGGGGCCGCTATTGCCGGATATGAGGTCAGCAGTGGATGGCCGGCTTTGCCAGGGAGGAGACTGCCGAAGGCTATTGGCGTGACTTGGACGCGATATAGCTGCGCCAGCCACCATGCGCGGTCACTTCCTCGGCGCCAAGCAGGGCATGGGCCTCGCACAGAAAGCCGGTGACGGTACTGCCGTCTTCGAGCGTAATTTTGCCCACGCCCAGCGGCGCCGGAATGCGCGCCACGAAGCGTCCGAACGCATCGGGCGGTAGCGCCCAGACTTCCACCTCAAGGCCTGCCCCGGCAAAGCCGGGCTCGCGGATGAGACCCGGCTTGGATGGGGTGGTATTGGGCAGGGCGAAGAGCCGGTAGTCGCCCGCCGTGCGGCAGGCCTTGATCAACTTTCCACCCGGTCCGGTCAGCTCGTGGTTGAGCGGCATGCCGGTGAGATGGGCACCCACTACGACAAGGGTCAGCATGTCCTCGGCGATGGCTGGCACCGTGCTGGCCTCGGGCAGTACCGCCGCCTTGTCGCGACCCATGCCGCGCGCCAGGCGCCGGTGCAGTGCATCGGCAAAGGGGGCCAGGGCGTCGTCGGTGAAAGCCGGAGCGATAAGGGTCACGCCGGCGGGGAGGTGATCCTGGCTGTCGAAGCCGGCGGGGATGGCGATGGCAGCGCAGTCCAGCAGGTTGACGAAATTGGTATAGCGCCCGAAATGGCTGTTGCGGGTAATGGGATCGGCCCGCATCTCGGCCACGGTATAGGTGGTGGGGCTGGTCGGCAGCAGCAGGAGATCGACACTGGCCCAGGTGGCCTCCGTCACGCGCCGCAATTCTTCGAGCCGGTATTTGCCGTTGAAGGCGTCGACGGCCGTCTTGCCCTTGGCGCCGCCGATGATGGCCCGCACAGTGGGGTCGAAATCATCGGCATTGCTGGCAAAGAAAGCCTCGACGGCGGCAAGGCGCTCGGCCACCCAGGGACCATCATAAAGCAGCGCCGCAGCCTGGCGGAAGGGCGCATAGTCGAAGGGCACGATGCTGGCGCCCAGCGACCGCGCCTGCTCGATGGCGACATCGTAGAGCCTTTCGACCTCGGCATTGCCGAAGAATTCGCGCTCGGCGCCCTCGAGGACACCGATGCGCAGGCCCTGGCTGGGCAGGCTGGCCCATTTGGCCCGGCGCGAAAACGGATCGGCGGCTTCAAAGCCCTCGGCTATTTTCCGTACCGCCACCCCGTCACCCACCGTGGCGGCAAAAATGGTAATGCAATCCACGCTGCGGCAGGCCGGCACGGCGCCGGTATTGGGCAGCAGGCCCACGGTGGGCTTGATGCCGACCAGGTTCTGAAACGCCGCCGGCACCCGGCCCGAGCCGGCGGTGTCGGTGCCCAAAGCAAAGCTGGCAAAGCCGGCGGCCACGGCAACACTCGACCCCGAGCTCGACCCGCCCGAGACATAGTCGGCATCAAACACCGAGCGCGGTGCGCCGTAGGGCGAGCGCGTGCCGTTCAGCCCGGTGGCGAACTGGTCAAGATTGGTCTTGCCGATGACCAGGGCGCCAGCCGCGCGCAGGCGGGCCACCACGGTGGCGTCGGCGGCGGGCGCATAGGCAAAAGCCGGGCAGGCGGCCGTGGTGGGCAGGCCCGCTACGTCGATATTGTCCTTGACCGCAAAGGGAATGCCCCAGAGCGGCAGGCTATTGGGCTCGGGATGGTCTGCCATCAGCTTTTCGGCTCCAGCGCGCAGATCATCATCGCTTACCGGGGTGATGAACACCGCCTTGTCCGGCCAGGCGGCGCGGCGATCGATGACGGCCTCCATGACCTCGAGTGGGGTCACCTTGCGGTCGGCATAGAGGGCGCGCAGCGTGGCGAGGTCGAGCATGATGGGCAGCATCAGATAGTCTCCAGTACGACGACTACATCGCCGGTTTTGACATTGCGGCCGGGCGCCGCGCGGATGTCGCGGACGCGGCCCGGGGCATGGGACGTAACGGTGATTTCCATTTTCATGGATTCGATGATGGCAACGGCCTGGCCGGCGTCGACGGTCTCGCTGGGCGCCACGAGGATTTTCCAGATATTGCCCGGCACGCTGCTGGCCACGCCGAAACAATCCTCCGGCATGTCGGTCTCGATCGTGCCATTGCCGGCATCGTCGGCAATGAAGCTGTCAAGCCCTTCGGCCTTCCAGCGATTGCGCTCGGCGTCGAAGGCGGCCTGCTGGCGCGCCTTGAAGCTGGCAATGCTGGGGCCATTGCGGGCCAGCTCGGCGGCATAATCGGCATAGGAAAACGGCGTCTCCTCAATGCGGATCGGATAGGCGCCATGCGGAAAGGCCGCGCGGGCCTCGGTCAGCTCGTCGTGACTGACCGGAAAGAAGCGGATCTGGTCAAAGAAGTTGAGCAGCCAGGGCTTGCCCTGGTGGAACACCGGCGTCGTCCGCCAGGTGTTCCAGACCTGGATGGTGCGGCCGAACAGCTGATAGCCGCCGGGCCCCTCCATGCCATAGACGCACATATAGGCGCCGCCGATACCTACGGCATTTTCGGGGGTCCAGGTGCGGGCCGGATTGTACTTGGTGGTGACCAGGCGGTGCCGCGGGTCAATGGGCGTGGCGACGGGCGCGCCGAGATAGACGTCGCCCAGGCCGAGCACCAGATAGCTGGCGTCGAAAATGGTCTGCTTGACCGCGTCGATGCTGTCGAGCCCATTGATGCGGCGGATGAACTCGATATTGTCGGGGCACCAGGGCGCGTTGGGGCGCACGAGGTCCTGATATTTCTGCATGGCCAGCTGGATGTCCGGATCGTTCCACGACAAAGGCAGATGCACAATGCGGCTGGGGACCACGACATCCTCGGCAGCGGGCAGCGACATCTCGATCTCGGCCAGCATGCCGAGCAGCCGGCTGCGGCTGAGGGCCGTGCCATCGTAGTGGATCTGCAGCGAGCGGATGCCTGGCGTAAGGTCGATGGCAGGGATCCGCGGGTCAGCCTGAACAGCCTGCATCAGCAAATGAACGCGCAGGCGCAGGGCAATGTCGAGACTCATGTCGCCATATTCGACCAGCAGATTGTCATCGCCCTGGCGCCGATAGACCACCGGCACGGGACCGGTTTCAGAACGTGCCAGAATGGCGGTGCCACTATCATCGGTGGGGCGGTGTAGCGAGGGGCTGGCCACCGGATCATCCGCCCGCGCCACCGGGTGGAAGCGGATGGTGTCGCCAGGCTTGAACTGGCCCATCTTCCACAGCTCGTCGCGGGCGATCACCGCCGGG